>NZ_JBFBMP010000006.1:0-332175 GCF_040687125.1 Microbacterium sp. NPDC076911 | reverse complement strand
GCCGTAACCTCACCCGGATACAACTCAAAGTCCGTGTCGTTCAAAGCCCGCACATGACCAAACTGACGAGACAAACCCCGCGCCTCCAAAACCGGCGTCGTTGTCGTAAGTGTCATACGGAATCTCCTTCATAGGTGAGATGAACAATGAGGTCTGCGCGCTCGCGTGAGCCTTCCGCGATGGCCGCGTTTGCTTCGTCGACGTCGTGCACCCACGTCGTTGCCTCGGCGAGGCTATGGCCGTAGGACGTGCGTCGCGCGATAAGGCGGTCGCGACGAACATCGCCGTCGACATCGAGAAACCACGATTCGTCGAGCTGGTCGGCTACTCCGGCCCAGCCGTGTGCGTCGTGCAACAGGTAATTTCCCTCGGTGATGACCAGGGGAGTGGTAGCGCGTATTGAAACCGCCGAGCCGATTGACTCTTCGAGCGAGCGTTCAAATAGCGGTGCATAAATTGTCGTTTCGGTCTGCGAGCGCAACCGCGCCAGAAGCGAAATGTACCCGTCAGTATCGAACGTATCGGGAGCACCTTTTCTGTTGCGGCGACCCAGGCGCACCAGCTCGGCATTGGCGAGGTGAAATCCATCCATCCCCACAATCACGACGTTATCGCCGAGTGCTGTCTTGAGTGCTTCGCACACCGTGGACTTTCCGGCGCCGGGAGTACCGACGATGCCCAGGATTCTGCGCTCACCGCTTTGCACCCACAACCGAGCGCGTTCAACGAGTTGCGTCGTGCTCTCGGTCTTTGCCTGGGGCGAGGATTCGTCGCCAACCATACGGGTCACGTGAAAGTTCCTTCTTTCGAGTCGACATCACTGTCGAGCGCTGCGTCTATGACGCGGATGCTCCCCTGAGTAAGCGGGATCATTTAGGAAACGTAATGCGACCATGTCACCGGTGTCAAGCTGAGTGATCAATTCGTGATGACACCGTTGTCACAAGCGCATTCATCGGGTTAGCATGACATCAGCACGAGGCAACGGCGTTCTTCCTTCGGCCTCTTTCAACGGTGAAACGAGAGTATGTCCATGAGTGAATTCGACGGTCGCACAATTCTTGTGACGGGCGCGGGAGGAGGTATCGGCGGCGCCATCGTGCGTCAGCTCATAGCGGCGGGTGCCGATGTTCTGGCCGCGGGTCGTACCGCGGAGAGCCTGACCGAGATTGTGAACGAAACAGGTGCGCAACCGCTCGATTTCGACCTCGAAGACGAAGAGAGCATCCGCGGCGCGATTGAGGGAGAAGACCTCTACGGTGTCGTTAATTGCGGTGGTTATGGTGGCGAAATCGCGACGCCGATGGAGACAGACATCTCGGTCTTCGACAAGGTCATGAGCGTAAACGCCCGCGGCTCGCTTCTGGTCACGAAATATGCCTCACGCGAAATGGTACGTCGAGGACTGGGCGGCGCGATCGTGAACGTATCGAGCCAGGCAAGCCTGGTTGCGCTTTCCGGGCATATTTCGTACGGGTCATCCAAGGCGGCACTCGATAGCATCACGCGGGTATCGGCTCTCGAGCTTGGTGAATATGGCATCCGCGTCAATAGTGTGAACCCCACCGTCGTCATGACGCCCATGTCGGCGTGGTACTGGGGTCGGCCCGAGATTGAGGGCCCCTTCCTTGAGGCCATGCCGTTGCACCGATGGGCGACTGAGAAAGACATCGCGGCGCCCGTCGTGTTCCTCCTCAGCGACGGCGCCGCCATGATCTCGGGTGTGTCATTGCCGATTGATGGCGGCTACTCAAGCCGCTAGCACTTCAGCCCCCACACTCTTCGCGAGTTCGGGTGCTGAAGCTACTCTTTGAGCTGCGCGCGCCGGTCAAGCCGGGCTCGATTACGCGTGCGCGACAGCTGTTGGTCAGCGTAAAAACGCGGCGGCAACTCCCGAATCGACGGGGATTTGTAGGTCTGTCGTGCGGGTGAGTTCCGGGCCGGTAAGCACGCGGACGGCTCGGCAACATTCTCGGGCACGACCTCGCGCTTGAGGATCGTGCGGTTCGCGCCCCAGCCCGCGGCGAAGATGCCGGAACCTCGAACGATGCCGTCGGGGTTGATGCCGTTGACGCGCACACCATGTTCGCCGAGTTCAACCGCCAGTAGGCGCACCTGGTGCGCATGATCGGCCTTCGTTGCCGAGTACGCAATGTTGTTGGGGCCCGCAAAGATGCTGTTCTTCGAGGAGATGTAGATGATGGCGCCGCCCATCTTCTGCGCTATCAAGGCTTTGGTCGCTTGCGAGAGCAAGAACGAGCCCTTCGCCATGACGTCGTGCTGCAGGTCCCAGTCTTTTTCGGTTGTCTCCAGCAGAGACTTCGACAGCGACAGACCTGCGTTGTTGACCACCAGATCGCTGCCCCCAAAGGCAAGCACGGTGGCATCAACTGCCGCTCGAACGCCGTCGGCGTCGGCGACGTTGGCGGCGACACCAATCGCGACGTCCGTATTTCCTAGCTCTGCGGCAACGGCCTGGGCTTTCTGAAGATCGAGGTCGGCGACAACCACGCATGCACGTTCAGCTGCCAGGCGTGTCGCGATCGCTTTGCCGATGCCCGATGCGGCGCCGGTCACGAACGCTACTCGCCCCTGATGGCTCTTGGGTTGAGGCGTCCGCTGCAGCTTCGCTTCTTCGAGCGCCCAGTACTCGATGCGAAACTTCTCGGTCTCAGAAATCGGGGCGTAGCTAGAGAGCGCCTCGGCGCCGCGCATTGCCGGCGAATCGGCGGTTGCATGGGCATCGTAGTAGGCCTGGTAATCGGCGCGGTACTGCTGGTGTAGCTCATGCAAACGCACGATCTGTTCTTCTTCCGTTGCCGAGCTAGGAAGATCGAGCACCATTGGTTTCACCTTGATGCGCAAGAAATGATCGGGGCAAGGCCACGGATCGTGGGGGCGAGGGCCGCGGCCCGCGCGCGGCGCTCGACTTCTCGGGGCGCGCGTCGAAACCGGCAATGCTGGCGCCAAAGGGCTGGGCGGCGCCATTTTCGGCGATGTAGGCCGTGGCGGTGTCGATAATCTAGAGCGAGTTTTTCTCTGCGGCATCTGAGGTATTGCCCCACGCGGTAATGCCATGACCGCCCAGAATGCAGCCGATAGCGTCCGGGTTTTTGGCCTTGATCTCGGCGATGTCGAGTCCGAGTTGAAAGCCGGGTCGACGCCAGGGCACCCACACCACTTTGTCGCCGAAGATATTCGAGGTCAGCGCGCGGGCCATCGGCCGATGTGGCAATGGCGATGCCGGCATCGGGGTGCAGGTGGTCGACGTGAGCGGCATCGACGAGCGCATGCATGGCGGTGTCAATCGAAGGCGCGGCGCCGCCCTTTCCGTGCAGGCAGTAGTCAAAGGCCGCAACCATTTCGTCTTCTCGGTCGATGCCGGGATAAACGTTGACGAGCGCGCGTAGGCGCTCCATGCGCAGCATAGCGAGGCCTTTTCTTGCAGCGTGCCGAGATCGCCACCTGGACCCACATCAGCTCGACCGGTTCACCCGTCACGGGATCGGGCGATGCCCTTGGCCGACTTGTTGCCGCCCGCATAGTTTGTGTTCTTGGGGTCGGCGCCAAAGCGGTTGCTACGCACGAATCGGGTACCGATACCTGCTCAGAGACGACTTCTGCCACGCGTTGAAATGCAGGGTCTAAGCCGAGTCGATTCGATTAGCAGGAGGGATACAACGTGAGCGTCGCGACCTGGGGAGTCACCGGACCCGAGCGCGGCACCAAGACGCGGTCGACGAACGTGACAGCATCTTGCATTTCGATGGCGATGCCCGCACTGTTCACAAGGTGCGCGACCCTTTTGAGCTCCACGGCGTTCCGCAACGCATCGCCTCGACACCTACGGGCACGATAAGCCGCACGCCGGCGCGCTCGGCGAGACGTTCAAACGCCGCACTGACGCCCATGCCGCCGGCGTCGGCGCCGAACTTACTTCCCACGCTGTTGGGCACGAAGACGGCAATCGGTGCGTCATCGCCTGACTCGATCGTGCGGCCAAAGCCTCGGGTCGTTCCTCAGCCGGGAGATGCGGAAAACAGGTCCAAAACAGCGGTGTACAGGGGGGCGGGTGGAAGCGCAATTCGGGTTCGTACACGAGGGGAAATCGGCTCCCTCACCGGGATGCTGAATAGGACACGCTCATAACCCGACGATCGTGGGTTCAAGTCCCACCCGCCCTACCGATGAAGGAGCCGTCCTGTGGACGGCTCCTTCAATGTTTCCGCTATCGCATCGCGTTGCCGATATAGGAGTATTTGATGAAGACCTCCGGAGCAATGCCAGCTTCTTCTAACACCCCTTGTACGGCCGTCAACATATAGCTCGAATCCCACCCCATATAGAGGTGGTGGCTGTCGTCGAGTTTGTCCCACTGCCCGTTCCATGACCGGGCTTCATAGACGGGACCGCCGCGTCGAGCGTTGTATGAGATCACAGCGTCACGAGAATCGGCCCAAAGGCGCTTGAACACGCGGTTGAAGAGGTACTTGATGTCTGGCACTTCCCAGTGCTCGCCCCGATACTCCACATAGGCAAACTCTCTTTCCCACCCAGCAGGCCAGCCGCGCCGACGTACGGCGTCGAGGATCGGAGTGAGACCGTCGTCGTCAATCGCCAGCTCACCAGGACGCCGCCAGACTTCAACGAAACGCTCAATGAGCGTCGTGGAGCGGGCGGCGATCGCTGCCGTGTTCCAGGCAGGAACAGCGTCAAGTGCAGCCGTCAAAGTCACGGCGCTGCGCGCATAAAACCGACGTTTTGCCGTGTACGACTTGTCGAGCGCGCTGAGCGCAAGTTCGTCCTCGAGAAGGGTGAGGTTGCCGATGGTATCGGCGAGAGCTCGATGGCTGTTCTGCTCATCGTCGGAGAGTTGAGCCCACGTACGAACTCCGTCCCCGCTCCATGAATCGGCTGGAGCAGCGGGAACGATGTGTTCGATGCCCAGGCCACTGGTGGTGTTGAGATCAGCGAGCCGGGCAAGCACGTAGGTGGGGTAGGGGAGAGGTGAGTACTTCAGTGCAACGCGCACCCGTGCATCCGACGGTGTGACGCGTTCGAACGCCCGCTCGAGCGCCCGCGCGCCGCTCTCTCTCGCGCGACAGAGCCGAGCCACGATTCGATCGTTGCTCAGCCCAACGACCGCTCGTCGCAGAGCCAACGATTGCACATTCTCAATCCGCGAAATGAAGTCCTCACGCGCAAGCGCACCATCGAGCAAGTCCGAGTAGTCACGCATGATCAACGGGTACAGGCTTGAGCCAAAAGTCTTGGCAAAGTGGAGTTGCCGAGCAAGCTCTGAATCTGGCGCCTCCGCAGGATTCATCAGTGTTCGATACACCTCAGAGAAGGATCGCCAATCGTGCGCGAATGCGCGCAATTGGGCAGCTTCGATGCGCGGAAAAACTTGGCGAAACGTGTCATAGACGCCGCGCCCACCCGATACTGCGACCTCGCGCCCTGTAACCATCACCAAGTATTGTCGCCAAAACGCGGCGATCGAATCTCCGGTGTTGAGTTCAATCGGGATCCAGTACTCATTCTCGATTTCGCGCTGCTCCGTGTGAGACAGGCCCATCAGTATGTAGTTGTGGATCAATTCGTGGTCGCGCAACGGCTCGCCCGTTGAGTTGAGGCTCTCGAATATCTGCTGAGCGTTAGCTCCGGCGCCCAGCGTGATGGCGACATGCTCAAGCTTCTGCAGCCCCCGCCAGATACGAGGCGCCTCCTCAACGCTTATCTGGCTGCGAAAGAACGCATAATTGTCATCGAAACGCGACTCACGGTGGGCGCCTTGCGCGGGCATCCGGTTAAGCACGACGTCCTCGAAAACTTCGGCCCATGCGCTGTGAGGGCGCAGCTTCGTTCGGCTGGCGTCGGTGGACATGACCAACACCCGCAACAGTTCGTCAGCCAGTTCAGGATCCGTCGCGCGCACGGTGTGATGAAGCGCCGCGATCAACAACATAAGGGTGGTGAGTCGCTGCTGTCCGTCGATCAAGACCAGTTCCGCACCAGCGTTTGCTGTCGCCTCGCCGCTGAGGCTAGAGAGTATGGAGCCGATGAAGTGCATGTGTCTCGCATCAGAATCTGCGGCGGCACGCACGTCAGTGAGAAGCCGCTCACAGCTACCGATATCCCAGCGGTACTGCCGCTGATACACCGGAACGACGATGCTCCATTGTCCTGTCGCGAGCCAAGTAATCGTGTTGGTCGCGGTGGCATCAATATTTGTCGCGTTGAGCATCGTGTGTCTTCGTCCCTCCTGGCGCTGCTGAATCCCCAGCAGGGAGACCCCATCCGTCGATTGAGTCTACGGTGTGTCTTGCCCTGCAACCGCTAATGCACGAGAGGTAGGCTTGCCTAAGTAGGGCCTGTAAAAACGTGCTGGCCCGCTACGAAAGGCATGATTCACTCATGGGTTATATCAAGTCTGCCGCTCTCGAAGAGACCGGCTTTGTAGTGCTCGATTCCTACAATCAGGAACTCGATCCACAGGAATGGCTCGACGTCGAATATAACGACTGGAAGTCGTCAGGCGACACGCGCTTCGCTCCACTCGCGAGTGCATTCGGCGCCATCGAATGCAATGGATTTTGGAACCACAAGCCGCCCCGTACCGACAAAGACGGTGTCTGGATCGATTCACAGGTTGAAAAGGCCCCGAACCTGGCCCGCCGCGCGCAGGAGCCCGGAGCGAATGTGGGGCGCTGCCGCATCATCGAGCTGCAGCCAACGCCGTACGGCGAGTGCCTGTACAACCTGCACCAAGACGACAATAATCGCTTGAACCCTGATGGCACCGGCTGGGTCGTGCGGGGGTTCTTCAACCTGACCGACGACAAAGATAGCTACTTCGTGCTTCGCGAGAACCGCACTGATCCCAGCGTGGAATACCGGATCGCTTTGCCCGCTGGCGCACAGTTGATTGTCGACACGCAGCGTCTCTGGCACGCCGCGACACACAACGGCGACGAGCCGCGCTACTGCCTGATCACTTCGTGGACTTCAGGCCCCGAGCTCGACGCCTACATCGCGAAGTACAACGGCAAGGCGCACACCGACCAGGTGGAGATTTCTCCGGAGGTTTTCGAGGCTGGTCAGGTCGAACAGGCAAGGCGGGATGCGGCGCGCGCCGCGTACTACGCAGCCAAGGGCCAGGTGGAGGTTCAGGCGATGAGCGAAGCCTGATTCTCACTTTCTAAAGCAGTGCGGGGCCCGGATGTCAGGGTCCCGCACTTTGTTTTTGCCACGTTCTCGGCGTTTCCGAATGACACTGTTGTTATTTGTGGCGTTGCTGAGCGATAATGGCGGCATAACTTAAGAGCAGTCGCCGCACCAATCCGGCAGGTCGTAGGGGAAGACGCACCTGATGAAACGGAGAGATGATGATGGCGACACCACAGGCGCGTGGAGTGATCTTTGTTCACTCTGCACCCAGAGCACTTTGCCCACACCTAGAGTGGGCTGTTGGTCGCGCCCTCGGACGCGCGGTGAACTTCGACTGGGCTGAACAGCCTGTCTTAGCGGGAAGTCGTCGTGCCGAGTTCTACTGGGAGGGCGCCGCCGGAACGGGTGCAGCCCTAGCCACCGCCATCCGCGGGTGGGAGCATTTGCGTTTCGAAGTGACCGAAGACCCCACGCCACGAAGCGATGGCGGGAGATGGCTGCATACGCCAGGTCTCGGCATCCACTATTCACAGACTGACGCGGCGGGCAACGTCGTCATCGGCGAGGATCGCATCCGCTATGCAATTGAACTCGCGGCAGGCGATGCTTTTGAACTCCAGCGCGAACTTGATGTCGCGCTCGGTGCCGCGTGGGACGAGGAACTCGAACCATTCCGTCACGCCAGCGACGAAGCGTCCGTGGTCTGGCTTCACAAAGTTGGTTGACTTCACCTAGCCTCAGGCGATGAGGCGCAATTACCGCCACTCGGAAGACATAGGTCCTGGGATGCGGAAACACGAATCGTTGCCTGACTCGACGAACGCCCTGTACTCCTCGCAAGGAGCACAGGGCGTTCGTCTGTCAGAGAGGGGTTCTCACACCGAAGCGAACGCTGCTACAGCGTTGTGGCCGCCGAATCCAAACGAGTTGCTAATCACAAGCTGGTCACCTGAAGGGAGGGAAGCGACCGTGCCTGACACCTTCAAGGGAATCTCTGGGTCTTGAGTCGAGATGTTGATGGTCGGGGGAGCAATCCTGTCGCGGATAGCAAGTATGGCGAACACCGCTTCCAATGCTCCCGTGCCACCCAAGAGGTGTCCGGTGGATGCTTTTGTCGCAGAGACCGGAATGTCGTGCACACGCTCGCCAAAAACGCTGCGCAACGCGCGATATTCGGCGATGTCTCCGGTCGGCGTTGAGGTGGCGTGCGCGTTGATGTGCGTGACGTCATCGGGCGAAGCGCCACATTCTTCGAGCGCGAGGCGCACGGCGCGAGATGCACCCAAGCCCTCAGGCTCGGGAGCCGTGATGTGGTACGAATCAGCGGTGATCCCACCGCCTACTACCGCAGCGTAAATCTTGGCGCCGCGAGCGCGAGCGTCATCTTCACGTTCAAGCACGAGCGCAGCAGCACCTTCACCCATCACGAATCCATCGCGATCGATGCTGTATGGTCGCGACGCAGTCGCAGGGTCGTCATTTCGCTTCGACAGCGCCTGCATCGACGAGAACGCAGCCATCGTCAGCGGGTGAATGGCTGATTCAGCCCCACCGGCGATGACGACATCGGCAAGTCCGAGGCGTAGATGCTCGACGGCGTTGACAATCGACTCCGTGCTGGAGGCACACGCCGAAGCTACCGTGCGCGCATACGCCCGGGCGTTCAGGTGCATCGACACAGCTGCAGCCGCTGCATTCGGCATCAGCATCGGGACCGTCATTGGCATGACGCGGCGCGGCCCCTTCTCGCGAAGCGTGTCCCACGCGTCGAGCAGAGTCCAGAGTCCACCAATGCCGGTCGCGAAGTCGACACCTAGGCGTTCAGGCTCTACTTCGGGGCTGCCGGCATCGGCCCATGCTTCACGAGCGGCCACCAGAGCGAACTGCGCAGACGGATCGAGCCGTTTAGCCTCGGGACGCTCAAGCACGCTGTCAGGACGAACCGCCGCCTGCGCCGCGAATGTGACAGGAAGATCATTCTGGGCTACCCAGTCGAAGTCGAGGCTGCTGACACCGGAAACGCCATCAAGCAGCGCGGCCCAACTGTCATTAGCTGTACCACCGATCGGCGTTGAAGCTCCGATGCCGGTAACAACGATGCGAGACATGGTCATGAGATGAAGATTCTCCGTGATTGTGTGCCGGTGGGGGCGTTTGCCCCCACCGGGATGGCGCTACGCCTGGTTCGACGTAATGAAGGTGACAGCGTCGCCCACGGTCTTGAGGTTCTTGACCTCATCGTCGGGGATCGTGACGCCGAACTTCTCTTCTGCGTTGACAACGATCGTCATCATCGAGATTGAATCAATGTCGAGGTCTTCGGTGAACGACTTCTCGAGCGCAACTTCGTCAGCCGAGATTCCCGTCTCGTCCGTAACGAGCTCGGCGAGCCCTGCGAGAACTTCTTCTGTGCTGAATGCCATGATCTCTCCTGTTTTTCTTTGGGGTCGGTTGCCCGGACGGGCCGGGAATCAGTCTAGAGTCGTACGCCTTCAACTCACGGCAGCACAACGACCTGTGCGCCAAAAACGAGTCCCGCGCCAAAACCGATCTGCAAAGCCAGGCCGCCACTGAGCTCCGGATGCTCTTCGAGCAACCGGTGGGTTGCGAGCGGGATCGATGCCGCAGAAGTGTTGCCAGTGGTTTCGATGTCGCGCCCGATCACGACGCTTTCTGGCAACTTGAGTTGCTTCGCGAACTCATCGATGATGCGCATATTGGCTTGGTGCGGCACAAACGCTGCGAGGTCGGCAGCTTGTACGCCCGCCACTTCAAGTGCCTCGCGCGCTACCTTAACCATTTCCCAAACCGCCCAACGGAAAACAGTCGGGCCTTCCTGTCGAAGCGTTGGCCAGGGCGAAACGCCATCTCGGAACTCTGTCAGCGTGTGATTCATTCCGACGGCGTCTGCCTTCGATCCGTCTGAACCCCACACCGTGGGTCCGATGCCGGGAGAATCGCTTGGGCCAACAACGGCTGCACCCGCCCCGTCTCCCAACAAGAACGAGATGCTTCGATCGGTGGGGTCAACCACGTCGCTGAGCTTCTCAGTGCCGATCACAAGCGCGTAGTGTCCTGCTCCCGCACGAATGAGCGCATCCGCTTGAGCGACCGCATATGCAAATCCGGCGCAAGCGGCGTTTACGTCGTAGGCGGCTGCGGGGTTCGCACCCACCCTTTCAGCCACAATCGCCGAGACCGAGGGCGTCTGTTTCGGGTTGCTGATCGTCGCCACAATCACGACATCGATCTGGTCCGCTGGCACGCCGGATCGTGAAATTGCTTCACGACCCGCGTCGGTTGCCAAGTCGATGGCGTCAACATCGGCGGTAGCGCGCACGCGTGTGATGATGCCGGTGCGCTGGCGGATCCATTCGTCGCTTGAGTCGATTGGTCCGACAAGTTCGTCGTTCCCGACTGCGATCTCGCCGCGAGCGGCGCCGTACGAGTAGATCCGGGTATGGGCAGGACCGGTGGATTGGGTCAGGGTGGGGTTCATGGGAACGGCTTCCTGTTATTCGCTGACGGCGCCGAGCAACGTCGCAGCCGCTTCAAGGTCATCGGGGGTCTTGAGGGCCACGGTGGGAACACCGCGTAGTGCACGCTTCGCTAAGCCCGTGAGAGCTCCTGCGGGCGATAGTTCCACAATGCCCGAAACCTCGGCCTGCGCAAATGCCGACATGCAGAGATCCCACCGAACCGGAGAGGCAACTTGCGCCACCAACAGGTCGATGAACTCTCTTCCGCTGCTGACGATCGAGCCGTCTTTGTTCGTGTGAATGGTCACCGTGGGCTCTGACACCGCCGTTGCGGCCGCAGCAGCGCGCAGTGACTCGACAGCCGGGAGCATATACCGGGTGTGGAACGCTCCAGCGACTGGGAGCGAGATGACACGCGTTCCGGCAATAGGGCTGGCGGCGAGACTGGCGAGCGCATCTACGGAGCCCGCGACGACGAGTTGGCCGCCGCCGTTGTAGTTAGCCGGCGTGAGATCAAGCTCTTCAAGTCGGGCGACAATTGTGGCTTCGTCTCCACCGATGACCGCGCTCATACCGGTGGCGCTCTGTGACGCGGCTTCGGCCATAGCTCGTCCGCGTATTCCTACGAGGCGCAGCGCGTCTTCGTCGGTCAGTATTCCGGCCGCGACCGCGGCGGCGAACTCGCCGACCGAGTGGCCGGCGACAGCTCCGATCGCAGCGTGATCAGCCAACAGATTCCACGACAACAGGCTTGCTGCGACAATAAGCGGCTGCGCGACCTGCGTGTCACGGATTCGGTCTGCATCCCATTCAGTCCCGGCTGCGACGAGATCGATCTCGGCGTAATCGGAGTAACGGGATAGTTGCTCGCGAGCGGAATCAATCTCGAGCCATGGCGCGAGAAAACCGGGAGACTGCGAGCCTTGTCCTGGGAATACGGCGATCTTCACCTATCCATCCTGTCAGGCACAGTCAGGCTCGCTCTGGCGATGCTCTCACAAGAATCCAAAGAACCTTTGTGTGAGACATACAGTTAATGTGACGGGCGGCGTGTCGGCATCCGCCGACGGTTCGCTTCTGAACCCACCGAGCCCAAGATCAGCGCAGTCTGCAAGATCAGCGCCTCTCTCGGGCCGGTGGCATCCCAACCGATGACATCCGAGACTCGTTTGAGACGGTAGCGCACAGTGTTTGGATGCACGAAGAGCTCGCGCGCCGTTGCTTCCAGTGAGCGGCCGTTGTCGAGGTAGCTCCACAGCGTGGTGACCAGATCGGCGCTGTGCGACTGCAGCGGACGATAGATGCGCTCAACAAGCGTCTGCTTTGCAAGTGGATCACCTGCGAGCGCGCGTTCAGGGAGCAAGTCGTCTGCTTCTACCGGCCGAGGCGCGTGTCGCCATGCACGTGCCACTGCGAAACCTGCAAGCGCGCCTCGCGCGCTTTGACCGGCATCAACGAGGGCGGGGACCGTCGGTCCCAGCACCAAATGACCAGCACCGAAGCCGGGCTCAAGTCGCTTCGCGATCTCGACGAAGGCCAACTCACCTTCGGGGTCTTCAGAGGAGTTCGGTGCGACAGAACGCCCGACGACAAGGACGAGGCGAGATCCCTGCACGCCGATCAGCACATCAACGCCCAGCTTGCGAGCAGTACGCCGCAGCTGGTCGATGTCGAACTGCGAAGGAGTCGTGCCCACCAGCACCGCGACCTCGCCGTGTCCGTGCCAGCCAAGCGCCGCGATTCGGCTGGGCAGTTCTTCGTCAGATTCGCCGGTGAGAATCGAATCGACGACGAGCGCTTCAAGCCGAGCGTCCCAAAGTCCGCGTGCTTCGGCTGCTCGGGCATACACATCGGCAGACGCGAACGCTACCTCACGCGAGTAGAGCAGAATCGCTTCGCGCAGATCGTCGCCGCGACCACGGACGCGCTCTTCGGTTACTTCGACCGTCACGCGAATGAGCTGCAACGTCTGCTGCAAGCTGACGCTGCGAAGCAGTTCGCGAGGTGCTGCGGCAAAGATATCCGCGGCGATCCAGGGTGTGCCCCCGGGGTCGTCGTACCACTGAATGAACGCTGCGATGCCCGCCTGTGCAACCAACCCCACCGACGATCGCCGCGCGGGCGGCATCTCGGCGTACCACGGAAGGGTATCGTCGAGCCGTTTGATCGTCGTTGTGGCAATCTCGCCCGAGATTCGCCTGAGCCAGGCAAGAGTCTCGGCCTTGGCCTGTGGGTCGATCGAGGCGGGCATCTATGCGATCAGCTCTCGCCGCCCGCGTTGCCGCTCGTGCCAGCGGTTACGTCGTGCAGCTTGTACTTCTCAATGGCCTGAGCGGACAGTGAGCGATCAACCTTGCCCTCGGCGGCAAGCGCCTGAAGGGTGCGAACCACCATCGAAGGCCCATCGATCTTGAAGAATCGGCGAGCAGCCGCACGGGTGTCAGAGAAGCCGAAGCCATCTGCGCCCAAGGTCGCGAACTGGTGCTGCACCCAGGGGCGGATCTGGTCTTGCACAGCGTGCATGAAATCACTCACGGCGATGACAGGGCCTTCCGCGCCAGCGAGCTTCTTCGTGATGTAAGCGGTCTGTGGCTCTTCTTCGGGGTGCAAGAAGTTGTGCTCATCGGCAGCGAGGCCGTCGCGACGCAACTCGGTCCATGAGGTCACTGACCAGATGTCAGCGATCACGCCCCAATCGTCGCGCAACAACTGCTGAGCTTCCTTCGCCCAGAGCACGCCCACGCCCGAAGTGAGCAGCTGAGCGCGCGGCCCTTCTCCTTCGCCAACCGAGATGCGGTGAATACCGCGCAGGATTCCATCGACGTCGACGTCTTCGGGCTCAGCGGGCTGCACCAGCGGCTCGTTGTAGACGGTGATGTAATACATGACGTTGGGGTCGGAGTGCTCCCCGCCGTACATGCGCTCGATGCCAGCGCGCACGATGTGCGCGATCTCGTAGCCGTAAGCGGGGTCGTACGACACGGTTGCAGGGTTGGTCGATGCGAGCAAGTGCGAGTGACCGTCCGCGTGTTGCAGGCCCTCACCCGTGAGGGTTGTACGTCCCGCCGTAGCGCCGATGATGAATCCGCGCGCCATCTGGTCTCCGGCGGCCCATTGTGCGTCGCCGGTGCGCTGGAATCCGAACATCGAGTAGAAGACGTAAACGGGGATGAGGGGCTCGCCGTGAGTTGAATATGACGTTCCCGTGGCTGTGAACGCCGCCACTGCTCCAGCCTCGTTGATGCCGACGTGAAGGATCTGACCCTGCGGGCTCTCCTTATAAGCAAGCAACAACTCGCGGTCGACCGACGTGTAGTTCTGACCGTTCGGGTTGTAGATCTTCGCCGTCGGGAAGTACGCGTCAATGCCGAAGGTGCGTGCTTCGTCGGGAATAATCGGCACGATTCGGTGCCCGAAGTCCTTCGCTCGCAACAGATCTTTCAGCAGTCGAACGAATGCCATCGTCGTGGCAATCTCCTGCGTGCCGGAGCCCTTCTTGGGCAAAGCGTATGTCGCATCACCGGGCAATTGCAGACCGACGTGATGCGTGCGACGCTCGGGCAGGAAACCGCCCAAAGCACGGCGGCGCTCCTGCATGTACTGGATCGTCTCGTCTTGCGGTCCAGGGTTGTAGTACGGAGGCTCGTATGGGTTTTCTTCGAGCTGCGCGTCTGAGACCGGAATTCGCATTGAGTCGCGGAAGTGTTTGAGGTCTTGCAGGCTCATCTTCTTCATCTGGTGCGTCGCGTTGCGCCCCTCGAAGTGGTGGCCGAGACCGTAGCCCTTGATCGTCTTCGCGAGAATGACAGTCGGCTGCCCCTTGTGCTCGCGGGCGTTCTTGTATGCCGCGTACACCTTCTGGTAGTCGAGACCACCACGGCGTAGGTCGCCCCAGATCTGGTCGTCGCTCCAGTCGTTGACTAGAGCCGCAGTACGTTCGTCGCGGCCGAAGAAATTCTCCCGGATGTAGGCTCCGTCTTCAGCGCGGAAGGTCTGGAAGTCTCCGTCGGGGGTGCTGTTCATCAAACGCACCAATGCACCGTCGTCGTCTTTCGCAAGCAGCTGATCCCAGCCGCGACCCCAGACGACCTTGATCACGTTCCAGCCCGCACCTCGGAAGAAACTCTCAAGCTCCTGGATGATCTTGCCGTTTCCACGAACTGGTCCGTCAAGGCGCTGCAGGTTGCAGTTCACGATGAAGGTCAGGTTGTCGAGGCCCTCATTGGCAGCGACCTGAAGCTGGCCACGGCTTTCCACTTCATCCATCTCGCCATCGCCGAGGAATGCCCACACGTGCGAGTCGGAGACATCTTTGATGCCACGGTTGGTGAGGTACTTATTCGTCATCGCCTGGTAGATGGCGTTGATCGGGCCAAGCCCCATCGAAACGGTCGGGAACTGCCAGTATTCGGGCATGAGCCGCGGGTGTGGATACGACGGCAGCCCGTCGGGAGCCTTCGACTTCTCTTGACGGAACCCATCAAGCTGGTTCTCGGTGAGTCGTCCTTCAAGGAACGAACGCGCGTAGGTGCCGGGGGACGCGTGCCCCTGGATGAATACCTGGTCTCCACCTTCTGGATCATCAAGTCCGCGGAAGAAATGGTTGTAGCCGACTTCATACAGCGATGCTGACGACGCATAGGTCGAGATGTGCCCGCCCACGCCGATACCAGGGCGCTGCGCGCGGTGCACGGTGAGAGCTGCGTTCCACCGAACCCAGCGGCGATAGCGGCGCTCGATTTCTTCGTCGCCTGGGAAATCGGGCTCGTTGTCGGGAGCAATCGTGTTGATGTAGTCAGTGGTCGGCACCTGCGGCACGTTGAGCTGAAGCTCGTGTGACGTGTGGAGCAGGCTCAGCATGATCTCGCGCCCACGGCCGTGGCCACGGGCTTGCACGAGCTGCTGAAGGGATTCCTGCCACTCGGCAGTTTCATCGGGATCGCTGTCGAGGGGAGCCTGCGAATACGGATCCTGATCGTTGACAGTCACAGAAGACCTTTCGTCGTCTGGCAGATCGTGCCAGGGAATCACTATCAAAGCGGGTTGGGCATTGTTCGACTTACACAAAACGCCAATCCTAAGCCTAGCGAGTTTGAGCGTGTCGGGCCGGTACCGAAGGAGACACATGTCTTCGTTTCGCGGAATCGGGCTGAAGTCTCGTAGACTTGTCGCGAAGGGCCTTTAGCTCAGCTGGTAGAGCGCCACGTTTACACCGTGGATGTCGTCGGTTCGATCCCGGCAGGGCCCACTCCAAGTGCGAGTCGGCATTTCACGCACGCTGGCAGGAAGTTGTGAAATTGTGCGCGGCGGAGCAACGCGAGCGCCTGCCTTTCACGCGTAGGCCCCCGCGTCGGTTAGGTTTGATCCGTGAATGCCAGCCCCGCAGACCAGCGCCTCCTTCTTGAGGTTTCCGACCTCGATGCTCGAATCCGTCGCGCCGAGCACGCGCGAGCGAATGCTCCACAGGCTGCGCGAATCAAGGAGCTGCTCGCACAGCGCCAAGTGCTCTCCCAAGAACTGGCGCTACGACTCGGTGTTCGCGATGACTTGCGCACCGAGTTGTCGCGAATCGAATCCGACGTCGAAGTAGTCGACGCTCGCCGTGTACGCGACACCGAGCGTCTCGCGGTGTCGAGCAACACGAAGGAGATCGCCGGGCTCGAACATGAGCTTGAGTCGCTCGCACGTCGCAAGAGTGAGCTCGAAGACGGCGAGATCGCCGTAATGGAACGGCTCGAGGCCGCCGACGCTGCCGTCGCCGAACAAGAGTCGCTCATCTCAACCACCAATGCTGAAGGCGCCGAGCTGAGCGCTGGGGCAAAGCGGCATGTGGCAGAAGCCACCGCCGAGGTTGAGGCCGCGACAAGAGACCGCATCGCTGTTGCGAAAAACGTAGCTGGCGACTTGCTCGCGCTGTATGACAGCATCTCGCAGCGCGACAACGGAGCAGGCGAACTCGTTCGACGCACGTGCAGCGCGTGCAACATGGTTTTGTCTGGCACTGACCTACAAAAGGTTCGCGCGGCCGCGCCAGACGCCGTCGTACATTGCCCCGAATGCGGGTGCATTCTGGTGCGCGGTGAGGACTCCGGTCTCTGACGGCGCCCGCCACGGCTGGGTAGCGCTCGGCACATCCGGCGAGCGTGTACACGCTGTCGTACTCGATGCCGCAGGCGTCACCCTAGAACGCGTCGAATTGAGCGCAGCAGACTTTCCCGGCTGGGCGATCGAGCGCGAGTCAACCTCCGCCCCACGCTGGGTGTGGAATGACACGCCACGGTGGTACCCGCGACTGCTCCGAGCGGGCCTTCAAGTTTCGCGGTGCCACGATCTTCGGCTCTCACACCTCGTTCTAGCGGCTTCAGATCTCGTAGTGGATGCGGCGGCGCTACGGGCCGCATCTCGCTGGCATGCGCCGCCGTACGAGGCTGTTGTGCCCCGCCAACCTGCGCTGTTCGACTGGGATTCCGACACCGCGCGGGATGAACTGCCCGCCGATGTCGATGAGACCGTCGCGGAATTCGCACGCCAACAAGCCGCCATCACACAGAGCACCGATCCCAACCGTTTGCGGCTACTCACGGCGGCTGAATCAGCGGGCGCGCTCGTCGCGAGCGAGCTTCATGTTGCTGGCCTCCCCTGGAGCCGCGAAGCGCATGAGCAGATTCTGCACGACAGCCTTGGCACACGCGACACAACTACTGGCATACCCACGCAAATCTTTCAGCTCCGACAGCAGATCGGCGAGCTTCTCGGCGATAGCAGCGTCAGCCTGGATTCCCAGCCCAAGCTAATACGCGCATTGCATCGCGCGGGTGTCTTGGTGGAATCGACAAGCCGGTGGGAACTTGCCGAGCAACAGCATCCTGTCATTGCGCCCCTTCTTGAATACAAGAAGCTGACCCGCCTGCTATCGGCCAACGGGTGGGCATGGCTCGATGAATGGGTGCATGACGAGCGCTTCCGTCCCGTGTACGTGCCGAGTGGAGTGGTCACCGGGCGTTGGGCGTCTTCGGGTGGGGGAGCACTGCAGATTCCCCGTCAGCTGCGCAGCGCTGTGCATGCCGATCCCGGGTGGAAGCTCGTTGTCGCCGATGTGGCACAACTCGAACCCCGCGTCCTTGCGGCAATGGCGGCCGACACGAACCTCGCTGACGCAGCATTTGGCCGTGATCTCTACGCAGGGATTGTCAATTCTGGAACGATTGCGAGTCGGTCAGAGGCGAAGATCGCTATGCTCGGCGCGATGTACGGCGCCACGTCGGGGGAATCTGGCCGGCTGGTCCCGCGTTTGCGGCGAAGCTATCCCCGCGCGATGGCTCTCGTTGACAGCGCGGCCCAAACCGGGGAAAACGGCGGCACGGTGAGAACCTGGCTGGGTCGCACCTGCCCACCGCCATCAGTGGATTGGCAACTCGCGCAAGCGCAAGCAAGCGACTCAACCGCATCCGAGGCCGAAGTCGCTCGAGCACGGCGCTTGGCACGAGACCGCGGCCGATTTACGCGAAACTACATCGTGCAGGGCACGGCCGCCGAGTGGGCCCTGGCGTGGCTCGGAGATCTGCGCTCGAGGCTGGCTCGCTTGCCTCCAGCTCCGGCTACCGAACGGGCGACGGCGTCTGGCACCGTGTTCGGCAGGCAAGCGCACCTGGCATTTTTCTTGCACGATGAGGTGATCGTGCATGCGCACGAGTCGCAAGCGGCCGCTGCCGCAGAAGCAGTGCGAGCCGCCGCCGAAGCAGCCGGGCGGCTATTGTTTGGCGAGTTTCGGGTCGACTTTCCGCTCGACGTGAGCATTGCAGACTCGGCGGCAAAGGAGTGACAGTCTCAGAGCGCTCTCGACCCAGATAGGATCGCTGTTGCGAATGGGTCGGCTGGATGATCACGTCGTGAGCGGTTCACCGCTTCGCGCCGAGGAACGTCCGGGCTCCACAGGGCAGGGCGGTGGCTAACACCCACCCGGAGTAATCCGCGAGACAGTGCCACAGAAAATAGACCGCCGGGCGTGCCCGGTAAGGGTGAAACGGTGGTGTAAGAGACCACCGAGATCGTGGTGACACGGTCTGCAAGGTAAACCTCGCCCGGAGCAAGGCCAGACAGGGGATGTTGACGCGGCTCGCCGAGTCCCCGGGTAGGCCGCTAGAGCGGCACGGCAACGTGTCGCCGAGATAGATGGTCATCAGAGGGGCGCTAGCCCCCGAACAGAACCCGGCGTACAGGCCGGCCCATTCGTTCACTACCGCAGCTTCATCGCGGAAGCGGTGACGCCGCTGCGCCCCTGATGTCAGCCGAGCGAGAGCGCCGCCGCGCCGATGATACCGGCGTTATTGCGGTGCACCGCCGGGACAATCGGCGTCTTTAGGTCGAGCAACGGCAAGAAATGCTTTGAATGCTTGGACACGCCGCCGCCGACCACGAGCAGGTCAGGGCTGAAGAGAAACTCGATGTGACCGTAGTACCACTGCAGCCGCTTCGCCCACTGTTTCCATGAGAGTTCTTCGCGCTCCATGGCGGAGTACGCAGCGTACGCTTCCGCGTCGCTCTTGTGGCCCGGCCGGTGCACATGCCCCAACTCTGAGTTAGGCACCAAAACGCCGTCATACAAGAGCGCCGAGCCGATACCGGTGCCCAGCGTTGTCAGGATTGTTAAGCCCTCTTGGTCTTTCGCTGCGCCGTATCGAAGCTCAGCAACGCCCGCGACATCAGCGTCATTGGCGAAATGGATATCTCTGCCGAGTCCTTTCTCGAAGAACTTCTCTGCTTCAAACCCGATCCACTTGTCAGACACGTTTGCGGCTGACAAGGTACGACCGTGCTTCACAATCGCGGGGAAAGCCACCCCGAGCGGAATCGAGGCATCTTCTACCTCAAGGATCGAAAGCACTTGGGTGACGGCTGCGAGAACATCTTTGGGCTCAGCACCCGCCGGTGTCGCAACTTTCACACGGTCGCTGATCAGTTCGCCGCGGTCGAGGTCAACGATTCCTGCCTTGATTCCCGTGCCGCCAATATCTACGCCGACCGCGCGGGTCTCCTGAGATGCCATATTGCAAGCCTATCGAGCGAGGGCCCCATCGGTTGAACGCGGGTCGTTAGGATGACAACAACGGCGGGAACCCGCTTCATTGGAGGAGATCCACGATGACCGGTGACAACGAGAAGTATTGGTACAACATGAAAACCGGCGAGGTCGAAAAGGGCTTCGAATCGCCCGCCATTGACCGCGCTGGCCCGTTCGATACCGCCGAAGAAGCAGCGGCAGCTCCTGAAACTCTGAAAGCGCGCTCGCGCGCGTGGGCTGACGAGGAGTCAAAAGAAGACAACTGGGGTTCTGCCTGATTGTCAGGTTTCGTAACGCGCGACCAGTAGTCTGGCTAAGGCCGCGCCCGGCACTGGAGAGGATGCGATGGACAAGCAGCGTGACTTCGTTCTGAGGACAATCGAAGAGCGAGGAGTCAAGTTCGTTCGTCTGTGGTTCACAGACGTGATCGGCACCTTGAAATCGGTGGCGATCGCCCCGGCGGAAGTCGAAGGTGCCTTCACAGAGGGCCTCGGCTTTGATGGCTCTGCCATCGAGGGACTCACTCGGTCATACGAATCCGATCTGCTCGCCCATCCAGACCCGACGACGTTTCAGACGCTTCCGTGGCGCGGTGAAATCGATCCCACCGGTCGTATGTTCTGCGACATCACTACGCCCGACGGTCAACCGGCAGTTGCTGATCCGCGTCATGTGCTGAAGCGTGCCCTGGCGAAAGCGGCCGACGCCGGCTTCACCTTCTATACGCACCCTGAGATCGAGTTCTACCTTCTGAAGTCGTCGTCATACGGACCCGAAGGCCCACAGCCGGTGGACTCGGCCGGCTACTTCGACAACGTGCCTGGCGGAACGGCGCACGACTTCCGACGTCGCTCAGTGCGCATGCTCGAAGACTTGGGCATCTCGGTGGAGTTCAGCCACCACGAGGGTGGTCCGGGCCAGAACGAGATCGACCTTCGCTACGCAGATGCGCTCGCTACTGCCGACAACATCATGACCTTCCGCACGGTCATCAAAGAAGTTGCGATCGAACAAGGCGTCTATGCGACGTTTATGCCCAAGCCTTTGGGCGGCAAGCCGGGTAGCGGTATGCACACCCACATGTCGCTCTTCGAGGGCGATGTCAATGCGTTTTACGACGAGAGTGGCGAATACCAGCTTTCGAAGGTTGGACGCCAATTCATCGCAGGGCTGTTGAAGCACGCTGGCGAAATTGCGGCGGTTACCAACCAATTTGTGAACTCGTACAAGCGACTTTGGGGCGGCGACGAGGCCCCGAGCTTCATCTGCTGGGGCCACAACAACCGTTCCGCGCTCGTGCGTGTACCGATGTACAAGCCCAACAAGGGTGGATCGTCGCGCGTCGAGTACCGTGGGCTCGACTCAGCCGCCAACCCCTATCTCGCGTACGCGCTTCTCTTAGCAGCGGGCCTCAAGGGAATTGAAGAAGAGTACGAGCTCCCGCCCGAGGCAGAAGACAACGTCTGGTCTCTCACCGACTCAGAGCGTCGCGCGCTCGGCTACGATCCACTGCCGGCGAGCCTTGACCATGCTCTCGAACTGATGCAGGAGTCAGAACTGGTCGCCGAAACGCTCGGCGAGCAAGTGTTCAATTACGTGCTGCTGAACAAGCGCCAGGAGTGGCAGGCATATCGTTCGCAGGTGACCCCGTTCGAGCTCAAGAGCAACCTTGAGATGCTCTGACGCCACGCGACTGACGTATGGCTCCCAGCGAACGCCCCGGCTCTTCACTCACACCACTGGCACGGCTCGGATTCGGCGATCTTCGAGATGCGGACGAGTATCTCGAAGAGCTCAGCGCTGAAACCGGGCTGACACGCGACGAACTGCTCAGCGACGTCAGCGTCGCGGCAGACCCAGACGGGGCGATCAGCGCGCTCGTATCGATTGTCCGACGGGACGCTGCTCCGGTGCGCGCCTTGAAGCAGAGCACCCTCGGATGGCGAACGCTCTGGGCGTTGCTGGGAGCATCTACCGGCTTCGGTGAGTTCTATCTGAGGCATCCCGAAGAGATCAATCAGATCCACACCTTTGGCGCGCTCCCTAGCTCCGAAGACCTGCTTGCCTCGATGCTTGAGTCTGTGGGGGCGAAAGACGGCTTCGCCCCCGACGGCTCTGAGACCTCGTGGGTTGCGCTACGCGTGCGGTACCGGCGTATCCTCGCTCAGATCGCAGCGTACGACCTGTTGAGCGACTCTCCCATTAACGAGATCGCGGGGGTCGCCTCACGACTGGCAGATGCGGCCGGCGCCGCTTTGGAAGCTTCGCTGTGTGTGGCTCGTACGCGAGTGTCTGGGGGAGCAGCGGGCGTTGGGCTGTTCCCGCGCGATGACGTCGCGGCCACACAGCTATCGATCATCGGAATGGGCAAGACCGGTGCCCGCGAACTGAACTACATCAGCGACGTCGACGTAATCTTCGTTGCCGGCGCAGATTCTGAGGCCGAAGAGGCGCTGGGGCAAAGCAGGATTGTCGATATTGCCACGCGGCTGGCGCTGCAGACGATGCGAGGCGTGTCGAGTATCGAGATCGAACCTCCGCTGTGGGAAGTCGACGCGAATCTGCGCCCCGAGGGCAAGCAAGGCGCCCTCGTGCGCACCCTTGACTCCCATCTGGCCTACTACGACCGATGGGCGAAGGGCTGGGAGTTTCAAGCACTTCTCAAGGCGCGTCCCATCGCGGGGGATGCTGCGCTGGGGGCGGCGTACGTCGATGCCGTTCAGCCAAAGATTTGGACCAGCGCTGCACGCGAGAACTTCGTTGACAACGTGCAACGGATGCGAGAGCGGGTAACGGAACACATCCCTCGCGAAGAGGTGCCACTGCAGATCAAACTCGGGCCCGGGGGCATTCGAGACATCGAGTTCACGGTGCAGCTCCTGCAACTCGTGCATGGCCTGTCAGATGAGCGCATTCGACAACGTGGCACTTTGGATGCACTTGACTCGCTGGTCGCACAGGGGTATATCGGACGCACTGAAGCATCCACATTCTCGGATCACTATCGTTTTCTGCGCCTGCTTGAGCACCGCGTGCAGCTGCGTCACCTGCGTCGGACCCATTTGATGCCCGAGGATCGCAGCGACCTGCGAATACTTGCACGTGCCACCAAACTTGCCGAGACAGGCCCACAGATCTGGGATCAGTGGGAGCGAGTCAAACGCGAGGTACGTGAGATACACGTGCGGCTGTTTTACCGACCGTTGCTGTCTGCGGTGGCATCTCTGCCGGCAGAAGAACGAGTCCTGTCCACTGACCAGGCTCGCGATCGCCTGGCGGCAATCGGGTTTGTGGATCCTGCAGGTGCGCTCCGCCATATTGCCGCGCTCACCACCGGCCTCAGCCGCAAGGCGACCATTCAGCGCCACCTCATGCCCGTGATGATCCGTTGGTTTGCGGACGGCGTCGATCCTGACTATGGCCTTATCGCCTTCAGACGGTTGAGCGAAAGACTCGGTGATACCCATTGGTTCTTGCGAATGCTTCGGGATTCCTCGGGCGCAGCAGAGTCGCTCTCGCACGCTCTATCGGGATCGCATTACGTCGGTGAGCTGATGGAGTGGATACCGGAGTCGGCCGCGTGGCTAGACGATCCGGCGGCACTTCGACCCCGCACGGGAGCGGCGTTGCAGCAAGAGGCGCGTGCGATCCAGACGCGCCACACTCGCATCGACGACGCTATGCGAGCAGTGCGCGCGCTGCGTCGGCGTGAGCTACTGCGCACCGCCATGGCAGGTATTGGCGGTGACATCACGATCGAAGAAGTCGCGGCCGCGCTCACAACCATCACCGACGTGACCATTCAGGCGACGCTGCGCGCTGTGCGACGTGAAGTGGTTCCGCCCGAAGACGATTCGTTGGATTTCTCCATCATCGCGATGGGCCGGTTCGGGGGTGCAGAACTCGGCTTCGGCTCGGATGCCGACGTGATGTACGTCTACCGAGCGAACGACGTTTCTGCTGAGCGCGCTCACTCGCTTTCAACAAAGATCGTCGCTGAGCTTCGCAAGCACTCGGAAGATCACCGGCTGCCGTTGGATCTTGACGCAGATCTTCGACCCGAGGGCCGCAATGGTCCGATCGTGCGATCGTTGGATTCCTACGCCGAGTACTACCGCCGTTGGTCACTCTCTTGGGAAGCGCAGGCGCTCCTACGCGCTCGTGGCGTAGCGGGGAGCGTCAAGCTGATCACCGCGTTCATGGAGCTGGCTGACCAAGTGCGTTACCCTGCCGCGGTCGACCCGCAGAGCCTGCGCGAAATCAAGCGCATCAAGGCACGAGTCGAGAATGAACGGCTGCCGCAAGGCGTAGACCCCTCGCGCCATCTGAAGCTCGGCCCGGGGACCCTCAGTGACGTCGAGTGGTTGTGTCAGATTATTCAGCTCGAGCACGGTCACGACCACCCGGAGCTGCGCACGACCTCAACGCAAGCGACGCTAGAGGCAGCGAGTGCTGCGGGGCTCATTCCCGAGATTGCTGCGCAACGACTCGGCGAAGCGTGGCGGCTGTCGAGCCGGCTACGCTCAGCGAATACGTTGCTGTCAGGCCAGACCAGCGATGTGCTACCAGCTGATCGCAAAAGACTTGATGGCATCGGTCGACTGCTGGGCTACCCGCCGCGCTCTGCTACGCGCGTTGAGGAAGATTACCTCGCGACCGCACGTCGATCACGTCGTGTATTCGAGAAGCTCTTTTACGGATAGTGAACACAACAATGGGCCCCGGTTTCCCGGGGCCCATTGTTCAGCGGTCTAAATCAGACGCCGTAATACAGTTCAAACTCGAACGGGTGGGGACGAGCTGCGATCGGCTTGATTTCGTTCTCGATCTTGTACTCGATCCACGTCTCGATGAGTTCAGGTGTGAAGACGTTTCCAGCGAGCAGGAACTCGTGGTCTTCACGAAGCGCCTCAAGCGAATCGAGCAACGAGTTGGGAACCTGAGGAATGTTCTTGGCTTCCTCCGGAGGCAACTCGTAGAGGTCCTTGTCAACAGGCTCGTGCGGCTCGATGCGGTTCTTGATTCCGTCGAGACCAGCCATCAGCTGGGCGGCGAAGGCCAAGTACGGGTTACCCGAAGCATCCGGCGCGCGGAACTCAATGCGCTTCGCCTTGGGGTTGCTACCCGTGATCGGGATGCGAATTGCCGCCGAACGGTTACCAGCCGAGTAGACCAGGTTGACCGGGGCCTCGTAGCCCTTGACCAGACGCTTGTAGGAGTTGATCGTCGGGTTCGTGAACGCGAGCACCGACGCAGCGTGCTTCAGCAGGCCGCCGATGTACCAACGCGCGGTATCGGAGAGACCGCCATAGCCCTGCTCGTCGTAGAAGAGCGGCTTTCCGTCAAGCCAGAGCGACTGGTGCACGTGCATACCAGAACCGTTGTCGCCGAACAGCGGCTTAGGCATGAAGGTCGCGGACTTGCCCCACAGCTCGGCGGTGTTCTTGACGATGTACTTGAACTTCAGGATGTCATCGGCCGAGTGCACCATGGTGTCGAAACGGTAGTTGATCTCCTGCTGACCGCCGGTACCGACTTCGTGGTGCGAACGCTCGAGAATGAAACCAGCTTCAATCAGCTTGAGCGTGATGTCGTCGCGGAGGTCTGCAGTCTTGTCGACGGGGCTGACCGGGAAGTAGCCGCCCTTGTAGGGGGTCTTGTTTCCGAGGTTTCCGCCTTCTTCTGCGCGGCCTGAGTTCCACGCACCTTCTTCGGAGTCAACCGAGTAGAAGCTGGAGTTCTGCTTGACCTCGAAGCGCACGTCATCGAAGATGTAGAACTCGGCCTCGGGCGCGAAGAACGCAGTGTCTGCGATACCCGTCGACTCGAGGTACTTCTCGGCCTTCTTGGCAACCTGGCGCGGGTCCTTGTGGTAGATCTCTCCGTTGCGCGGGTTGTAGATGTCGAAGATCATAACGAGCGTCTTCGCGTCGCGGAACTGGTCAAGGTACGCCGTCGTGACATCAGGGATGAGCTGCATGTCCGACTCGTGGATGTTGGCGAAGCCGCGGATCGACGACCCATCGAACAGCTGACCGACCGTGAAGAACTCTTCATCGACAGACGATGCGGGAATGTTGAAGTGCTGCTGCACACCAGGAAGATCCGTAAAACGGATGTCGAGGAATTTGACGTCCTCGTCCTTGATGTACTTCAGGACCTCGGATGAATCTTTGAACATTAACGCTCCAGAGGTAGGGCTTCGGGATCTCCGCGCTAAACGCGGACCTTCGTGAAAGGTACCGGTAAGGCGTTGCCCACCAGTGACCACATTGTTTCGTGCATGTTACAGGGGCCTGGGTACTCTTGTCGCATGAGCGCGAGTCCTGAGACATTTCCCGGCGAACGTCTGGGACTACCAAAGGACGGACGCGGTTCGATCGGAAAGCTTGGACGCCGCGTAGGTGCTCTGTTTGTCGACTATATTGCGGCGACGATCATCGCCACATTCTTCGGGTACGACCAGTTCGCCCTGCCGACCGACGCGGGGATAACCCTGTTCTATCCGTTGATTGTGTTTGCCGTACTTCAGGTGCTCTTTCTACCGACGATGCAGTCGAGTCCTGGTCACCGTCTGTTTGGACTCACGCTCAGACGGGTTGATGGCGCATGGGTCGGACTCTGGCGGCCTATCGTGCGCACGTTGCTGCTCATTGTTGTCATTCCGGCCGTTGTGTGGGATGCCGATCACAGAGGCTTCCACGACAAGCTCGCAGGCACTGTTCTCGTACGGCGCTGAATGCGAATCGGCGCTAGTTAGAGTTCATCCGTCGCGTGACGCTCGCCCGCCGGGGCGATGACATCATTTGGTGCGCGTGAATCAGTGAGTTCATGGCCTTCGCGGTCACTGCGCATGTGGCGCGGAATGTTCGTAAGCGCCAAGCCGATCAGCACACCCAAGGCGATCGAGATCATCGTGGCGACCGTAGTGACGATCGTGTCGACACCGCTCGAGTCGCCGCCCAGCACCGCCGCCACCCCTGCCAGCCCGAGCGCCCCGGGCACGAGTAGCCAGAAAGCCGGCAAGAAGCTCACGATGGCGGGTGGACCGGTGCGCTGTCGCGCGACGGCGACGGCGACAGGCACCATCGCGACTGCGCCGATGAGCGCAGACAGCACACCGCCGAAGAAGATGTCGCCGAGAACCTGAGCACCGTAGGCGACATACAACACCAGCAGTATCCAAAGAATTGAGGATCGGTCTGCACATTGATACACAGATATCCCGATGCCGAACACCGCAACTGCGATCCATGGCGCGAGCGAGTTCATGCCGGAAGCGTCGCCGTCGAGCGTGAAAGAGGGCACTCCGATCAGCGCAGCAGCCGCGACCATGCCGACCGCTAAGAGCAGCAAGCGCATCGCTCCGGCCGCTGCTCTGGCAGCGCCCGACATAATGTGGCCTGTCGCGAGTTCGATAACCGCCGTGGTGAGTAGGCCTCCCGGCAGCAGAATGACCAGGGGAGCGATCGCCGTCGCCACCACGCCTATGTCTGCCGAGGTTCGCGCAACCAGAAGCACCACGACACCGACTGCAAATGCGGCAGCAACGTTGACAAGCACGCGATAGCTATTCGGCACTTGCTCAGCAAATAGCAGCAGCAGTCCGACGGCGACGCCGAGAAGTACTGCGAGAAGCACGCCCAGCCATGATGCGCCCAATAAGACAGAGATTCCCGCTGATAACGCCGAGTAAGCAACCACGCGCTGAAGATGAGTGAACGGCGGCGACATGAGACGGATTCTCGCCACATCGTCAGCCAGCTGTGACGCGGCGCCTTGCTGCACACGTGCACGCTGCACGAGCGCATCTACCGCCGCGACCTGATGCAGCAGAAAGGTCGAGTCTCCTGCGCTGACGACCCTCGTGATGGCGCGACCGTCGTCATCGAGCGTGAGCATCAACGCGGTCGGCAGAACAATCACCTCCGCTTCGGGGTGTCCGTTCACCGCGGCGATCTCCACGATCGCGGTGCGAACCATTCCTACTGAGTAGCCACTATCGACCATGGCCTGTCCCATTGCTGCCATGGCGTCAACGACCACTGTTGCCGACTCGTCCTTGGTCTCTGAGTCCATGGCAACGAACGCTGTCGGTGCCAGCCGCGGCGTACGGCGTACGAGAACGATGAAGATGATCAGCGCTGCGGCGAGCACCCCCACTGCGATAAGCACCGTGAGCCACGATGTGGTCGAGGTAGCCACTGAAGGTGGAACCGCAGGCACAACCGCGGGGGCGGGTGTCGCGGTGGGCGTCGGGCTCGCCGTAGGCGTCGCGGTGGGCGTCGGCTCGGCTGTCGCCGTCGCGGTCGGCGTCGGCTCGGCCGTCGCGGTGGGTGTCGGTGTGACTACGGGCGTGGGGGTCTCCAGCACCGTCGGCGTCGGGTCGGGCTCAGCGGTTTCGGCAATTTCTGGCACAGGTGTCGCCGTCGCAGCGATACCTGGCGTCGGTGTGACTGTTTCTGCGTCATCGGAGACCTGCGCCATCGCCGCGGTGCCCGACGTCAGCGCGAGAGATACCACCATGGCAACATGGAGCAAGGCCAAAGGTGCTCTCACGGCCCACCTCCATCGTTGTTCATACTCGGGTTGTTTCCCATCCCAGGGTGTCATGCGAAGCCTGCGTGAGTTGTGCGAGGTGAGTGTGCCGGGTCGATCTACCAGGCGCGCTGAGCCCTGTCGCGCGATGCCGTACCGTCGAGGGGTGCCCATCGCTATTCATTGCGCCCCGGTTGCTGACATCGACCCACAGATTCTCTATCGCATTCTGTGGCTTCGCGTGAGCACCTTTGTTGTCGAACAACAGGCGGCCTACGCGGAGCTGGACGGACGAGACATCGAGGCGGGCGCAGAACTTGCCTGGATCGAGGACTCCGGCCAGGTGGTATCGACACTCCGCATCCTGCCCGAACCAACAGAGATGCGCATCGGACGTGTTGCAACATCACCAGCGGCACGCGGACGCGGGCACTCGGCGCGCCTGATGCGCCTTGCGATTGGACGATGTGCCGAACTTCGTCCCGGTGCGCCCATAGTGCTCGACGCACAAACGCATCTGGGCGAGTGGTATGGCCGCTTTGGATTCACGCAAGCGGGGGAGTCGTTCATCGAAGACGATATTCCGCATATACCCATGCGTCTCGCTGAGATCAGCGACTAGCGCTCAACGAGGTCGCGGGGCACGAGCCTTCGTCGGGTCGATGCCCTTGGGGATCGGCAACGAAGACTTCGATTGAGACACCGAATCTATACGCTTGATCACCGCGGCCATGGTGGTTCGATCGATTGCCTTGGGAAGAGATTTGATGGCGGATGCAAGCTTTGCGATCGTCACCTCGTCTTCCCCGTGTCCGACATAGAACACAGTGACCGGAACACCCGATGCGACGCGCTTCACCTTCGAGCGCTCGTCTCCGATAAGCCTCGTGAGTCGGCTTCGATTTCCTTCACCGACGATCACTACGCCACCGCGGCCGACTGTGCGATATACCGCCTCCTGCGTCTTGGGGTTGACCCCGACAGGAGCCTCGCTGGCCTGCCATTTGCGACCCAGAGACGTGGAGAGCACATGTCCAGTTGCCCCGGGCATACCGTCGATCTTTCGGTACATCGCGTGTGTGGACAGTCGCGTCATCGTCGTGAGCGCGCCAAGAATTCCGAGCATGAGACCGGTGACACCCCACAAGATCAGGCTCCACACGGCGACAGGCGGAATCAAAAAGCCGACCCCGACGCCGGCAGCGATGCCAATCAGGATGATCGCGATCAGCAAGAAGGGGAGCCACCGGAATGACTTCTGAGTGAACGAGTAGAGCGTACGAAGCTGAGAGAAGAAACCGGGACGCTTCTCGGGAACTGAACTGCGGCTGGACATGAACTACAGCCTACTTTGTCGCCGCGCCGTTCCACTCCTCCCCGATACTCCGCGTTCGCGGATTGCGCACAGCTCGTCTCATTGCGACCGGATCACATTGGGCAGTAGCGAGTGTGGGGTGATGACCGATATGCCTACCAGCTCATCGACGCCTCGCACCGCGTTGAGCGTGCCATATCGCAGCATCAGACCCGTGCGAGCGGCCGATGACGCTCCGTTCGAAGGAATGCTCACCACCGTGGCGTCAGGGGACACGTGCGTGCTTGTCGACGCTCAGTCTTTACCTGCGCGATGGGACGGGTGGTCTGCTGATCCCGGTGGCCACCTTGTCGCACCGCTTGCGATCGTGAGGCGCAGCGACGGTCACGACGTGGCACTGCCTGCACTCACCGAGCGTGTCGAGGACTTCGTTGCACGCCGCCGGAACATCGGCGCGGGGCTGTCGAAGGGGGAACGGGTGACTCTCGCCGTCAGTGTCACACGCGGACTGAGCGAGGTGACGGGCAGCGGCGCTGTCTTCGGTCAGTGGTGGCTCACGCCATCTGGTCGACCGGTGCTGGCCACCGGCTCATCCACGGATGAAGCAAGAGCGAAGTCGCTCTCGCTCATTCACGACATCACAGAAGACGATGCGTCGGGCCCGGTGTGGACGGAGGCACTTGCCGCGCTCAGCGGCGCAGTCGACAATGTGCGTGAATACGAACGCGCCGAAGAGCTGTTCTTCACGATTGCCGAGCCAAGCCCACTTGCGACCTCTGCACTCAGGAGCACGCGCACAGCGAGAGATCTGGCTAGCCACACAGCCAATACCTTCGATGAGATTTTGATGCCGCGCTCACGCGGACTCACTGATCGCCTCGCGCGCCATGTCGACGCAGACCTCGCCGACACATTCTCGCGCGCAACCACCGCGGTCTGGCGCTGGCTCACGCGGTCTCGCCAGATGAGCAGCAAACGCGCACCCTGGCTGGTCGCGGCAGCGGTCACCACAGTGGTGCTCGCTGGGGGGCTCTTGTGGCCCTCGGAAGATGGAGATCCAGCGACAGCTGAGCTGCCATCAGAGAGCACTGCTACGACGACATCGAACGGTTCGGATCCGAACGATTCGCCGAGCGACATCCCGGCGCTCGACAGCGCTGGGGCCGAAACGGCAGAGACTACTGACGCACGCTCCGATGCCGACATCACCATGGCCGTCGACACGCTGCTCACTCGACGAGCCAGCTGCGAGGGGGACGAAGCCTGCGAAAGCGCCTTTGCAGTCAATAGTGGACTATTGCAGCCAGCCGGCGTGATCGATCAAACTTCCGACCAACGCACTCAAACGCTCATCGATGAGTATGGGGGAGTCGCCGTCGTTCGGGTAGCACCACGCGCTGACGGCGAACCGCAAATCGTTGTTGTCGAGCTAAGAAACGATGAATGGCTACTGCGCGACGTGTACGACGCCGAGCAGTAGCCATTCATACGGTGACTAGATTCCGAGAGAACCCCGGAATGAAGCTGCCTCAAGGCGTGCCTTCACAGCGCCGAGGAAACGCGCTGCATCCGAACCATCGATGACACGGTGGTCGTACGAGAGCGCCAGATAGACGTAGGAACGCACCGAGATAGCGTCCTTTCCATCGACCGACACCACGCCGGGACGCTTCACGACAATTCCTGTGCCGAGGATTGCTGTCTGCGGCAAGAACACCACGGGGGTATCGAACAGCGCGCCACGCGAACCGGTGTTGGTGAGTGTGAACGTACCGCCACCAAGTTCGTCGGGCTTCAACTTGTTGTCACGCGTGCGGGCCGCGAGATCAGCAATCTCGTGAGCGATCTCGGCGAGGTTCTTCGTAGCTGCATCGCGCAAAACGGGCGTGAGCAGGCCGCGCTCGGTGTCGACCGCGATCGAGAGGTTCTCGCTCGCAGGGTAAACGATCTTATCTCCGTCAACGGTGGAGTTGACGATCGGGAACGCCTGAAGTGCTTCAGCGGCAGCCAGCGCGAAGAAGGGGAGGAACGACAGCTTGTCGCCTGTCTTTGAGAGGAAGTCGCCCTTTACCTCGTCGCGGAAGTTGGCCAACTTTGTGACGTCAACTTCAACAACCGTGGTCAGCTGCGCCGTCGACTGCATCGAAGCCACAGCGCGCTCGGCAAGAACCTTGCGCAATCTCGACATGGGCTGTGTGGTGCCACGCAACGGTGAGACCTCAAGCGGTGCCGGTTCGGGAGCACTCGGCGCGGCAGCAGCCGCGGCGGGCGCAGACGCTGCTTCCGCAGCCTTGAGAACGTCTTCCTTACGAATACGCCCCCCCACGCCGGTTCCGGTGACGGAAGCAAGATCGACATTCTGCTGTTGCGCCAGTCGACGCACCAGCGGCGTCACATACGCGACGGTTTCTGAGTCGTCGGTAAGCGCAGCCGCGGCAGGAGCAGCACTTGGGGCAGCGGGCTCAGGCTTTGGCTCGGGCTTCGCAGCGGGCTCGGGCTTCGCAGCGGGCTCAGGCGCCGGCTCGGGCTTCGGTTCAGGTTCCGGCGCGGCCTCGGGTTCGGACTGCGCTACGGGCGCCGAATCACCAATGCGCGCGAGAACAGCACCGACCTCAACGGTCTCGTCTTCGCCGACAGCGATTTCTTGAAGCACCCCTGCGATCGGTGAGGGGATCTCGGTATCAACCTTGTCGGTAGAAATCTCAAGCAATGGCTCATCGACAGCGACGTCGTCGCCGACCTGCTTAAGCCAACGGGTTACAGTGCCCTCAGTGACGCTCTCGCCGAGCTCGGGCAACACCACGTCCTTGCCACCAGACGCGGCCGGAGCTGCCTGCGCAGGCGCAGGTTCAGCAGGCGCCGCTTGAGCGGACGCGGCCTCTGCGGGCGCTTCTTCAGCGGGTGCCGACTCAGCGGGTGCCGACTCAGCGGGTGCCGACTCAGCGGGCGCTTCGGAAGCTCCCGAGCCGTCTCCGATCTTCGCGAGGACGGCACCGACCTCGACGGTCTCATCCTCTTGGACGAGGATTTCTTCGATTACGCCGCTGACAGGTGACGGGATTTCGGTGTCGACCTTGTCAGTGGAGATCTCGAGGAGTCCCTCGTCCACCTCGATCGTGTCGCCGACCTGCTTGAGCCAGCGGGTGACCGTTCCCTCAGTAACGCTCTCTCCGAGAGCGGGGAGGACCACGGAAGTGCTCATGACGATGTCTCCTTCAAGATGGAATTCTTTTCTAGCTTAGTGACGACTGCGACCATGAACGTCAGATCGCGTGAAGCGGTTTGCCTGAGAGAGCCAAGAATGCCTCTCCTAGTGCCTCGTTTTGGGTCGGATGCGCGTGGATAAACGGTGCGATGTCTTCAGGATGAGCTTCCCAACCAACCACGAGCTGCGCCTCAGAAATGAGTTCGCCAACGCGATCGCCAACCATATGCACACCGAGCACGGGTCCATCCTTGATTCGAACGACCTTGACTATCCCGGCGGTGCCGAGAATATGACTCTTGCCGTTGCCTGCCAGGTTGTACTCGAAAGACGCAACCTGGTCTGAGCCGTGATCTGCAATAGCTTGAGCCTCGGTAAAGCCCACCGAAGCGACCTCGGGATGCGAGTATGTGACTTTCGGGATGTTCACGTCCGCGACCAGTGGGGGAGTGAGACCGGCAATCTGTTCGGCAACGAGTATGCCCTGCTGGAACCCGCGATGAGCGAGCTGCAAGCCGGGAACGATGTCGCCCACCGCCCAAAGGTGGTCGATGCCCGTGCGCAGGCGCTCATCTGTGACGACGAACCCGCGATCCAGCGTGACACCGACTTCTTCAAAGCCAAGACCGGCAGTGACCGGGCCTCGACCGACTGCCACCAAAAGGTAGTCTGCCGCAAATTCTTGGCCGTTTTCGAGCGTCACCGAAACCGCGTCGGCGGTCTGGGTGCATGATGCAAAACGCACCCCGAGAGAGGATTTGATACCGCGACGGCGGAACGCTCGTTCGAGTGCCTTGCTCGATGCGAGGTCTTCGTTCGGAACGAGATGATCTAACGCCTCGATGATGGTCACATCGACACCGAATGACCGCCACACACTGGCAAATTCCACGCCGATAACACCGCCGCCAAGGATGACGACAGACTGCGGAATCTCGTCTAACGCCAACGCCTGTTCGCTGGTGAGAATGCGCCCGTCGATATCAATCCCTGGCAGCGATCGGCTCTGTGATCCGGTAGCCAGAACGACGTCGGTGCCGTGATAGACGTCTTCACCGACGCCTACGGACGTCGCAGAAACGAGGCGCCCTTCGCCGGCGATCACAGTGATGCCCCGAGCTTTGATGAGGTTTTCCAGCCCGAAGAACTTCTTCGCAACAATTCCTTCGCGATACGCGCGCACTGCTTGCGGGTCGATTCCATCGAATGTGGCTCGCACCCCTACGTCTGCCGCGGAACGAGCCGAGTCAGCAACCTCAGCGGAGTGAAGAAGTGCTTTTGTGGGGATGCAACCGCGATGCAGGCACGTTCCACCCAATTTGTCCTTCTCGATCAAGGCGACGGATTTGCCAAGCTCCACTGAGCGAATCGCGGCCGCATAGCCACCGCTTCCGCCGCCCAGAATCACGACGTCGAAGATGTGCTCTGCCATCAGCTCGCTGCTCCGGTGACGAACTGAATGAGGGTTCGCACCGATGCTCCAGTGGCACCTTTGTCGGTAAACCCGAAGCCTGCACCCTTATTCATGCCGACACCGGCGATGTCAACGTGCACCCAGGGGATACGCGGTGCGTCGTCTTGACCGCCCACTCGTCCGACAAAGTGGCGCAGAAACAATCCCGCGAACATCGTTCCGCCAGCAGGATCGCCGATCTTCGCGTTCTGCATATCTGCAATCGGTGAGTCGAGTTCGTCAACCATGTGATCGGGAAGCGGCAACTGCCACGCCAATTCATTCACGTCGGCTGCGGCTTTCAAATAGTTGGCGACCGCAGCGTCGTCGCCCATGACGCCCGCGTGCCTCGTGCCGAGCGCAACGGTCACCGCACCGGTCAAGGTGGCGACATCAACGATCAGGTCGGGCTGCTCGCGGCTCGCTGCAACAAGGCCATCAGCCAGTACCAGTCGTCCTTCGGCATCAGTATTGAGCACCTCAACAGTGGTGCCATCTGCGATGCGCAGCACGTCACCCGGGCGAGTAGCACGGCCCGACGGCATGTTGTCGGCGATGCATAGCCATGCGGTGACTTTGACCGGTGCCTGGACTGTGGCCACGGCACGCAACACCGCGAGCACCGTCGCAGCGCCGCACATGTCATATTTCATCCCGACCATGCCCGACGCAGGCTTGAGAGAAAGTCCACCGGTGTCGAAGGTGATGCCCTTGCCAACGAGCGAGACATGGCGGTCGGCGGCTGCTGGCGCGTACTCCAATCGCACCAGCCGCGGCGGGCGGTCGGAACCTTGCCCGACACCGAGAATCCCGCCGAAACCGCCCTCCTCAAGGGCCGCCTCATCAAATACCTGTACAGAAACATCCAGGTCTGCAACGCTCTGCGCCGCACGCTCGGCGAAATCGGCAGGGCCGAGCCATTCGGCAGGCGTCGCGACGAGATCTTTAACGAGCGCGACGGCGTCAGCAGTCGCGAGCACGCGGCCCCTATCGGCGTCCTCGGGAACACTCAACAGGTGCAAGGTGACGTGAGATGCGCGTGACTTCTTGACAGTCTTCTTGTAGCCGTCGAAGCGGTATCCGCCCAGTGCTGCGCCTTCTGCTGCGGCGGGCCAGAGCGCGTCGTCGGCGAGGGGAAAAGCGAGCGCAACTTTGTCGAAACCGACAAGTGCGCGAAGCGCCGCGCCCACGCTGTCGCGGATCTTATCCGCATCCGGATCTGATCCCGTACCAACAACAGCAAGAGGCAATGTGGTGACGTCAGGCGCGTACGCACGCACCATCACGCCTGGCGCACCGGTGAAACCGATGGCTTTCAGTGCCTGGACAAGCCCTGGCCAATCGCTCAGGTCAGGAGCCGGATCGGTGTCGAGCGGCGGAAGTGCGAGCACGATCGCATCGGCATCAGTGTCTCGTATGGACTCGGTCGAATATTCAAGGTCGGGGTACGACATGAACTCCATCCTAGAGACGATGTGTTCGCTGTGAGCGGGACGTGCCCGACCCGCTCACACACGACGCCTCGTACGATGGTGATATGCCTTCGTCCGGTCCCATCTTTGAACGCGCAAGTTCGGCACCGCCGGTACCCGCCGGCCTTCCTCTCATCATCACCCTCACCGGTTTCGCCGATGCAGGCAACGCGGTGAGTCAAACTCTCGATTACATGCGTGATGAGCTCGACGGCACCCCCGTCTCGGTGTTCTCAAACGACGCTCTACTTGACTACCGAGCTCGACGTCCGATGATTTCTTTCGACCAGGACCATCTCACCGACTACCGTGCGCCACGTCTCGAGCTGTCGCTCGTACACGACACTTTGGGGCAACCCTTCTTGTTGCTTGGCGGCTACGAACCAGACTTCGGCTGGGATGCGTTTACTGATGCTGTTGTGGATTTCGCAGGCGCCTACGAAACTTCGTCGACGACCTGGGTGCACGCCATTCCGATGCCAGTGCCTCACACCCGGCCAATCGGCACGACTGTCAGCGGCACGCGCAAGGAGCTGACCAAAGCGCACTCAGTGTGGCAGCCTCACACTCAAGTGCCCGCGACAGCGGCACACCTACTCGAGTTGCGCTTGGCTGAGGCGGGCAATGAGGTAGCGGGGTTCGCGCTGCTCGTGCCGCATTATCTCGCCGAGAGTGACTATCCCGCGGCTGCGATGGCCGCCCTTGACAGCCTTGCCATCGCAACCGGGCTCGTATTCGCAGGCGATGACCTGCGCGAGGCGAACCGTGACTATCTCGCGAAGGTAGGCGATCAGATCAAAGACAACGAAGAGCTTTCGCGCATGGTTTCGGGGCTGGAAGACCGCTACGACGCCTACATGGCAGGGTCGACCGATGCGACGCCGATTATTCACACGGGCGACCTCCCCAGCGCTGACGAGCTCGGCGCCGAGTTGGAGCGTTTTCTGGCATCACGCCCGCCCAGCGAAGAAGACAAGCGCGGACTATAGGGAATCTTCGCGTCGCGCTGCGTGTTTCACACCATGGCGTGCTCTCGCCAAGACTTCGCGAGAGACAAAATGCACAACGGCGGCGAAATTGCAAGAGGTGCCGCACATGTGTGAGACAATAGACACTCTGACCCGTTGTCAATCCGAGAGATTCGCGTTCCGCGCGAGGCTGAGGACTTGACAAGGGTCTTACTAGTGTCCGAAGAATACCGAGGGCGTGCGGCTCGTGCCCGTCGGTGAAAGGCGAAACGTGACTCCAGGCGCGAAGACAACTGCCCAAAAGGCTGCGACGGACACCGAACAGGACGCTGTCGACACAGCTCCGGCGCCCGCTCGCAAGGCTCCCGCAAAGCGCACTCCTGCGAAGACTGCGGCTAAGAAGGCCCCCGCGAAGAAGGCTGCGACCAAGAAGGTCGATGACGACGTCGAAGTTGCGGCAGCCGCGAAGGCTCCTGCGAAAGCTGCGGCAAAGGCTCCCGCGAAGCGTGGCCGCAAGGCTGCTGATCCTGTCGCAGAAGCGGAAGAAGCACCCCCAGCAGAAGAAGACGAAGAAGAAGAGAGCACCAAGCCGGCGTTCACTGAACCTCTGCCCACCGGCGCGATCGTCATCTCGTCGAGTGACGATGAAGATGTGCCGGTCTACTCCACCCAGATCACCGGTGCGACGGCTGACCCCGTCAAGGACTACCTCAAGCAGATCGGTAAAGTTCCGCTGCTGAACGCGGAGCAAGAAGTCGAGCTGGCGATGCGCATCGAGGCCGGCCTCTTCGCTGAAGACAAGCTCGCGCAGATGTCGCCGTCTGAGAGAACTGGTCAGCTGGGCCTTGACCTTCAGTGGGTTGCCCGCGACGGACAGCGCGCGAAGTCACACCTTCTCGGCGCCAACCTCCGCCTTGTCGTGTCATTGGCAAAGCGCTACACGGGTCGCGGGATGCAGTTCCTGGATCTGATCCAGGAGGGAAACCTCGGGCTCATCCGCGCCGTCGAGAAGTTCGACTACACCAAGGGCTTCAAGTTCTCGACGTACGCCACGTGGTGGATCCGCCAGGCAATCACCCGCGCAATGGCCGACCAAGCCCGCACGATTCGCATTCCCGTGCACATGGTCGAAGTCATCAACAAGCTTGCACGTGTGCAGCGTCAGATGCTGCAGGACCTTGGCCGCGAACCCACACCCGAGGAGCTCAGTCACGAACTGGATATGACCCCTGAAAAGGTCGTCGAAGTTCAGAAGTACGGTCGCGAACCGATCTCTCTGCACACGCCACTTGGTGAAGACGGCGACAGCGAGTTCGGTGATCTGATCGAAGACACCGAAGCGGTCGTTCCTGCCGATGCGGTGGGCTTCACCATGCTGCAGCGTCAGCTTGAGTCGTTGCTCGACTCCCTGTCTGAACGTGAGGCTGGCGTGATTCGCATGCGCTTCGGTCTGGGCGATGGACAGCCCAAGACGCTTGACCAGATCGGCGACACCTTCGGTGTCACCCGTGAGCGAATTCGCCAGATCGAATCGAAGACAATGGCCAAGCTGCGTCACCCGAGCCGATCACAGTCATTGCGGGACTACCTCGAGTGAGTGAGGCTAACGCCGGCAAGGCGCTCACAGTCGACATCGACGGGATGTCATTCGCACGCATTCCGATTCGCACGCGGGTTGTCATGCCCGGTGACGATCTCGATGAGTTCATCACCGAGTACGCCACGAGCGTTGTTCGCGAAGGCGACATCCTCTTCGTCACCGAGAAGATCGTCGCGATCACGCAGGGACGCTCGTTTGCGATCGACGAGATCACGCCGCGCAAACTCGCGCTCTTCCTCTCGAAGTACGTAACCCGCACGCCCTACGGCATCGGTCTCGGCATGCCTGAGACCATGGAAATGGCGTTGCGTGAATGCGGCACCATCCGAATTCTCGTTGCGGCGGCTGTTTCAGCGGTAACAAAGCTGTTCGGTCGCAAGGGCGACTTTTATCGCATCGCGGGCGATAAGGCGCGCGCCATTGATGGGCCAACAAGTGGCACAATCCCGCCGTACAACCAGGCTGTTGTGCTTGGGCCTGAACGCCCAAATGAGGTTGCTCAACATCTCAAGACACTGATTGGCAACGTCTGCGAAGTTGCGGTCGTTGATATCAATGATCTGGGTGGCAACATTCTCGGCTCCACGTTGGATAAGCCCGCTGAGAAGCGGCTTGTGGCGATCTTGAAAGATAACCCCCTCGGTCAAGGACATCAGTCCACACCACTCGGCGTGATCCGCACTGTCTAGCCGCCGTACAAAGAACTCCTGCTGCGAATCTCTTTCGCAGCAGGAGTTTTCTGTCGTGGTCTAGAAGCCGATCGCCGCTCGATACCGGCCCTTGTTGCCGGTGCGGATTCCGGTGACGCTGGGCTTGTTCTCGTACACGCCCGCACCCCAGTTGCCTTCAACGAGGACCGGGCCGTCAGGGGTTACAACAATGTCCCAACCGACGTACTGCACCTGAGGTACGACGCGCGCCACCTGATCAACAAACGCCTTGACTTCCTCGACCATGGGGAGCTGAAAATCGGCGATCACGAAATCACTATCTGGATGCTTCGCATGCACGTGGGCGTGTGAGTCGTAGCCTGGGCCCATCGAATGACCGTTCTCGCCCAGCATCGTGTAGAAGCCGCCGAAGGTCATTTGGTCGCTGACGGCGCCACGACCAAACTTCTGCGCCATCGCAAGAATGTGGGTTTCGTTGCCGTCGAAAAATGCCGTCACTCGTGTCGTATTGACCGTGCCGGGGCACACGGCGGCCAGATCGGAGTGTTGGCGAATCACCTCTTCAATCAGGAGTTCACCGCGTTCAAGCAGTCCTCGATGAAACGACGCCCAGTCGGTGATCTCTGACGCGTGGTAGCGATGAACACCGGTTCCTGCCTGGCCCACCGGTTCTTTCGTGACCACGGTTTCTTGGGCGGTCACGAAAGCCTGCACTTCGTCAGCGTTCCCGTCGGTGACGACCATCCAATCGCGAAGCAGAAAGTCGCTGAAGACACGGTTGAACTCCACCTTGTCCTGAAACATGTACCGGTAGTCGGGATGGTCGTACTTCTGCGACAGCTGGTTCGACACGGGGTGGGTCATATACGTTGCTCGCTCTGCCCCCGTCAGAATTGCGAAGTCGTAGTCAATGTAGTCCTGGAAACCAACGTTCTTGAATCCTGCAGACCAAAGCATGTCAACCACGACGCGGGGGGTCCATTTGCCGTGCTGTTCCGACGCTTCCTTGGCGCGTTCCAACACGGAGCCGACATTGATGCGGCGCGCGCGAGCAACAAGGTAACGAAGACGGTCGCTCAGACCGAGGCGCTGAGAAGGCATGCATACTCCGAGGTAGAAACGGGGGGACCCGGATAGTCTAGACGGCGTGAGTTCGACGAACCCTGGGCACGCACGAGTGTCACTGCATGGCGCGTCCACCAGCGGCCCAACAGCGCGGGTGTCTCGCGAGGCCTTGGCGCACAACGCGCGACGCGCGTACGTTTCAGGCGTCCGTGCGTACTCGCCATCGCTGTTGAGCGCGGATGCATGGGGCCATGGCGCGCCGATGGTCGCCGAGGTGCTCGCGGCAGCCGCAATCCTGCCAAGCGAAGAGGGAGTTCACGTTCTGGATCCGTATTCACTCTTCGGGCTCCCCGGTGGGGACGCTGCTTGCACCCCGGCGCTGCACCTGCACGGCACAGTGCTGAGTACAAAGCGCTTGCGCAGTGGTGAAGGCGTGTCGTACGGCTACCTCTATCGCGCGACGAGCGATACGCACATCGCTCTGGTCACGGGCGGCTACGCGCAGGGTGTGATTCGTTCCCTTGGGGGCAGTATCGGCGTGAGGATCGGCACCGACATCCATCCAGTCGTGGGGCGGGTAGCCATGGACGTGTGCGTTGTCGACGTCGGCGATGCCGGCGTCGCGCGGGGAGATCGGGCCGTGTTCTTCGGCGACCCTTATGTCGGCGATCCATCCTTGACGCAGTGGAGTCGCGCGAGCGGCCTGCGCGTAAATGAGATTGTCACGATGGTCGGGTTGCGCGCGAGTCGGGAGCTTTCCCTGTGACTGCAACCCTGCACGTTGATTTGAATGCCTTCGCCAACAACCTCCGAGAAGTTCGCGCGGTGGTCAGTCCGGCTGAAGTGATGTTGGTAGTTAAGGATGACGCGTACGGCCACGGTGTCACTGCTGTGGTTCGACGGGCGGCGAAAGAGGGCATTACCTGGTTTGGCGCATTCGATGTGACCACGGGACGTGCTGTTCGAGCCGAGTTGGGTAATGGCGTCCGCATCTTCGTTTGGATGGCTGCCTCGCAGGCAGATGTCGCCGGCATCATCAGCGAGCAACTCGAGGTAGGTATCGGCGATGAAGCGCTGCTGGAAGACGTAGCCCAGGCAGCGGCGTCAGCGCGTCAGGTGGCACGCGTACATCTGAAGATCGACACGGGCCTTCATCGCAATGGCATACGGCCTGAGAACTGGCCAGGATTCGTCGCGCGTGCCGCAGAGTTGCAACGATCCGGATCGATCGAGGTGATCGGGGTGTGGAGTCACATCGCCGAAGCATCCGACGACGAAGACGACGCCGCGCGGATGATCTACGACAACGCCCTCTCACAAGCGGCTGCGGCTGGACTCACGATTGGCGTGCGCCATCTTGCTGCCAGCGCCGCATCTTTCGCAAGACCCGAGTTTCGATACGACCTCGTCAGGGTAGGAGCCTTCTGCTACGGCATCCGTTCGGCAGGTGGGCCCTCCGAAAAGTCGCTCGGACTCACGGTTGCCTCACGGCTTGAGGCTGAAGTCACCGCCGTCGATGAGCACGAGGTCACCGTGGAGGTCGGAAGCCTTGACGGCCTTCCATCGCTGCTCGCGGGCCGGGTTCAGGTCGGCACGGCAAACGGCTCACATGAACTGCTGAGGGTCGGAGATACTCAGTCATTCGTTGCGAGGTGGCCCGACGCGGGAGTCGGCGATACCGTTCGCATCTATGGTCCTGGTGATCTCCAAGAAGCATCTCCCACGGATCTTGCCGAAGCAATCAACACGATCGGCGAAGAGATCGCTCTTCGTGTTTCGCCGCTTATCCCGCGGATGTACTCGAGGGGCGAGAAGCGCTAAACCGCCTCGTGCAAGCGCGCTGTCTCGTCGTGCCATGACGTGGCGATCGCGCGAAGCTTCTCTTCGTACTTGCGACCGTGGTGAGCGCAGAAAAGCAACTCACTGCCATTGACCTCGGCGGCAATGTAGGCCTGCGCGCCGCATGAATCACAGCGGTCCGACGCGGTCAGGCGGTGTTCGAGGACGGCGGCCTCTGGGGTCGATAGCGTAGTCATCTCGGTGCCTCCTCGTATGCGTAGAGCGATGTAGCTGTCATGAAATACAACCACGCCCTGGCTTGGGGGATGCCCGCAATCGCCCAGAAACCGGTTTATTTCGCTCAGCGCGTACGCCGAAGACGCATCGGAGCGTGTCTGCGGCATCCTGCTGCTCGCCGCGGATAGGCTCGATGATTGTGACTTCCGAGTACTCCGCCCATCACCTCCAGATACTTGAAGGCCTTGAAGCCGTCCGCAAGCGGCCTGGCATGTACATCGGTTCGACTGACTCGCGCGGTCTCATGCACTGCCTATGGGAGATCATCGACAACTCTGTGGATGAGGCTCTCGGCGGCCATGGGTCCCATATCGAGATCATTTTGCACGACGACGGGAGCGTCGAAGTTCGCGACCGCGCTCGAGGTATTCCCGTCGACATCGAGCCACGCACGGGTTTGAGCGGAGTGGAAGTGGTGTTCACGAAGCTTCACGCCGGCGGCAAGTTTGGTGGTGGCTCGTACGCTGCCTCTGGCGGATTGCACGGCGTCGGCGCATCTGTTGTGAACGCGCTCTCGGAACGTCTCGACGTCGAGGTAGATCGCGCGGGCAAGACATGGGCAATGTCGTTCCACCGCGGCGAACCTGGAAACTTCGACGGCGACGCACCAGATTCCCCGTTCGCGCCGTTCCAGAATGCGTCGGAGTTGCGGATGAAGGGTCGTGCGCCCAAGGGCGTCACAGGAACTCGGATTCGCTACTGGGCCGACCGCCAGATCTTCACCAAAGATGCAGCGTTCACGCTGACTGAGTTGGAACAGCGCGCACGCCAGACCGCATTTCTCGTGCCGGGGCTAGAGATCGTCATCCGTGATGCGCGTAGCGACGAGCCGATCGAGACGAGCTATCGCTACGATGGCGGCATTTCGGAGTTCGCCGAGTTCTTGGCCCCCGACACCGCGGTGACCGATACTTGGCGGTTGAGCGGAACGGGCACGTTCAAAGAAACAGTGCCGGTGTTGCAGCCGAGCGGCGCAATGGTGCCCACCGAGGTGGAGCGCGAATGCGAAGTCGATATCGCGGTGCGGTGGGGGATCGGCTACGAGACGACGTCGCGCTCGTTCGTGAACATCATCGCCACGCCTAAGGGCGGTACTCACCAACAGGGTTTTGAGGCCGGACTGATGAAGGTTCTGCGCACCCAAGTGGAACAGAACGCTCGCAAGCTCAAGGTGGGCAACGACAAACTCGAGAAGGACGATATTCTCGCCGGTCTCAGCGCTGTGCTGACCGTGCGCATCCCCGAACCGCAGTTCGAAGGTCAGACGAAAGAGGTGCTCGGCACCCCCGCGGTGCGCCAGATCGTCGCAAACGTCGTGACACGTGAGCTCACCGCGCGGTTCACTTCGACGAAACGGGATGACAAGGCCCAAGCCTCGCAGCTGCTCGAGAAGGTTGTCTCAGAGATGAAAGCTCGCGTTTCCGCGCGAGCGCACAAAGAGACCCAACGCCGCAAGAACGCGCTCGAGTCATCGTCTCTGCCAGCGAAGCTCGTCGATTGTCGCTCCAGTGACGTGGCGGAATCTGAACTGTTCATTGTCGAGGGTGACTCGGCGCTCGGTACGGCAAAGCTGGCGCGAAACAGCGAGTACCAGGCGCTGCTGCCGATCAGAGGCAAGATCCTCAATGTCCAAAAGGCCTCAATCAGCGACATGCTCTCAAACACCGAATGCGCGTCGATCATTCAGGTCATCGGCGCGGGTTCTGGCCGTTCATTCGATCTCACTACAGCCCGGTACGGCAAGATCATCCTCATGAGTGACGCCGATGTTGACGGCGCCCACATTCGCACACTTCTGCTCACGCTCTTCTTCCGCTACATGCGACCGCTCATTGAGGAAGGACGCGTGTTTGCCGCCGTGCCGCCGTTGCACCGGGTCATCGTGATGCATCCTGGCTCGAAGCCCAACGAAACCATCTACACATACTCCGAAAAGGAACTTCAAACGCTCCTGGCGAAGCTCACCAAAAGCAACAAGCGCTGGCAAGAACCGATCCAGCGCTACAAGGGGCTCGGTGAGATGGATGCTGAACAGTTGGCCACGACAACCATGGATCGCTCGGGTCGACTGCTCCGTCGCGTGAGAGTCGATGACGCTGAGGCCTCATCAACGGTCTTTGAGCTCTTGATGGGCAACGAGGTTGCGCCTCGCCGCGAGTTCATCATCGATGCATCCGGCCGGTTGGAGCGTGGCAGAATCGACGCCTGACTCCGCTTCAGCGCACTCCCGTACCGACGTAGGCGATCACGCCGTCGAGTGGTATTCCCGATGCATCACGCTTCGCGCCAGATTCGGGCAGCGAACGCGCCGCTCCATCAGGGGCAATTGCGCGCGGGTCGGAGCCGACCCAAGCGAGGGTGAGGGCGTCTTCGCCGCGCAACAATCGCTGTGCGCGTACGCCGCCGGTCGCGCGGCCTTTCGCGGGGAACTCACTGAACACCGATACCTTGGCGCTGCCGGGATCGGTACCCGCAATCGCAGAGGTCGCACCGGCCACCGTGACCACCACCGCATCGAAGGCAGCGGCTCCGACAACCGAGAACATGATCACGGTTGCGCCCTCGCTGAGGCGAATTCCCGCCATGCCACCGGCAGCTCGGCCCTGTGACCTCACTGAGGATGCATCGAAGCGCAACAGTTGCGCGTCGCTGGCTACGAAAACCAGTTCGTCGCCGTCCGCCGCGGGAGCAGCACCGACGACGCGGTCGCCATCGCGCAACGCGATGATCTCAATGTCGTGCTTGGCACCGAGCTCGGTCGCGGCTACTCGCTTCACCGTCCCCATGGCTGTGCCGATGGCAATCGCATGGGAATCAGCGAGCGGAACGATCGATACGACATGTTCACCACCAGTCAACCCCAGATACTGGTCGGCACGCATTCCTGCGCTGAGCTGCACCGAGTTTCCCGGAACGGAGGGCAGGTCAACGGGGGTGAAGCGCACCAGGCGACCGTGAGTGGTGATCGCGCCGATATCGCCGCGCGCAGTGGTGTCGACACTCGCGAGGATAGCGTCGTGCTTCGACCGACGCGCTGGCGGTACCACTCCACCCGCGGCCGCGTCGGGGCTGAGCTCCGCGCGCACCATTCGCCCGCTCGCAGACAGGAAAACCCGGCACGGTGCGTCAGCGATTTGTAGTTCGGCGGCTGCCGCGGCTGCGCGCGAGCGCGGCTGTACCGGCCCGCCGTTGAGAAGAACAGTTCGACGCGGTGTGCCGTAGGTGTCTGCGGCCGCCTCGAGCTCACGCGCTACCTGAGCGCGAATCAGTGCATCGCTACCAAGCAGCTTTTCCAACTCAGCGATCTCGGCGAGGAGGCTGTCACGTTCCGCTTCGAGTTCGATGCGAGAGAACTTCGTCAACCGGCGCAATCGCAACTCAAGTATGTACTCGGCCTGTAACTGGGAAAGGTCGAAGACCTCCATCAAACGCGCGCGCGCCTGCTCGGTGTCGTCGGATGCGCGGATGACTTGAATGACCTCGTCGATGTCAAGGATGGCCACCAACAGGCCTTCAACGAGATGCAACCGCTCTTTGCGCTTACGGAGGCGATATTGGCTTCGCCGTGTGATGACGCTGATGCGATGGTCTAGGTAGACCCGCAACATTTCACGCAGACCAAGCGTCGCCGGCTGACCGCCTACCAAGGCGACGTTGTTCATGCTGAACGAATCTTCAAGCGGCGTCAGCCGGTAGAGGTGGTCGAGCACCGCCTGCGGGTCAAAGCCGGTCTTGATGGTGATTATCAGGCGAAGACCGTGGTGTCGATCAGTGAGATCGGCGACATCGGCGATGCCTTGAAGCTTCTTTGCGTTGACCGCGTCCTTGATCTTCTCAATGATGCGCTCGGGACCCACAAGATAGGGAAGTTCGGTGACGATGAGTCCCGTGCGCCGTGGGCCAACCGATTCGATCGAGACCTTTGAACGGGTGCGAAAACTCCCGCGGCCATTTGTGTACGCGTCTTTGATTCCGTCGAGGCCCACGATGATGCCCCCTGAAGGCAAATCTGGGCCGGGCACGAACTCCATGAGTTCTTCGACGGTTGCCTCGGGATGCTCAAGCAGATGAATCGCTGCGGCGACGACCTCGATCAGGTTATGCGGCGCCATATTGGTCGCCATACCCACGGCGATGCCCGATGCACCGTTCACCAACAGGTTCGGGAATGCCGCGGGCAACACTTCGGGCTGTTGAAACTGGCCGTCGTAGTTCGGAATGAAATCTACAACGTCTTCGTCGAGGTTTTCAGTGAGCGCGAGCGCCGGGGGAGCAAGACGCGCTTCGGTGTACCTCGAGGCTGCGGGCCCATCATCGAGCGAACCGAAGTTTCCATGGCCGTCGACCAACGGCACGCGTAGCGAGAAGGGCTGCGCCAAGCGCACGAGCGCGTCGTAGATCGCGCTGTCTCCGTGCGGGTGCAGCTTACCCATCACCTCGCCGACTACGCGCGCGCTCTTAACATGGCCTCGATCGGGCCGAAGGCCCATATCGGCCATCTGGAAAAGAATGCGACGCTGAACCGGCTTCAATCCGTCGCGGGCGTCCGGAAGCGCGCGCGAGTAGATCACCGAGTAGGCGTATTCAAGGAAGGATCCCTGCATCTCGACGGAGACATCGACGTCCTCGATGCGTCCGTGATCAGCGGTGGAGGATTCGGTGCGTGATGCAGGCATTGACGATGTGGCCTCGGGGTGACAGCGGTGCGGCGAGGGCTCGGCGCGCATATGCGAGACTGGCCCAGATGCCTCTCAGCCTACCCGTGGACCCGCCGCACGCCCGCAGCCTCACCGGTGTTGTGCCCGAGATGGCACGCGCACTGGCTGGCGAGTCGGATTGGTTCTCGCCGGCCACCAGTGCGATCGTGTTCGTCATCGATGGTCTCGGCAGCCACAATCTAGCCGCCCGGTCGGGCCACGCGCGTTTTCTCGCCTCGATGGCAACCAAGAAAGACGTTGTCCGCACCGTTTTCCCCTCGACCACAGCAAGTGCCCTCGCAAGTCTGCTCACTGGAACGCTGCCCGGAGAGCATGGGATCGTCGGCTATAAGGCTCGTGTACCCGGCACGCAGCGGGTGGCGAACCAGTTGCGCGGCTGGGAGACAGACGGGCTGCCCGAATCGTGGCAACGCGCCGCCCCCCTAGCGACCTCACTCGGTCGAGAGTTCTTCGTCGTGACGAAGAGTGAGTACGAGTCGACAGGATATACACGAGCAACCCAATCGGGAGCTCATTTCGTCGGGGTCGACAATCTGACAGAGCGAGTGGCGGAAGCTGCGCGACTTGCACATCAGCATCCCGGATCCTTGGTCTATCTCTATGCCCCAGAACTTGACGGCGCAGGCCACAAACATGGGTGGCAGTCCGACGAATGGGTAGGAACTCTAGAAACCTTGGACGCCGCCGCTAGTTTTCTGGCGGCGCAGCTGCGACAGGGTGTCGGTGCGGTAGTCACGGCCGACCACGGGATGATCGACGTGCCCCGCCACCGTCACATCCTGTTGAGCGCTGGCGATGACCTCGTTGAAGGCGTATCGCTGGTAGGGGGCGAACCGCGCATGCTGCATCTTTATGCGGAAGCGAGCCAGCAAGAGCGCGTCCTTGCCCGATGGCGGGCGTCGGAAGGCGAGCGCTCTTGGGTGCTGTCTCGGGCAGAGGTGATCGATTCGGGACTACTCGGGCCGGTGAGCAACGAAGTGATCGACCGAATTGGCGATGTACTGATCGCCCCCCGCGCCGGTATTGCATACTACGACGATCGTACGAGCGACAAGGGTCCGCAACGCATGATCGGCCAGCATGGATCGTTGACCTCTGAGGAACGAATCGTGCCCTTGATCAGGCTGGGTGCGTTCCATTAGCGACAGCTTTACTCGTCGGTCTTCGCACCAAAAACGATCTCGTCCCATGAGGGCATCGACGACCGCCCCTTACGGCGTCCGCCTTCCGCAGCTGCAGACGAGGACTCGAATGGTGAAGGTTCTGCTGGCGTGGGATCGTTGTCTTCGTCGGCTGACGCCTCGTAGCCCGGCTCAAGCGCGTCGAAGAGTGCCACGGGCGCGTGTGAGCGGGGCACTTCAGCAGCGTCTTCGTCTGCACCCGGCAACGGTTCGCGTTGCCCGCGGCGACGCCGCAGCGCCTCGAGGAGGTCTGCGGTCTCGGCCGACGTAGTCGCCGGAGAATCAGCACGTTTGATCGCCGCAGCCTGAACGGCAGGTGCGGTGGGCTCATTGAGATCGGGAGCTTCGAGATCTGCCTCGGGCATCTTGCGGGGCCCGAAGGCACCGCTGTCAAAGCGCGTGTCGTCCTTCGCTGGGGCAACATCTAGAGCACGAAGACGGGGGATAAGCCCCTCGGGCAACGATCCTTGGCGAGAAAGCTGCACTGCATCGGAGTTGAGCGGAGCCAGAGTACTTCGCCGCGGATCAAAGCTCCATCGGGCATCATGATCGACGTCATTGGCAGTGAACTCGAGCTTCAGGATCCATCCCGTGGACTCCTTCCAGCTCGTCCAGCGTTCGCCCACTGCGGCGGCTTCAGCAAGCTTGCCTCGCACGGCCGAACCGAATGTCGGTTGAGCGCTGGGCTCAAAGTCGCCGCCCATCAACACCGGCACAGCTAGTGCTTGCCCGACGATGTGTTCGCGCTCAGCCAGTACTGGGCCTTCGAAACGCTGAACGTCCTCAACGCGAGCACCGAGAAGCTCAGCGACCTCGGGGGCGGAAAGCCCGGCGCGGATATGTGACTGAATCTCTCGTGGACTCGCGCGCAGGACGGTACTTTCGTCTTCACGAGCACGTCGCGCCTTGCGCAATTCGACGCGCAAAACGTCGTCTATAGCGAGCGCAAACCTTTCGCCCGACTCGGTTGCCAGGACGAGTTTGTCGTCTTCTGTTCCGATGACCTTGAGCTGTTCCATGCGGACGCCTCTCCGATCCCTGCGTATGCGCCCCAATGCTTACACACGCCGCCCAAATCCCCGGGAATTTCATGCGTGCGCCGCGAGTTTAGGTGGGTGACAGGGCGCGAAAGCCAAGCGTATTTGCGTATTGGCTCAAACTCGTGCAAACTGTCGCCGCCCCACGGGGCCGATACACACCGAGTCACCCGGAAGTTGAGACGTACAGGCATGGCCACCGATTACGACGCACCACGCAACAAGACCGAAGACGACAGCGAGTCGATCGAGGCGCTCAAGGAGCGCGTTCCCGACAAGCTCTCGGGTTCGGTCGATGCTGAGGATGCTGATAATCCCTCGGGCTTTGAACTGCCCGGAGCGGACCTGTCAGACCTCGAACTCGATGTTGTCGTTCTTCCCGCACAGGACGACGAGTTCACCTGCATGAGCTGCTTCCTCGTCAAGCACCGTTCGCAGCTCGACCACACCGGCGCCGACGGCGCTATCTGCCTGGAGTGCTCCGCGTAAGTTGTGCACGGCGAATAGCCGCAGCCAACCGCTCTGGCGTGCGTGAGGAGATCACCCACGCCGGGGCGGGATCTTCAGGATCCAAATTAGGAACGACAACGACCGCGTCGATCCCCCCGCGAATCAGGTGCCACGCTCGAGGATCGAGGCCCGTCCCTCTCGCATGTCGAGCCGACTCAGCGGAATACACCACAGGGTCTCCGAGTAATTCGGTGGAGATATGCGCACGTCCCGCCCGCAACACGCCGTTCTCAGTGCTCACGACTGGCGCGAAGCTCACGAGCAGCACCACCGAGAGCAACCCCAGCGCCACTCCGATTGCCAAAGCGAGTGTTGTGTTCAGCGGTGCAAACACGAGAGCCCCCATGGGAGCGACAACTCCGGCACTCACCAACACCCACAAAGATGGACCGAGTCGCTCGCGATATTCGCCGACTCCCGCACTGCTCGTTGAGTTCTGCATTACCCTCGTTGGGTGACTGAAACGGTGGACATTCCCATTATCGCCCCAGACGCACCGGTGTATGCCCACCCCGGTGATGCGGGTGCCGACCTCGTCGCGAGTGAAGCGGTGACGCTTGGTCCCGGTTGTCGCGCGCTCATCGGCACGGGCGTTCGTATTGCCCTGCCAGACGGTTATGCCGCTTTTGTGGTGCCCAGAAGCGGGCTCGCCGCCAAGCACGGCATCACCGTTGTCAACTCTCCCGGCACGGTTGACGCGGGCTACCGTGGCGAAATCAAAGTCACCCTGCTCAACACCGACACGCACACCGCCTTCAGCGTTGCGGTTGGCGATCGCATTGCACAGCTCATTGTGATGCCCGTCTCTCGCGCTCACTTCATCCCGGTCGAAACCCTGCCCGACAGCATCCGTGGCGAAGGCGGCTTCGGATCGACCGGCTATCAGAAAGAGGGAAACCCGGCATGACCGATCCCACACCTGCCGAGAATGCCAGCGGTTTGACTCCAGAATTGCGCGCGGCAAATGGTCCGTTCGACGAGGCTGAAGCCAATCCGGTGCGGCCTTACATCGATCTCGGTGGCATCAAGATCCTCCCTCGCGAAGGTCTCAATCTGCGCCTTGAAGTCGAAGAGCAGACGAAGCGCATTGTTGCTGTCGGCCTCGACTACGCCGATTCGACGCTTCAGGTGCAGCCCTTTGCGGCGCCCCGCTCCACTGGCTTGTGGGACGAGACGCGTGAGCAGATCCGCGCGCAGGTTCGGCAACAGGGCGGGCGAGTAGAGCAGCGCCAAGGGCCTTTGGGCGCTGAACTGTTGGCAGAAGTCCCCGTCGTCGCCGGTGCTGAGGGTGCCAGCGGCAAGCGTCTCGCCCGCTTCGTAGGGGTGGACGGCCCTCGCTGGTTCCTTCGAGGTGTCATCGGAGGGGCCGCAACCGCAGACGTCGAAGCAGCGGCAAAAGTCGAAGATCTTTTCCGATCCATCGTCGTGGTGAGAGGCGGAACGCCGATGCCTCCCCGAGATCTCATCCCGCTCCGCATGCCGGCGACTCCCGGCACCGCATGAGCAACGCCAACGGCGCAGGCACCGAATCCGGCGATGACCGTCCCGCCTCAGCAGACGCGCCCGCCACACCGGCGGCATCAGAGATCTTCGGGGCTGCCCTCGGAGAAGCCGCCAAGCGTGCCGGGCTAGATCCCAATGAAAGCAAAAGCACCTCACATGTCGTATGGGGCGCTATGGGGGGCTGGCGCGGAATTCTCGAATCGGTCTTGCCCGGACTGTTGTTCATTGTGCTGTACACCATCACGATCGACCCTGAGACGCAGAAGGGCAATCTCTGGCTTTCACTCGGCGTCTCACTCGGCGCTGCAGCGGTCTTCACTCTCGTCCGCCTGATCTCGCGGCAGCCGATCACCGCGGCAATGGGTGGGCTTGTCACCACCGGAGTGGCCGCCGCCTTCGCCGCCTTTACCGGTGAGGCCAGTAACAACTTCGTTCCCGGCTTCGTCACCAACGTTCTCTACGGGTCCGCCTTGCTCATATCGGCACTCGTCGGGTGGTCACTGATTGGTCTCGCGATCGGCTTTTTGATGGGCGACGGCACTTCGTGGCGTGCCGATAGACGCAAGCGGCGCGCATTCTTCTGGCTTGGGATCGCGTGGGCTGGTTTGTTTGCGGCACGGCTGCTTGTGCAGCTACCGCTCTACTTTGCAAGCCTGGAGGGGGACCCGGGTGCTACGACCGCACTCGGCACCGCCAAACTGGTAATGGGCCTTCCGCTTTTCGCACCGATGGTGGCGGTGACATGGCTCGCCGTGCGCGCTCTTTATCCGCCGCAACCCAAGTGATACGATTTATCTTGACATCAAGATAAATTCATCCGTCGCTTCGCTTAGGTGACCCTCACTAGCAGAGGGCTCCGGAGCGCGGGATGATGGGGGATGCGCCTCATTTCGGCGCTCCCCGCCGCCGACGAAGGAGACACACGTGTCCACGGTTGACAGCTTCGGTGCCAAGAGCACCCTGACGGTCGGCAGCACCGACTACGAGATCTTCCGCATCGATACCGTCCCCGGTTACGAGAAGCTCCCGTTCAGCCTCAAAGTGCTGTTGGAGAACCTTCTTCGCACCGAGGACGGCGCGAACGTGACGAAGGCTCAGATCGAGGCACTTGGGTCATGGGATGCTGCGGCAGACCCCGACACCGAGATCCAGTTCTCACCGGCGCGAGTCGTCATGCAGGACTTCACGGGTGTGCCCTGCATCGTGGATCTTGCCACCATGCGTGAGGCCGTGGTTGAGCTCGGCGGCGACCCCACTAAGATCAACCCGCTTTCACCCGCCGAAATGGTCATCGACCACTCGGTGATCGCTGACCTGTTCGGCAGCGAGAACGCGCTAGAGCGCAACGTAGAGATCGAGTACCAGCGCAACGGCGAGCGGTACCAGTTCTTGCGTTGGGGCCAGACCGCATTCAACGACTTCAAGGTCGTTCCCCCCGGCACCGGAATCGTGCACCAGGTCAACATCGAGCACCTCGCGAAGGTCATCTATGACCGCACGATCAACGGTGTTCTGCGTGCGTATCCCGACACCTGCGTCGGCACCGACTCGCACACCACCATGGTCAATGGTCTCGGCGTGCTCGGCTGGGGCGTCGGCGGAATCGAGGCCGAAGCAGCAATGCTCGGCCAGCCGGTGTCAATGCTCATTCCCAAGGTCGTCGGTTTCAAGTTGACCGGAACGATCCCAGCCGCCGTCACCGCGACTGACGTTGTGCTCACGATTACCGACATGCTTCGCCAGCACGGCGTCGTCGGAAAGTTCGTGGAGTTCTACGGCGACGGCGTCGCTTCGGTGCCGCTGGCCAACCGCGCCACTATCGGAAACATGAGCCCGGAGTTCGGCTCGACGGCAGCCATGTTCCCGATTGACTCGGTGACCGTCGACTACCTGCGACTCACCGGCCGCAGCGAGCAGTCCCTCGCGCTCGTCGAGGCTTATGCGAAAGAGCAGAGCCTCTGGCACGACGCTTCCGTTGAGCCCACTTTCAGCGAGTACATGGAACTCGATCTATCAACGGTTGTTCCCTCAATCGCCGGCCCGAAGCGACCCCAGGACCGCATTGAGCTGTCTCGCTCGAAGGAGCAGTTCGAACTCGATCTGGTCAACTACGCCGAGGTCGAGCACGACCTCGTCGATCTTGAAGGTGCTGAATCTTTCCCGGCCTCCGACCCACCCGGAAACACGCCCGAAGACGAGCACAACTCGCACGAGCACCACAATGCCCACGCGCCGCACGCGGTGTCTAAGCGCGCGCCGGTCACGCTCGAAAATGGTGAGAAGTTCACGCTCGATCACGGCGCTGTCACGATCGCGGCTATCACCTCGTGCACGAACACGTCGAACCCTTCGGTCATGCTCGCGGCCGGACTGCTCGCTCGCAACGCGGTCAAGAAGGGCCTCAAGGCGAAGCCGTGGGTCAAGACGACCCTCGCGCCCGGCTCGAAGGTCGTCACCGACTACTACGAGAAGGCAGGACTCACTGACGATCTGGAAGCCTTGGGCTTCTACACGGTGGGCTATGGGTGCACGACCTGCATCGGTAACTCTGGTCCCCTGATCGAAGAGGTTTCGACCGCGATCAACGAGAACGATCTCGCCGTGACAGCAGTTCTTTCCGGAAACCGCAACTTCGAGGGCCGCATCAACCCCGATGTAAAGATGAACTACCTGGCAAGCCCGCCACTGGTCATCGCTTACTCCCTCGCGGGAACGATGAACTTCGACTTCGAAACAGATGCACTCGGCAAAGACTCCGACGGCAACGATGTCTTCTTGAAGGACATCTGGCCCGACGCTGCTGAGGTTCAGTCGACGATCGATTCCTCTATCAACAAGGAGATGTTCGACACCCAGTACGCCAGCGTGTTCGAGGGCGACGACCGCTGGAAGAACCTTCCGACTCCCACCGGTGATGTTTTCGAGTGGGATGCGCAGTCGACCTACGTGCGCAAGCCCCCGTACTTTGACGGCATGACGATGGAATTGACACCGGTCACCGACATCGAAGATGCCCGCGTGATGGCGACGCTGCTGGACTCGGTCACCACCGACCACATCAGCCCCGCCGGAAACATCAAGGCAGACAGCCCAGCTGGTCACTACCTCGCAGAGCACGGCGTTGACCGCAAGGACTTCAACTCTTACGGCTCGCGTCGCGGCAACCACGAGATCATGATCCGCGGTACGTTCGCGAACATCCGCCTCAAGAACCAGCTCGTGCGTTCCGTCAATCACGGCGCCGAGGTGGAGGGTGGCTTCACTCGCGACTTCACGCAGGATGGTGGACCGCAGTCGTTCATCTACGACGCGAGCCAGAACTATCAGGCTCAAGGTACTCCACTGGTCATCTTTGGCGGCAAGGAGTACGGCTCCGGTTCATCGCGCGACTGGGCTGCCAAGGGCACCAGCTTGCTGGGCGTCAAGGCTGTTATCACCGAGAGCTTCGAGCGCATTCACCGATCCAACCTGATCGGCATGGGCGTCGTCCCGTTGCAGTTCCCTGCGGGCGAAAGCTGGGCCTCACTCGGGCTCGATGGCACCGAGATCGTTTCGATCTCGGGTCTCGAGCAGCTGAACGAGGGCGTTACGCCGAAAACAGTGCGCGTAACAGCGAAGCCAAGCGAATTCTCCGCCGAAGGTAAGTCGACAGTTGAGTTCGACGCCGTAGTGCGTATCGACACACCCGGCGAAGCGGACTACTACCGCAACGGCGGCATTTTGCAGTACGTGCTGCGCTCGCTCGTCTAGGCAGGTGTACAACGAAGAGGCCGGGGCGCAAGTCTCGGCCTCTTCGTTGTCTCCCGGTTAGACTGAACTGCGCCCTTTCGGGCCGAGAGAGGAGCCAGGATGTCGTTGCTGTCGTCTATCCAGGGGCCACGTGATCTTGACTCGTTGTCGACCGAGCAGCTGTCTCAGCTTGCCGCCGAGGTGCGCGAGTTCCTCGTCGAGAACGTGGCGCGCACCGGTGGCCATCTGGGACCCAACCTCGGTGTTGTTGAGCTCACCATCGCACTGCATCGAGTCTTCGACTCTCCGCAAGACCCGTTCATCTTCGATACCGGACACCAGTCGTACGTGCACAAGGTGCTTACCGGTCGCCAGGACTTCTCTCAGCTGCGTTCGCGTGGCGGCCTGGCTGGCTACCCGCAGCGCTCTGAAAGTCCGCACGATGTCGTTGAGTCGTCGCATGCTTCTAGCTCACTGAGCTGGGCTGATGGCGTTTCTCGTGCGTTTGTGCGAACCGGGCGTAAGGACCGCCACGTCGTCACCGTCGTCGGCGACGGCTCACTCACCGGAGGCATGACCTGGGAAGCGCTGAACAACATCTCCGACGACAATGACCGCAACCTGGTTATCGTCGTCAACGACAATGGCCGCTCTTACGCACCCACCATTGGGGGCATGGCGCGCTATCTAAACCGCGTACGCACGGCAGACACCTATCGCAATCTCCGTCGCGGCTCTGACAGCCTGTTTCGCACTCTCGGCCCTGCGGCGCGTGCCGTCTATCGGGGTATTCGAGGTGGTACGCACGGGTTCTTGTCTCGCTTCACCAACAACGAAGCTCTCTATTCGAACTTAGACATCAAGTACCTCGGTCCTATCGACGGCCATGACCTGCCCGTGCTTCTCGAAACCCTAGAGCTTGCAAAGTCATACGGAGCTCCCGTTATCGTCCACGCGATCACCGAGAAGGGCCGGGGCTACCAGCCAGCACTCGACGATGATGCCGATCAGTTTCATGCGGTGGGCAAGATCGATCCGATCACCGGGCAGACGGTGGGTGGAGTGTCGACCAGTCAGGCCTGGACCGACGTATTCGCGAATGAACTTCTCGCGCTGGGTACAGAGCGGCACGATGTCATCGCGATGACTGCTGCCATGCTTCGGCCGACTGGCTTGCTCCCGTTCGCAGAGCGCTTCCCTGACCGTGTCTACGATGTGGGGATCGCCGAGCAGCACGCCGTCGCATCGGCTGCTGGACTGGCGTTCGGTGGGCTGCACCCCGTGGTCGCGATGTACGCGACGTTCATGAACCGTGCATTCGACCAGGTGCTTATGGACGTTGCTCTTCACCGGGCCGGCGTGACGTTCGTGCTCGACAGGGCTGGTGTCACCGGTCCAGATGGCCCGAGTCACCACGGCATCTGGGACCTCGCCATGCTTCAACTCGTCCCTCACATTCGTATTGCCGTGCCACGCGATGCGGAACGACTACGCGAAGAGCTGCGTGAGGCCGTGACTGTCGATGACGCGCCGACTGTAGTTCGCTTCCCCAAGGGCACAGTAAGCGACGATATCCCGACGATCGAGCGCCTTCACGATGGTGTCGACGTGCTGACTCGCTCTGATGCCCAGGATGTGCTCATCGTCGGCATCGGGCCTATGGCTCATACGGCAATGGATGTCGCCGCCCGACTGCGTGCCCAAGGAATTGGTGCCACCGTCGTCGACCCGCGATGGGTAATTCCCGTTCAAGCATCGTTGATCGAACTCGCAGCCAATCACCGTCTGGTCATCACGATCGAAGACGGCATACGCGTCGGCGGGATCGGCACACGCGTGCGCCAGGTTCTTCGTGAGGCAGGGGTGGATACCGCCGTAGACGAACTCGGTGTGCCAGACGAGTTTATCGACCATGCCACACGCGAGCAAATTCTCGACGATGCTGGGCTCACACCCGCCAAGATCGCTCAAGACGTCATCGCGCAGGTCTTGGGCACCAGAATTCCTGTCGCGCGGGCCGCAAACGCCGAACTGCCACTGACCTAAACGCAATGAGGGCCGGCACCGGACTGCTATCCGGTGCCGGCCCTCATTCGTGCGCTGTTAGCTGTGGGTGAGACCCTTCACCATCGGTGTGTGGAAGGTCTCGCCGAAGACACGCTCGGATGCGCCCTCGCGGTCGAGGTACGGAGAGGCTCCACCATCAATGAATGGCCAGCCGGCTCCGAGGATCAAGCAAAGATCGATGTCTTCGACAGCTGCAACGACGTTATCGTCGAGCATGATCTTGATCTCCTGGGCGAGTCCGTCCTGCACGCGGCGCAGAATCTCCGCCTCCGTCGCTGGGACGGATCCCACGGCGCCCTTCAGTACCTTCTCGGCTGACTTAGTCCAGCCGGTGACACGTCCGGACTTGTCCTTCTCGACCACCTCCGAGAGCTCAGCAAGCTTGTGAAAGTTTTCCGAGGCGAAGAAGCGCTCAGGGAACGCCTGCGTCATGGTGTCTTGGACGTGAGCTGCGACCTTCCATCCGACCAGATCGATGAGCTGGAACGGCGTCATCGGCAACCCGATGGGAGCGAAGGCTTTTTCAACCGTGAGCAGGGGAGTTCCCTCGTAAATGGCGCGAGCAGCTTCGCCCATCACCTTGGCCAGCAATCGGTTCACGACGAACCCGGGCGCATCAGCGGTCAGCACGGCATTCTTACGGAGCCCCTTCGCTGTGACGAAAGCCGTAGAGAGCGCAGCATCAGACGTTTGAGGCGTCTTTACGATCTCAATAAGCGGCATCACCGCAACCGGGTTGAAGAAGTGGAAGCCGACCAGACGCTCTGGGTGAGCGAGAGTGGCACCGATCTCTTCGACTGACAGCGAGGAAGTGTTGGTCGCCAAAATGGCGTCCTCGGCGATGAATTTCTCAATCTCACCGAACACCTGCTGCTTGACGCCGACCTCTTCGAAAACGGCTTCAATCACGAAGTCACAGTCCGCGTAGAGCGATTTGTCAGTGGTGCCACTCACGAGACCGCGTAGTTTGTTCGCCGAGTCGGAGTCAAGCCGGCCCTTCGCCTCAAGCTTGCCGATCTCGTCGTGGATGTAGGCCACGCCCTTGTCGACACGAGCCTGATCCAAGTCAGTGATAATCACAGGAACCTGCAACCGGCGCACAAACAGCAGCGCGAACTGGCTGGCCATCAGACCAGCACCGATAACACCCACCTTCGTGATCTTCTTCGCCAGCGACTTATCCGGTGCACCCACTGGACGCTTCGCGCGCTTCTGAACGAGGTCGAAGGCGTACATAGATGCTGCGAACTGATCGCCGACGACGAGGTCAGCGAGCGCATCGTCTTCGCGAGCAAAGCCTTCTGCCTTGGTGCCCGACTTGGCTTTTTCAAGCAGGTCGAGTGCCACGTATGGCGACTTTGGAACGGTACCGATCTTGGACTCCAGCATGCCGCGCGCCATCTTGATAGCGATCGGCCACTTGGTGAGACGCTCGATCTTTCCCGGCTCGTTCTTGCGCTCGACCTTGATCTTGCCGGTGAGCACCCCATCCGCCCATCCGAGTGAGTTCTCAAGGTAGTTCGCCGCGGGGAAGATCGCGTCTGTGATGCCATAGTCAAACGCCTGCTGCGGTTTGAGCATTCGATTCTGTTTGAGCGGATTCGAGATCACAACCTCAAGCGCGTTCTCGATTCCGATCAGGTTTGGAAGCAGATATGCTCCGCCCCAGCCAGGAATGATCCCGAGGAAGACCTCCGGCAGGGCGATCGCCGCTGCCGAAGCATCCACCGTGCGATAGGTCGAATTGAGTGCGATCTCGAGTCCGCCACCGAGCGCAAGGCCGTTGATGAAGGCAAATGAAGGCACACCGAGATCGCCAAGCTTGCCGAGCACGTGGTGACCGAACTGGGCAACCATCTTGGCGTTGTCCCGCGAGCCCACCTTGCTGATGTCGCTCAGGTCGGCGCCAGCGGCAAGGATGTACTGCTTGCCGGTCACGGCCACGGCGTCGATGTCACCGGCAGCGGCGCGCACCTTGAGCGCATCGAGCGTGTCGCTGAACTCCTGCAGTGTCGCCGGACCCAACGTGTTCGGGCGAGTGTGATCGCGGCCGTTGTCGAGAGTGACAAGCGCGAGCACCTTGCCCGATGCGAGGCGAATGTCACGCACGGGGGAGTGCGTGACCACCTCATCGGCGGTGTCGGCGAGAATCGGGGAAAAGTCGATCTCTGCGTAGTTGGTCATTGCTGCGCCGCTCACTTCTTCTTGCCGTTGTAGTGCGGGTTTTCCCAGATAACCGAGCCGCCCTGCCCGAGGCCGACGCACATGGCAGTCAGTCCGTAGCGGACGTCTGGGCGCTCAGCGAACTGGGCCGCAAGTTGGATCATCAGTCGCACACCAGTCGCGGCAAGTGGGTGACCAACTGCAATGGCGCCGCCCCACTGATTCACGCGCGGGTCTTCGTCGTCGATTCCAAAGTGGTCGAGCAACGAGATGACCTGAATGGCGAACGCCTCGTTCAACTCGAACAGTCCGATATCGGTGATCGAGAGGCCTGCCTTCTTGAGCGCCTTTTCAGTCGCGGGAATCGGTCCGATGCCCATGACTTCAGGCTGAACACCAGCGAAGGCGAACGAAACAAGCTTCATCTTCGGCGTGAGGCCGAGCTCTCGGACAGCTCCGCCACCGGCAAGCAAGCTCATGGTCGCACCGTCTGTCAGCGGCGATGAGGTGCCGGCCGTCACACGCCCGTGCGGGCGGAACGGTGTCTTGAGTGCGGCGAGACCTTCCATCGTTGTCTGCGGGCGACGGCCTTCGTCTTCGGTGGCCAGCCCCCACGCCCCCGACGCGTCCTTGATCGCTACGGAGACCAGGTCATCTTGGAACTTGCCAGCGTCATACGCGGCTTGCACCTTGTGCTGTGACAACATTCCGAAGCGGTCGGCACGTTCCTTGGTCATGTGAGGAAAACGATCGTGAAGTCGCTCAGCAGTGATACCCATGTTCAGCGCATCCGCACTGACCAGTTGCTCTGTCACAAAGCGTGGGTTCGGGTCAACGTTGCTGCCATCCAACGGATGACGGCCCATGTGCTCGACACCGCCGGCGAGAGCGAGGTCATACATCCCCACGCCGATCGAGGCGCCCATCGTCGTTACGCTTGTCATCGCTCCAGCACACATGCGGTCAATGGCGAAGCCGGGAACGGTTTGCGGCAGACCTGCAAGCAACGCGACCGAACGCCCCAGCGTCAGCCCCTGATCGCCCGTCTGTGATGTCGCGGCAATCGCCACGTCGTCGATGCGATCTGCGGGAACTTCAGCATTTCGCTCCATGAGTCCGATCGTTGCCTTTACGGCAAGGTCATCCGCTCGGGTATTCCAGTACATGCCCTTTTCGCCAGCACGACCAAAAGGTGTGCGCATTCCATCAACGAAATAGACGTCCGAAAGCTCGGCCACTCTGCCTCCAATAGTTGGGATACAGCCAGCCTAGGTTCGTCTGTGGTTCAACGCTGAAACTGGTAGCGGATTCCTACGAAACAGGTGTCTCAGGCTCCAGCTCTGTTTGCACGGATTCCACAAAGGCATCAGCGATTGTCTGTGCGGTGTACTCAATCTGCCATTCCCGTGCGCCGAGGGCACGGAGCGACTCCGCGACGGCGCCCGCGCTGACTTCCTCTGGCGGCGACCAGGCGACCCTGCGCAGAGTGTCGGGCGTCAGCAGATTCTCGGTGGGCATCCCGAGGCCCTCAGCAACCGCCTCAACGGCGGGCCGTGCACATTTGAGGCGGGCATCTGCTTCAGGGTTGCGATCGACCCATGCCCGGGGTGGGGGAAGTGAGTCACCCCCGGATGCACGTTCCGCAGGCGGGTTGTCATCGGCGCGTCCCGCCTCGATCGCGGTCCACCAGCGATCCAACTGCGTACGGCTTGCGCGGCCCATGAATTCTTTGTTGGCTGCGAGAGCCTGTTTGGTGGTCGGGTTCGCTCTTACTGCCGCAACCAGTGCACGATCAGGTACCAGACGGCCGGGCGAGACGTCCTGTTCGCGGGCGTATTCCTCGCGGGCGGTCCACAAGGAACGCGCGACCGCCAACGCCTTGCGACCGCGCACGGTGTGCAGACCGCTAAGGCGGCGCCAGGGGTCATCTCGCGGCGGTTTCGGCTGGCGCTGAAGCACAGCTGTGAACTCTTGGGCAGCGATGTCTGTCTTGTCTTGTTCCACAAGCTCGGCCGCGAGCGCCTCATAGACGTCAACGAGATGCTCCACATCGAGCGCCGCGTATTCAAGCCACGACTGTGGCAAGGGCCTGGTCGACCAGTCTGAGGCAGAATGTGCCTTCGCCAGGGTTATTCCGAGCGTGTGCTCGACGACCGCGCCGAGACCTACCCGTTCATGACCCAGCAATCTCGCTGCGAGCTCAGTATCGAACATCTCGTCAGGCTCAAGATCGAGTTCCCGCAACGAAGGAAGATCCTGGCTCGCTGCGTGGAGAATCCACAGCACGTTCCCAATCGCTCGCTTCAGCGGCGCGAAGTCGCCGATCGGGGGAGGATCAAAGAGGAACACTCCCGCGCCGCGCCGATATACCTGAATGAGATATGCCCGCTGCGAATACCGGAATCCTGAGGCCCGTTCAACATCGACAGCGACGGGACCGGTGCCTGCCTCAAGCAAGTCGCAGGCCTCGACCAGTCCCGCGAGGTCGTCTATGACGTGGTACTCAGCCACCGAGCAACCTGCGCGATCCCAACATCGTTATCCCTTCAGAACCTGGCGGCAGACCCGCCAGCATGCAAACCAATTCTGCCCATGCTTCCACGTGCGGCGTCACTTCACCCTGTGGTGACCACGACGCACGCAACTCAATCTGTGCCCCATCGCCCTCCGCGGCGAGTGAACCGAATCCTTTGGACAGCGTTTTCGTAGCTGTGCCGGATTCGGAGTGAAAGCCTGCCCCACGGGAGGAGAGCGCGTCGGTGAGCCATGCCCACGCAACATCGGCGAGCATCGGGTCGATCCCAATGTCTGTTTCAAGCGGAGCTTGCGCGAAACAGACGATGCGCCACGCGCCGTTCCATGCCGAAGGACCCTCGTCGTCATGAAGAAGCACCAGACGTCCGGTGCCGTATGCAGAGTCGAGCGCGTCGGTCTCCGGACGCACATCGCCGGCAATCGCGAGTGCGTCTGTCGCTAATCCAGTGGGTGCCGCGATCTCTCGAACACTCAGATCTGCGCGAAAAGAGAGCGAGCGAACTTGCGCGGCCGCATCGTCGAACGTCGACGGTCCTTCGCCAGAACGTTGCTCAGCCACGCGGACAGACTAGGCTGATGCCTCGATGGTCGCTTCCAGGCGCGCCGCGATGCGCCGCGCATCTCCCACGTTCCTTGCCGGAATCCGAGCCGCGCTGACAGTTCTCAGCATGGCTCTCACCGGCGTGCTCGCCGCGACGGCACTCGCATCTATCCACATGGCGCGGCGGGTAGTGACGCCCGCGGCGCGAGTGCCCGATACGACAATTCTCGATCTCGACACCGCGGCGCAGACCATCACGCTCGATCGCACGCCCGATACGGAGTTGCCGGGCCGTTACGGCCTCTTCACAACCGGGTCAGCGACCTACGTCAAGCTCGGATCAGTGCTTGCCGAAGATGACACGCGCGTGACTCGCAAGCTCCTCACCCATATCGGTGCAGATGCGCATCTTCAGCCCCGGGCTGCTTTCAGCGGCTGGTATTTCGACTCGCCCGAGCAGCTTCATCTCCCATTCACGCCAGAACTCATCGGCACATCGGTCGGGCCCTGCCCTGCATGGCTGTTCCCTGCGGGCGACGGCGATCTATGGGTGATCCAGATTCACGGTCGCGGCACCACCCGCGCTGAGGCACTTCGAGCGGTGCCGCTTTTCGCCGCGGCCGGCATCTCATCGTTGCTCGTGTCATATCGAAACGATTCCGAAGCACCACGAAGCCGCTCTGGCACATATGCGCTTGGCGCAACGGAGTGGCGCGATGTCGATGCAGCCATCGGCTTCGCGCGACGCCGGGGCGCAAATCGAATTGTGTTGATGGGGTGGTCGATGGGCGGAGCGATTGCGCTTCAGGTGTCGCTCAACTCTGCACACCGTGAACACATCATCGGTCTGATTCTCGAGTCACCCGTTGTCGACTGGAGACTGGTACTCGAATACCAGTCCGCCACGCTAAATGTGCCGACTGCGGTGAGCAGCTTGGCGATCGGAGCGCTTTCTACCCCGTGGGCCTCACCCATCACACGCAGCGGGGGAGCGATACCTTTCGACAAGCTCGACATTCTCTCGCGGGCCGCGGAGTTGCAGCATCCCATTCTGATTCTTCACAGCGACGACGATGGGTTCGTGCCGTCCGATGCATCTCACGATCTCGCTGTGCTTCGCCCCGATCTAGTGGACATGGTCGTGTTCGACGTCGCTCGGCACACGAAGTTGTGGAACTACGACCAGGAGCGCTGGACGTCGAGCATCAATGACTGGCTGAGCCGACACGCGAAGTAGAGTTGCAACACGATGACTACGACCGCGACCGGCACCATTCAACTGACAGACCGGTCGCCGGAACTCTCCGGCGCAGAGATGGTAGCGGCACTCGTGCCACCGCCTCAGTTCGCTTCCGCGACGTTCGAGTCATACCGCGCTGACGCGCAATTCACGTCACAACAAGAAGCCAAGGATCTGCTGATGGTTTTCGCCGGCGCGCGCACCGTCGAGCGCACGGGGTTCTTCCGTCGGGCCAAGCGAGCCCCCGAAGTGAAACCCGGGGTGTACCTCGACGGCGGCTTCGGCGTAGGCAAGACTCACCTGTTGGCAGCGATTTATCACGCGATGCCGGCGCGTAGGAAGTACTTCGGCTCGTTCATCGAGTACACCGCACTGGTCGGATCGATGGGATATCAGAACACGGTCGAGCTGTTCCGTGGCGCGGATCTGCTTTGCATCGATGAGTTCGAGCTCGATGATCCCGGCGACACGATGGTAATGACGAGGCTGCTCGGCGAACTCGTCGCCTCTGGCACCCGCCTCGCAGCGACATCCAACACGCCCCCGAACGCTCTGGGAGAAGGGCGCTTTGCCGCACAGGACTTTCTGCGCGAAATTCACGCGATGTCGGCAAGCTTCCAAACCATCCGCATCGACGGCACCGACTTTCGCCATCGAGCGGTTGATGGGCACGCTGCCGTTCTTGACGTGGAGGACTATGACGCATCCATCGCATCGATCGCAGATCACGCACTCGCCTCAGATGACGACTTCGATCGACTGGTCACGCATCTCTCTCGCGTTCATCCTTCGCGCTACATCCGATTGATCGAATCAGTGGAAGTTGTAGGGCTTCGCGATGTCCGCCCGTTCGAGGATCAGTCCGCAGCTCTTCGCTTCGTTGCATTTATTGACCGCGTCTATGACGCTCAGACTCCGATTCGCGCAACGGGCGTGAGTCTTGACCTGGTGTTCCCCGAAGAGATGCTTGCGGGCGGTTACCGCAAGAAATACCTCAGAGCCATTTCACGACTGGTCGCTTCTACTCTCGCCTGATCTGAATTCCACGCCGCTGGACGAAATTCCAAGTTCGCTCACGCCGCGAGGAAACCTGATGTTTACCTGAGCGCGGGTTGCGTAACAAACTCGAAACACGGCGAGCACAGCGCCGGTAACCGCGGCTGGCAACACTAGGGGTACCTGGAAGACCGCAACCCGATTTTGTGGCTTCCGCAGGACCTTGGGTAAACGACATGGATGAGGAATTTGATGGATAGCGGAAATCTCGCGTGGTTGATCACTGCGTCGGCGTTGGTGCTTTTGATGACACCCGGTGTGGCGTTCTTCTACGGCGGCCTCGTTAAGGCGAAGAGCGTCGTCAGCATGATGATGATGAGCTTCGGTGCAATGGGCCTCATCAGCGTGCTGTGGATCCTCTACGGATTCAACATGAGTGCAGTCCCCGACACTTGGAGCTTCGCCGGCAACCCCTTCTCAGACTTCGGTCTGGCAAGCGCTGGCAGCGATGACCTCGTAGGCGCACTCTTCGGTGCAACCTTCGCGATCATCACCGTCGCCCTGATCTCGGGTGCGATCGCAGACCGCGCCAAGTTCGGCGCATGGATGATCTTCGCTGGCGTTTTCGCCACGCTCGTCTACTTCCCGGTTGCTGCATGGGTCTGGGGAGGTGGCTGGATCTACAACCTCGGCACCTCGTTCGGCTTCTCCACTGAAGTAATTGACTACGCCGGTGGTACTGCTGTTCACATCAACGCGGGTGCTGCAGCTCTCGCCCTGGCGCTCGTGCTCGGAAAGCGCATCGGCTTCCAGAAGGGCATCCAGAAGCCCCACAACGTGCCCCTCGTACTCCTTGGCGCTTCGTTGCTGTGGTTCGGCTGGTTCGGCTTCAACGCTGGTGCTGAGGGCTTGGGTGCGCTCGGAACCGAAGACACCGTCGTCGGTCTGATCGTCATCAACACACTCGGTGCAACCGCAGCAGCAATCCTCGGCTGGTTGGTCGTTGAGAAGCTCAAAGACGGCAAGGCCACCTCGGTCGGCGCTGGCTCTGGTGCAGTTGCTGGTCTCGTTGCAATCACCCCGGCATGTGCCAACCTGACGCCCGGCTGGGCACTCGTGCTCGGTGTCGTTGCCGGTGTCGTTTGTGCACTTGCCGTTGAGCTCAAGTGGAAGCTTGGCTTCGACGACTCGCTCGACGTTGTCGGCATCCACCTCGTTGGTGGCCTCATCGGAACGATCTACCTTGGCTTCTTCGCAATCGACACCGGCCTGTTCCTCGGTGGCGGCTCGGAGCAGCTCATCCTTCAGGTTGTTGCCGCGGCTGGCGTCCTGGTCTACTCGTTCGTCGTTGCCTACATCATCGGCTTCGTGATCAACAAGACCATCGGCTTCCGCATCAAGAACGAAGACGAGATCGCTGGCGTCGACACCGTCGTGCACGGCGAAGAGGGCTACCTCCTCGACGAGCGCGTCTGATCGAACTCTCGCGTACAGCGAAGGGCGTCACGGCTTCGGCCGTGGCGCCCTTCGCCGCGTTCGCTAGGGTTTGTTCATGAGCAGGAGCACCGGAATCGTCAACGCGCTACGTCGCCTCATTCGCGCCACCACGGCGCGCACAGGCGCCGCACGCTCCCGCACAAGCGTCTCGACGAACGACACCAGCGTCACCCCTGGACAGCATGGCGCCACAGCGACCGTCGAGATCGACGTGCGTGCGCAGCGTTCGTTGCGGATCACCTATGCACCCTCGCAGGATGGCGACCCAGACGCCGGAGAGATCGTCTGGACGTGGGTACCGTACGTTGAACGCGACGGGCGTGGCAAGGACCGCCCCGTTCTCGTTATCGGCCGCCAGAGCGCGGACCGGGTGTTCGCGGTGAAGCTGACGTCTCGACCACATGAGGGCGAGCACGACTACCTGCCCATCGGATCAGGCCCGTGGGATAGCAAAGGGCGAGACTCCTGGGTGGACATCGACCAGGTGTATAGCGTGCACAATTCCGGGATGCGTCGCGAAGCCGCAGCGCTTGACCTCGACCGATTCGTGCAAGTTGCCCATGCCCTGAGCAAGCGCTACGGCTGGAGCGTGGGGGAGTAGAAGCGACCTCTCCCGCGGTGCGGGAAATGCATGGTGGGCGATGCGGGACTTGAACCCACGACCTCTTCCGTGTGAAGGAAGCGCGCTACCAGCTGCGCCAATCGCCCAAAAGCCCGAAAGGACCGGAGACGATACTACCGGATGCCCCGAGGCTTTCAGAACCGTCGAGCAAGACACGCGCGGAGTGCGTCTGGTTTTGCGCACGGCCATTTGTGGGCTAAAGTTTTCCAAGTGCCCGGGTGAGAATCGGGGTGCAAAATGCGGATGTGGCGCAGTGGTAGCGCATAACCTTGCCAAGGTTAGGGTCGCGAGTTCGAATCTCGTCATCCGCTCGAGTGTAGAGATGTCTCTTTGGAGAAATCACAGCACGTGGGGTCAAACCACACGGTGGCGTGGCCGAGCGGCTAGGCACCGGCCTGCAAAGCCGTTTACACGGGTTCGAATCCCGTCGCCACCTCGCTTCTAACTTAACAGCCTGTATAGGCGCGATTGGCGCAGCGGTAGCGCGCTTCCCTGACACGGAAGAGGTCACTGGTTCGATCCCAGTATCGCGCACAGAAAGAAACCCCTGATTGACCAGGGGTTTTTTGTTTCTGAGGAGAACTCTGCCTCGGCCAACCACGGAGGCAGCAGATGACGAATTTCACAGGCGTGAGCGCACGAACACCAGCGACGGGCCGTGAGCTGTTGAAAGTGTCGCTTCACCAGATGAAGGCTGTGCCAGGAGTCGTAGCCTTGGCGGTTCTCGGTCCACTGGCGGCCGCGGTGCTTTTTCTGGGGCTTGCGGCACCGGGCCTCGCGATCGCGGTGGGACTGACCTCTGGTCTGTCGATTCTGCTCGTGCTGGCCCTGACTCTTGTCGTGGGTGGTATCGCGGCTGCAGTGTTGCTCGTCGTTTTCCAAGGCGCTGTCACCAGCGTGGCACTGCGACAATCCATCGGCGAGCACGCGAGCGTTCGACAAGGGTTTTCAGATTCCTTCCGCTCTTTCGGACGTCTTTTTCAATGGAGCCTGGTCAACGCCACTGTGGGCGTAGTTATGGGACTGATTTCGGACCGTGCGGGTGCCCTCGGCGACATTGTTTCTGCACTCGGTGGATTGGCGTGGAAGATTGCTTCGTACTTCGCACTTCCGGTCATCTTGGTCGAAAAGACGGGCCCTTTCGACGCACTGAAGCGCTCGTCGCAGTTGCTGCGCACGACCTGGGGCAGCGCTGCGCGCACCACGGTGAGGTTCGGTTTGATACTGCTGCCATTCGCGCTTGCGGGCATCGCCCTTCTCGCGCTCGGATGGCACTTCATCACCAACGACAGCGATGCACTCGGCGCAACACTGTTCGCTTTGGGTGTCGTTGTGCTCGTGATGATGGCTGGATTCGTTTCCACTGTCACCGCCTACGCGCAGGTGTTGCTCTACCGCTTCGCGACCGGGGTGACGCCGAAGGGCGTTTCGCCTGAAGTACTCCAGGGTGCGTTTCGAGCGAAGTAGAGTTCACGCTCCAGTCGAGCTCCGATAGGCGCCGGCGACAGCACGCCGCTAGAATCGAACCCATGCAGTTGTGCCCAGCGATCACGTGTGGTGTCGTTCTGGGTGCACTCATGCGAACACCGCGGGCCTGAGCGGGCGGGACACGGTTGGTGTCCGAAGCTGACTGGTCTTTATCGCGAATTACCTTGGAGAACTCCTGTGACTGACGTCGCCCTTCCTGCTGATGTTTCCTTTCCCGCGGATGGTTTCGCCCTGTTCCCTGACCGCTCTGTTGTCGCGATGCGCGTCAACGGTGACCTCAAAGACCTCGCGGCTACGGTCGAAGCAACCGACGAAGTGGAGCCGGTCGCCATCGATACTCCCGATGGTCTCAGCATCTTGCGCCATTCAACGGCCCACGTGTTGGCACAGGCCGTACAGCGGATCAAGCCCCAGGCGAAGCTCGGTATTGGTCCGCCCATCACCGATGGCTTCTACTATGACTTCGATGTCGAGCAGCCCTTCACACCCGAAGATGTGAAGGCCATCGACAAAGAGATGCAGCGCATCGTGCGCGAAGCGCAACGTTTCACGCGTCGCGTGGTGACCGACGATGAAGCACGCGCTGAACTTGCCAATGAACCGTTCAAGCTCGAGCTGATCGGCCTCAAAGGCGGCTCAAAAGAGGCTGCCGAAGGCGCGAACGTCGAGGTCGGCGGTTCAGAGCTCACGATCTATGACAACGTGAATCGCACCGGCGAGACGGTCTGGAAGGATCTCTGCCGCGGACCCCACGTGCCGAGCACTCGCATGATTGGCAACGGTTGGGCGCTCACTCGCACGGCTGGCGCATACTGGCGCGGCAGTGAGAAGAACCCACAACTTCAGCGCATCTATGGCACGGCGTGGCCCACCAAAGATGAACTGCGTGCCTACCAGCAGCGGCTCGAAGAGGCAGCCAAGCGCGACCACCGCAAGCTCGGCAAAGAACTCGATCTGTTCTCGTTCCCCGAAGAGATCGGTTCAGGTCTGTCAGTGTGGCACCCGCGTGGGGGCATCATCCGCGGCGAGATGGAACAGCACGCGCGCCGCAGGCACATCGAGGGCGGCTACACCTATGTGTACACCCCGCATATCTCCAAGGAAGATCTTTTTCTCACCTCGAACCACCTGGTGACCTACAAGGAGGGCATGTTCCCTCCCATCCATATGGATGAAGAGCGAGATGCCGACGGCGCAATCACCAAGGTCGGGGTGGACTACTACCTCAAGCCGATGAACTGCCCGATGCACATTCTGATTTTCAAAGAACGTGCGCGCAGCTACCGCGATCTGCCTATGCGCCTCGCCGAGAACGGCACTGTCTACCGCAACGAGCTCTCTGGCGCTCTGCACGGCCTCACGCGCGTGCGCGGCTTCACTCAGGATGATTCACACCTCTTCGTTACCCCAGAGCAGCTCGAGACAGAGACGGCTCGTGTGCTCGAGTTCGTCATCTCGATGCTGCGCGACTTCGGCCTCAGCGACTTCGAACTCGAACTCTCGATGCGTGACGACGAAAAAGAGAAGTGGATCGGCACCGAAGAGTTCTGGGACTACTCCACGAACGCGCTGCGCAACGTGGCACTCGCAAGTGGTCTCAAGCTCACCGAGGTTCCCGGTGAAGCGGCTTTTTACGGTCCGAAGATCGATCTGAAGACCAAAGATGCCATCGGTCGCACGTGGCAGCTGTCCACCGTTCAAGTTGACCCGAACTTGCCCGAACGTTTTGAACTCGAATACACCGACAGTGACGGGCAGAAGAAGCGCCCGATCATGATCCACCGCGCACTGTTCGGCTCCGTGGAACGCTTCTTTGCAATCCTTCTCGAGCACTACGCTGGCGCGTTCCCGGTCTGGCTCGCTCCCACGCAGGTCGTTGCCATTCCCGTCGCCGATGAGTACGCCGACTATCTGCAGGAGGTCGTTGAAACGCTCAAGACGGGTGGCGTGCGCGCGGAGCTCGATCACAGCGACGATCGAATGCAGAAGAAGATTCGCACTCACACCACGCAGAAGGTTCCGCTCATGCTGATCGCCGGTGAGCAAGACCGAGCGGGCGGCACCGTCTCGTTCCGCTTCCGCGATGGAACTCAACAGAACGCGGTGCCGATCGCTGATGCGGTGCGCCTCATCCATGAGGTCATCGATGCCAAGACGCTGATCAACACTGCCGAGGACTTCGCGTGACCGAAGGCTCTGAACAGCCGACGCCCAACGTAGAAGGCATGCGGGATGCTGCAGAGTTTGCGGGTGTGCCGGATGAGTTCCAAAGACTGTGGACGCCTCATCGCATGGCCTACATTCAGGCCGGCCCCGAAGTGCTCCGCAAGGAGTGTCCTTTCTGCGCCGCACCAGACAAGAGCGACGAGAACGGCTTGATTGTGCATCGCGGCAAAACCGCGTATGTGCTTCTCAATCTGTTCCCGTATAACTCAGGTCATCTGCTGGTGTGCCCGTATCGGCATATCGCCACGTACGACCAGGCCACTCCCGAAGAGGTCGCCGAGATCGGCGCGCTCACTCAGCGGGGGATGAGCGTTCTTCGTAAGGTATCGCGATGCGACGGATTCAACATTGGAATGAATCAGGGCAGCGTCGCAGGCGCCGGGGTCGATGAGCATCTTCACCAACACGTCGTGCCGCGATGGGCCACCGACGCGAACTTCTTTCCGATCATCGCCAGAACCAAGGCTCTGCCTCAGCTGCTCGGCGATGTGCGCGAGGCCGTCGCGGCGGCATGGAACGACTGAAGGCTCAGCGCACCTGTCGCGCTGCGAACTGCATACGCGGTTCGGCATAGAATTCCTGCGACTCGATGAGTTGCAGTTCGCGCTGACCCGAGTCGTGCGTGCGAGCCAGCAGATCATAGACACTCGATACCGTGCGAGCGAGCGCATCCGATGCGCTCTTGGTGCGCGTGTAGTGCGCGGTGAAGAGGGCCGCCGTGACGTCTCCTGAGCCATTCGCTTTCAACGGCAGGCGCGGGGTTTGCACAATCCAGGCACCGCTTTCGTCAACCGCAAGCATCTCGATCGTGTCGGATGGCTGATCGGGTCGCTCGACGCTCGTGACCAGCACAGCACGAGGGCCGCGTGCGCGGACAAGGTCGACAGATGCCAGGGTGGACTCAAGAGTGTCTGGCTCGGTGTCGGTCAGGTATCCCAGCTCGAATTGGTTCGGTGTGATCAGATCTGCGGCGGGCACAACTCGCTCACGCAGGAGCACCGGGATGGCTGGGGCAACGAAGCATCCCGACTTCGCGTTACCCATCACCGGATCGCAGGCATAGATCGCTTCGGGGTTCGCCTGCTTCACACGTGATACCGCGTCGAGGATCACATCAGCGATGCCCTCGCCACCCTGATATCCCGAGAGCACGACATCGGTCTCGCCGAAGACGCCGCGCTCTTCGATGCCGTTGATCACATCGCGCACATCATCCGGGCTGATCATCGGGCCTCGCCACTGCCCGTACCCGGTGTGGTTGGAGAAGTTAACGGTATAGACCGGCATCACCTCAACGCCAATACGCTGCAACGGGAACACCGCCGCAGAGTTTCCGACGTGACCGTAGGCGACGGCTGACTGGATCGAAAGGATTTTCACCGTTCGATCATCCCACTTTTCGCGCTGTCGCTGCCGCGACCGACTCAGCGATATCTGTCGCGAGCCGCTCGGCGTCTTCATCGGAAAGGTCATGCACGGTGAGCCGCAGTCGTCGCCTAGCCGCCGCATCTGCCAGCACGAATTCGTCGCCGGTGCGCGCCAACCAGCCCCGCCGCATCAGTTGGTCCGAGACATCACGCGCGGGCACGGGCAGCGCGACCCAGAGGCTGAGTCCGTCGCCAGCAGATACCGGTACCCCTCGATTCGTCAACATGTGAGCGAAGGCCGCGTTGCGTTCCGCGTAGTGCTGCGCAGCACGACGCACCACCGTGAGCGCCTCATCGCTTGTTACGAGTGCGTGGGCAAGCCGTTGCAACAGGTGACTGACCCAGGTCGTACCAGGGCTGAGCCGCTTCGCCAGTTGGGCCGCGGTATACGGGTCGGATGCGGTGATGGCCAGACACATGTCGGGTCCGAGGAACTTCGACACGGATCGCACGAGCGACCACCGCTGGTGTTCCGCTGAGATGAGCGAGTGGTAAGGCTGCGTGGAGAGCATTGAAAAGTGGTCGTCTTCGATGATCAAGACGTAGGGATGCTCGGCCAGCACATCGCGAAGCGCTGACGCACGTTCAGCAGTCAGGCTTGTGCCGGTCGGGTTCTGAGCTCGGGGAGTGCACACGACCGCTCGCACTCCTTCGTTGAGGGCTGCGCGCAGGCCGGCGACCGTCATCCCCTCATCGTCGACGGCGACGGGCACCGCGCGGTAGCCGCCCAATCGCACGGTGTGAAGGCTCGACAAGAAGCAGGGGTCTTCGAGGGCCACCGCGTCATCTCGATGAAGCGCCTGCGCGAGCAGCCGCTCCAGCGCATCGATCGCGCCTCCGGTGATTGTCACCTGCATCGCGTGCCCCTCGCCCACGGCTTCTGACATCCACGGCAGCGCCCAGCGCTCAAGGTCACGATCGATCACTGGCTCGCCGTAGAGCACCGGCCTGCCAGCAAGGCCTGCGAGAGCTACGGAAAGGTCGGGGATGAGCGACGGATCAGGGTTTCCGGTGCCGATATCGCGCAAGACCGTCCCTGGCGCAAAACCCTCTTGCGCGACCGGAGCACGGTCGGTAATCCGCGTGCCAGCGCGGCCACGGGATTCCACTAGCCCGCTCTGTGACAATTGCCGGTAGGCGGCGATCACGGTGTTGCGATTCACACCAAGCTCTTGCGCAAGGGCGCGAACTGAAGGCAGTGTGTCGCCAGGCGAGAAAACCCCACGCTCCGTGAGTGCACGCACGCTGTCGGCGATCTCGATGGCAGAGCCCCCTACGATGCGCACCGCGACGTTGTGGTTCATGCTACGAAGTGTACGGCCTAGTGCATGCTATGTTTTGGCCTAGGCCAATCGACCCGATCGCGGAGCACTGCGCGCCGCGCCGTCCCGAAGGAAACCCTGTGACCACTGCAACCTCAACCGGATCCAACCGTGTCAAGCGCGGTCTCGCAGAAATGCTGAAGGGCGGCGTCATCATGGACGTCGTCACCGCCGAACAGGCCAAAATCGCTGAAGATGCGGGCGCCGTGGCCGTCATGGCTCTTGAACGGGTGCCCGCAGACATTCGCGCGCAGGGCGGCGTTTCACGCATGAGCGACCCCGACATGATCGACAGCATCATCGATTCGGTGTCGATCCCAGTGATGGCTAAGGCTCGCATCGGCCACTTCGTCGAAGCTCAGATTTTGCAGGAGCTGGGCGTCGACTACATCGATGAGTCTGAAGTGCTCTCGCCCGCCGACTACGTCAACCACATCGACAAGTGGGGCTACACCGTGCCTTTCGTCTGCGGTGCGACGAACCTCGGAGAAGCGTTGCGCCGCATCAACGAAGGCGCAGCCATGATTCGCTCTAAGGGCGAGGCAGGCACCGGCGATGTGTCTGAGGCGACCAAGCACATCCGCAAGATCACTGGGGAGATCAACATGCTCCGCTCGATGACGAAGGATGAGCTCTACGTGGCGGCCAAAGAACTGCAGGCTCCCTACGAACTGGTCGCCGAAGTCGCCGAGACCGGCAAGCTGCCCGTCGTGCTCTTCGTAGCCGGTGGCGTCGCGACGCCCGCGGACGCCGCAATGATGATGCAGATGGGCGCTGACGGCGTCTTCGTCGGGTCGGGAATCTTCAAGTCAGGAAACCCTGCCGAGCGCGCCGCTGCCATCGTCAAGGCAACAACATTCTTCGACGACGCCAAGGTGATCGCCGAGGCATCGCGGGGCTTGGGCGAAGCAATGGTGGGCATCAACGTTTCGGACCTCCCCGCCCCACACCGGCTCGCCGAGCGCGGCTGGTAACGGAATGTCGACACGCCCTAAAGTCGGCGTGCTTGCGCTGCAGGGCGATGTCCGTGAGCACGCGCGTGCGCTCACGGACATCGGCGCAGACGTCACTCTGGTGCGGCGCCCCGCGGAGCTCGACGGCGTTGACGGCCTAGTGATTCCCGGCGGAGAGTCGAGCGTCATCGACAAGCTGTCGCGCATCTTCGGAATGCGCGAACCCATCAGAGCCGCGATCGCCGCTGGCATGCCCATGTATGGCACCTGCGCTGGCCTCATCATGCTGGCAGATTCGATCAGCGATGGCATCGATGGCCAGCAGACGTTCGGCGGCCTCAACGTTCAGGTTCGCCGAAACGCATTTGGCAGCCAGGTCGACTCATTCGAGGTTGATCTGGATGTGCCCGTGCTGACTGGCGGCCCCGTGCACGCAGTGTTCATTCGCGCACCGCTCGTCGAAGAAGCAGGCGCCGGTGTCGAGCGCATCGCGCAGCTTGATGACGGGCGAATCGTTGCGGTGCGCCAGGGGAATCTGCTCGCGACGGCGTTTCACCCCGAGGTCACGGGGGAGTACCGGTTTCACCGCCTGTTCCTCGACCGAGTGAAAGCAGCGGCGTGACAGACGAGACCGCATGGGTGGCGCTGTTGCGCGGGGTGAATGTCGGTGGGGTCACAATCCGCAGCGCCGCCCTCGCGGAGATGTTTGCTGATCTCGGATTCGGCGATGTGCGCACTGTGCTCGCGAGTGGAAATGTGACATTCTCCGCGTCCGAATCGGTCAGTGAACGCGCCACTCTCAAGGCCCGCATTGAGGTTGCCCTGCGCGAGACATTCGACTACGACGCGTGGATCGTGCTGGTCACTCGCGACGAGGCAGCGGTCGCCATCAGCGGCTTTCCCTATGATGAGACCGCTACGCACCGCCAGCCCTGGGTGATCTTCTGCGTCGACAACTCCACCCGCGATGAGCTCGTGGGCATGAGCCAGAATCTGGATGCTGCGACTGATCCAGTAGTCGGCGGCCAAGGCGTCGTGTATTGGAACCCTGCCAAAGGCCATTCGACAGACACTCCGTTTGCCAAGCTCCTGGCGAAGCCAACGTTTCGCACACGCACCACCAATCGCAACCTCCGTACCCTGCGAAAAGTGGTCGGCTGAGCGTCATCGCATAGCCTGTCTTAGAATGGGTCGCCGACGACAGACCCGTCGGCAAGCGATTTCAGGAGCACAATGTCCGGGCATTCCAAGTGGGCAACGACCAAGCACAAGAAGGCGATCATCGACAGCCGCCGTGCCAAGTCGTTCGCCAAGCTGATCAAGAACATCGAAGTAGCGGCCAAGATGGGCGGCGCCGATCTCGCCGGCAACCCCACGCTCTATGACGCGATTCAGAAGGCCAAGAAGACCTCGGTTCCCAACGACAACATCGACCGTGCCGTAAAGCGTGGCGCGGGCATCGGCGGTGAAGCCGTCGAGTACACCTCTATCGTCTACGAAGGCTATGGGCCCAACGGCGTGGCGCTGATGATCGAGTGTCTTACCGACAACAAGAACCGCGCCGCCGCAGAAGTACGCACGGCACTCAGCCGCAACGGTGCGACTCTGGCCGACCCCGGCAGCGTTGCCTACAACTTCTCGCGCAAAGGCGTGATCGTCGTGTCGAAAGACGGAACCACCGAAGACGATGTCATGCTCGTCGCTCTCGAGGCAGGCGCCGATGACGTCGAGCCACACGCCCAGGGTTTCGAGATCATTACTGAGGCGACAGATCTTGTCGCGGTGCGCAGCGCCCTGCAAGCAGCAGGAATCGACTACGAGTCGGCAGACGTAGAGTTCGTTCCCAACCTCAAGGTCGAAATCGATGCCGACACCGCACGAAAGGTGTTTCGTCTGATCGACTCTCTCGAAGACAGCGACGACGTGCAGAACGTGTTCAGCAACTTCGATCTCACCGCCGAGGTGCAGGCAGAACTCGAGACCGATCACGAAGAGTAGCCCTCACTGGTGCGCGCCTTGCGGCCTTGGTAGCCGAGGTCACGTAGCGTGAGAGGGTGATGACACCGCCGCGCAGGGGAACCCTCAGAGTGCTTGGCGTCGACCCCGGCCTGACACGGTGCGGGGTGGGAATCGTGGATGTTGCGCGTGATCGTTCCGCGACACTCGTGCACGTCGGGGTAATCCGATCGGATGCGGACGCAGCCATCGAGCAACGCTTGGCCACCATTGCGGCGGGACTGCGGGAGATCGTTGATACTCACTCGCCTCAGGTCATCGCGGTCGAGCGTGTATTCGCGCAGCACAATCGTGAGAGCGTGATCGGAACCGCTCAGGCGAGTGGCATCGCGCTTCTCGTCGCGGGGGAGCGTGGCCTGCGGGCCGCGACCCACACCCCCACCGAAGTAAAGGCAGCGATCACCGGGTACGGCGCTGCCGACAAACGCCAAGTGCAGACGATGGTGGCGCGTGTTCTGCGCCTCGACACTATTCCGCAGCCCGCGGATGCCGCTGATGCGCTCGCGCTGGCACTTTGCCACGCGTGGCGATCGGCGGGGCCCAGCGCAACATCGCAATCACTCACCCCAGCACAACAAGCGTGGGCCAATGCCGAACGCTCGGCCAAACGATAAGCGTGTCGCTCGAACAAATGTCCTAACTTCTCCGTAGGCTCGTTTCATGATCTCTTCACTTCGTGGCGCCGTGGTGCATGTCGAATCTGACACCGTGGTGGTCGAGGTCGGCGGGGTCGGCCTTTCGGTCGCCGTGACCGCTCAACTTGCACGCCAGACCCATGTTGGCGACCAGATCGCTTTGCACACCACTCTGATCGTGCGCGAGGATTCCCTCTCGCTGTTCGGCTTCGACAGCCGCGATGATCTCGCCGTCTTCACGCTTCTGCTCGGCGTCACCGGCGTGGGGCCGAAATCTGCTCTCGGTGTGTTGGCGACGCTATCGGTCGCACAGATCGCCGATGCTGTTTCTGCCGACGATGATGCACCCTTTCGACGCGTCTCTGGCATCGGCCCAAAGACAGCGAAGCTCATTGTGGTCCAACTGGCGGGCAAGGTTGCCGTGTCGGACGTCGCCGCGACGACAGATACTGCACCTGGTCGAACGGAGATCGCCCCACAGGTGGTGCAAGCACTTGTTGGCCTCGGGTGGAGCGAGCGTGTTGCCATTGAGGCTCTCGAGGGCGTGATTCCGGATGCTGACCCGGCCGACCGGCAATCGGTGCCCGCTCTGCTGCGTCTGACTCTCGCTGCGCTCGGCCCAAGCCGCAAGGAGGGCGTGCATGGATGACCTTCGAGACACGGCCGAACCTGAAGACGAGGTCGAACTCGCCGTTGAGGGTGCGTTGCGCCCGCAGTCGCTCGCCGAATTTGTGGGCCAGCAGAAGGTTCGCGGGCAGCTTCAGTTGCTTTTGGATGCGGCGAAGATCCAACAGCGCCCCGCCGATCACATTCTTCTCTCCGGCCCCCCTGGGCTTGGCAAGACCACCCTGGCGATGATCGTTGCTCACGAGAGCGAGCGCCCGCTTCGTCTGTCAAGCGGACCCGCCATTCAGCATGCCGGCGATCTCGCCGCGCTGCTGTCGAGCCTCACACCGGGTGAAGTGCTGTTCATCGACGAGATCCATCGCATGGCTCGCTCTGCCGAAGAGATGCTGTATCTCGCGATGGAAGACTTTCGCATCGACATCATGGTCGGCAAGGGCGCGGGCGCAACCAGTATTCCGCTTGATCTTGCGCCGTTCACACTTGTCGGCGCGACGACTCGTTCGGGGCTACTGCCGAACCCTCTCCGCGATCGCTTCGGTTTCACCGCTCATCTTGAGTACTACGAACCCAGTGAGCTCGAACGCGTCATCGAACGATCCGCCGTGATGCTCGATGTTCAACTTCCTCGAGCCGCCCGCGCAGAGATTGCAAAGAGGTCACGCGGCACTCCCCGAATCTCCAATCGTCTGCTGCGGCGGGTACGCGACTACGTCATCGTTCATGGCTCAGATCAGGGAGCAACGATGGGCATCGTCGATGCAGCTCTCGATCTGTATGACGTCGACGCGATCGGCCTCGATCGGCTCGACCGCGCTGTGCTTGACAGTCTCGTGCGCCGCTTCCGCGGCGGCCCAGTCGGCCTCAGCACGCTCGCGGTCGCGGTCGGAGAAGAAGGCGAAACCATCGAATCAGTGGTGGAACCGTATCTCGTGCGCATCGGGTTTATCGGGCGCACGCCCCGTGGCCGCATTGCCATGCCGGAGGCGTACGAGCACCTTGGACTACCCAGTCCCGAATCGGTGCTGCGCTTCAATGACCTATAATCGCTGAGGGCATCTCTTGCCCCCGAATACCTGGCAGTGCCGCTCGGCGCGTGTCTGAACCGAAAGGCTCTTCCTCCTCCATGGATCTCGCGACATTCTTCGAACAGTACGGCCTGATTCTGCTTTTGGGCGCGTTGCTCGTCTTCATGTTCTGGAGTTCGCGTCGACGCATGCAGAAGCAGAAGACCGAACAGGAGCAGAAGGCTCGTCAGACCATTCCGGGCGCGAAGGTGCTCATGCAGGGCGGCCTCTACGGCACCATCGTCACTTTTGATGCCGAGAACCTCGACCAGCCCGCAATCGTGGAGATCGCCCCGGGCGTCGAAATCGAGGTACACAGCCAGGCAATCCTGCGCGTTGTGTCAGACATCGAAGAGACCGCCGACGACGATGAGCTCGTTGAGGTCGACGAAACCGTCGCAGGCTACGCTGACGGCTCACACGAACGAATCGATCTGGCCGCTGACGACACGACGGGAACGGTGCGCGACTCCAGCGAACCGGACTCTGACGCCGGAACGAAGCCCCAGGCCTGACCGACCGCCCTTCGGGGTACTTGCAGAAAGCTGACCCTCGTGGCGACTTCTACTCCCGTCCGGCATGCCTGGCGCGCGCTGACCGGACTTCTCGTGACCATTGCCGTTCTCTTCGGCATCAACGCCCTCGGCGTCTGGGGGTTCGAAGAGAGCTCGTGGACCCCCGAGCTGGCGCTCGATCTTCAAGGCGGAACGCAAATCGTCCTTGAGGCGCAAACGGAAGACGGCGCCGATCCTTCGTCCGAGCAGATGCAGCAGGCTGTGACGATCATTCGCCAGCGTGTCGACGCCTCGGGCGTCGGCGAGGCCGACGTGACCACGCAGTCCGGCAACCAGATCGTGGTGCAGATTCCCGGCGCAGCCGACGATGAGACTCGTGCACGCATCGAAGCATCGGCGCAGCTTCAGTTGCGGGCCGTGCTGTACACCGGTTCGCCCGTGACCAGCTACGTGGGCGAAGACGGCCTCGAGACGCCGTTCCCAACACCAGAACCCACGCTCGAAGCGACACCGACCGTCGCACCAACCAGCGGCAGTGACCTGAACTGGATAACGCCTGCGCTTCAGGCAGAGTTCCTCTCCTACGACTGTGCCGATCCCAACAACGACCCCGCTTCTGAGCCTGTCGATGAGCCCCTCATCACCTGCGACGTGGATGGCCTCTACAAGTACATTCTCGGCCCGGTAGAGCTCGACGGTTCATCGATCGACGACGCGACGTTCGGCCTTCAGCAGACGAACGGTCTGTGGTCGGTCAACCTGACCTTCGACAGCGAAGGCACGCAGACGTTCGGCGAGATCAGCCAGCGCCTCTATGGCGCAGAAGCACCGCTCAATCAGTTCGCGTTCGTTTTGGACGGTACGGTGCTCTCGGCACCGTCGATGAACGGCATCATTCTCGACGGCAAGCCCAGCATCACCGGAAGCTTCACGCAGGAGACAGCTCAAGTTCTTGCCGACCAGCTCAAGTACGGTGCGCTGCCGCTGAGCTTCCAGGTGGTGAGCTCCGACACGATCTCTGCCACGCTGGGTTCACAGCAACTGCAGATTGGGTTGATCGCCGGACTTATCGGCCTCATTCTGGTTGCCGTCTACTCGCTGATTGTTTATCGCGCGCTCGGCACCGTGATCATCGCCTCCCTTGTGGTGATGGGAATTCTGACCTATCTCGCCCTGGCGATTCTTGCGTGGCGAATCGGCTTCCGGCTCTCGCTCGCTGGCGTCGCAGGTTTGATCGTGACGATCGGTTTCACCGCCGACTCGTTCATCGTCTACTTCGAACGCATCCGAGATGAACTACGAGACGGCAAGTCGATCACCGCGGCCGTGGAAGATGGCTGGGGCCGGGCAAAGCGCACCATCTACATCTCCAAGTCCATCAACGTGCTTGCGGCCGTCGTTCTGTATCTTCTCGCTGATTCGACAGTGAAGGGCTTCGCGTTCACCCTCGGGCTCACGACCGCTATCGACGTGTTCATCTTCATCATGTTCACCCACCCTGTGATGCAGCTTCTTGCTCGCACCAGATTCTTCGGTGGCGGCCATCCGCTGTCCGGCCTCGACCCGACCGCCCTTGGAGCCGTCTATCGAGGGCGAGCACAGTTCCGTGAACCGGCGGCTGCCGCAGCCACCACACAGTCAGGCAAGCGGGCCGCTAAATCGCGCGGCGAAGCAGTTCGCCGCCAGACCATCGCGGAACGCAAGCAGGCGGAAGTCGCGGCGGCATCAAACAAGACCAAACCCGGCACGACCGGCAACGAGGGAGGCAACTGATGCGTTCCATGGGTCAGCTCGGTAATGATCTTTACACCGGAAAAGCATCGTTCCCGTTCGTCGGGCGACGCCGGCTGTGGTTTCTGATCGCAGCAATCCTCGTGATCGCGGCAGCACTTGTGCCGCTGTTCCGCCCGATTCAGTTCTCAATCGAGTTCACGGGTGGATCGCAGTTCACCGTCAACAGCGTGGCAGCCCCCGATCAGCAGTTGGCCACCGACGCCGTGCGGTCTGTCGTTCCCGATGCAACCACAAAGGTTGTCGTCATCGGTGAAGATGCTGTGCGTGTGCAGACCGATCAGCTGACGGCAGACGACAGCAGCGAAGTCAGCGACGCGCTTGCGACCGCGTACGACGTTCCCCTCGCTGAGGTGAGCTACTCGTTCATCGGGCCCAGCTGGGGTGCCGACGTCACGCGCCAGTCCCTGTGGGGTCTGGCGATCTTCCTCGCGCTTACGTTCGCCATCTTGGCGCTGTATTTCCGCACGTGGAAGATGTCGGTCTCGGCCATCATCGGGCTGGTTGACGTATTGGTGATCACGGTCGGCGTCTACGCGCTGTTTGGCTTCGAGATCTCTCCCGCAGCCGTCATCGGCTTCCTGACGATCTTGTCGTATGCCTTGTACGACACAACCGTTGTATTCGACAAGATTCGAGAAAACACCAGCGAAGACGGTGAAGTGTCTGGCCGCACATTCGGCGAGTCCGTGAACCTTGCGGTGAACCAGACGCTGATCCGATCCATCAACACGACGGTTGTCGCGATTCTGCCCACCGGAGCAATTCTGTTCATCGGTGCGCTCTGGCTCGGTGCCGAAACACTCACCGACCTGTCGCTGTCGATCTTCGTCGGCACGATCGTTGCGGCCTACTCGACGCTCTTCGTCGCAGCGCCGCTGTATTCGTTGTTCCGTGAGAATGAGCCCACGCTCAAAGAACGTGATGCACGCATCGTTGCAGCACGAGAGCTTGCCGTCACGTCCGCATGAATTTCTCCGCCGTCAGGCGGGCATAGGATTGTGACACTCGGCAGAGGGGGGAGATCTAGTGGCAGAGACGTCTCCTCCTGCGCCTCCCTCGTCGCTGCGTCGTCTCGTCCCGCGCATTTTTTCGCGATCCGCGCGCAGAGACGACGTTGAACAGCTACTGCGCACGGTGCGTACGCACCATCCCAAGGGCGACCTTTCGATCATCGAGCGCGCCTACTCGGTCGCCGAGCGAGCCCATACCGGGCAAAAGCGCCAGAGCGGCGAGCCCTACATCACCCACCCTCTCGCAGTGGCACAGATTCTCGCAGACCTCGGGCTGGGCCCGAAAGCGATTGCGGCAGCCCTGCTGCACGATACGGTCGAAGACACGTCATACGGCCTAGATGAGCTGACGGCAGAGTTCGGTGACGAAGTCGCGATGCTCGTCGATGGCGTGACGAAGCTTGACAAGGTCAAATACGGCGACTCCGCACAGGCCGAGACCGTTCGCAAGATGATCGTGGCGATGTCAAGGGACATTCGCGTTCTGTTGATCAAGCTTGCCGATCGGCTTCACAACGCGCGCACCTGGGGTTTCGTCCCCCCAGAAAAAGCAGCGAAGAAGGCCACTGAGACACTCGAAATCTTCGCGCCGCTCGCGCACCGTCTCGGCATCCAGGCAATCAAGTCTGAACTCGAGGATCTTTCTTTCGCCGTGCTGCACCCGAAGATCTTTGCCGAAATTGACAGCTTGGTGACTCAGCGCACTCCACAGCGAGAGCAATATGTGCAGAACGTCATCAACGCCGTTGATTCCGACCTGCGCGAATTGCGCATTCGCGGACGAGTCATGGGCCGTCCCAAACAGCTGTACTCGGTGTACCAGAAGATGGTCGTGCGCGGCCGCGAGTTCGACGACATCTACGATCTGATCGGCATTCGCATCCTGGTGGGCAGCGTGCGCGATTGTTACGCGGTGCTGGGCTCAATTCACGCCCGTTGGACGCCGCTACCGGGCCGGTTTAAGGACTACATCGCCACGCCTAAGTTCAATCTCTACCAGTCTCTGCACACCACCGTGATCGGCCCCGGCGGTCGCACCGTGGAGATCCAGATTCGCACCCACGAGATGCATCAGCAGGCCGAGTACGGCGTTGCGGCACACTGGAAATACAAAGAGCAGATTGCTGGCGGCAAGTTCGATGTCAAGGCGAACGACACCGACATGGCCTGGTTGGCACATATCTCGGATTGGCAGGCCGAGACCGCCGATCCGGGTGAGTTCCTCGATTCGCTCAGATTCGAAATCGGAGCCAAAGAGGTCTACGTGTTCACCCCCAAGGGGCGTGTGATCGGTCTTCCCGCGGGAGCAACTCCTGTCGACTTCGCGTATGCCGTGCACACCGAAGTGGGCCATCGCACGATGGGTGCCAAGGTCAATGGACGGCTGGTTCCTCTGGAGTCTGAGCTGAAGAGCGGCGACGTCGTCGAGGTATTCACCTCGAAGAACCCTGACGCGAGTCCTAGTCAAGACTGGCTGAGCTTCGTGAAGAGTACGCGGGCGCGCAGCAAGATTCGCGGCTGGTTCACCAAGGAGCGCCGTGAAGAGGCTGTAGAGCAGGGCAAAGAGGGCATTGCTCGGGCAATGAGGCGTCAGAACCTTCCTTTACAACGCCTCATGAGTCAGGATTCGTTCACCGAAGTAGCCCGCCAGCTCCGGTTCGAAGACGTCTCCGCCCTCTACGCCGCCGTAGGCGAAGGGCACATTTCGACCCAGTCGGTGATTGAAAAGGTCACTGCGCTGGTGAGCGCCGAAGAAGACACCAACACCGGACCCATCGACCTTCCCCTCGGCCGTGCTCGCCAACCTCGCACAGGCGATTCGGGAGTGCTTGTTCGTGGGGCCCCCGACATTCTCGTCAAATTGGCGAAGTGCTGCACCCCGGTTCCTGGCGACGCGATTCTCGGCTTTGTCACGCGGGGGAGCGGAGTGTCAGTGCATCGTGACGACTGCACCAACGTCAGCGCGCTACGCGACGAGCCAGAGCGAATGATCGACGTCGAGTGGGCGCCCTCGACGAAGAGCATCTTCATGGTGCAGATCCAAGTGGAAGCTCTCGATCGTTCGGGATTGCTCAGCGACGTCACGCGCGTGCTCAGCGAGCACCATGTGAACATCCTCTCGGCTACGGTCGCCACGTCGAAGAATCAGCTCGCAATCAGCAAGTTCGTTTTCGAGATGGGCGACATCGTGCACCTCGACCGAGTCCTGAACGCTGTGCGTCGGATCGACGCTGTCTACGACGTGTATCGAGTCAAGTCCTCTTAGCCGGAGGTTCTTGCTGACTCAAGAGCGCGAGCGCATCGTGCTTGTACGGCAATGTGCTCGCCTCCAACTGGGAGATACTCCTCTGTAGCAGCGGAAGGTCACCTGCGACCATCTGCATGGCGGCAGCTCGGTACTCTTCATCGCGCGTACGAGCGAGATCTCCGACCGTGCGCGCGGGCGAGGTGACCCACACTCCACCGATGCGCTGCAGGTCGGATCTGGGCAGCTGCACGTCTCGGTAGATCACGCTCCGCGCAGGAAGCCGGTTGCGCCGCTGCGAAACCGCCCGTTGCACGTTGTGGCGAAGAGGTGGATTGTAACGCGTCCCATAAATCCATGCGGCGCTCAAGTGCGTCGCCGCCAACGAATCACCAAGCAACAATCGCATCGATCCCGCACGCATCGCCGTGGTCTCAACGGCATCCGCAGGCATGAAAGCCGGCCCGAGATCGACGAGGTCTCCGTCCAGGCAGGCCGCCGTTAGCTCGGCAAGAGACAAGCGATCATCAGGAAAGTAAAGAAACGGCGATGACATACCGGCATCGTGCCTGACGAGCGGCTCCGAGAAGCGCTTGCGGGGCGATCTGTGGACAGATCGCCCGCCGCGTCACCTAGCCCCCCAGTGCCTTCAACCAGGTGCGCCGAGCTTCGAGCGCATCATTGGCGTCCGCGATTGCACGCTTGTCGCCAGATCTCTTCGCAGCTTCAAGCTCTTCTTCAAGCTTTTCGATTGCGTCGGTGAGCTGGCGGGTCATGTCGTTGGCGCGCGCCTTAGTTTCGGGGTTGTTGCTCTTCCAGTCTGCGTCCTCACGCGTGCGCAACGCCGTCTCGATCTTGCGCAAACTGTCGTCGAGTCCGCGTTCAGTATCGCGCGGGAAGATGCGTCCGATCTCGTCCCAACGGCGTTGAATACTGGTCAGCAGGGTGCGAGCCTTGGCGATCACGCGTTCGTCCGCGACAGCCTTGGCTTCCTCAAGAAGCTCGCGCTTGGCGGCAATCTTCTCGACTGAGGCCTCATTCTCGGCCGCTTCGCGCTCAATGCGCGCGCCATAGAGCGCGTCACCGGCGGCTTTGAACCTGGCCCAGAGCGCGTCATCTACCTTTTTGCCCGCGCGGCCTGCGCTCTTCCACTGGTCGAGAAGCTCCCGGTATGAGGCGATTCCGTCTTCGCCCTTTGGCGCGAGCGCTTCAGCCTTCTCTACGAGTCGAGTCTTCTGGTCGCGAACAACCTTGTGGGCGCTGTCAAGCTCGGCGTAGAACTCGCGGCGGTGCTTGTCGACTGTGGCACGAGCATCGCGAAAACGCTTCCATAGCTGCTGAGCCGTCGACTTCGGCAAGCGTGGACCGTTCTGCTGCTGAGCTTGCCACTGGTCGAACATCTCGGCGAGCTCAGCGGAGGCTTGCTTCCACTGCACAGTCTTGGGGTCACGAGCGGCGAGAGCCTCAGCTCTCTCGACCAGCGCCGTACGCAGGGCGACTGCGTTGTCGACGGCCTCGCGGGCAGCGACGGCCTCGGTCTCAGACTCTGCGGCCAACTGCACGTTGAGGGCAGCCACTCGCGCTTCCAAGGCTGCGAGGTCTCCCACAGCCGCGGCGTCCTTGAGCTTGCCACTGACGGTGCGGGCCGCGCCACGCAAGTCTGCGGCAGACGCTCCCGCGCGACGGTGCCTCACCTCGAGCAGTCCGACTTCGCTGGCCAGGTCGGCATACTTCCGTTCGAAGTATCCGAGTGCCTCTTCGGGGGAGCCGTCGGGGTATTGGCCCACGACCCGCCATCCGTCGGCTTCGCGCACGGAAACCGTACCGTCGTCGTCGACGCGGCCCCAGGGCTCGCTTGTTGTCGGATCGGGAGTTGAATCTGCTGCGGCAGTCACGGAATGCACCTCATCGCGGCATACGCCGCCTGTGGGGGATGGACGGCTCCCAAGCCTAGTACGCCGGGACCGCTTCTACGGGAGTTTCACTAGTCGTTACGGCTCGGGAGTCTCGGTTGCTTCTGGCTCGAGGCTTGCAGACGGCTCCGCTGTGGGCTCGACCGCGGGCGTGGGGGTCGAGGTGAGTGCAGGAGTGGGCACCGGTTCAGGTGCGCCAGGTCCCGACGTGAAATACAGCGACTGAGCGACGAACGCGGCGACGATGATCAAGCCGCCAACCACAGCCGCAATCACATTGTCGCGCGTGCGGCGCGTGCTGAGACCCGCCTGATACTGCTGGCGCGCCACATACCGACGCGCACGTTCACGGGACTCGCGTGTTTCGCGATCCTTGCCACCAGCGGCCACGGGACCTCCTCGCTCCGGGACGATGCCCGGGCCGGGTTGATCCTACGGCGCGGCTTCACCGACAACCAAACCGCCGAACACAGCCAGCTCGCGCATTAGCCTGGAGACGTGACCACTCCTAGCGCACTCTTCCAGGGGCAGACCCCCCTCGCGGTGCGCATGCGTCCTACCTCCCTCAGCGAGGTGGCTGGGCAAGGCCACTTGTTGCGAAGAGGCTCGCCTCTGGTAGCCCTCGCCGATCCAGGCGCAGCCACCAGAGCGGGCACCTCTGTCATCTTGTGGGGCCCGCCCGGCACAGGCAAAACCACCTTGGCTCAAGCAATCGCACGAACTTCAGGTCGGCGTTTCGTTGAACTGTCGGCAGTCACCGCGGGCGTGCGAGACGTGCGAGAGGTGATGCAAGAGGCGCTGACCCAACGTGATCTCTACGACCAGTCAACGATTCTGTTCCTCGACGAGATTCATCGCTTCACAAAAGCGCAACAAGACGCCTTGCTCCCGGGAGTGGAAAACGGCTGGGTCGTTCTTATCGCCGCTACGACAGAGAATCCGTCATTCTCGGTGATCTCACCGTTGCTCTCGCGCTCCCTCTTGCTCACGCTGCAGCCGCTGACCGATGAAGACATCGCAACGCTGCTCGATCGCGCCGTGTCAGACCCTCGGGGGCTCGCCGATGCCGCAACCCTTGAGCCTGCCGCGCGCGCGGCGCTAGTACAGCTTGCGTCGGGTGATGCGCGTCGCGCATTAACATCACTCGAAGCCGCTGCGTCACTGGCCGAACCCGCCAGCGACGCTGACGCTGACACGTCCGAGAGCACGCCGGTGATTACCGCGGAGCATGTGTCCTTGGCGGTCGATCGGGCGTTGTTGCGCTACGACCGCCAGGGCGACGAGCACTATGACGTGATCAGTGCGTTTATCAAGTCGATCCGCGGGTCTGATGTGGATGCGTCAATTCACTACCTAGCTCGCATGATCGAAGCGGGGGAGGACCCTCGATTCATCTCTCGGCGTCTCATAGTCTCGGCAGCCGAAGATATCGGCCTCGCTGACCCACAGGCGCTCACGATCGCGGTGGCTGCCGCCGATGCCGTGCAATTCATCGGTATGCCCGAAGGGCGCATTCCACTCGCGGAAGCGACCGCCTATCTCGCGACGACTGCCAAGTCCAACGCCGCTTACGTAGCGATTGACGCGGCTATCGCTGACGTACGTGCCGGTGGATTCGGCCGTGTGCCCGTGCCGCTTCGAGACGCGCACTACGCCGGAGCGAAGCGGCTTGGACACGGTAAGGGCTATCGATACCCCCATGATTCTGAAATCGGCGTCGTGGCTCAGCAATACTTGCCAGACGAGCTCGTAGGCAAGCACTACTACCAGCCGACGAACCACGGCGCTGAGCGCGATGTGCAAGCCCGCCTCGAGAAAATTCGGCGAATCCTGTCGGACGGACAGTGACGCGGCATCCACTCAGAAATCTCTCTGTGCTTCTCTGATAAGGTTGACCGGCTCGAAACACAGTTTTCGGGCATCCCCACTCCCCACAAAACCACCGGTTCGCCCCGACGTGCGCGCCGAATGGCGGGAATGGGCGATACGTCCGTGAGCTGCGAAAGACGCGGCCACGTCATCGGAAGGACATCTTCGTGACCACGAAGTCCCAGGACCGCCGCAAGGTCCGCCTCTCACGCGCACTCGGTATTGCGCTGACCCCCAAGGCTGCTCGCTACCTCGAAAAGCGTCCCTACGCTCCGGGTGAGCACGGCCGCACCAAGCGCAAGCAGGACAGCGACTACGCCGTTCGTCTGCGCGAGAAGCAGCGCTTGCGCGAGCAGTACGGCATTCGCGAGAAGCAGATGCGCAACACGTTCAACGAAGCCCGCCGCAAGGACGGCCTGACCGGTGAGAACCTGGTCGAGCTGCTCGAAATGCGTCTGGACGCTCTTGTGCTTCGTTCGGGTTTTGCCCGCACCACCGCGCAGGCACGCCAGCTGGTTGTGCACCGCCACATTCTCGTCGACGGCCAGCCCGTAGACCGCCCCTCGTTCCGCGTCAAGCCGGGACAGACCATCCACGTCAAGGCCAAGAGCGAGGGCACCGAGCCCTTCCAGGTTGCAGCAGCCGGCGGTCACGCCGAGGTTCTGCCTCCCGTTCCCGGCTACCTCGAGGTTGAGCTCGACAAGCTGCAGGCACGCCTCGAGCGTCGCCCGAAGCGCGCCGAGGTTCCGGTCGTATGCGACGTTCAGCTCGTCGTTGAGTACTACGCAGCGCGCTAAACAAAACAGCAAGCTGTAGCGAGAAGGGTGCCGGGGAATCCCGGCACCCTTCATCGTTTCCGCCTACGATGGGGGAGGCCGCGCATGTGCGGCCCACGAGAGAGTGGTGACATGAGAAAGCTGCTGTGGTTCCTGACGGGCGTCGTTGGTGGGTTCGTCTTGGCGCATCTGATCGACAAAGACCCCCGTGGCCACGAGGTCCTCACCGACGTTGACGCTCGTATCACCGAGTTCACCGATCGCATGAGCGACGCCTACCGTGAACAAGAATCCCGCTTCTCTGGGCTCGTAGACGATGTGAAAGATGCTGCGGCTGCGGGCGCTGAAGCTGCCCTCGCGGCGGCATCCGACGCCGCCGATTCCGCGGCCGCGATCGTCGACAAGACCCGCGACTGACACACTGCCCGACCTTTGCGCCAGTGTCCCCACAGGGACCGTCTCTGGCGCGCTGAACGACGAGGACCCCGATGAAGACTGCCGAAATCGCGAAGCGCTATCTGGACTATTTCGAAAAGAACGGTCACACGATCGTTCCGAGCGCGTCTCTCGTGAGTGACGACCCAACGCTGCTGTTCACCGTCGCTGGCATGGTCCCCTTCATTCCTTACCTCAGCGGCGTCGTGCCCGCGCCCTATCCGAGCGCCGCCGATGTGCAGAAGTGCATCCGCACCAACGACATCGAAGAGGTCGGTAAGACGCCCCGACACGGCACGTTCTTCCAGATGCTCGGTAACTGGTCGTTCGGCGACTACTTCAAAGAGGGTGCAATCACCTTCGCGTGGGACTTGCTCACCGGATCTGAAGACGACGGAAAGTTCGGCTTCGACCCCAAGGACCTCTGGGTCACGGTCTATGAAGACGACGATGAAGCGTTCGGGCTCTGGCAAACGATCGCTGGCCTGCCAGATGAGCGCATCCAGCGGCTGGGCAAGGACACAAACTACTGGAGCACCGGCGTGCCCGGCCCCGCCGGCCCGTGCTCAGAGATCTTTTTCGACCGCGGCCCCGACTATGGCATTGACGGTGGTCCCGCCACCGACGACGACCGCTACGTGGAGATCTGGAATCTGGTCTTCATGCAGTACGCAATTCACAATGTGAGATCGAAGATCGACTTCGACATCATTGGCGAACTGCCGAACAAGAACATCGACACCGGCATGGGACTTGAGCGCGTCGCGTTCATCAAGCAGGGCGTCGACAACATGTATGAGACCGACCAGGTTCGGCCCGTTCTCGACAAGGCTGTCGAACTGAGCGGCAAGACCTATGGCGCTGTTCACGAAGATGACGTGCGCTTTCGCATCGTTGCCGATCACGTGCGCTCCTCGCTCATGCTGCTTGCCGACGGGGTCACCCCGTCGAACGAAGGCCGTGGCTACATCCTGCGCCGACTCATGCGGCGCGCAATCCGCTCAATGCGCCTTCTCGGCGTTGAGGGCGCGACATTCCCCGACCTTTTCACTGCCTCGCGTGATGCGATGCAAGAGGCGTACCCCGTCGTTGGCGAAGAGTACGACCGCCTCTCCGTCTATGCGTACGCAGAAGAGCAGACATTCCTGCGCACGCTCGCAGCCGGATCGGTGATTCTTGACGATGCGCTGGCTTCGACGAAGGATGCTGGGGGCTCACGCCTCGCCGGTGACGAAGCGTTCCTGCTTCACGACACCTACGGTTTTCCCATCGACCTCACTTTGGAGATCGCCGAAGAAGCCGGGCTCAGCGTCGATCGCCCCGCTTTTGACAGCCTGATGCAGGAGCAGCGCACTCGGGCCAAGGCCGATGCGAAGTCGCGCAAGCGTCAGCTGGCAGACCTCAGCGTCTACCGCGACTTCCGCTCGCAGGGCGAGACGATCTTCACCGGGTACTCCGACCTTGAGACGGAGTCGCGCGTTCTCGGACTGCTGGTCGATGGACTGCCAGTCCCCAGCGCCGCCGTCGGGCAGATCGCCGAGGTAATTCTTGCCGAAACCGCTCTTTACGCGGAGTCTGGTGGACAGGTCGCCGACAAGGGCCTCATCGTCGGACCGGGATTCGAGCTCGAGGTGCTCGATGTGCAGCGCCCCGTCGCCGGTCTCATCAGCCACACCGTGCAGGTGAGCTCGGGCGAAGTCGGCGTCGGCCAGGTTGCGACCTCCGTGGTTGACGCCGCGAATCGTCGTGCTGGGCAGCAGGCGCACTCCGCCACACACCTGGTGCACGCCGCGCTGCGCGACACCTTAGGCAAGTCTGCGGCACAGTCCGGCTCGCTCAACCGCGCCGGCTACATGCGCTTCGACTTCAGGTGGGGCCAAGCACTGTCGGATGAAACGAAGACCGAGATCGAAGAGATCGCAAACAATGCGGTGCACGACAATCTCGAAGTCACGACGCGCGTGCTGGCGCTGGATGACGCGAAGGCTCTCGGCGCGATGGCACTCTTCGGCGAGAAGTACGGCGATACCGTGCGTATGGTCGACATCGGCGGCCCCTGGTCGCGCGAACTCTGCGGCGGCACGCACGTGGCATCGAGCGCCGAGATCGGCATCATCAACCTCGTGGGGGAGTCGTCCGTCGGAGCCTCGAACCGTCGCGTCGAAGCGCTGGTCGGATTGGACGCGTTCCGCTCCATGGCTGCAGAGCGCGCCCTGGTTTCGCAGCTCACCACAACGTTGAAGACGCCGCGCGAAGGTCTACCCGCGAAGATTGCTGAGCTAACGGCGAGCCTCAAAGCAGCCGAGAAGAAGATCGCTGCTTTCGAGTCCAAGGCGTTGGGCGATCAATTGCCTGCCCTTGTCGCCTCGGCCAGCAGTGTGGGGGAGTACACCGTTGTCGCATCGTCCCTGGGCAACGCAGCCTCGGCAGACGATGTTCGTGCAGTCGCTCTTCAGGTGCGGGAGCGCCTGGGAGATCGCGCAGCCGTTGTCGCCCTGGGTGCTGAGATCTCTGGTCGGCCGATCGTGATCGTTGCGACGAATGATTCGGCTCGACGCGCTGGAGCGAAAGCGGGTGCGCTTGTGAAGACGGCTTCAGCCATACTCGGCGGCGGCGGTGGCGGACGCGATGACGTTGCGCAGGGTGGCGGCACAGACGTCGCTGCTCTCCCCGCCGCGTTCGCCGCGATCGCGGCGGCACTCGAGGCGTGAACGGCTTTCGGCGTGGCGTGCGCATCGGCGTGGACGTCGGGCGTGCCCGAGTGGGTGTCGCGCGGTGCGATCCCGACGGAATGCTCGCCGTTCCGGTAGAAACGGTCGCACGAGAGCAGCAGAGCGTGGCCCGGGTAGTCGCGATTGCCGCTGAGTACGAGGCGCTCGAGATTCTTGTTGGTTTGCCATTGAACATGCAAGGCTCCGACACACAATCGACGACCGACGCCAGGGAGTTCGCCGCAGCACTTGCGCAGCTGGCGGAGCGCCCTGTGAGGCTCGTTGACGAACGATTGTCGACGGTCTCAGCGCACGCGGCCTTACGCAGTTCGGGCAGATCACAGCGTTCGTCTCGTAACATTGTTGATCAGGTCGCCGCAGTGGTTCTGTTGCAACAGGCTCTCGACGTTGAGAAGAACACCGGGCGATCTCCTGGAACCCCACTCTCTCAGGAGCCCACCTGAACATGTCTGATACCCCGACGCACGGTCCCGCTGACGATGCGGCGCCTGTTTCGCGACGCGCCGCGCGCGAAGCGGCGGCGCGTGAGGCAGCGTCATCCAACGCTCCCGATGCGCTTGAGCAGCCAGCGCCCGCAGCACCTGTGCGTGCATCAGCGCAGTCGAACGGCTCGGACGACGACTCGTGGATCTTCGGCACCCCCGCAACGCGTCCAACCGCCTCACCGTCGTACCCGCGCGCGAGCGCCGACCCAGCCGCTGTATCTTCGACTGCGCCGACGCCACGCGCATCAACCGCTACTCTCGATGACCTGTTCAGCGGAGAGGCGACCGCCGATGTTCTCGGAGCGGCGCCGCCGCCAGCGAACCGGCGAAAGCGTCGCATCGGCGCATGGATAGCTCTCGCGATCTTTCTGCTTCTCATCGGCGGCGCGGCCGTCGCCACCTGGTATGTCTGGTCTACGTACGAAAGCCAGATCCGCGAGGTCATGGGCTGGGAAGAACCGCAGGACTACGAGGAAGGTCTCGCGACAGGCGAGACGTTTGTCACCATCTCAGAGGGCGATACGGGTTCGCCGATCTCGCAGTCGTTGTACGACGCCGGAGTGACCAAAACGCCCGATGCCTTTTACGACTATCTGATCGATACCGGACAGAATCCGAATTTCGTACCCGGTGTGTTCACGCTGCAGCAGCAAATGACTTCTGAAGCCGCGCTTGCCGCACTGATGAATCCCGAGAACAAGATGGAGAACTCTGCGCAGTTGCGCGAGGGCCTCACCGTCGAAGACTCGCTGCCCCTGCTGGCAGAGGGCATCGGATTGCCGCTTGAAGACTTCGAGGCTGCCGTCGAGAACCCTGCTGACTACGGGGTTGAAGCTGACACTCTCGAGGGCTGGCTCTTTCCGGCCACTTACTCGTTCGATCCAGGTGTGACCGCCGAAGAAGTGATCCAAACGCTGGTCAACCGAACTGTCACCTCATTGGATGCCGCAGAGGTTCCGGTCGACCAGCGTCAAGAGATCCTCACGATCGCGTCGATCATTCAGCGCGAAGCGCGCTACGAAGAAGACATGCGCAAGGTTGCCACGGTGATCGAAAATCGCCTGGACGCAGACAACCAGGAGACCTTCGGGTATCTCCAGATGGACTCGACGTCGCAGTACGGCTTCGGTGAAGATGATGGGACAGTGAGCACGTCAGAGGATGCTCAGTACGACGACAACCCGTGGAACACCTATGTGCACCCTGGCCTGCCAGTAGGTCCGATTGCAAACCCCGGCGATGTCGCGATTGCCGCGGCAATGGACCCCGCCGAAGGCGACTGGCTCTACTTCGTCACCGTGAATTTGAACACCGGTGAAACGACATTCACCACGAACCTCAACGACCACAACGCGGCCGTGAACGACTGGCTGTCGTGGTGCTCTGAGAACCCGGACGCCGGGTGCTGACTTCTGCCGAGCTCGCGGTATGGGGTGACCCCATAGAGCACAGCCGATCTCCGAGGCTTCATGCCGCGGCATACCGAGCGCTCGGCCTGAATTGGCACTACGGACGCCGTTGCGTCAACGAGCAAGGATTCGCAGCCGCACTCGCCAGTCTGGATGAACGCTGGCGCGGGTTGTCGCTGACGATGCCTCTCAAGACCGCAGCGTTCAACCACGCCATCAGCCATGATCGCCACTCCGCCCTCACCGGTGTTGCGAATACTCTCTTGCTCACTGTTGCGGGCCCTCGTGCGTTCAACACCGATGTCGGCGGTTTGGTCCGCGCACTTGGCGAAGACGGGGTAGCTCAGGCGCCCACTGGGCGCATTATCGGGGCCGGTGCCACCGCGACATCAGCGCTCATCGCGCTGAGCGAGATCGGTGCGCGAGATGTGCAGGTCGTCGCGCGTAGACCAGAATCTGTTCTGCCCTTGCGAGCCCTTGGCGAGAAGCTCGGCGTGCAGGTCGATGGTGTGGCATTCGGTGCTGAACGATTCAACGCGGTGACGGTGACGATCGCCACTCTGCCCGGCGGGACCGTGCTCGACGACGCACAATCTGACGCTCTTGCGGACTCCGGCGGACACCTTTGCGACGTCGTATACGGAAACTGGCCGACCCCGCTCTCTACCGCCTGGGTCAGAGCCGGGCACACCGCGTCATCGGGGCTCGGAATGCTTCTGCACCAAGCAGTTCTGCAGGTACGAGTATTCACATCGGGTGAGATTGATGTGCCACTGAACAACGAATCAGCTGTCGTCGCCGAAATGCGCGCGACGCTCATGGGAGACTAGACCAATGCTCCGTGTGCTCACGGCCGGCGAATCGCACGGCCCCGAACTTGTCGCTGTCATGGAAGGTCTGCCCTCGGGCGTCCCTGTCTCCAGCGTTGCCATCCAAGCCGACCTCGAACGACGCAAGCTCGGCTACGGCCGCGGTTCTCGCATGAAGTTCGAGCAAGACGAATTGACGATCTCAACGGGTGTCGTACACGGCTATTCCCTGGGCAGTCCGATTGCGTTGCGCATTGGCAACACCGAATGGCCCAAATGGGTCGAGGTGATGAGTGCCGAACCCGTCGAACTCAGCGACAAGTCACGTGGCCGCGGCGCAGCGTTGACACGCCCACGGCCCGGTCATGCCGACCTCGTCGGCATGCAGAAGTACGACTTCAACGAAGCCCGACCGATCCTTGAGCGTGCGAGCGCGCGCGAAACCGCCGCCCGCGTGGCACTTGGCGCTGTGGCACGGAGTTTTCTCGCTGAACTTGGCATCGAGCTTGTCAGTCACACGCTCTCAATCGGTCCGGTTCGCGTGCCTGAAGACGCTCCGGTTCCCTCAGCCGATGATGTCGAGGCGCTGGATGCCGATCCGTTGCGCTGCTTCGACGCCACGACGAGCGCGAAAATGGTCGAAGAAGTTGACGACGCGCGCAGGGCTGGCGACACGCTTGGTGGCATCGTCGAGGTGCTCGCCTACGGACTGCCACCCGGTCTGGGCTCTCACGTGCACTGGGATCGTCGCCTCGATGGCAAGCTTGCGCAGGCGCTGATGAGCATCCAGGCGATCAAGGGCGTTGAGGTCGGCGACGGTTTCCTCACCACGACTCGTCGCGGCTCAAAAGCTCATGACGAGCTCTATGCGACTGACGACGGAATTACTCGTTCAACCGATCGTGCGGGTGGGACAGAAGGTGGCATGTCGACCGGCACCGTTCTGCGCGTCCGCGCCGGGATGAAACCGATCGCCACCGTGCCCAAGGCGCTGCGCACGATCGATGTTGCCACGGGTGATGATGCGACCGCTCACCATCAACGCTCCGACGTGTGTGCGGTTCCTGCGGCTGGTGTCGTTGCGGAAGCGATGGTTGCTGTGGTGCTCGCCGATGTTGTGCTCGAAAAGTTCGGTGGCGACAGCATCGGAGAGACTCGTCGCAACGTCGAGTCGTACCTCGCCTCAATCCCCGAGCCACTCCACACCGCTGCGGCCAGCGACGCTTCTCTGAGCAATGACGAATCGGTCTGATTCGATCGTTCTGATCGGGCCGATGGGTGCTGGCAAGACCAGTATCGGAAAACGCGTGGCACGCGCTCTGAACGTGCGATTCGTCGACACCGACGCTGTCGTCGTGCGCGAACACGGCGCGATCGCTGAGTTGTTCGCCGAGCGTGGCGAGGCACACTTTCGCTCTCTGGAACGCGTCGCGGTGCGCGATGCGTTGGTCGACGGCGGAGTGGTCGCTCTGGGAGGTGGCGCGGTGCTCGATGAAGCGACACAGCGCGAGCTCTCGGAGCACCGCGTGGTCTTCCTCACTGTTGCGCCCCGCGTGGTGGCAACTCGAGTGTCCGGTTCGAAACGTCCGCTATTGCAGGGCGACGACGCCGCCCAGCGCTGGACCGAAATATTCGAGACACGGCGCCCCATCTACGAAACGCTCGCGGATGTCACTTTCGACACCTCGAGCGGCCCGTTGGCCGACATCGTCGCAGAGATTGTGGCGTGGTCGCGAAAGAACGAAACCCCGGAGGAGAAGTGACAGACGTGACCACCATCTCGGTCAGCGGCGACGCACGGTATGACATCACGGTAGGACGCGGCATCCTCGCTAGCGCGGGCGAGCTGCTGCCTCCCGCGGCACGTAAAGTGCTCATCATCCATCCGCCAACGCTCGCTGCCCAGGCCGAAGCGCTGCGAGATGCGCTTCGCGGCGAACGCGAGGTGCTTCTCGCAGAGGTTCCCGACGCGGAACAAGGCAAGCGCGTCGAGGTAGCCGCCTTCTGCTGGCAGGTCATGGGCCAGGCCGACTTCACACGCACCGACGCCGTCATCGGCTTCGGCGGTGGGGCGGTGACTGACCTCGCGGGCTTCGTCGCGGCGACCTGGCTGCGCGGTGTCGAAGTGTTGCAGATTCCCACAACGGTGCTCGGCATGGTCGATGCAGCCGTCGGCGGCAAGACGGGAATCAACACCGCCGAGGGAAAGAACCTGGTGGGCGCCTTCTGGGCGCCTCGTGCGGTGATCTGCGACCTGGAATTGCTCGACACCCTCTCACGCAACGAGTTGGTCGCCGGCTACGCCGAAGTGGTCAAGGCGGGTTTCATTTGGGCACCAGAGATCCTTGAGATCATCGAAGCGGATCCGCTCGTGGCCACCGACCCCACAACCCCAGAGTTTCGGCGCACTGTGGAACTCGCCATCGATATGAAGGCACGTGTAGTGGGGGAGGACCTTCGCGAAGCCGGACTGCGCGAGATCCTCAACTACGGCCACACGCTCGGCCACGCGATCGAACATGCGGAGCGCTATCGTTGGCGCCACGGCGCTGCGATCTCTATCGGCATGGTGTTCGCCGCAGAACTGTCCCGGCTAGCGGGACGACTCTCTGACGAAGCCGCGGCGCGCCACCGCGACATTCTCGAATCACTGGGGCTTCCAGTCAGCTACCGCGCGGGAGCGTGGCCCACCTTGAAAGCCTCGATGCAACGCGACAAGAAGAGCCGCGGCGGAATGCTGCGCTTCATCGTGCTTGACGACATTGCCAAGCCCACCGTGCTTCAAGCTCCCGACGAATCGCTGCTGTTTGCGGCATACCAAGAAGTTGCGGCGTCGTAGGCTGAGCGCGTGACATCGAACCTGCCGCTGTTGCTCGTCAATGGGCCCAACCTCAACTTGCTTGGGGTGCGCCAGCCTGAGATCTACGGGCACGAGACGCTGCGCGACGTCGAAGCGCTGGTGACCGCCACTGCCCAGGCGCGCGGGTATGACGTGCGCACGATCCAGTCCAATCACGAAGGCGTTCTCATAGACGCTATTCACGAGGCGCGGCAACAGTGTGCCGGGATCGTCATCAATCCGGGCGGCCTGACTCACACCTCAGTAGTGCTACGCGATGCGCTGGCAGGAGTTTCGCTACCCGTCGCCGAAGTGCACATCTCAGACGTTATGGCGCGAGAGGAATTTCGCCACCACTCATATGTCCGCGATATCGCATCGGTGCACGTGATCGGTGAGGGAGTAGCCGGATATGCTCGCGCGGTAGAGCAACTGCTCGATGTCATCGTCGAGCGCGCAACGGCCTAAACACGCGGGAGCCCACCCATCCCGTAGAATGACACGTCGGGCCGCCACGGCCCCCTTCCCTCACGAACGGACTTGTTTTCCTCATGGCATCCACCGCAGACATCAAGAACGGCGTCGTGCTCAAGATCGACGGACAGCTCTGGAACGTTGTGGAGTTTCAGCACGTCAAGCCTGGCAAGGGCGGAGCATTCGTCCGCACCAAGCTGAAGAACGTACTCAGCGGCAAGGTCATCGACCGCACCTTCAACGCTGGCGCAAAGGTAGACGTCGAGAACGTTGACCGCCGCGACTTCACCTACCTCTACAACGACGGCGACAGCTTCGTGTTCATGGATGTTGAACTGTACGACCAGATCAGCCTTCAGGCGGCTACAGTCGGCGACGCGGCAAACTTCATGCTTGAGAACCAGCAGGTTCAGATCGCGCTGAACAACGACAACCCGCTCTATGTCGAGTTGCCCCCCTCTGTTGTTCTTGAAATCACCTACACCGAGCCAGGCCTCCAGGGCGACCGTTCTTCGGCCGGAACCAAGGCTGCCACCGTGGAGACGGGCTACGAGATTCAGGTGCCGCTGTTCCTCGAGACCGGCACCAAGGTCAAAGTCGATACCCGCACCGGAGACTACCTCGGTCGTGTGAACTAACCGTGAGTGCTCGCACTAAGGCACGCAAACGGGCGCTCGATATTCTCTTTCAAGCCGACGTCCGCGACGTCGCGCTTGCAGAGATGCTCGCTACCGAAGCTAAGCGCGCGGCAAATGAACCGTCTCGCGAGGCCTCATGGTTGTACGCGCGCGAGATCGTCGATGGTGTCGTCGACAACCGCGAGGCCATCGATGAGCAGATCACTACCTTTGCCAAAGACTGGACGCTGGAGCGTATGCCGGCCGTCGATCGAGCCGTGTTGCGGATCGGCGTGTGGGAGATTCTGTACAACGACGCTGTGCCGACAGCCGTGGCGATCGATGAAGCAGTAGACCTCGCAAAAGAGTTCTCGACCGACGAAGCAGGATCATTCGTCCACGGGGTGCTCGCGCGCATCGCACGCTCTTCCTGATCTTCTGGCATTGTCAGGGGCGAGCAGCAGGATGGATGCTGTGAACGCGCCCTTCATCGATTCGTCGCACATCCGCCGACAGGCATCGGGCGGTGCGTACGAGCGAGGCGTCGCCTACTTTGCGGACGGCGCGGTGCGAAACCTGACCTGGGATGATCGCCGATCCTTGCTGATCGGTGAGGTGACCGGCAGCGGAGACTTCTCCTACCGCTGTCGCATTCATCTCGACCCGGCCCGAAGCACGAGACCAATTCTTTCCGCCCGGTGCACCTGCCCGCTGCATGCAGATTGCAAGCACACCATAGCGACGCTGCTCGCCAGCAACCAACGCGCCGAGCAAGCAGCAGAAACACCGGCGGCTGGATCTGACCGGTGGAGGTCGCTTTTTGTCGATGCGGCAGCACCCCGTGAGACGGCGACACCTCTCGCGCTCGGCGTCGAACTGCGGCAACGCATCAGGCGCGGAGCATCGAATTGGGCACCGATTCGCGCGGAAGCCGCGACGGCCCGCAGCCTGCATTTTGCCGGCGCCGACCTGCTCGTAGGTCTACGCCCGCTCGAGCTCAGCGGTCGCAGTGCCACCTGGATCAAGGGTGGCGCTTCATGGGACACGGTCAGGCGCCCCGGCAACCCGTTCGAGCCCGCGCAAGCACGCTGGTTCGCGGAGCTGTGGAGCATCGCCCACGAAGTACGTTCGTTAGGTTCCTTTGTCGACGTCTCGGAGTGGCTCACCATCGACGACGTCGAGTCGACCTTGCTATGGGCACACCTGGGTGAGACCGCCGCGCGGAACATTCCGATCGTCGCAACGAAGAAGCAGAACAGAGTCACGATCGCTGACAGCGCTGATGCAGTCGTGCGCGCCGAGCGCACCGCCAGCGGAATCCGGCTCTCGCCGCGAGTGCGCATCGATGGCGAAGTCGCGGATATCGAATCGCTGAGGCCGATCGGCCATGTGGGCGTGTATAGGTTCGAGGTGCACCGCGAGCGCATTGATGTGACGCTCGCGCAAGTGCCATTGTCAGCGCCGTTGCGCGGTTTGCTCGTTGCGCGAACTCCCGTCGAGGTTCCCGAGGCCGACGCCGACGAATTCCTCGACGAGCACCTTCCTCTGCTCGCCAGACAAAGCACCGTAGAGACTCAGGGCGTCGAGGTTCCGCTCGCGCCTCGCCCAGAACTTGTCGTCGAGGTGCAGTTCTCGGCGCAACATCGTCTGTCGTTCACTTTGGAATGGCGCTATGGTGCGCGACGGCGCGAACCCTTCATCTGGAATTCCTCAACTCATCGAGATCACGACGGCGAGTCTGAGATTCTGACACGCGTCGAGCGCCTATGGGATCCGATTTCGCCCGTACCGATGGGTGCCAAGGGACTGGCAACCGGGCTGGATGCTGCCGTGTTTGCGGCCGAGCTGCTTCCCGAGCTCGAATCCTGCGACGGGGTGCGAGTGGGGTTGCGAGGTGAGCGTCCCAAGTATCGCGAGCTGTCCGCTGATCCGCACGTCAAGATCTCGACGGTGGAATCTACCGACCCAGACTGGTTCGACCTGGGCATCATCGTCACAGTAGACGGTCGCACGATCCCGTTCACGCCACTGTTCACCGCACTTGCTCGTGGTCGCAAGAAGATGCTCTTGAGCGATGGCCGATACTTCTCACTTTCCCATCCAGCGTTGCAGCGCCTTCGCGACCTCATCGATGAAGCGGGTGGCTTGAGCGAATGGGAGACACCTCCTCGGCTCAGCCGGTATCAAACCGATCTCTGGGCAGATTTCGAAGACGTCGCAGACGAAGCGGAGCCGGCGATATCGTGGCGACGCACTGCGGAAGGGCTACGTGACGTCGAGCGGATCGCGACGACGCCGATGCCTCGTGGGATTGCAGCGGAATTGCGGCCGTACCAACGCGCGGGCTTCGACTGGCTCGCGTTCCTCTGGCAGCACCGGCTCGGCGGCATTCTTGCCGATGATATGGGGCTCGGTAAGACGCTGCAGATGCTGGCCCTCATCGAGCACCTGCGTGAGTCAGGCGAGACGCGGCCCGTGCTTGTGGTGGCGCCGACTTCGGTGATGTCGACATGGCAGCGCGAAGCCGCTCGCTTCGCGCCTGAGTTGCGGGTGGCGCTCGTAGACGCGACGACAAGCAAACGCGGCGACACAGTGCCTGTCGTGGCCGCCACGGCTGATGTGCTGATCACCTCTTACACGTTGCTTCGGCTCAACGAGCGCGAGTTCGCTGCCGTCGAGTGGGCCGTACTCGTGCTTGACGAGGCACAGTTCGTGAAGAACGCCAAGACCAAGGCGCACCGTGCGGCGCGCGCGGTTTCTGCCGAGGTCACCTTTGCCATCACGGGCACCCCGCTGGAGAACAGCCTGACTGAGCTCTGGTCGCTACTCGCGCTCTCTGCTCCAGGGCTCTTTCCTTCCGCTCGCCGCTTCCGCGAAGAGTATGTCGGCCCGATCGAGCAGGGCAAGGTACCCAGTAACCGTGAGGGTGGTGAGTATCGAGCGGCGCGTTTGGCTCAGCTTCGACGTCGGATCCGCCCCCTGGTATTGCGACGCACCAAAGATATCGTCGCCGCCGACCTCCCGCCCAAGCAAGAGCAGGAAGTGCGCATTGAGCTCAGCGCTGCCCATCGAGAGCTTTACGACACCGTGCTGCAGCGAGAGCGTCAAAAGGTGCTCGGTTTGCTCGATGATCTCGACCGCAACCGGTTCATTGTGTTTCGTTCGCTCACCCTGCTGCGCATGCTTGCGCTGGCTCCCGCCTTGGTAGACCCAGAGCATTCACACATCGCCCCGAGCAAGATCACGGCACTCTTCGAACAGCTCGACGAGATCCTCGCTGAGGGCCATCGCACGCTGATCTTCAGCCAGTTCACATCGTTTCTGGCGCTCGTCACCGCCGAACTCGACAAGCGGGGCGTGCCATACGCATACCTTGATGGGTCGACCAAAGATCGCGACGCCGCGGTACAAGCCTTTCGCCAAGGCGATGCCCCGGTGTTCTTGATCAGCCTCAAGGCGGGTGGTTTCGGACTCACGCTGACCGAAGCCGACTATGTGTTCCTGTTGGATCCATGGTGGAACCCGGCTGCAGAAGCACAGGCCGTCGATCGAGCTCACCGCATCGGGCAGACTCGCACGGTCATGGTCTATCGACTCATCGCGAACGGCACGATTGAAGAGAAGGTGATGGCACTGCAGCAACGAAAGGCCCGCCTGTTCCGGTCGGTGATGGACGATGACGCGCTATTCGGCAGCGCGCTCACCGCGGACGATATTCGCGGCCTCTTTGAGTCGTAACGCTCACAAGCCGCGCCGCTTCGCTGGTGCGCGATCGCGCACCATAGAATTGGGACTGTTCCAATCAGGAGGATTTCATGCGCATCACGGGCCTCGGCCACGCCGGAATGTTCATCGAGACGGCGGGCGGCAGCATCCTTTGCGACCCCGTCGTCGGACCAACATTCTTCGGATCGTGGTTCCCATTTCCCGACAACCGTGCGCTCGACTGGGCTCACTTCGGCAACGCTGACTTTCTGTACATCTCACACCGCCACCGTGATCACTTCGATCCCGCGCTGATGCAGAAACACGTTCCCAAGAGCATCAAGGTGCTGTTGCCTGACTACCCGACCGAGGACCTCGAGAACGATCTGCGCCGGCTCGGCTACAACAACATCATCCACACCCAGGCAGGGGAGCCGTTGACCTTCGGCGAACTGAAGATCATGGTCACTCCGTTGCGCGCACCGAGCGATGGCCCGATCGGAGACTCGTCGCTGAGCGTCGACGACGGTACAGCCAGCATCCTGAATCAAAACGACTCCCACCCGCTCGATCTCGAGACCCTGCTTCGATTCAGCAAGCCGGAAGCGTATTTCACTCAGGTCTCAGGCGCTATCTGGTGGCCGATGGTCTACGACCTGCCACACGATGCCAAGCAGAACTTCGCGAGGCTCAAGCGCGACGCTCAGAACAAGCGAGCCATGTACTACATCGACAAGGTCGATGCGGCGCACGTGTTCCCTATGGCCGGGCCGCCGATGTTCCTCCGCGAAGAGCTGTTCCGCTACAACGGCTACGGTCTCGAAGACGATTCGATCTTCACAGACCAACGTCAGTTTCTCGCGCATATGAAGCAGCTTCGGCCGGAGCAGAACGGCTACGAGTTCGTGCCAGGCACCGCAGTGGAACTCAATCAAGGTGAGATCTCAGTCACGCAAACGCTGTATACCGATGCTGAGATCGACAGAATCTTCGACGACAAGTGGGCGTATCTTGCCGAACAGCGCGATACCCGCCAAGACGAAGTCGCCGCAGAAGTCGCTTCTCGGGCGCCGGTGCTCGCCCCTGCCGAAATGCTCTCTGAACTGAAGTCTTGGTGGGAGCCTCTGTTGCGTCGCGGAAAAATCTTCCGCAACGGCGTCGGCGGGGCAGTGCGCATGACCATCGGCGAACTCGACCTTGTGGTCGACTTTCCGAAGGCCAAGGTGCGTGAGTACGCGGGGGAGGAGACGAACTACTGGTTCACGATCCCCGCCGATCTTGTTTCAACGAATATCCGTGATCACGAGATCGACTGGTCGAACTCCATCTTCCTTTCGATGCAGTTCGGCGCGGGCCGCATCGGCAAGTTCAACGAGTTCATCTATACGTTCTTCAAGTGCCTTTCCCGCGATCGCATCGAGTACGTCGAGAATTGGTATGCCGAGCAGTCCGACGTGTCAGAAGACGTGCAGCTGGAAGACTGGGTGGTGCAGCGGCGGTGCCCCCATCTGCGCGCGGACCTGTCGAAGACGGCCAAAATCGAAGACGGTGTGCTCACGTGCAGTCTGCACGATTGGAAGTGGGATCTCGCCTCAGGCAAGTGTCTGAGCACTCACGGGCACCCCATTCGTGCGTCACAGGTTGAAGACCAGCTCAACCGCGAAGCTGCGCAACCAGTCGCTTAGCGTCACGCGCTAAGGTAGAAGTTATCAAGCAACCTTTAACACCGTCCTGTGAGGCGGAGAAGGGAGCGGTATGAGCGCACACGAGAGAATCGTGCTGCAGGATGCCGACATCGCCCGAGCCCTGACTCGGATCTCTCACGAGATTCTGGAGTCCAATCGCGGGGCCGACAATCTTGTTCTGCTGGGTATCCCCACCCGCGGCGTCACACTCGCTATGCGCATCGCCCAGCTCATCGAGAGCTTCAGCGATGTGGCTGTCGAGACCGGCGCTCTCGATGTGACGATGTACCGTGATGACCTGCACAGGAATCCGACCCGCGCGCCCCGTCCGACGCTGATTCCCGATGGCGGAATCAACGGCAAGACGGTCGTGCTCGTCGACGATGTGCTCTTCTCCGGGCGCAGCATCCGCGCCGCGCTCGACGCGCTCCAAGACATTGGCCGACCTTCTGCCGTTCGCCTCGCGACACTGATCGATAGAGGGCACCGCGAGTTGCCTATCCGCCCTGACTTTGTAGGCAAGAACCTCCCTAGCGCACGTGATGAGCGTGTCAACGTGAGGTTGAATGAAACCGACGGTAAAGACGAGGTGACGGTCGAATCATGAGGCACCTACTCGACACCCAGACGCTTTCGCGACACGGAGCGATTCAAATTCTCGATGTGGCCGAAGACATGGCTGACACTCAACTGCGCGAGGTGAGAAAGCTTCCCACCCTGCGGGGCAAGACCGTAGTCAACCTGTTCTTCGAAGACTCCACCCGCACCCGTATTTCGTTCGAAGCGGCTGCCAAGCGGTTGAGCGCCGATGTGATCAACTTCTCGGCCAAAGGCTCGAGCGTCTCCAAAGGCGAATCGCTGCAAGACACCGCCCAGACCCTCCAAGCGATGGGCGCAGATGCTGTCGTCATCCGACACGGGGCTTCCGGCGCTCCGCGCACTCTTGCCTCGAGCGGCTGGATCACCGCCGGTGTGGTGAATGCGGGCGATGGAACGCACGAGCATCCCACCCAGGCTCTTCTCGACGCGTTCACCATGCGCAAGCGTCGCTACGGTGCCGACAGCCGCGGGCGCGACCTCGATGGAATGCGTGTCACGATCGTCGGCGACGTGCTGCACTCACGCGTCGCGCGCTCGAACGTTTGGCTGCTCGCCACGTTGGGAGCCGAGGTAACCCTGGTGGCGCCTCCCACTCTGGTTCCGCAAGACGTGTCGATGTGGCCAGCGACGATTCTGTACAACCTCGATGACGCGATCGCGCGCCGCCCTGACGCCCTGATGATGCTTCGCATTCAACTTGAACGCATGAATGCAGCATATTTCCCCACTGAACGGGAGTATTCTCGCCGTTGGGGTCTCGACCCACTCAGACTCGAGGCGCTGGGGAGCGATAGCATTGTGATGCATCCCGGACCCATGAACCGGGGGCTGGAAATCTCGGCCGCGGCAGCCGATTCCGCCCGCTCAACAGTGTTGGAGCAGGTGACAAACGGAGTGTCTGTCCGTATGGCCGTGCTCTACCTGCTGTTGTCAGGTTCAGAGCACGAGGTCAACACCGCCCCGAACGGTGTGCACAAGAACGACAAGGAGTACGCACGATGAGCGAAGTCTTCCTGTTTCGCGGCGCGACGCTAGAGGGGGCCAGCACGGCCGATCTGCTCGTCGAAAACGGACAGATCACCGAAGTCGGCAACGGCGTAAGCCGCGCTGGTGCAAGCGTGATCGACGTCGACGGCCTCGTCGCTCTACCAGGACTCGTCGACCTGCACACCCACCTGCGTGAGCCTGGCTTCGAGGCATCCGAAACGATCCTGACCGGTTCACGCGCGGCTGCCGCAGGTGGGTACACGGCAGTCTTCGCGATGCCAAACACCTCACCGGTGGCCGATACCGCTGGCGTCGTCGAGCAGGAACTCGCGCTCGGCGAAGCTGCTGGCTACGTCACTGTGCAGCCAATCGGTGCGGTCACCGTCGGGCAAAAGGGGGAGCGCCTCGCCGAGCTTGGCGCCATGGCAGACTCTCGCGCACAAGTACGCGTCTTCAGTGACGACGGGTTCTGCGTGTGGGACCCGCTGATCATGCGCCGTGCCCTCGAATACGTGAAGGCCTTCGACGGCGTGATCGCGCAGCACGCGCAAGATCCGCGCCTCACCGAAGGAGCCCAGCTTAATGAGGGTTCGGTGTCTGCTGAACTCGGGCTGGCTGGATGGCCAGCGGTCGCGGAAGAGTCGATCATCGCGCGCGACGTACTACTGGCCGAGCACGTCGGTTCGCGGTTGCACGTGTGCCACCTCTCGACAGCCGGCTCGGTGGAGATCATCCGCTGGGCGAAGAAGCGTGGCGTCAACGTCACCGCAGAAGTGACGCCCCACCACCTGCTGCTCACCGACGAACTCGCGCGCGGCTACGACCCGCACTTCAAAGTGAACCCGCCGCTGCGCCGCGACGAAGATGTGCTTGCGGTACGCGAGGGCTTGGCTGACGGCACCATCGATATTGTCGCTACCGACCATGCTCCGCACCCTGCCGAAGCCAAGTCGTGTGAATGGCACGCCGCTGCTAACGGCATGGTCGGGCTCGAAAGCGCACTGCGTGTGGTGCAACTCGCGATGGTTGATTCTGGGATGCTGACGTGGGGCGACGTCGCTCGGGTGATGTCGCGCAAACCCGCGCACATCGGCCGGCTCGCGGGCCATGGCACCCCTCTCACCGTCGGCCACGCAGCCTCGCTCACCTTTTACGACCCTGCTCCGGTGCGCACGTTCACCACCGACGACCTGCGCGGCCGCAGCATCAACTCGCCGTACCTCGGGCGGGAGCTGCCCGGCGACGTACGCTGGACGCTGCACCAGGGGACGCCTACCGTTGCCGACGGTGCGCTGCTTGATCAGCCGGGCGTGCGCTCATGACCCGCGAGGGTGCACTTGCGATCACTGTCGCAGTAGCACTGGTGATCATTGGCGTGCTCATCTGGGCGTGGATGCGGCGTACTCGCCGTGATGCGGGAATCGCGGCGCCTATCGGTGAAATGCCAGATGAAGCCACTGTCGTCGCCAGTTTCAGAACGCTCTACGTGGCGACCACTCGCCACGGCGACCCGCTCGAGCGCCTCGCGATTGCCGGTCTGGATTTTCGCTCGCGGGCTGACATCACAGTGACCACGGCCGGGGTAGCGCTGGATCTCACTGGCAAGCCACGCGTGTTCTTCTCGTGCGAAATCATCCGCGACGTCGCACAAGCCACCGTCACTATCGATCGCGTCGTCGAACGCGATGGCCTGGTGCGACTGACATGGCTCACCGCAGACGCCACCCCCGTTGACAGCTATATTCGCCCGCAAGATGCATCGGCGCATGCCCTCGCTGATGCCATCCGTGGCACCCTTACCCCGTCTCAGATCGGAACCGACGCATGATCTCTCAGTTCACGACCGACCCCGCCGTCCTGGTGCTCGAAGATGGCAGCCGCCATTCGGGTCACGCCTACGGCGCGCGCGGGACCACAATCGGCGAAGTGGTGTTCTCTACCGGCATGACCGGATACCAAGAGACGCTGACCGACCCGTCCTATGCCGGCCAGATCGTGTTGCAGACCGCACCGCACATCGGCAACACCGGCATGAACGCCGAGGATCCTGAGTCACGCCGCATCTGGGTATCTGGCTACATCGTTCGCGACCCTTCTCGAGTCGTATCGAACTGGCGCGCAGACGAAACTCTCGACAACGCCCTCGTCGCCGATGACGTCATCGGAATCAGTGGGATCGACACCCGTGCGGTAACGCGAAACATCCGCTCAGCCGGCAGCATGCGCGGCGGCATCTTCTCGGGCGAGGCAGCGGCGATCGAACCCGCCGAACAGCTGCGCCTGGTTCAAGAGGCGCCCCAGATGGCAGGCCAGAACCTCTCGGCATCTGTTTCAGTGGGTGCCCCGGAGGTGACCCCGGCAGAGGGCACGCGCATCGGAAACGTCGCCGTGCTCGATCTCGGCGTGAAGCAGGCTACGATCCTCAATCTCGCTGCGCGAGGCTTCGAAGTGCACGTGCTGCCGCAGAACGTGACTATCGACGACATTCGTGCGATCGATCCGGTCGCGGTCTTCTACTCAAACGGGCCAGGAGACCCCGCTGCATCCGGCGACCACGTCGCACTGCTTCGTGCGGTTCTTGATCAGCGCCTGCCATTCTTCGGCATCTGCTTCGGAAACCAGTTGCTGGGCCGCGCTTTGGGCCTCGGCACATACAAGTTGCCGTTCGGCCACCGCGGTATCAACCAGCCCGTGGTTGACAAGTCGACAGGACGAGTGGAGATCACCGCCCACAACCACGGCTTCGCGGTCGACGCCCCAATCGACGGCACATTCGACAGCCCTAACGGCTACGGGCGCGTTGAGGTGAGCCACGTCGGTTTGAACGACAACGTCGTCGAGGGTCTTCGTGCCCTCGACCTCCCCGCCTTCTCGGTGCAGTACCACCCAGAAGCCGCCGCGGGTCCCCACGACGCCAACTACCTTTTCGACCGGTTTGCCGACATGGTGCGCGCAGAGACCGGATCGAGCACTGAATCTGCGAAGGACTCCGAGTAATGCCGAAGCGCGAAGATATCAAGAGCGTCCTGGTCATCGGGTCTGGCCCGATCGTCATCGGCCAGGCGTGCGAGTTTGACTATTCAGGAACGCAGGCGTGCCGCGTGTTGCGCGAAGAAGGCGTTCGCGTGATTCTCGTGAACTCCAACCCTGCAACGATCATGACGGACCCTGATTTCGCCGATGCCACCTACATCGAGCCAATCAACTGGCAGGTCATCGAGACGATCATCGCAAAAGAGAAGCCGGATGCGATCCTGCCGACGCTCGGCGGTCAGACCGCGCTGAACGCGGCGATTGATCTGCACAACCACGGCATCTTAGAGAAGTACGACATCGAGCTCATCGGTGCAAACTTTGAAGCGATCAACAAGGGCGAAGACCGCCAGATCTTCAAGCAATTGGTGCTCGACGCCGGCGCCGATGTTGCAGCATCCCGAATCGCGCACACCATGGACGACTGCTTGAGCGCGGCAGAAGAACTCGGTTACCCGCTGGTCGTGCGCCCTTCGTTCACGATGGGTGGGCTGGGTTCCGGCTTCGCCTACGACGAAGCCGACCTGCGCCGCATTGCGGGTGCAGGATTGCGCGATTCGCCCACCACCGAGGTGCTCCTTGAGGAGTCGATCCTGGGATGGAAAGAGTACGAACTGGAGTTGATGCGCGACACGGCTGACAACACCGTTGTCGTCTGTTCGATCGAGAACGTTGACCCCGTCGGCGTTCACACCGGCGATTCCATCACCGTCGCCCCAGCACTGACGCTCACTGACCGTGAGTACCAGAAGCTGCGCGATATCGGCATCGATATCATTCGTGCTGTCGGTGTCGACACCGGTGGTTGCAACATCCAGTTCGCCATCGATCCCGCCAACGGACGCATCATCGTGATCGAGATGAACCCGCGTGTCTCGCGTTCGTCAGCGCTCGCGTCGAAGGCAACCGGCTTTCCGATCGCAAAGATCGCCGCAAAGCTGGCCATCGGATACCGCCTCGATGAGATACCCAACGACATCACCAAGGTCACGCCCGCGAGCTTCGAGCCCACGCTCGACTACGTCGTGGTCAAGGTGCCACGCTTCAACTTCGAGAAGTTCCCTGCCGCTGACACCACGCTTACGACCACCATGAAGTCGGTCGGCGAGGCGATGGCGATCGGCCGCAACTACACGACCGCGCTGCAAAAAGCGCTGCGTTCTCTCGAGAAGCGCGGCTCGAGTTTTCATTGGGGTGACGAACCGCGTTCGGCGCAAGAGCTGCTCGAAATCGCGAAGACTCCGACCGACGGGCGCATCGTGGTGTTGCAGCAGGCGCTGCGCAAGGGGGCAACACCCGAGCAGGCCTTCGACGCCACGAAGATCGACCCTTGGTTCATTGACCAGATGGTATTGATCAACGAGGTCGCCGATTTTGTGCACGCGGCTGATGAATTGGATGCTGCAACCATGCGCATCGCGAAGGACCACGGCTTCAGCGACGTGCAGATTGCGCAGCTGCGCGGTATTGAAGAGACTGCTGTGCGATCCCTTCGTCATGAAGCTGGGCTGCGCCCGGTCTACAAGACGGTGGACACGTGCGCTGGGGAGTTTCCCGCGCTCACGCCGTATCACTATTCAAGCTATGACTTCGAGACCGAAGTGACGCCGTCAGAGCGCACGAAGGTCGTCATCATTGGCTCCGGTCCGAACCGAATCGGGCAGGGCGTGGAATTCGATTACTCGTGTGTGCACGCCTCGTTTGCGCTTTCCGATGCCGGGTACGAGACCATCATGGTCAACTGCAACCCCGAAACGGTGTCGACCGACTATGACACCAGTGATCGGCTGTACTTCGAACCGCTCACTCTCGAAGACGTGCTCGAAGTGCTGCACGCGGAGTCTCGGTCTGGCGAGATTCTCGGAGTCATCTGCCAGCTCGGCGGCCAAACTCCGCTGGGTCTTGCCAAGGGCATCGAAGACGCGGGCTACACGATTCTCGGCACCAGCCCCGAAGCGATTGATCTCGCCGAAGAGCGTGAGCTGTTCTCGCAGTTGCTCGATGCGGCCGGACTTGTAGCGCCGCGCCATGGCACTGCGATCAACGTCGCGGAGTCTGTCGCCATCGCGGAAGAGATCGGCTACCCGGTGCTCGTGCGCCCTAGCTTCGTGCTCGGCGGGCGCGGCATGGAGATCGTGTACGACACCGCGAGCCTGCGCGACTACTTCGTGCGCACGGAGGGCGAAGTGATCGTCGCGGCCGGTACGCCGCTGCTTGTCGACCGTTTTCTCGATGACGCCATTGAGATCGATGTCGACGCGCTGTACGACGGCGAAGAGCTCTACATCGGCGGTGTGATGGAGCACCTCGAAGAAGCCGGCATCCACTCCGGCGACTCCGCGTGCACGCTGCCACCGGTATCGCTGGGTCGCTCTGAGGTTGATCGTGTGCGCGACGCTACCCTCGCCATTGCGAAGGGCGTGGGCGTGCGAGGTCTGCTCAATGTGCAGTTCGCAATCAGCGCCGGAGTGCTCTACGTGATTGAGGCAAATCCGCGCGCCAGCCGTACGGTGCCTTTCGTATCGAAGGCGCTCGGCATTCCGCTCGCTAAAGCAGCGAGCCGCGTCATCGTCGGCACATCGATCGCCACGTTGCGCGAAGAAGGACTGCTTCCTGCCGTGGACGGCTCTCGCGTACCGCTCGACGCACCTGTGTCGGTGAAAGAAGCCGTGCTGCCTTTTAAACGCTTCCGGACGAAAGACGGTCAGACGGTCGACTCAGTGCTCGGACCCGAGATGCGCTCAACCGGTGAGGTGATGGGCATCGACCGGGACTTCCCGACCGCATTCGCGAAGAGTCAAGCTGCGGCATATGGTGGCATCCCGCTGTCGGGCACAGTTTTCATCTCGGTTGCCGACAGCGACAAACGAGCCGTGATTCTGCCCGCGCACCGTTTGCAGCAGTTCGGGTTCCGCTTGCTCGCCACCGAAGGTACCGCCGAGATCTTGGCCCGCAACGGTGTCATTGTCACACTCGTCAACAAGTACAGCGCGACGCAGGGTAGCGACGAGACGAACATCGTCGACCTGATCAACGCCGGCGAAGTCGACATCATCGTGAACACCCCCAGTGGCATGTCGGCGCGTGCTGACGGGTACGAGATTCGTGCGGCGGCTGTCGCGGCAGATAAGGCTCTGTTCACCACGATCTCCACGCTCGGCGCCGCAGTGAGCGCCATGAGTGTGATGGGCGAGGGGTTCCGCGTGCGGAGCCTTCAGGAGTACGCGGCGGATCGCGCGGCTCACGCATGATCAGCTTCGGCGAGCGACTTCATAGTGCGGTGACGCGCTATGGGCAGCTCTGCGTGGGTATTGACCCGCACGAGCACTTGCTCGCCGATTGGGGTCTGGATGCGACACCGGCCGGGGTGCGCGAGTTTGGTCTTCGAGTGATCGACGCGGCTGCCGGCCGGGTCGCCGTGGTAAAGCCCCAGGTGTCATTCTTCGAGAGGTTCGGCTCCGCGGGTTTCGCCGCCCTCGAAGACGTTATGGCCGCGGCCCGTGCTGCTGAGCTGTTGGTTATCGCTGATGCTAAGCGCGGTGATATCGGAACAACCATGGACGCGTATGCCGCCGCATGGATGCTTCCCGGCTCGCCACTCGAAGCTGACGCGCTGACCGTGAATCCGTATCTGGGCGTGGGGGCGCTTGACGGGGCGATGAAGCTTGCTCACGAGCATGGCAAGGGCCTCTTCGTGCTTGCTGCGACGAGCAACCCTGACGCCGCCAGCCTGCAGACGGCACGCACTGCCGGTTCCGATTCCCGGACGGTTTCTTCCGCTGTCATCGGCCAAATCTCAGTTTTTAACACCACTCACACACAAGATAAGGATTGGGCGAGTATCGGTGTCGTTATCGGTGCTACCGTCGACTGGAACGCGTTCGATTTACCCGAAAAGATCGAACCGATCGCACCCATTCTTGCTCCTGGGTTCGGCCACCAAGGGGCCGAGCTCACGGACCTTGAGGCATTATTTGGCATTCGCTCACCAGCAGTATTGGTGAGCGAGAGCCGAGGCATTCTTCAGGCTGGCCCCACAGGCGTAGCGATGGCGATCGACAAGCGTCGCGCGATACTCCAGGAGTTCCCCAGTGCCTGATTCCCGCACACCACCAGAAGTCGACCGCGTCGCGGCATCCCGCCGCGCGGTAGCGGCTCGTCGTGAACGAGCCGCCCTGAAAAAAGACGTCACCATGCGTGTCATCTCACCGCAGGAACTCCTTCGTCGAGCATGGGCGGCGCCCGAGACGCCGGCTGGCGCAATGCGCGTCACCGAGTTTCTCACTAGCATCCCGGCTATCGGCGAGGGAAAGCGGGATCGCATCCTGCAAGACCTCGGCATCTCGCCGGTCAAGCGAATCGGAGGACTCGGATCACGTCAGCGTGACGTGCTGTCAGAGTTCCTCGACAGCCGCTGGCCTGAGACGTCCGCTCGATCAGATCGCAGCCGTCTGCTCGTGCTTGCGGGTCCTACCGCCGTTGGCAAGGGAACCGTAGCTGCCGAAATCAAGAAGAATCACCCCGAAATCTACCTCTCGGTGTCGGCCACCACTCGTAGCCCGCGCAAGGGCGAAGTCGAGGGGGAGCACTACTACTTCGTTTCTGACGCTGAGTTCGATCGCATGATTGCGGCAGGCGAGCTGCTCGAATATGCCACGGTGCACAATTCACACCGCTACGGCACGCCCCGCGCTCCGATCGATCGTGTTCTTGCCGAGAGCCGTACCGTGTTGCTCGAGATCGACCTGCAGGGCGCTCGTCAGGTGCGAGCAGCTGACCCTTCAGCCGCTCTCGTCTTTTTGTTGCCACCCAGTTGGAACGAACTCGTCGAACGCCTCGTTGGTCGCGGCACCGAAGACGATGCCGAGCGAGCTCGTCGCCTGCGCACCGCTCGCGTCGAACTGGCGGCGCAGTCCGAGTTTGACTATCACGTCGTAAATGACGATGTCGTGCGGGCGGCCACTGAGATCGCCGCGCTCGCAGACTAGGGGTGTGCCGGTATGCCAGCGTTCACGACTCTCGGGTAGACTGTACCGATGCCTCGATCTCTTGAGGCGTCAAAGACTTTTCCACCGTCATCCGATCCAGGAGGTTTCGCCATGGCAGGAACGAACCACGGGGGCATCATTGAACCCCCCATCGACAGCCTTCTTCAGAAGGTCGACTCGAAGTACCAGTTGGTCATCTACGCATCCAAGCGTGCGCGTCAGATCAACGACTACTACTCCGACCTTCACGAGGGCAACCTCTTCGACAATGTCGGCCCGCTGGTTGACTCGACCGTTGAAGACAAGCCGCTGACGATCGCGATGCACGAGATTCACGAAGACAAGCTGCGCCTGCGGCCCGTCGAGTAGTTATTACCTTCAGATGCCCCCGAGGTCGGATTTGTCCGACCTCGGGGGCATACTGGTGTCCGCCGTCTTCTATCTGGAGCACCAATGACCGAACTGCGTCTGTTCACCTCTGAGTCCGTCACTGAGGGACACCCTGACAAGATCTGTGACCAGATCTCGGACTCGATCCTTGACGCGCTCATTGCCGCTGACCCCAACAGTCGGGTCGCGGTCGAGACCCTCGTCACAACCGGGCTCGTGCATGTTGCGGGAGAGGTTCGCACCGACGGATATGTCGATATTCCGGGCATCGTGAGGCAAGTAGTGAATCGCATTGGCTACACCTCGAGCGAGACTGGGTTCGACGGCGACTCATGCGGTGTCACAGTATCGATTGGCGAACAGTCCAGTGACATCGCCGCCGGCGTGGATTCCGCACTCGAGCACCGTGAGGGCGGTTCGGCAGATCCGATTGATGCACTCGGCGCTGGCGATCAGGGCATCATGTTCGGCTACGCAACCAATGAGACGCCACAGTTGATGCCCACGGCGATCTGGGCGGCGCACCGTATCGCAGAAGGCTTGACCGAGGCGCGGCGCAATGGGGCATTGCCCTTTCTGCGTCCCGACGGCAAGACCCAGGTAACTCTCGGCTACGACGGCGCCACTCCGCGCACGGTCGAAACGGTGGTGCTTTCTACGCAACACCATCCCGATATTTCGATGGCAGCATTGCGCGCGGCGCTGCAGGTCGAAGTGATCAACCCGGTGCTTGAAGCGACCGGCCTTGACCTCTCCAACGTTGAGTATGTGATCAACCCCGCAGGGCCGTTCGTCATCGGCGGGCCCAAGGGCGATGCTGGCCTCACCGGCCGCAAGATCATCATCGACACCTACGGCGGCGCAGCGCGCCACGGTGGTGGCGCATTCAGCGGCAAAGACCCCTCTAAGGTTGATCGCTCAGCCGCCTACGCTATGCGCTGGGTGGCTAAGAACGCTGTCGCAGCGGGTCTCGCCGACCGCCTTGAAGTACAGGTCGCCTACGCGATCGGCCGCGCAGCACCGGTAGGCATGTATGTCGAGACCTTCGGTAGCGGACACGTTTCGGATGCGGCGATCACCCGCGCAATCCTTGACGTCTTTGACCTTCGCCCCAAAGCAATCATCGATCGTCTCGACCTGTTGCGTCCCATCTACGCGCAAACTGCGGCGTACGGCCATTTCGGTCGTGAGTTGCCTGACTTCACGTGGGAGCGCACCGATCGCGTAGACGAGTTGCGCTCGGCCGCCGGGCTCTGAGGTGACCGCGCGGTCCGTCGCGCGCGTGCTGATCGATTCGCCGCTGCCACAGCTCGATCGGCTGTTCGACTACGAGATTCCGCGCGAATTTCTTGACGAAGCCCAGCCGGGTGTGCGGGTTAAAGTGCCGCTGCGCTCAGCGGGGCGCGTGGTCGAGGGCTACATCGTCGAACACGGTGAAGCTGACGACTCCGACCGCCCGCTGTCAGAACTCGACTGCGTGGTCTCGCCGATCCCGGTGCTCACCCCACAGCTCTACGCGCTCGCCCGGCGAGCCGCTGACCGCGCAGCCGGATCAGCCAGCGATATTCTCCGACTCGCAATCCCCAAACGAATGGTCCGTGCCGAGCGGGCGTGGCTTGCTTCGGATGCGCCAGCTTCTCCAGCCGTCGACCCCGCGTCACTCACATGGGCCGCGGATGTCATGGCGCCGTTTCCTACCCTTGCCGCTGCGATCCGAGCGGGTGAGCGCATTGCAATCGACGCTCCGCCCCGGCTCACTCGCCTGAGCGGCGGCGCGCACGATGGTGAAGATGTGGGTGGCTGGGCCGCGTTGCTCGCAGCGACTGCGATCGACACTCTGGCTATGGGTAAGAGCGCCGTCATCGTCGTTCCGGATCATCGCGACCGCGCCCAGCTCGAGGCATCGCTTGCTGGCAGAGTTCCCGAATACGCGCTCGTGCGTCATGACGCCGCGCAGTCCTCACCCGCGAGATACGGAGCGTTTCTGCGCACTCTCGCCGAAGCGCCATGCATCGTTATCGGCAACCGCAGCAGCGTGTACTCGCCCGTGCGCTCGCTTGGCCTGATCGCACTGTGGGATGACGGCGACTCACTGTTATCAGAACCGCTGAGCCCGGGAGTACACGCACGAGACGCCGCTTTACTTCGACAAGAGATCGAAGCAGGCGCGCTGGTGTTTGCGGGCCACACCCGCACCACCGATGTGGGGCGGCTGGTTGCCGTCGGTTGGGTGCGTGAGGTGATTCCTACGAAGCGTGTGACACCCAAGATCGTTCTCAGCGCCACGCGCGAGGGAGAATCGCGAGGTGCACGCGTACCCTCGGCCGCGTTCGCCACAGCACGCGATGCGCTGAACGAGAAGCCGGTGCTCGTGCAAGTCTCACGTCCAGGCTATGCACCGGTGCTCGTCTGCGCCGAGTGCAGACATCCGGCGCGCTGCCCGCACTGCAGCGGTCCGTTGCACGCGGCTCGGCAGGGAGCCGTCCCCGCGTGTTCGTGGTGCGGCCGATCCGCAATAGCGTGGACCTGTCCAGAATGCACGTCAACTCGCTTTCGCATGGCATCGTCGGGCAGTGAGCGCACGGCAGATGATCTGGGTCGTGCATTCCCAGGTGTGCGCGTGATCGTGTCCGATGGCGAACACGCTGTCACCCATGTCGATTCCAAACCTGCGCTAGTCGTAGCGACCCGCGGTGCAGAACCAATCGCGGCCGGTGGATACGGAGCCGTGATTCTTCTCGACGGAGACAAGATGTTACTCGCCGACGACCTGCGCATCACCGAGTCCTGCCTGCGCTGGTGGTCCAATGCTGCCGCCCTAGCGGCACCGGGTGCGCCCGTGCATCTCGTCGGCGTCGCCGGTCCTGTCGCTCGCGCATTGGCAACTTGGACGCAACCGGCCTATGCACGCAGCGAACTCAACGAGCGCGCACCATTGCGAATGCCTCCGGTGGTGCGCGTCGCCGCACTTGAGGGCGACAGACGTGCCGTTGATTCAGCAATCGCAGAGCTACGCGAAGCGGTGCCCACCCTCGACGAGTTGGCAGTATTGGGCCCGCTCCCACACGACCAGACCGTGCGCGCCCTCGTTCGCTTTGACTACGCCGCTGGAGCGAAAGTTACCGAGAGTCTTCGCGCCTCCGTCGTTTCTCAAGCCATGAAATCTCGTAAACCACCGAAGGGGCGTCCACCCCGTCCCGGCAATACACTCAGAGTGCGGGTTGACGTACCCGACCTAGAACTGTGAGGAGCCCGATGCGCCTCGTCTTCGCTGGCACGCCTGAACCGGCGGTACCGTCTCTTGAGTTGCTCGCCGCCAGCCGGCACGAGATGCTCGCTGCGATCACTCGCCGCGATGCTCCCGTGGGCCGTAAGCGCGTTCTCACGCCATCGCCGGTGGCCCACCGAGCCGAAGAGCTCGATATCGATGTCATTCGGGCTGACAAGCTCGACACAGAGGTGACTGCGAAGGTCGAAGCACTCGCACCCGATCTGGGCGTGATCGTGGCGTACGGTGGCCTCGTTCGTGAACCGCTTCTGTCAATGCCTCGACATGGCTGGATCAACCTCCATTTCTCGTTGTTGCCAAAGTGGCGCGGCGCAGCGCCGGTGCAACACGCTCTCATCGCAGGCGATACCGTCACCGGAGCGAGTGTGTTTCAGCTGGTTGCTGGTTTGGATGCTGGCGATGTGTATGACGAAATCGTGCACGAGATTGAACCAGATGCCACCGCGGGCGAGCTCCTCGAACAGCTCGCTATCAGTGGGGCATCCCTATTAGCTCGCGTCGTTGATGACATCGCCGCCGGCACCGCGACGACGCGGGCCCAAACCGGCGATCCCTCGTACGCTTCGAAGTTAGAAGACGTCGATGGCCAGCTCATTTGGACGCAATCAAGCGACCGTGTACTCGGCAGATTCCGAGGAGTCACGCCCGCACCAGGCGCCCACACCACCATCAACGGCGCGCGCGTGAAGGTGCTTGAGGCACGCACCGCCCCCAGCGACGCTCCTACCCTTGCGCCAGGGCAGGTAGCCATACACAACAAAGAGGTCATCATCGGAACGGCAACCGTCCCCATCCAGGTTCGCACGGTACAGCCTGCAGGCAAGGGCTCAATGCGAGCAGCTGACTGGTTTCGTGGCCTTCGCAGCGAAACGGTGGTCGCCGGATCATGAACAAAGTTGCCCCCGCTCGCCAGGTTGCCTTTGATGTGCTGCGCGCTGTCAATGAGTCGGACGCCTATGCGAATCTGCTCCTGCCGAAGTCAATCGAACGTGCCGGCCTCTCAACCGCCGACGCGGCCCTCGCCACTGAGCTGACGTACGGCACGCTGCGCCGTCAGGGCACCTATGACGCTGTGATCGCAATCGCGGCTGACCGCAGCATCCCCGATATCGACCCTGCAGTCCTGGACGCCCTTCGACTCGGAGTGCATCAGTTGCAATCCACACGGGTCGCCTCGCACGCTGCCGTGAATGAGTCCGTGGAGCTTGCCCGATCAGTGGGCGGCCGCGGCGCCTCGGGGTTCGCTAACGCTGTGCTGCGCCGAGTGTCACGCGACAATCCTGGTGACTGGATGACGCGCGTGAGCGATAGCGCTCGTTCTGACGACGAACGACTTGGGCTGTTGTTCTCGCACCCGGTATGGATTGTGCGTGCTTTCCGCCGGGCTCTGGCGGCCGAGGGCAGGGCCGAAGAGCTTGAAGCGCTCCTCGCGGCTGATAATTCCGCCCCACGGGTGACGATGGCAGCGTTGCCCGGGCTCGCGAGTCTTCCAGAAGACTCGCGCCACACCCCTTTTTCGCCGTTCGGGTTCCGCCTCGGCGGGGGAGACCCCGAGTCAGTCATTCGCGCCGCAGACGGTCGCGTGCGCGTGCAAGACGAAGGCTCCCAGCTGGCCGCCCTCGCGCTCACCCGCGCACTACCTGTACGCGAAGGCGAGCGGTGGCTTGACCTGTGTGCGGGGCCTGGCGGCAAGACTGCGATGCTCGCTGCCGAGGCGCTCAAGCACGGGGCTACGCTCGATGCCAACGAGATCTCGCCAGCGCGTGCCGGTCTCGTGCGTCAGGCGATCGCGGGGGTGCCCCTCGGCGTCACTGTGTCTGAAGAAGACGGGCGCACGTTGGCCTCGAAATCCTCCGACACCTACGATCGAATCCTCGTTGACGCCCCCTGCACGGGGCTGGGTGCGCTGAGACGCCGTCCCGAAGCGCGTTGGCGCAAAACTCCCGGCGACGTGCCGGAACTCACCGCGCTCCAAACCGAGCTGCTCTCGACGGCAGTGAGCGCATTGCGGCCCGGCGGAGTGGTGGCGTACATCACCTGCTCGCCCCATCTGGCAGAAACTGCGGGCGTGGTCGCCGAAGTGCAGCGCGAGTGGGGCGATGCCATCGTCGAGCTATCGGCGCGCGATGTCGTCACGAAGCTGTCGTCGAGTGACCCAGAGCTTCTCACGCAATCAGACGGCACCGCTCGTGCGCAGTTGTGGCCGCACCGGCACAACACTGACGCGATGTCGATCTCGTTGCTTCAGCGCGTGTGAGCGGCGCAAACGCCATAATGGACGCGTGCCCCCACTCGATGAGACAGGCCGCGTCGACGGCATCCGCATAAACCCGAGCATTCTCGCGGCCGATTTCGTGAACATGGAGTCCGAGCTCGCGCGTATCTCGGGTGCCGACTTTGCTCACGTAGACGTCATGGACAACCATTTCGTTCCGAACCTGACGTTCGGACCGCAGATGGTTGGCAGAATCCAGCAGACGAGCCCCATTCCACTCGATGTTCACCTCATGATCGATAACCCTGAGCGCTGGGCACCGGAATACGCCGAAATCGGAGCTGCCTCGGTTACCTTCCATCTAGAGGCGGCTAGCGAGCCAGTTGCGCTCGCACGGCGGCTTCGATCAATTGGAGCGCGCGCGGGGGTCGCCGTGAAGCCGGGAACGCCCGTCGAAAACCTCTTCGACGTACTCGATGAATTCGATCAGATTCTCGTGATGACCGTAGAACCCGGCTTCGGCGGGCAGTCATTCATGCCCGAGACCATGCCGAAGCTCCGCTCGCTCGCGGAGGAAGCAAAACGACGCGGGAGCGCGGTCTGGCTGCAGGTGGACGGCGGCATTGGCGAGTCGACGATCGCCGAAGCTGCCGAAGCCGGCGCCGACACCTTTGTGGCAGGTTCGGCGGTGTTCGGAGCAGACGACCCTGACGCCGCGATCGTGAATCTGCGCAACGTCGCAATGCGCCACAGGCACACATATTGACCGACACAGTGATGAGCGAATCTGTCAGAGCGTCCGAAGGGTGCTCTCGGTTCGATACCCTAGGACTGTGAAGACGTTCGACACTCTGTATGCCGAGCTCGCCGCGAAAGCCGCTGAGCGCCCTGAGGGGTCGGGAACCGTCGCGGAGCTGGATGCTGGCGTCCACGCGATTGGCAAGAAGATCGTCGAAGAAGCAGCCGAAGTGTGGATGGCTGCTGAATACGAGTCGACGGATGCTGCGGCAGAAGAGATCTCGCAGCTGCTGTACCACCTGCAGGTCATGATGCTCGCGAAGGGACTTTCTCTAGAGGATGTCTACCGACATCTGTGAGTTCTCCCCGCTCACCCACCTCGACTCAAGAAAGCCACGCTCCCATGCTGCGAATTGCTGTGCCGAACAAGGGCTCGCTCGCCGAGACCGCAACCGAAATGCTCAACGAGGCCGGCTACACCGGTCGTCGTGATCCGAAAGATCTGCACGTTATCGATCCGGTGAACGATGTCGAGTTCTTCTACTTGCGCCCGAAAGATATCGCCACCTACGTTGGCTCCGGTGCGCTCGACGTGGGGATCACGGGCCGCGACCTGTTGCTCGATGCCAGAATGCCTGGTGCACGAGAAGTCGAGCAGCTGGGCTTTGGTGGCTCCACCTTCCGATTTGCCGGCCGTCCCGGCGTCTACGCCGATATCGAAGACCTCGAGGGGCTCCGTGTCGCCACCGCATACCCTGGTTTGGTCGACGGCTTCCTCGACACTCACGGGGTCGCGGTAGACCTCGTGCCGCTCGATGGTGCCGTCGAGTCTGCGGTGCAACTCGGTGTTGCCGACGCGGTCGCCGACGTCGTATCCACCGGCACCACGCTGCGCCAGGCAGGGCTTGAGATCTTCGGTCCGGTCATTCTGGAGTCGGAAGCGGTGCTCATTGCCGGTCCTACCGAAGCACCGGGCGCCGAGACGCTCTTGCGCCGACTACGCGGTGTGATGGTTGCGCGCCGCTATGTGCTGATCGACTACGACCTGCCCGCGAACCTCGTCGATGAGGCCGTAGCCCTCGCGCCTGGCATCGAGTCGCCCACGATTTCGCCGCTGCGCGACCCCGAATGGGTCGCGGTGCGGGTCATGAGCCCTCGCAAAGACGTGAACCGCGTCATGGACTCCCTCTATGCGATCGGCGCACGCGCGATCCTCGTCACCGCCATCCACAACGCCAGGCTTTAGCCATGAGCCTGGTCTGCCGGGTCATCCCGTGCCTTGATGTCGCCGCCGGTCGCGTGGTGAAGGGTGTCAATTTCCAGAACCTGCGCGACATGGGGGATCCGGTCGAACTCGCCCAGGAGTATTTCGAGCAGGGCGCGGATGAGATCACCTTTCTCGATGTGACGGCAACCGTCGACGCGCGCGCGACAACCTACGACGTCGTGCGACGAACGGCCGAGCAGGTGTTCATTCCGCTCACGGTCGGCGGTGGCGTCCGCTCCGCAGAAGATGTCGCACGACTGCTCGGGGTAGGTGCCGACAAAATTGGTGTGAACTCGGCAGCAATTGCACGCCCCGAGCTGATCGATGAGATCGCCGACCGCTTCGGAGCGCAGGTTCTCGTGCTCTCGCTCGACGTAAAACGCTCTGACGCCACCGATTCTGGTTTCGTCGTCACCACCCATGGCGGGCGCACCGAAACCACGCTCGACGCTCTCACATGGGCGCGCGAGGCAATCAATCGCGGCGCGGGGGAGTTGCTGGTCAACTCGATCGATGCCGACGGCACCAAAGCAGGTTTCGATCTCGAACTGGTGCGGTTGATGCGTGAGATCTCGGCGGTGCCAGTAATCGCTTCCGGCGGTGCTGGCGATGCATCACACTTCGCGCCTGCGATCGCTGCCGGTGCCGATGCGGTGTTGGCGGCATCCGTTTTCCACTCCGGCCAGCTCACGGTTGCAGATGTCAAGGAAGTCATGATGGCTGAGGGAATCGCCGTGAGAGAAGTGCACGCATGAGCCAATCGATTGACGAACGAATCGCCCGCGTCACGTTCAACGAAGCGGGACTTGTCGCCGCGGTCATTCAGCAGTGGGACACCCTTGAAGTACTCATGATGGGCTGGATGGATGCTGAAGCGCTCCGCCGCACTCTGGTCGAGGGACGAGTGACGTTCTGGTCGCGTTCACGCAACGAGTACTGGCGCAAGGGCGATACCTCCGGTCACGCTCAGTATGTGCGGGGCGCACGACTCGACTGCGACGGCGACACGATTCTCGTCACCGTAGAACAGGTCGGGGCCGCCTGCCATACGGGTACTCGTACCTGCTTCGACGCGGTCGACCTTGAGCCGTTCGCGGCTGCGGAGCCCAGCAGGTGATCCAGCGCGCTCGACTGATCGCCGTCAGCACGATCGTGCTGTGCGGGGCGTTGGCAGTGATCTCATCCACGCAAACGTGGCTTCACGTAGCGCTTGTCGCGGGCGGAAGTGACGATCTTGTGGTCTCGGGAGCCGACGCGGTCGTAGTGCTCGCTCCTCTCAGTCTTGCTGTGCTCGCGCTCGGGCTGGCGCTCACCATCGTCGGCACGATCCTGCGTTACGCGTTCGGCGTACTCACGGTCATCATCGGCGCGCTAATTGGCTGGTTGTCAGGTGCCGTTGCTCTTGAGCACCCGACCTCAGCGGTCGTTGCCACGGTCACCGTCGCGACCGGAATCAGCGGTGAAACTGCAGTCTCCGCTCTCGTCTCTTCAATCACGCCCACCGCATGGCCAGCGATCACGATGGTCGTTGGCGTGCTGCTGCTGGCTGTCGGCGTTTTCACGCTCGCCACAGTGCGAACCTGGTCAGGCTCATCTCGCCGCTTTCGCACTGGGCAGAACGCTCCTGCTCCCGCATCCAGCGCCGATAGTTCACGACCACACGATGCGATCGACTCCTGGGATGACCTGTCTCGTGGCGACGATCCCACCGCTCGACCGCTAGACTGACCAAGCCCGCGCTACCTCGGAGGACATCAATGAGCAACCCCATCGACGACCCCGGCCACGGACACTCGCCGGCGGCTTGGACCGCAGTCGTGATCATGTTGGTCGCCGTCTCTCTCGGCACACTTTTCTTCTTCTTTGACATGCCTGTGCTGGTGTGGGCGTCGGCGGGACTTCTCGTCGTCGGTCTGCTCGTGGGTTGGATCATGGCCAAGGCCGGGTACGGCGTTTCTGGACCCAAGTACTCGCCGAAAGCCCACTGAGGTGCTCGCCGACCTCACGGCCGGCGCGGTTGCAGACTCCGAAGCTCGCGCTTCGGAACGACCCTTGGCTGTCGTTGAAGCAGCCGCGCTCGCCCAGAAGCCCGCGATCAATGCGCTGGAAGCACTTGCCCCCGCTGATCGTGTGAAAATCATCGCCGAGGTGAAGCGCGCGAGCCCTTCCCGCGGAGACCTTGCGGCCATTCCCGATCCGGCATTTCAAGCGAGCCAGTACGAACTTGGTGGCGCCTCTGCCATCTCGGTTCTGACCGAAGGGCGCCGTTTCAAAGGCAGCCTCGCAGACCTCGAGGCCGTGAAATCGCGCGTCAGCGTACCCGTGCTGCGCAAAGATTTCATCGCCAACGAATACCAAGTGCTCGAAGCGCGGGCGTCAGGTGCCGATCTGGTGCTGCTTATCGTCGCTGCGCTCGAACAAGATGTGTTGGCCCGCCTACACGAGCTCACGCTTGCGCTGGGCATGACACCGCTCGTAGAAACGCACTCTGCTGAAGAACTCGACCGCGCAGCGGATATCGGCGCCCGATTGATCGGCGTCAACGCCCGCAACCTTTCCACGTTCGAACTCGACACCAACCTGTTCGGGTCTCTCGTCGACCGAATCCCCGCAGACGCGATCAAGATCGCGGAGTCTGCGGTGCTTGCACCCGCCGACGTTGCGCACTATCGCTCCGCCGGGGCAGATGTCGTGCTGGTGGGCGAGGCCCTTGTGACAAACGACCCGGTGTCTACTCTCACCGCATTTTTGGAGGCTGGTTCATGAGCCTGCGCGACGCCCAAGGCCCATTCTTCGGCGACTTCGGTGGCCGCTTTATGCCTGAGTCCCTGATTGCCGCGATCGACGAACTCGCTGCGGAATACGACTCGGCAAAAGCCGACCCCGCCTTTCATGCCGAATTCGCTCGACTGCTGCTCACGTATGCGGGCCGCCCGTCGATCATCACCGAAGTGCCGCGTTTCGCTGAGCACGCGGGCGGTGCGCGAGTGTTCCTCAAGCGTGAGGATCTCAACCACACCGGATCGCACAAAATCAACAACGTGCTCGGGCAGGCGCTTCTCACCAAGCGTCTCGGCAAAACCCGTGTCATCGCAGAGACTGGCGCCGGGCAGCACGGCGTCGCGACCGCTACCGCGGCCGCATTGTTCGGCTTTGACTGCACGATCTACATGGGCGAAGTCGATACCGAACGCCAGGCGCTCAACGTGGCACGCATGCGTCTGCTCGGCGCCGAGGTCATTCCCGTCAAAACGGGTTCCCGCACGCTGAAAGACGCAATCAACGATGCCTACCGCGACTGGGTAGCGAGCGTTGAAACCACCAACTACATCTTCGGCACCGCCGCTGGCCCACACCCGTTCCCGGCGATGGTCCGCGACTTCCAGAAGGTCATTTCAGAAGAAGCACGCGAACAGCTGCTCGCTGAGGTAGGCAAGCTGCCCGACGCCGTCATCGCCTGTGTGGGCGGTGGCTCCAACGCCATCGGCATGTTCGATGCGTTCCTCGACGATGCCGACGTGAAGCTGTACGGCGTCGAGGCCGCGGGCGACGGCGTCGACACCCCACGTCACGCCGCATCCATCGAGCGCGGACGCCCAGGAGTTCTGCACGGCTCCAAAACCTTTGTGCTGCAGGATGAAGACGGTCAGACAATCGAGTCGCACTCGATTTCTGCAGGACTGGATTACCCCGGCGTTGGCCCGGAGCACTCATGGCTCGCCTCGATTGGGCGCGCGGAGTACATCCCGGCCACCGACGACGAGGCGATGCAAGCGTTACGTCTACTCACTCAGACCGAAGGAATCATTCCAGCGATCGAGTCCGCACACGCACTTGCCGGCGCAATGCGACTCGGGCGCGAAATGGGCCCCGACGCGGTGCTCGCCGTCTGCCTCTCGGGTCGTGGGGACAAAGACATGGATACCGCTGCTCGCTACTTCGGGCTCTACGATGACGGAGCCAGCTCATGACCTCACGCGTCTCAGCAGCCATCGACGCTGCCGCCGCCGACGGACGCGGCGCCTTTATCGGCTATCTTCCGCTTGGCTTTCCTGACTTGCAGACGAGCATCGACGCGGCCGTCACCCTCGCTGAAAACGGCGTCGACATTCTTGAACTCGGGCCGCCATACTCTGACCCGGTCATGGACGGCACCGTTATTCAAGAAGCGACGCAACACGCTTTGGCCGCAGGCTTTCGCTTGCGCGACACGTTCACGGCCGTCCGCGAGATCACCAAGCGCGTGAACATTCCGGTGCTTGTCATGACCTATTGGAACCCGGTGATGCAGTACGGCGTTGATCGATACGCTGATGACCTCGCCGCGGCCGATGGCGCCGGGTTGATCACCCCAGACATCACTCCCGAGTCTGCCAGTGATTGGATTGCTGCAAGCGAGCGCACCGGACTTGACCGCGTGTTCCTCGCCGCGCCCACGTCGAGTGATGAGCGGCTCGAGATGATCCTGAAGAACTCCACCGGGTTCGTCTACACGGTCTCGACCATGGGCATCACGGGGGAGCGCACACAGCTCGACGCTGCTGCGCGCAAACTCGTCGCACGCATGCGTGAACACGGCTCGGTCAACGCTTGCGTGGGTATTGGCATCTCGAACGCCGAACAGGTATCAGGTGTGCTTGAGTACGCGGACGGGGCGATCGTGGGCACCGCTTTGGTGCGCGCCCTTCGCGATGGTGGGCTTGCCGGTCTTGCCGATGCAAGCCGCGCCATCGCCGCAGGCACCCGCCGCAATTAGACTTCTTCTCGTCGGCTTCTCGCCGTCACCGACAACAGCTAGGACCTGATCACCCATGATCACCGCCGCAGCCAGCGTGCTCACCAGTATTCCCAGCCCCACGGTCAGCTACTTCGACCTGTGGGATGGTGGACCCCGCATCCACTTCTACGCGCTCTGCATCATCACGGGAATCGTCTTTGCAACCCTGCTGACGAACCGTCGGTTGACTAAGCGGGGTGCCGAACCCTGGGTCGTGATCGATATCGCGCTCCTGGCGGTGCCGCTGGCGATCATCGCGGCGCGTATCTATCACGTGCTCACCCACTCTGACTTCTACTTTGGCGAAGGCGCCAACCCGCTGTCAGCGCTATATATCTGGGAGGGCGGCATTGCTATCTATGGCGCGCTCATCGGTGGCGCGATCGGCGCATGGCTTGGTTGCCGCTGGACTGGCATCCGCTTTTGGACATTCGCGGATGCACTGGCACCGGGTCTGCTTTTGGCTCAGGCAATCGGGCGTTTCGGCAACTGGTTCAATCAGGAACTCTTCGGGCTTCCCACCGACGTTCCGTGGGGCCTTGAGATCGACTACGACAATCCGGCATTCCCTCCGGGGCTTGCTGAGGGCACCCTCTTCCACCCCACCTTCTTGTACGAAGTGCTCTGGAACGCACTTGGAGTGCTCGTGCTGCTCTGGGCCGGACGCAAGCTCTCGATGCAGTGGGGCCGACTCTTTGCGCTCTACCTGATCTGGTACAGCGCTGGTCGAATCGTGTGGGAGTCGATCCGTATCGACCCGAGCGACATCATTCTCGGCCTGCGCACGAACGTGTGGGCCGCGATCTTCGGCGTGCTCATCGGATTGGTGTTGCTCGTCGTTCAGAAGCGACGCCACCCGGGCTTGGAGCCATCACCATACGTTCCCGGTCGTGAATGGCATGCAGAAGGCACGCTACAATCGCAAGACACCGACGACTTCGTCGACGTCAGCGAACCGCTTGCGTCCAAGTAGTCAAGGGCACCGCCACAAGCACAGCCGACACGAACTGAGACTTTCGTCCATGAGGACGAGATTTATTATCAGCACAGGGCCGACGTCGTCCCATCTTGATCATCAAAGTGAGGACGGTTGGTATGGCACCGAGCCCCCGTCGCGAGCCCTCGTCTGAGGGAATCATCAACGCGCAGTCGCATGTGGGAAGCTATCCCGCGAAGCAAGGGATGTATAACCCCGCCTTTGAGAAAGACGCCTGTGGCCTCGCCATGGTCGCCACTCTTCGAGGTGAAGCTGGCCACGACATCATCGATCTAGCACTGACAGCGCTGCGCAACCTCGAGCATCGCGGTGCGATCGGTTCTGACTCCGGTACCGGCGACGGTGCAGGAATCCTGACGCAGATGCCGGATGCCTTCTTTCGCGAAGTTGTTGATTTCGACCTTCCGCCCATGGGGGAGTACGCCGCCGGTATGGCGTTCCTGCCCCGCGACGACGACGCACGCGCTGCGCTGAAGGATGGCGTCGAGCGGATCGCGACATCGGAGGGCCTCACGATTCTCGGCTGGCGCGCTGTGCCTACCGCTGACGACAACCTTGGCAAGCTCGCCTTTGCAGCGCGCCCGGTGTTCGAGCAGGTGTTCGTCTCACGCCCCGCCGTCGGCGACCAGCCTGCGCTGAGTGGAATCGAACTGGACCGACGCACGTTCCGGCTCCGCAAGCGTTCTCGAAACGAACTCGACGCCTATTTCGTCTCGCTCTCTGCGCGCACCTTGGGCTACAAGGGCATGGTCACGACCCTTCAGCTCGAGCCGTTCTATCCTGATCTGCAAGACGAGCGGTTCGCCTCTGAACTCGCCGTCGTGCACTCGCGCTATTCAACAAACACATTCCCGTCGTGGCCGCTCGCGCAGCCGTTGCGCATGCTCGCCCACAACGGCGAGATCAACACCGTCAACGGAAACCGCAACTGGATGCGGGCACGCCAGTCGCAACTCGAATCCGAGCTGATCGGCGACCTCGCCCCGATTCTGCCGATCTGCACCACCGGCGCCAGCGACTCGGCATCGTTCGACGAAGTTCTTGAGCTGCTCACCCTCACCGGTCGCAGTCTTCCTCACGCCATCATGATGATGGTGCCCGAGGCGTACGAGAAGCAGAACGATATCGACCCGAAGTTGCGCGCGTTCTACGACTTCCACTCCATGCAGATGGAGCCATGGGATGGCCCGGCAGCGCTGATCTTCACCGACGGCACAATGATCGGTGCGACCCTCGATCGGAACGGTCTGCGTCCTGGTCGTTGGACCGAGACCACCGACGGTCTGATCGTCATCGGCAGCGAGACCGGTGTTCTCGACTTTGAGCCAGAGCGCATCAAACGTCGCGGTCGTCTTCGCCCCGGGCGGATGTTCCTCGTTGACACTGCCCAACAGCGCATTGTTCCCGACACCGAGCTCAAGCAAGAGCTCGCCGAGCTGGAGCCCTGGGAAAAGTGGGTGGAGGCCGGCCGCGTACGCCTAGCCGACCTGCCGGAGCGCGAGCACATCGTTCATCCGATTGCCTCGATCACACGACGTCAGCGCACGTTCGGGTACACCGAAGAAGAAGTGCGCATCATGCTCACGCCCATGGGGCAAAACGGCGCCGAGCCGCTTGGCGCTATGGGAAGCGACACCCCGGTGGCCGTGCTCAGCGACCGTCCGCGTCTGCTGTTCGACTACTTCACGCAGCAGTTCGCACAGGTGACGAATCCGCCGCTCGATTCGATCCGCGAAGAAGTCGTGACGTCGCTCTCGATTGGTCTCGGCCCTGAGCGAAACCTGCTGCAGTGGGGTCCCGGCCACACTCAGATTGTCACGCTCGACTTCCCGGTGATCGATAACGATGAACTGGCAAAGATCCAGCACATCGACACGGCGCTGCCCGGTCGCTCTTCGGTGACCATTCGGGGCCTTTACCGTGTTGAAGCGGGACACAAGGGCATGCAGAAGCGTCTCGCGCAAATGTGCCGCGAGGTCGATGACGCCATCGAAGACGGCGCCGAGTTCATCGTGCTCAGCGACCGCGACTCCAACAAAGACCTCGCGCCGATTCCGTCTCTGCTTATGCTCGCCGCAGTGCACCATCACCTGATTCGCAACCAAACGCGTATGAAGGTCGGACTCGTCGTTGAAGCTGGCGATGTGCGCGAGGTCCACCACGTCGCGACGTTGATGGGTTACGGCGCATCAGCAGTCAACCCGTATCTCGCGATGGAGACCGTCGAGTATCTGGTGCGAGCTGGCTACATCAACGGTGTCACGCCGCAGAAGGCCGTCAAGAACTTCATTTACGCGCTCGGCAAGGGCGTATTGAAGATCATGTCGAAGATGGGCATCTCGACCGTGTCGTCATATGCGGGCGCACAGGTATTCGAAGCCGTTGGGCTCTCGGCGGAGTTCGTTCAGGAGTACTTCACGGGCACTGAGACCAAGCTCGGTGGCATCGGGCTCGATGTGATCGCGGCAGAGAATGCCTCTCGTCACGCCTACGCATACCCCGAAGATGCCGCAGTGCGTGCTCACGAACGACTGTGGACTGGCGGCGAATACCAGTGGCGACGCGACGGCGCGCCTCACCTGTTCAACCCCGACACGGTGTTCCGGTTGCAGCACGCGACGCGCACGCGCCGGTATGACATCTTCCGTGAGTACACGAAGCTGATCGATGACCAGTCAGAAGAGCTGAAGACCCTCCGCGGACTGTTCACGCTGCGCACCGAGGGTCGTGCTCCGATCCCAATCGACGAGGTCGAACCGGTCTCGGCGATCGTCAAGCGATTCTCCACCGGTGCGATGAGCTACGGCTCTATCTCGAGCGAAGCACACGAGACTCTCGCCGTTGCGATGAACCGCATGGGCGGCAAGTCGAACACCGGCGAGGGCGGCGAAGATGTTGATCGTCTGCTCGATCCAGAACGTCGGAGCGCCATCAAGCAGGTTGCTTCGGGCCGGTTTGGTGTGACAAGCCTGTACCTGACTGAAGCCGACGACATCCAGATCAAGCTCGCACAGGGTGCAAAGCCTGGCGAAGGCGGTCAGCTTCCCCCGACGAAGGTCTACCCCTGGGTGGCGCGAACGCGTCACGCCACTGCCGGCGTTGGCCTGATTTCGCCGCCCCCTCACCACGACATCTATTCGATTGAAGACCTCAAGCAGTTGATCTTCGATCTGAAGCGTGCCAACCCCAGCGCGCGAGTGCATGCCAAGCTCGTGAGCCAGTCAGGTATCGGCGCTGTTGCTGCGGGTACGGCCAAGGCGCTCGCTGATGTCATTTTGGTCTCCGGCCACGACGGCGGCACGGGTGCAAGCCCGCTCAATTCGCTCAAGCACGCCGGAACGCCATGGGAACTGGGGCTCGCAGAGACCCAGCAGACTCTAATGCTCAATGGCATGCGCGACCGCGTCGTGGTGCAGGTTGACGGTCAGCTGAAGACCGGCCGCGACGTCATCATCGGTGCGTTGCTCGGAGCCGAGGAATTCGGTTTTGCCACAGCTCCTCTGGTGGTCTCGGGTTGCATCATGATGCGCGTCTGCCATCTCGACACATGTCCAGTGGGAGTCGCAACGCAGAACCCGACCCTACGATCGCGTTTCACCGGCAAGCCCGAGTTCGTCGTGAACTTCATGGAGTTCATCGCCGAAGAAGTGCGCGAATATCTAGCCGAGCTGGGTTACCGTTCGCTCGACGAAGTGATCGGTCGCGTAGATCTGCTCAACACCGACGGCGCAGTAGGCCATTGGAAGGCAAGCGGTCTGAACCTGGCACCTGTGCTTCACGGTCCTCAGTTCGCCGACGACGAACCTCGCCGCAACCTGCGCGCGCAAGAGCACGATCTCGACTCGCACTTTGATGTCGCGTTGATCGAACGCGCCGCCGGCGTCATCAGCGATGGTGGATCGGTCACGATCGACCTGCCGGTACGCAACACCGCGCGCGCAGTCGGCACTCTGTTGGGCCACCATGTCACGCGGGCGCGCGGCCAGAACGGCCTGCCGCAAGACAGCATCATTGTGAATCTGAAGGGATCTGCGGGGCAATCATTCGGCGCGTTCATGCCCTCTGGGATCACGCTGCGCCTTGAGGGCGACTCGAACGATTACGTCGGCAAGGGTCTCTCCGGCGGCCAGATTGTCGTGCGCCCGCCGCGCAGTGCGACCTTTGATGCGTCTCAGAACGTGATCGCGGGCAACGTGATCGGCTATGGGGCTACGCAGGGAACCATGTTCCTGAGTGGCGTTGTGGGGGAGCGCTTCTTCGTTCGCAACTCGGGTGCTACTGCCGTCGTTGAAGGCGTCGGTGACCACGCGCTCGAGTACATGACGGGTGGACTTGCCGTGATCTTGGGTGCTACCGGCCGAAACCTCGGTGCAGGTATGTCGGGCGGCACTGCGTACATCTACAAGCTCGATGACGCGCTCGTCAACCGCGAATCACTCGCGTCAGGCGAACTCGTTCTTGGCCCGCTCGGATCGGGGGATGCTGAAATCTTGCGCGATCTGCTTGAGCAGCATCTCTCACAGACCGAATCAACCTTGGCAGCCTCACTTTTGGCGAATCTCGATAGCGAGCTCGACAATTTCGTGCGGGTGATGCCACGCGACTACGCAGCAGTGCTGCAAACGCGACAGGACGCCGTCACCGAGGGGCTGGACCCTGATGGCGATGTCGTCTGGTCACGCATCTTGGAGGTGACGGGTGGCTGACCCAAAGGGATTTCTAAAGACCACCGAACGGGAGCTGCCCGCTCGGCGCCCCGTTCCCGTGCGGATCATGGACTGGAAAGAGGTCTATGAGCCCGGCGATTCCGCCGTTCTGCGACGGCAGGCAGGCCGCTGTATGGACTGCGGCGTTCCGTTCTGCCATCAAGGTTGCCCGCTGGGAAACCTGATTCCCGAGTGGAACGACCTCACCTGGCGCGGCGAGGGCCGCTCAGCGATTGAACGTCTGCACGCGACGAACAACTTCCCGGAGTTCACCGGGCGCCTTTGTCCCGCTCCGTGCGAGAGCTCATGCGTGTTGGGAATCAACCAGCCCGCCGTGACAATCAAGCAGATCGAAGTGTCGATCATTGACGAGGCTTTTGCCAATGGCTGGGTGGAAGCAGAGCCTCCCGGTCGGCTGACGGGCAAGACCGTGGCGGTTGTCGGCTCGGGTCCGGCTGGGTTGGCAGCTGCACAGCAGCTCACGCGCGCCGGTCACACTGTGGCCGTCTATGAGCGCGACGACCGAATCGGTGGCCTCCTTCGTTATGGCATTCCCGACTTCAAGATGGAGAAGAAGCACCTCGAGTCGCGTCTTCGCCAGATGCAAGACGAAGGCACACGTTTTCGGGCTGGCGTCGAAATCGGCAAAGACATCTCGTGGAACGACTTGCGCGCCCGTTATGACGCTGTCGTCGTCACCACGGGCGCGACGATTCCTCGCGAATTGCCCATCCCCGGTCGTGACCTCGCGGGTGTTCATTTCGCCATGGAGTACCTGGTTGAACAGAACAAGGCGGGAGCGGGCGACAAGGTTGCCCACCAGATCACCGCAGAGGGCAAGCACGTCGTCGTCATCGGCGGCGGCGACACCGGTGCCGACTGCATCGGCACCGCTCACCGTCATGGCGCACTGAGCGTGACCAACCTGGCCATCGGAAAGCAACCGCCGGCAGAGCGTCCTGAGAGCCACCCGTGGCCGATGGCACCGCTGCTGTTCGAAGTCGCGTCGGCGCACGAAGAGGGCGGCGAACGCGCCTACCTTGCCTCAACCGTCGAGTTCGTTGGCAACGATGCAGGAGAAGTTCGCGGCCTCCGCGTCGCTGAAACTGAGTTTGTTGACGGACGACGCGTGCCAAAGAGCGGCACCGAGCGAGAGATTCCGGCTGACCTGGTTCTGATCGCAATGGGCTTCACTGGTGCAGAGCGCACCTTCCTCGAAGAGCAACTCGGAACCCAGTTCACCGAACGCGGCAACGTGCATCGCGAAGACGACTATCAGAGCACAGCACCAGGGGTGTTCGTTGCTGGTGACGCTGGCCGAGGCCAGTCACTAATTGTCTGGGCAATCGCAGAAGGCCGCGCCGCGGCCGCCAGCGTCGACCGTTTCCTTATGGGTTCATCGGAGCTACCCGCCCCGGTTCGCCCGACCGACCTCGCCATCGGTCTACCGCACGCGTAGGCTGAAATCGGCATTCGCCACTAACAAACAACCCGGAGAACCCACGGATGAGACGCGCTAAGATCGTCGCCACGTTAGGACCCGCAACATCGTCATATGAGATGGTTCGCGCCATCATCGATGCTGGTGTGGATGTCGCCCGCTTCAATTTGAGCCACGGCGACTACTCAGTTCACGAAAACAACTTCGCGAATGTTCGCAAAGCTGCCGACGATGCAGGGCGATCCGTCGCCGCGCTCGTCGACCTGCAAGGTCCGAAGATCCGCCTCGGCAAGTTCGAGAACGGCCCGCACATGCTCGAAGTGGGCGACATCTTCAAGATCACGGTCGACGATATTCTCGGCACCAAAGAAATCGTCAGCACAACCTTCAAGGGCCTCCCGCATGACGTCAATCCCGGAGATTTCCTCCTCATCGACGACGGCAAAGTTCGCGTAGAGGTCACCGAAACAGACGGCACCGTCGTAACCACCAAGGTGATCGTCGCTGGCGCTGTATCGAACAACAAGGGCATCAACTTGCCCGGCGTTGCTGTGAACGTTCCTGCACTATCTGAGAAGGACGAAGCAGACCTCCGCTGGGGACTCAATGCTGGCGCCGATCTGATCGCACTGTCGTTCGTTCGCGATGCGAAAGACATCCAACGAGTGCACGTCATCATGGCCGAAGAGGGACGCCACATTCCCGTCATCGCCAAGATCGAAAAGCCACAGGCAGTCGAGAATCTCGAAGAGATCATTGACGCGTTCGATGGAATCATGGTCGCTCGTGGTGACCTCGGCGTCGAACTTCCGCTCGAAGCGGTGCCGATCGTTCAGAAGCGCGCCGTGGAACTGTGCCGCCGCATGGCCAAGCCAGTCATCGTTGCCACACAGATGCTCGAATCCATGATCGACAATCCCGTGCCGACGCGCGCTGAGACCAGCGACGTGGCGAACGCCATCCTCGACGGTGCTGACGCAGTCATGCTCTCGGGTGAGACCAGTGTCGGCAAGTACCCCGTCGGCGTTGTGGAGACGATGGCACGCATCGTCGACTCCACCGAGGAACACGGGCTGGAGCGCATCCAGCCGCTACTCACCAAACCACGCACGCAGGGCGGTGCGATCACTCTCGCTGCGCTCGAGGTCGCGGAGTTCGTCGGCGCGAAGTGTCTCTGCATCTTCACGGAATCTGGCGACACCGCGCGCCGTATGTCTCGTCTGCGCCCTGCAATTCCGATGATCGGGTTTACTCCTGAGCCTGCGATTCGTCGCCGTATGGCGGTCACCTGGGGTGTGCAGTCAGCCCTCGTGCAGCCAGTGACGCACACAGACCGCATGTTCATCCAGGTTGATGACCACCTGCTCTCGAACGACCTCGCAGCAGTCGGCGACAAGGTCGTGGTGATCTCGGGTTCCCCTCCCGGAATCATTGGCTCGACCAACGACATTCGCATCCACAAGGTGGGCGATGCCGTTCACGGCAAGGCACCGATCTACAAGTCGGGCGATCTGTAAACACCGGAATCAAAGTGGGATGCCTCAAGCGAGGCATCCCACTTTGCGTTTCACCCGTATCGGGTTATGGCGCGCAAATCCCCGCGGCAGTAGGGTGAGCGACGTAGCTTCCAAGCCCTCACAAGAAAGAAAATCTCGATGATCCTCGACCTGTTCTGGTTTGCCCTCGTCTCGTTCTACTTCATCGCCTACTTCTTCGTGATGGCCATGATCATCATTGATCTGTTCCGCGATCATGAGCTGAGCGGCTGGTGGAAGGCGCTGTGGATCATCTTCTTGATCTTTGTGCCGTTCCTCACCGCGCTGGTCTACGTCATCGCACGCGGGTCAGGAATGGCGGCGCGCGCACAGGCGCACAACCGCGGCGCCGTACCCGAAAAGGACGACTACCAGCCCAAAGCGTCGGCGAGTCCGTCCGAAGATATTGCGCAGGCGAAAGCTCTGCTCGACTCGGGCGCCATTTCTCAAGGCGAGTTCGATGCGCTCAAGAGCAAGGCGCTGGGAAACAAGTACTTCGGCTGACGGCCTGGTTTCTCAACAAAAAGAGCGGGTCCCCGGACGGGGACCCGCTCTCGTTTTTGTACCGGTGGTGGGACTCGAACCCACACGCCCTCTCGAGCAACCGATTTTGAGTCGGTCGCGTCTACCATTCCGCCACACCGGCAATAAAACGTGCAACAACGACGATACCGTAGGATTCAATGGTGACTGAGCAGGAAGAGACCCCCGGTACGCCGGCAAACACCCCCCGTCGTGTCGTAGTGGCCGAAGATGAGTCGTTGATCCGACTCGACATCGTCGAGATTCTGCGAGACAACGGATTTGACGTCGTCGGCGAAGCGGGTGACGGTGAGACCGCTGTCGCACTGGCAACCGAGCTGCGACCTGACCTTGTGATCATGGATGTGAAGATGCCTCAGCTCGATGGCATCTCTGCCGCCGAGAAGCTGAGCAAGAACCATATTGCGCCCGTGGTGCTTCTCACGGCTTTCAGCCAGAAAGAGCTCGTAGAGCGCGCCAGTGAGGCGGGCGCACTCGCCTACGTGGTGAAGCCGTTCACACCGAACGACCTTCTTCCCGCGATTGAGATTGCGCTTGCTCGATATGAGCAGATCATTACGCTTGAGGCCGAGGTCGCCGACATGGTCGAGCGCTTTGAGACCCGCAAGCTTGTTGATCGCGCCAAGGGCCTTCTCAACGAGAAGATGGGCCTGTCTGAACCCGAAGCATTCCGCTGGATCCAGAAGGCGTCTATGGACCGCCGTCTCACCATGCAGGATGTCGCGAAGGCGATCATCGAACAACTCGCTCCCAAGAGCTAGCCGAACCCTAGTGCAGGAATGCCCGCCAGGAACTGATCAGTTCTTGGCGGGCATTTCTTTAATCATGTTTGTGATGCGAATAGTCGAGCAACGGCGTCCCTGATCATCGCTCACGGCGATCTCGTGCACCGTCATGCTTCGTCCCAGGTGCACCGGTGTGCAGACTCCGGTCACGGTGCCCGAAGTCGCCGAACGTGTGTGAGTCGCATTGATGTCGACGCCCACAGCAAGCCGTCCCGGGCCCGCGTGCAGATTCGCCGCCATTGAACCAAGCGATTCGCCCAGCACCACGTAGGCGCCGCCGTGCAGCAGTCCCACCGGCTGTGTGTTGCCTTCTACGGGCATCGTGGCCACACAGCGATCAATCGTGAATTCGGTGAAGCGCATGCCCATTTTCTCGGCAAGCGCGCCCAGTCCTCGCTCCGCTGCCCAGGCCAATCCATCGATGTCAGTGGGGAGGTCGGATGCCATGATTCACCTTCGGTCGAGCAACAGTGCGAGAGCCATGTCGTCACCCGCGGCTACGCTTGCAGGGTGACGGACTCCGCAAAGCCTACCCTTCTCGTTATCGACGGCCATTCGCTGGCCTACCGCGCCTTCTACGCTCTGCCGGTCGATAACTTCTCGACAAAAGACGGCCAGCACACCAACGGCATCTATGGCTTCTTGTCCATGCTCGTCAATCTCGTCAAGGCAGAGAAGCCGACGCATCTTGCTGTCGCATTCGACACCTCCCGCGAGTCCTTCCGCACCCGGGAATACACCGAATACAAGGCAAACCGCTCTGAGTCACCCGCCGAGTTCAAGGGCCAGATTCCACTGCTACAGGAATGTCTCGGCGCGATGAACATCCCGGTGCTGCTGAAGCCCGACTTCGAAGCAGACGACATTCTCGCGACGTTGGCCAGCCAAGGAGCCGCCGCCGGTTACAACGTGCTGGTGTGCTCCGGCGACCGTGACACCATTCAGCTGGTCAATGACGACGTCACCTTGCTCTACCCGAATGTGCAGGGTGTCTCGCAGCTCAAGCGCTACGACCGCGAGGCGGTCATTGAGCGCTACGGAGTGCCGCCCGAGCAATACCCTGACATCGCAGCCCTTGTCGGTGAGACGAGCGACAACCTGCCCGGTGTACCCAAGGTGGGGGAAAAGACCGCGGTCAAGTGGCTCAAGCAGTACGGCTCACTGCAAGAACTGCTCGACAACGCTGACAAAGTCACTGGTGTTGTGGGCGGCAACCTGCGCGAGCATCTTGATGACGTGCGCCGCAATCGTAAGCTCAACCGTCTGCTCACCGACGTCGAGCTAGCGCTTGGCCCTGATGAGCTCGCGGTGGCCCCCATCGACGCGCAGGCGGTGCGCGAGATCTTCGCACGCCTCGAGTTCCGTGCGCTTCTGCCACGGGTTTTTGAAGCGACCGGCGCTGATCAGGCCACCGCCGATGCCGCCAGCGCACCGGCCGTGGCCATGCCCGTCCCCACAGAGCCGACCGGAGCAGAGTTGCAAGCCTGGCTTGAAGCAGCCACTGGCGAAGTCGGCGTTACAGTGCTCACCGAGGGCGGGCTTCCGCAACGGCTCGGTCTCGCCAACAGCGACAGCGCTATCGAGGCGGCATGGGATGCGGAAGCATCCACCGTGCTGGCCCCCTGGCTGGCTTCTGACGCGCCCAAGATCATGAATGATGCAAAAGCACAGGTCAAGGCGCTTCGCCGCGCAGATGTCGTGCTGGGCGGGCTGGCGTTTGACACGCTCATCGCTGGGTGGCTTCTGCGACCGAGTTTTCCAGACAAAACTCTTGGCCATCTGGTGGAGCGATTCCTTGATGAGAAGCTTCCTGAGGCCGACCCGAGCCAGCTCGTTCCCGAGACCGAGGGGGCAACTCCTGGTCAGCTCTCGTGGTTCACCGTGCGTGTCGCCGAGGCTCTTCGCGCCGAAATGCCAGCCAGCGTGACGACCGTATTGACCGACATCGAGGTGCCCTCACTGCTTGTACTCGCCGATATGGAGCTCGCCGGCGTCGCTGTGTCGCATGACGAGCTCTCGGCGTTCTCGGCGGAACTCGGCACTCGCACGGACGCGATTGCTCAACAAGCCTTCACGACCATCGGCCGAGAGGTGAACCTCGGGTCGCCCAAGCAGTTGCAAGAGGTGCTGTTCGAGGATCTGCAGTTGCCGAAGACGCGCAAGACCAAGACCGGTTACTCGACGGATGCTGCCGGTCTCGCTGACCTACAGCGAACGAACCCTCACCCATTCCTCGATCTACTCCTGCAGCACCGCGAAGCGACGAAGTTGCGCCAGATCATCGAGTCACTCGATACCGCTATCGGCACCGATGATCGCATTCACACCACTTACGTGCAGACCGGTAGCCAGACCGGCCGCCTGTCGAGCACTGACCCGAACCTGCAGAACATTCCGGTGCGCAATGAAGAAAGTCGCCGCATCCGCGCTGCATTCCAGGTCGGCGATAGCTACGAGACACTGCTGACCGCGGATTACTCACAGATCGAAATGCGCATCATGGCGCATCTGTCTGAAGACCCGGGGCTGATCGAGGCCTTCAACTCGGGTGAAGACCTGCACCGGTTCGTCGGTGCGAGGGTGTTCGGCGTTGAGCCGAATGAGGTCACTGCCGCGATGCGCACCAAGGTCAAGGCCATGTCGTACGGCCTCGTCTACGGTCTGTCGGCGTTTGGACTATCGAAGCAACTGCGCATCGAGCAGTCCGAGGCCAAGCAGCTGATGCTGGAGTACTTCGCTCGTTTCGGCGCGGTGCGCGACTATTTGCGCTCGTCCGTTGAGCAGGCCAAAGTCGATGGCTACACTGAGACGATTTTCGGCAGGCGCCGGCCCTTCCCAGACCTGTCGAGCCCCAACAGAGTGTTGCGCGAGAACGCAGAACGCGCCGCTTTGAATGCTCCGATTCAGGGCAGCGCGGCCGACATCATGAAGATCGCGCTGTTCCACATTCACGACGAGTTGCGCACGCAGGGTCTCGCGTCACGTGTGCTTATGCAGATCCACGATGAGCTCGTCATCGAGGTGGCTCCGGGGGAGTGGGATGCCACCGAGCAGATCGTGCGCACGCGCATGGGCGACGCTGCCGCGCTGACGGTTCCGCTCGACGTGCAGATCGGCCGAGGCGCGAATTGGGACGAAGCCGCACACTGACGCACACCTGTTCTGCCCCAACAAGATTTAGGCTCGGGGTATGACAGAAACACCTCGCACACCCACGCCTATCGACACAATCGCAGAAGCCTGGGTAGACACACTCGCTGAACTCGAGCCGCTCCTGGCAACCTACATCGGTCGATTCGAGTTCAACGATCGTTTCGCCGATTACAGCCCCGCGGGTGCGGAGCGGATCGCCAGCGCAGCCCGCGCCGCGCTGGCTGATTTGCAGGCAGCGACACCGGTCGATGACATCGATATCGTCACGCAAGACGACCTGTCACGCGATCTTCAGCTCCTACTCGACGTTCACGAGGCACGCTGGCACTTACGTGATCTGAACGTCATCGCCTCTCCCGCTCAAGACATTCGCTCGGCGTTCGACCTCATGCCGACAGACTCCGTCGAAGACTGGAAGACAATCGCAACGCGGTTGAAAGCCGTCCCTGCCGCCATCGAGGGATACGTCGAAACGCTTCGCGAAGGTATCGCCCAAAACATCACTCCTGCACGGCGCCAGGTGCGCGAAGTTGCAGCGCAGGTGGCCCGCTACACCGATGACTCTGGTTTCTTCACCTCTTTTGTCGCCGGGGCTTCGATAGCCGAAGGCGATTTGCCCGCAGATCTCATCCGTGAGCTGCGCGAGGGCGCAGACGTGGCGCGCTCGGCCTACAACTCGCTCGGATCGTTCTTGACTTCTACCCTTGCCCCCGCGTCATCCGAATCAGATGCTGTCGGTCGGGAACTCTACAAGCTGCACTCCCGTCGCTTCCTCGGCGCGACGATTGACCTTGACGAAACCTATGAGTGGGGAATTCAAGAGCTCGCCCGAATGGTCGCTGAGCAAGAGGCAATTGCCAACGAGATTCTTCCGGGCGCAACCGTTGAAGAAGCAATCGAGTTTCTCGAGAAGGATTCCAGCCGCAAGCTAGTCGGCACCGATGCGCTGCAGAAGTGGATGCAGCAGACGAGCGACCGTGCAGTTGAGGAGTTGGGCAAGACTCACTTCGACATTGCTCCACCCATCCGCGACCTGGAGTGCATGATTGCACCCACCCAAGAGGGCGGTATCTACTACACCGGGCCCACCGACGATTTCTCGCGACCCGGCCGCATGTGGTGGTCTGTGCCCGAAGGAGTTACCGAGTTCGACACCTGGCGTGAACTCACCACGGTGTATCACGAGGGCATTCCGGGTCACCACCTTCAGATCGCGCAGGCTGTGTACAACCGTGGACAGTTGAATTCTTGGCGCCGTCTCCTCGGCGGCACATCCGGCCACGCTGAAGGCTGGGCGCTGTACGCAGAGCGGCTTATGGAGCAGCTCGGCTACCTCGAAGACCCCGCCGATCGTCTCGGCATGCTCGATGGTCAGCGCATGCGCGCTGCGCGTGTGGTGCTCGACATCGGCGTGCATCTTGGAAAGCCTCGGCCCGATGGCCAAGGCGTTTGGGATGCTGACTATGCCCTTGAGTTCATGCGGCGAAACGTCAACATGCCTGACGAGTTCGTACAGTTCGAGGTGAACCGCTATCTCGGCTGGCCAGGGCAGGCGCCGTCGTACAAGGTGGGCCAGCGCATCTGGGAGCAGCTGCGAGATGACGTGGCTGAGCGAGACGGTGAGGACTTCTCCATCAAGGAGTTCCACAAGCGTGCCCTCGATATCGGTGGCGTCGGTCTCGACACCTTGCGCGCGGCAATGGCACGCTGAGCTTGTCGGTATGAAGCGCTGCGTCGTCCAGCAGTCCTAGGGTGGAGGGGTGTCAAAAGTTCGCTACGTCGCCATCGGCGATTCATTCACCGAGGGAGTCGGCGACGAACTTCCTGATGGCCACGTTCGAGGTTGGGCCGACCTGACCGCCCAGGGCTGGGCCGACGCCAGCGGCGAGAGTGTGGAGTACGCCAACTTCGCTATTCGCGGCAAGCTCGTTCGCCCGATCATCGAAGAACAGCTTGAGCCGGCCTTGGCACTTCGCCCCACCCACCTTTCGTTCAACGGCGGCGGCAACGACATGTTGCGCCCACGAACGAGCGTCTCGACAGTTGTGGACTCGTTTCGTCGCGTGATCGAGCGATGCGATGAGGAGGGTGTGAAGCTGATCATGCTCTCTGGCGCAAACCCGTCAGCGCAGCTTCCACTCAGCCGCCTCATCCAGCGACGGGGTGATTTGCTATCCCACGCGGTTGATTCCCGCTTCAACGATCGGCGCGACATCATTCGCGCTTTCAACTGGTTTGATCGCGAGCTAGCTACCCCGCCGTACTGGTCTGAAGACCGTCTGCATATGAATGCACGGGGCCATCACCGCGTCGCGGCACGGGTGATCACCGCCCTCGGCCTTGAGCCACCCGCAGGCTGGTGGTCATTGCCTCCGCTGCCTGCTTCAGCACCACGCGGCTTGGACTACTACCGTGAACACGTCGGCCCTTGGGTTCAGCGCCGGCTGACGGGGACGTCTTCTGGTGATGGGCGAACGCCCAAGTTCGGGCAGTGGACCACGATCACGCCGAGCGATTCCTAGTTCATCGACACGCACGAGGAGACAGTGAAAGCATGCCCGAATACTTCACCGTGATACGCACACTCGGCGGCTCGAAGGAAGAGGTCTTCGACGTGATCACCCTGCCGGAGCACTTCGCAGTGTGGTTTGGCACGGCCGTCGTCGAAGTGCCCCAAGAGAGCCTTCGCATGGAGGTATGGCCAGGTGGAGAGTTTCGTGCTGAAATGAAGCTTCCAGAGGGCGGTTCCATCAACTGGGAAGGCACCTACATTGCTGTGGAACGTCCCTCGCACATTGCCATGACGCTGACAGACCAGCCTGGCCGTGATGCAGGTTCGCCTGTGCTGTTCGACATCGAAGAAGTCGCCGGGGCAACACAACTCACCATCAGTCAAGATCGCTCTGATTTCAGTGACGACCAGGTCGCCGCGACGATCGCCGGCTACAACGCCTTCGTCGACGAGATCGAAGAGATCCTGCAGTCACCGACGCAGTAGAACGCCTGGAGTTCCTGAGTGGACGACTTTCAAATGACGCGGGTGGCAGGCGGAAATGTCACGTTGCACGACGCACGAACCGAGAGCCGCCGGAGCGTCAACCTTGAGGCATTTGAGATCGGCGTGTACGCGGTGACCCAGTCACAGCTCGCCGAGATCCTTGGTGTTTCGGCCGCTTTCCCGCGTCGCCCAGCAAGCGACGTCAGCTGGTTGCGGGCTGTGCATTTCTGCAACGCGGCATCGGAGTGGGAAGGTCTCGACAGCGCATACAGCTTCGACGGCGAAGATGTGACCTGGCATGTCGATTCCGACGGGTTCCGTCTACCAACCGAAGCGGAATGGGAGTTTGCCTGCCGGGCGGGTTCCACGACCCCTCACTACGGACCGCTTGCGGAGATCGCTTGGACAAGCACAGACGGCGTCAGCGCGCCGCAGAATGTCGGCGGCAAGCATCCCAATCTCAATGGGCTCTTCGACACTCTCGGCAATGTCTGGGAGTGGTGCTGGGATCTGCTGGATCCCGCACGATACAACGACTATCGAGTCTTTCGAGGTGGCGGCTTCGCCGATGATGCGTGGAGCGTTCGCGCATCAGTTCGGCGCGGAGGAGCACCTCGAATGCACCACGACGATGTCGGCTTTCGCCTGGCTCGTGGCGGATTCGATTCAGTGGATGCTGCGCAGGGCTGGTCGGCCGCCACGGACCAAGTACGTGCAGAGCGCGGTGGCCCAACTCCCTTCGGATGGACACCGCGCTCTACGTGATCAGCCACATCGCCTACGGCTGAACGATGACGCCATCCCACGCGTACTTTTCGTTCGCGGCGTCTAGGGGAGTGTGCGCAAGGTGGTTGGTGTAGTTCGACATCACCTTCTGTGACAGACCGAGCACGACTTCGAGCACCTGACGCTTGGTAAAACCTGCGTCGAGAAATACCTGCAGCTCGGCGTCGCCCACGTTGCCGCGCTCGCGAACCATCTCGAGAGTGAAGGTACGCAACGCTTCGAGGCGGGCGGTGGGCAGGGGAGTGCCATCGCGCAGGGCCTCGGTGATCGCATCGTCAACCTTCATGCGCTTGGCAATGCCAGTGTGTGCGGGCACGCAGTAGTGACACTCGTGCTCAACGTTGATCGTTTGCCACACGACAGTCTTCTCGTCGTCGTTGAAACTCGACTCGAGAAAGAGACGGTGCAGTTGCTGGTAGCCGTCCAGCAGGCCCGGGGCTTCAGCCATGGTCGCGTGAAGGCCCGGAATGCGGCCGTTCTGCTTCTTCGACTTTGCGAGAAGCTCTTTGCTGCCCTCTGGTGCGGATTCTTCGTCGTGCATAGGAAAGTCGATCATGTGTCGCTCCTGTCGGTGTGGGTGGTGTCGGGGATGCCGCGCGACGGTTCATTTGCAGTTTTGCAGCGCGGCAGCCGTCACATTGATGTGCAGTTGCGCGTGGCTAGCGAACTCGCGCGCGGTTTCGAGGTCGTCTTCGTTCAGGGCAAGCGTGGCCCAGCCGATTGTGCGTTGCGGGTGGCTCGGAAGCGACGGAAAGGTGTTATTCGTGGGCGCCCATGCCACGATTGCGTCGTCAAGAATTTGCCATCGCTCTGCAGGGTCAGACCAGTCGCCGCCTAAGACATCCTGCTCAAGGCAGTCGCCTTCGATGATGCTCGCGAGACCTGGTTCGCCTTCGAGGCCAGGTAGTACCCCCACCGTCATCGCTCCAGAGACCGTTCCGTCACCATCGGCATCGCCGTAGTATGGGCCAACCTCGCCCGTGACGAGGTTGCGCACCTGTTCGGCCGCTTGCTTGAGCTCCGCGAGATCTTCTGCGTCGTGCCAGGCACTGATCGCCACTGTCGTCTCGCCCAAGCGTTCGCTTAGCTCAGCGACTGCCGGGGAGACTTCGTCGTTCTCGACGTCTGATGCCCCAGTGGCGCATCCCCCGAGGGCCACGGTGAGAGCCAGGGGAAAAGCAACGAGTGCAGGAACACGCTTCCGCTTGATCATCAATCGATCCTACGTCTGCTTTTCAGGGCTGGAACGGTTCGCGATCAGTTTCAACAAACGCTTGGCGGGCCGCGACCGATTTCAAAGCCTCGGGGGAGTAGTGCTGTGACAGTCGATCGCGATCGAGCAGATCGGGATGCTGATCAACGAAGTCCTGCGAATCAGTAGCGTCGCCACTGCTGAGCATTGCTGCCTGCACCACGTGCAACCATGCGATCGTGCGAGTGACATGAAACTTGTTCTCGAACCCCGCCGCGATCGCCATAGTGAGTATTCCCTCGCTCATGTTGCGCGAACCATCGTCGAAGCCATCTCGATGCAGCAGCAGGTACGCGACGCGCACATGCTCTCGGTGGGGGAAGCTTCTCAGCGTTCCTCGCTCGAACGCGTCTAGCAACTCATCGTCGGTCATTGTCATGCGCAGGCTGCTTTCGTCGTGGAGATTCCCATCGATGATGTCAGAGCGAGGTCTAGCGACGCGACGCCGATGGTCATCGTTGCAGTGTTCGCTTCGCCTGAAAGTGCCGACCGATGGCTTTGATCGCTTCGATCGCGATGAAGCACGCTACGCCGTATGCCAGCGCAAGGAGCCACTGCAAGGCGGTCAGCGGCCCTCGAGCACCCGGGCTGCCGGATGGGCATGGGGCGGCTCGTAGGTTCCCGCTGGCACTGGGCGGGTGGATGTCACTGCCTCAGCGGCCATCGGCATCAGATCGCGAGGTCTTCTCGCCGTTCGAACTCGTGTTTGGTTTCGTCGCGTGCATAATCAGAACCGGGCAACGCGCGTGCTGTGCGCACGCGGTGCTCACCGATCCGAGAAGCAAACCGAGGAATCCGCCTCGCCCGCGACTGCCGACGACGATCATGGCCGCGTCAGCGCTTAAGTCAAGCAGCGCTGCCGCCGCTGGCCCGGCAACAATGGATCGTTTGAGCCCCTCGGGCGGGCCGTCAGGGAATGCTGCGGCGATCGTCGCAACGAGGACGTCCTTTGCGTCTTCCTCGGGGGACCAGTTCGCGGCAACAAATGAACCGTCGTAGAGGGCAGGAAACTGCCACACTGTGACCGCCTCGAGAGGCGCGCCGAGTGCGTGGGCTAGTTCAGCGCCCTTACGTAGGGCGTCGATGGAGCCGGCAGACCCGTCGACTCCGACGATGATCGGCCTCTGGTCGGTGGTGTCGTTCACTTCGCTCATCCTTCCGGTTCGCTTCATGAAGAGGCGCGTACCGGTTCGCGTAGATCGACGCGTGGCCGGCGTTTGCGGTCACCTAACTGTGCGCGACGAAGGCGCGGCGAGGTAGGGCCAATGGTCCCGTCTTCGTCCGCAGCACGGATCTTCACGTCGTAACGACCGACGCCGTACTCTCTAGAGATGACAACGCGAGCCCGAGCCGACGACGTAGCCCGTCGTGTTTTTGTTGGGCATCTCTCGCGCGAAGTGTTGTTGGCGAGACTCCACGCGAGCGGCACGCTATTGAACGAACATGCGAACACGCTCCTAGACGACTCGGCATTCGACGACGTCGGTGAGGGCGAAGTCATATCAATTGCGGAGCGCTCAGTGGCCGCCATCGGACTTGCCGATGGGGCGACACTCACCCAGATCTACGCACGGGCAACATGCCAAGGACTACTGCTGTGTCCCGCCGTCGCTGGTCCGTACTTGCGGTTTGCACTGGCACAGCAGCAGTCCGCCCCAGACTCGGTGCTGAGCTCGGGCCGCGCGCCGACAGGCTCCGTGACCGTAGCCGCGCGCGCGTTGCGCGAAGATGATGAGTTTCCGAAAGGCTTTTACCTGCGAACGATCGACGGCAAACCGTGGCTGCGAGGCTTTCGGTGCGACGACCAGCACCTCTGGTCGCCGGCCGACCGGTTCATCTTTCGCACGCCCGAATAGTCTCATCCGACGTCACCCGCAGCGGCTCATGCGTCGGCGATGGGACGTACTTGGTTGATGATCTTGTCGCTTCTCGCCCGCTCATTCTTGTGGCCGCCGCGCTTCGGTGCCGCGTGCAGGCTGCGAGTGCCCCAAATTGCGTATGCCACCGCCACCAGGGGGATGAGGCCGCTTGTCGCCGGGACAGTAGCGTGAGCGCGGCAATGGCGACGATCAGCGAGACGATGGGGGAGAGTAGCGAGACACCGACAAAGGGAGGGGCAACAAGGCCGCAGACTGCAGATAGGAGGATCACAAACCCGCGGGGAATGCTCGTCCGCGACAGCAAGCCCGCCAAGAGAACAGCGATCGCAGTGGCTCCAAAGAACCAACCGGCAACGAAGAGCGGTCGAAAGAGCGTGGCGAGGCCGGTCGCCGCGGCCTCCTCGTCGACGAAGTCGAAGCCGAGACTCCACGCCGTTTGGGCTAGCACGCCGAGGCTCAGAGCGACCGTGGCGAGCACCAACCCGGCAAGCGCACGCGCACGCGCACGCGCACGTGGCGACGATACAAAACCTCGGTCGCGCGCGATCGCGACGAGGCTGAATGCAGTGAAAAGTGGCACTACGCCGCCGGTCAGCACCGGCAGCACCCACGAAGCATCCAGGACCGACACGGTCGAAACGTCCCAGACCGCCACGAGTCCAGCAACCGCCGCCAGCACTAGCCCAACCAGAGCGGACCCGAGGGCCGCGGCGACGGTCAAACGAGCCCCCAGCCCGTAGATGACTGCGGCAACATGGTCGCGCGCCGTGGGGCGCACACGGTCCTCGCTCTCAGCGAGATCCAGCATGGTTCCGAGTGCGACCTCACCATGGGCGTCGCGCCACGATCGGGGATACCAGCGCAGCAGCCGGCGATACCGTTCTTGCGTCGACACGCTCAGATCACCGCCACCGCAGGCATTCCTAAGACTGGCGCACTCGTGGCCATGCTTGCTCTCGCCGCGCGTGCCGCGGACTCCATGCGGGTAGCTATCGCCGAAGCACTCCAGCAATGATGCCGATCGACAGGAGGGCGTGAGGGAGGGAGCACTTCCAGACGGATTGTCATAATGTGCATTATCGGTGTTTATGAATTACGGGCGTTCCAGAGCTTCAGCCGTTCAGCATCCCGACGATACATAGCCGCATGAGCTAAGAAGTCGGCATGACCTGTGTCACTGGCCCGCGCCAGCGTAAACGACTCGAGTTCATCGAGTCGTTGCACAATCACGCTCACAACATCGTCGGGCGCGAACGACATGCCATAGGCGTTGATCAGTGCCGCAAGGCGCTGCGACCGATCCAGCGATTCCGCGTGTGGTGCGTCTTCAGCGAACGGCACCAACCGATACGCGAGGTACGCGAGATCCCACACACGCGAGCCTGGTGACGCGAAATCAAAGTCAATGACCCCACTCAGCACACCCCCACGCACAATCAAGTTGTAGGGCGCGAAATCGTTATGACAAATCACCTCTCTCGGCCGATGCGCCGGTGAACGCCACACCAAGCTCGGGTCGCCCGCGAGCTCGACCGACGCATCGTGCATTCTTCGAAGCAATCTCGCTGACGAAACCAAAATGCGCTCAGACCACAACACGGTCGCATCTGCACCGGCCAGCATGTCGCCGGGCAGAAAAGTCAGCACCTCGCGGTCGAAATCATCGAGCCCGATCACCGCTGGCACCTCGTCAATCGAGGTCAAGGCAGCCAGCAGTCGGTGCACGGCAGGAGTCCACTCCCCTGTCTCACGCCGCACCGTCGCGCCCACTCGAAAGACGGGTGCCATATTGCCGCCCGCCAGCTGCTCCTCCACGCCGCCAGTCTTCCAGATCTATTGAGTCGATTCGGCGTCTTCACAAACACATCTCTAGGCTTTGCTCATGCTGGAGTCGCTCACCGGATTCGCCGTCGTGGGCGTGGCGATCGTCGTCGGCTGGATCATCGGACGAATTGACCTCCTTGGCGAGCATGCACGCCCTGTTCTCGCACGGCTGACGTTTTTTGTTCTATCGCCCTTTCTGCTGTTCGTCGTGCTCTCGCAAGCAGACGTCCAGACCCTGTTCTCTGCACTGCTACCGGTATCAGCGATCGCCGCCGTCGCTGTCTTTCTGGCCTACGCGCTTATCGCCCGCTTCGTGTGGCGCCGCTCTGTGGGCGAGACTGTGATCGGCCTGCTGTCGGCGGGACAGGTCAATTCCAACAACATCGGCATCCCCCTCTCGCTCTATCTACTCGGTAGCGCTGCCTATCCTGCGCCCGTCATCCTGCTGCAATTGCTCGTGTTCACTCCCGTGACAATCGCGATCATGGATGCTGTCACTTCCGGGCGAACGAGCGTGTGGCGCACAATCGGGCGCACCCTCACCAACCCCATCGTGCTTGGCTCGGCACTCGGCACCCTCGTGTCGGTATCGCAAATTGAGCTCCCGCCGATCGTGATCGAGCCAGCAATCCTCATCGCCAACGCCTGCGTGCCCATTTTGCTCATCAGCTATGGCATCTCACTTCATGGGCAACGCGTGCTGTCATCGCCTGGCCGACGACGAGACATCATGCTTGCGTCGTCGCTCAAACTCATCGCGATGCCATTAATCGCATGGACCGTAGCCGAATACATCTTTGGACTGAGCAACCACGATGTGCTCGTCATCACCGTGCTCGCAGCACTGCCGACCGCGCAGAACGTATTCAACTACTCGCAGCGCTACGGCATAGGCGAAACGATCTCTCGCGATACCGTGTTCGTCACCACCATCGGTTGCGTCCCTGTGCTGATCTTGATCACCCTGCTACTCAAATAACCGGACTCAAGCGACCAGAAGATTGCAACACTCCCCCAAGAGCGTTCGCCGCGCGTCACAACGAGGTCTAAACTGTATCCCGCACGCTCACAGCTAACTCCCAGAAAGGCCCACGCATGTCAATGGAATCCGCCGAAAAATCGGCAATCAACGGAATCCGCACCGCGCTCGGCGTCGGCGGCCTCCTCGCAATTATCGTCGGCGTACTGATCCTCGCATGGCCCGGCGCGACCGCTTCCGTCGTTACCGCGATCATCGCCGTATACGCAATCGCAGCCGGCCTTATCTATGGTGGCCTCGGTATCTTCTCGAAGCACAAGGGCGGTTGGGCTCGCGTCGGTCACATCGTACTTGGCCTGGTCTTCATCGCCGCTGGCATCATCATGTTCGCCAACCTCCAGGTAGCTACCGGATGGTTCGCAGTGTTCTTCGCGATTCTGATCGGAATCATGTGGGTCGTTGAGGGCATCGTGTCGCTCACGACAATCGGCGATGCTTCTTCCAAAGGCTGGACGATCTTCTTTGCGATCGTCAGCCTTATCGCCGGACTGTACCTGGTCTTCACACCGCTGTGGGGCGCATTCGCGCTCTGGTGGCTGCTCGGCATCATGCTGGTGGTGCTCGGTATCATCAACGTCGTGCGTGCATTCATGTACGGCAAGAAGGCCTGACCAAGAGCCTGTAAAAGAGGAACGGCCCGGGTTCTCCGGGCCGTTCCTCTTTTGCGTGTATTAGTGTATTACTGAGCCGGAAGGTAGCGCGCCCACCACGCGAGCACAGCCTCGAAGCGTTGCACACGATGACGCGGCTGACCCGCACGGGTGAGTTCATGATTCTCACCTGGAAAGATGAGCATCTCAGCGTCGACGCCGTTTCGCTTCAGCGCAGAGAAATAGCGTGTGGCTTGCTCGAGCGGGCAACGGAAATCAAGTTCAGAATGCACGACAAACGTGGGAGTCGAGACCTCTTCCACCACGGCCATGGGACTCTGACGGATCATCGCAGCCGTATCAACACCAACGTACTCATCTCCGAAGAAAGTACCGATATCACTCGTTCCCTGGAACGACACCGGATCGAGAAAGCCGCGTTCCACAATCGCCGCGGCGAAACGGTGATCGTGAGCGATGATCCACGCCGTGAGGTAGCCGCCATAGGAGCCACCCATGACGCCAACTCGCTCGCTGTCGAGCCGAGAATCGGCAGCCATCGCGGCATCCAAGAAATCAATCACGTCGGCAAAGTCAACGGTGCCCATCTGCCCGCGAATGCTGAGTCCGTGCTCGCGCCCGTAGCCAGCCGATCCACGGGGATTGCAGTAAACCACCGCGTATCCGGCATCGACGAGCACCTGAGTCTCATCGAACAAGTGAATACCGTATGAGGCATATGGCCCGCCGTGAATCTGCAAGATGACGGGAAAAGGTCCATCGCCTGCGGGTGTCGCTACCCACCCATGCACGGGATACCCGTCGCGGGCTTCGATCGTGAGTTCACGAGGAACCACGATCCCCGCGCTGCCAGCAGCAGCACCAAACGAGGTCAGTGTGCGAGCTTCGCCGCCCTCGATAGCGACGAGTTCACCATACGAATCTTGCCCTTGCACGGCGACGACTACCGTCCCCGCTGCTGCCGCGTGAGCGGTGACTTCGACGTTGCCCCCGAGCACCTCTTCCGCGTCTCCCGTCGCCGAGATTTTCACGAGTCTCAGGCGCCCGTGAGTGCGGTCCTGCACCAAAAAGCCGCCATCGATGCAGGTAACGTGGCTGCCCACTTCTCCGAGATCAAGCGTCGCATCCGTCAAACGTCGCGGAGCGCCCTCATCGACAGCCCAGAGTCCAACCATCGGTGCAACAAAGTCCACATCGCTGCGCGGAAGTTCGTGAGCGAGCAATGCGATGCCGCCATCGTGCGCGATCGCAACGTCACCGATTGACAGCCTCGCTTCGAGGCCAACGATCTCACGCTCCCCGGTGCCGTCCACCGCAACCGCGATCAAACGACTCCGAAGATCGCGCCGTGTGCTCTCCGCGAGATCGGGAACGGTGAGAATCTCGGTGCCGTCTTCGCTGAAGACCACTCCGGCGTGCGAAGCCATACCGAAGGTCAATTGCCGGGGCAGATTCTGCAACACCCGTTTTTCAGGCGCGGGGCTGTTGGCATCGACGACGGCCGGCGCCGCTTCGTAGAAGGGCTCGGCATCCAGATCTGGGGCGTCGACGATGAACACGTGAGCAGGACGATCACCGGTGTAGCCAAGACCATTTGCATGCCACCGGATGCTGGTGATGTGTCGCGGCGCTTCGGCGGAAGCATCCAAGCCCTCGACGTCGCCATAGCGCCCCGGCTCTGCAACCCGCGCAACGAACGCAATCGAATCTCCCGCGGGCGACCAGCCAAAACTGGATACACCGAGCGGGGCATCACTGGTCTGCACGGGTTCACCACCAGTGGCGGCGACAACATAGACCTGCGGCTTGCCCTTGGCGTCAGCGCGTAAGAACGCGACGCTCGCATCGGTGGGCGATAGCTGCGGCGAGCTGTCGGACACGCCGCGAGTCATGCGAGTCAGCGTGCCTGCGGGCAACTCCACTCGCCATAGTTGCCCGACATCACGGTTAGCCGCAACATCGGGTCGCGACGTGGCAAAGATGGCGAACGTCGCATCTGCTGCGAGGGTCGGGCGCCCGACCGAAACCAGCGTCTCAATGTCTTGCGCGCGCATCGATCACTCCCCTACGAACGAAGAAACGTCGCCCACCAACTTCGTGTTGTTTTCTGGAACCTCTTCCAGCGCAGCCTTCGCGACTTCGGCCGCGAACTCTGACACGTTGTAGAGCTTGCCCGCCGAGTCGCGACGCGAGGCAATCGCCCCAGGGTTGGCACGTTCGAGCAGCGTGGCGGTGATTGTGCCCTCGATCATGTCGCCCGATACCACGACAAATCCGACGCCGCGATCCGCGAGAGCAGGAATCATCTCGCGCAGAGCGTCTTCGCCCGCACGCTTCGAGAGCGCGACGGGCACATACTCCGGCATCGTTGGGGTCGTTCGAATGAAGTGCGCTTGATGGCTGGTGACGAAGACCACGCGTCCGTCGTTCGGTAGCAACGGGGTGGCTGCCTCAAGAACTCGCACCTGCGCATCACGGTTGAGCGCGAGGGCGTAGTCCTCAGCCATACCGGATTCCATACCGCCGGAGGCGTTGAGCACCAAGATGTCGAGCGACCCGAACGTGGACTCGACCTCTGCGAACATAGCGTCGACCGAAGCCTGGTCTGTCAGGTCAGCGCCCACGACGAGCACCCGCACTCCCAGTTCACGCAACTCGCGCGCGAGTTTCTCTGCACGGGGGGCCTTGTTGCGAAAGTTGACCACCACGTTTGCGCCGGCCTCGGCTAGGTATCGCACCGTATCGGCGCCGATACCACGAGAAGATCCGGTCACGAGGGCCGTACGGCCGGTGAGCGCTCCCTGAGCGAGAGGCTGTGTCATTGTGCACTCCTGGGTGGTTCTGAGCGATTCCACCGAACGGTGAAACCATATTCGACCCTACCAATCGGGCCCTACTAACCCCCTCGTTGATAGTCTTCAAACAAGTCATCGAAAGGATGGGCGATGTTGCCAGATCTCACCCAGTACATGTGGATTCTCTGGCTTGCCCTCGTGCTGATTTTCGTCATCATCGAACTGCTCACGCTCGAGTTCACATTTCTCATGCTGGCGGCGGGCGCGCTGGTCGGTGGCCTCGGTGTGAACCTGCTCGGTGGCGTCTGGTGGTTGCAGATAGCAGCCGCCGCCGTTGTCTCGGCATTGCTGCTCTTCACGATCCGTCCGCTGCTACTGAAAGCACTGCGCCGCGGCTCTGCCAACGTGCCAATGAATGTCGACGCGATAGTCGGTATGTCTGGCCGCGTGGTCGGGGCATTCGCCGAAGGCAACGGAACCGTGAAGCTCGATAACGGCGAAACGTGGTCTGCGCGGCTTCCCGACGGCGTCTCAGATTCACTGATCGCGGTCGGTAGCCGAGTATCAGTAACCCGGGTTCTTGGCGCCACCGTTGAGGTGGCCACTCCCCCCAATACTCTCGAAAGGACCACCACACATGGTTGACGTTGGGGCCTTCATCGGCCAGATATTCGTCGTAATCCTGCTGATCGTCATCGCGATATTCGTGGTCGTGGTGATCTTTCGCTCTATCCGCATCATCCCCCAAGCCAACGCCGGAGTTGTCGAGCGCCTGGGCAAGTATCAACGCACACTCTCGCCCGGTCTGAATATCCTGGTTCCGTTCATCGATCGCGTTCGACCGCTTATCGATCTGCGCGAGCAAGTCGTGTCGTTTCCGCCGCAACCGGTCATCACCGAAGACAACCTCGTGGTCTCCATCGACACAGTGGTCTACTTCCAGGTGACCGACGCGCGGGCGGCTACCTATGAGATCGCAAACTATCTGGGCGCAGTGGAACAACTCACGACAACGACGCTTCGCAACGTTGTCGGCGGGTTGAACCTTGAAGAGGCACTTACCAGCCGCGACGAAATCAACAGCAAGCTACGGGTAGTGCTCGACGAGGCGACCGGCAAGTGGGGCATTCGCGTATCTCGCGTCGAGCTCAAGGCAATCGATCCGCCCCTTTCAATCCAAGACTCGATGGAAAAGCAGATGCGCGCTGAGCGCGACCGTCGCGCTGCGATCCTCACTGCTGAAGGTTCCAAGCAGTCACAGATTCTTGAAGCAGAAGGTCGCAGACAAGCCGAGATCTTGCGCGCTGAAGGCGACAAGCTCGCCTCGGTGCTCCGTGCACAGGGCGAATCTGAAGCCATCGAGATGGTGTTCAACGCAATTCACGTCGGTGACGCCGATGAGAAGCTGCTGGCCTACCAGTATCTGCAGACGCTACCGAAAATCGCGGATAGCCCCTCGAGCAAACTATGGATCGTGCCTAGCGAACTCACGCAGGCACTACAAGGCATCGGTGAAGCCTTCGCGGGGCGTGCTGGAAACGCGGCGCCGAGCGACGCGACGGGCGCGTCAAAGCCGAAACGCGAGTCGACCACCCGCGCCACCGCTGACGAGGCCGTGGCTGCAGCAAGACAGGCGGCATCCGAGGCAGACTCAATCGCGACCGAAGCTCGGACCGCACCCACACCCGGATCGGATGCCTGAGCGGCTGGCGCAGCACCCGTGGTTTGATGCCTCTGAGACACCTCGCACCCTCGCCCATCGCGGCTTAGTGACCGATGCCGCCCTCGCGGCGGGCATTGTCGAGAACTCATTTGCCGCTGTTGCGGCAGCACACGCAGCGGGAGCGGTCTACGTCGAATCTGATTGCCATGTCACGCGCGACGGCGTCGCCGTGCTCTTTCACGACGACGACCTGGTGCGCGTAGCTGGCGACCCACGGCGCATCGATCAAATCGAGTTGAGAGAACTCGAGCAGCTCATGGCTGAGCGCGGCGGCCTGGTTAGCCTCGCTCAGGCACTCGAGTCGTTCCCCGGCGTTCGGTTCAACATTGATGTGAAAGCGGATGCGGCGGCAGAAACCGCAGGCACCATCGTCGGTCCCTTTGCAGATCGAGTTCTACTGACCAGCTTCTCTGACCAGCGACGACTCCGAGCCCTTGAGGCCGCGCTGGCCGCGAACCCTCAACAACGGCCAGCTACGTCAGCCGGGTGGAGCACGGTCGCGCGCCTGATCTTCGCCCTCACCATTCACTCGCGGCGAGGCGTCGCTGCCGCACTAGACGGCGTTGACGCGTTGCAGCTACCCGAGCGGCACGGGGCACTGCGCGTGGTGAGCCCGCGACTGCTCGAGGCTGCACACAGACACGGCGTCGAAGTACACGTCTGGACCGTGAATGAACCCGACGACATGCGGCGACTGGTTGCGCTAGGAGTCGATGGAATTGTGACCGACCGCGCCGCCGATGCACTCGCCCTGCTAAAGCCCTGACAGCGGCTGTGCATCAACTGTGAATGGTCGTTAACGGGCACCGTTCCAACCTTCTGCACAGGTGGCCCCGTTATACCTGATAGGTAGCGACGAGAGGACCACACAATGGCAGACCGCAGCCTTCGCGGCATCCGACTCGGCGCCCAGAGCTTACAGAGCGAAGAGGGCGTCGTGTTCCATGAACGCGCACAGCACACCTACCACTGCACGACGTGCAAAAACGATTCCACGCTGACCTTTGCCGCTGACGCAGAGGTTCCAGAGGCCTGGGAATGCCGCACCTGCGGCGCCGAGGCACTCCTGCGTGTTGGCGACACCACGGCCACCGTCGACCATTCAGGCGACAAGGTGCCCCGTAGCCACTGGGACATGTTGCTCGAGCGTCGCACGCTTCCGGAGCTCGAGGAGTTGCTTGAAGAGCGCCTCGCTCTGTTGCGTGAGCGCCGCGGCACCAGTGAGCCCGCAAGCGCCAAGATCAGCGCCTAGCTGACGCGATCCCCCGTAAACGCCGGCCCTCCTAGAGGGTCGGCGTTTTGGTGCGCCCACGCGCAGCGGTCTTGACGCGCACGCCGATCAAGACAAGAACGAGCACGCTGCCAAAACCGAGTACTAACTGCACCGCAGGACCGATGACGACCGCGGGCGTGAGGCCGGTGCGCAGCGGCACCTCGGTGAGCATATGGCCAGCAACGTCCGCGGCGATGCCGTCGATCGTGGAGCCGTCCGGCGCGATCACCTGACTCGTGCCGACCGTCGACAGGTTGACTACCGAGCGACCCGTTTCAATAGCTCGCATGCGGGCGAAGGCGAGCTGCTGAAGGTTCTCGTCAGTATCGCGAAAATCTGCGTTGTTCGTCTGGAACATGTAGATCTGTGCGCCATCTCGGGCGCCGTCCCAGATGACACGGTCATAAATCACGTCAAAGCAGATGGCCAAGCCAACCCCAATGCCATTGACGTCGAAGAACGGCGGGTTGGTGCCCGGCGTGTACTCGCGTTGTATCAAACCGACCAGATCAGGTGCGAGCGGCTCGAAGAACCAACGATCGGGCACGTACTCCCCCATCGGAACGGGGTTTGCTTTGTCATGCAGTTGCACCGCTCCTTCGCCGCCGACCCACAACATCGAGGTATTGAAGGTGTCATCGCCGCGTGTGGTTGCCGCATTCACGAGCAGCGGGGCATCCACCCGTCTCGCCAGGGCGTCGAGGGTGAAGGCCGTTGTTGAGTTCGTCAGCGGGTCTGAGTCGATTCCGCCCTCTGGCCAGAGCAGCACATCCATCTCTTCGCCGAAGAGAGGTTCGGATGCTTCGAGTTGCGCACCGAGCACCGCATTGGGGGTGCGTTCATCGAAGTAGCCCGACGGTCCGTTGCCCTGCACGCTGCCGACCCGCATGTCGCCGGCGGGGGTGGTGGGAAAAGCCGGTAGCACGAGCATCAGCAAGCCGACGCTCGCGGCTGGCACGGCCGTGCGGACCTGCCGCCACTGTGCAAGCCGAATCCACTCGATCACGCCTGCGGTGAAAGCTACCATGAGGAAGGTGAGCCCAGCGACGCCCACCCACGAGGCAATATGCGCGAGCGGGCTCTCTGACTGACTCATTCCAATTCGTGCCCACGGAAAGCCCGAGTAGGGCCATGCGCCCATGAACAGTTCACGTGCCGTCCAGAGCCCAGCCACGAGTGCAGGCAGTGCAATCAGGCGGACCCATCGCGACGATGACAGTCGAGGCATCCATCGATAGGCCAAGGCGATCGGAATCGACCCGAACGCCATGAAGACCGTCTCGACAGCGGTGAGAGCGAACCAGGGAACCACGCCCAGATAGCGCGTGATCCACACAATGTGAATCAGATAGAACGACGCGCCGAAGACGAATCCAACAAGTACCGACCCCCATGCCGACCTACCGATAAGCGTCACGAGCACAAGAGCGACGCCAGCAAAGGCGAACGGCCACCAGCCCAGCGACGGGTAGGCGAGATCAAGCACGCCGCCAGCGAGAGCAGCAACGATGGCAGCTGCCCACAGGGGCAAGATCGGACGAGGGTTCATCAGACGGTGCCGTACGCCACTATGCCGCGCCGGACCGCATCAAGGGCCTGGCGAGCAGTCGTGGCCAGCGGAGCGTCAGCGACCAACGAGAGCTGGTCGAGTAGATCTATTGTCTGCTTAGACCAGCGCACAAAGTCCCCCGCTGCCATATCGGCTTCAGAGAGCACACAATCGAGCATGCCGCCGCGCGCCCATGAGTACATTGCTTGAGCAAGCCCCGCAGCGGGCGGTTCGGAACCCGGCAGCTTGTGGTCTTGTTCGAGGTCGTCGAGCTCTTGCCATAGCGTCAAAGTCTCTGCCAACGCCACGCGGAAAGCGCCCCGCGGCAGGGCCCGCTCCCCCGAACCAGATTCATCACGGCGCGGTTCGTAAACAAGACTGCACGCCAGTGCAGCAAGTGACGGCGCGTCGAGCTTGTTCCACAGACCCTGGCGAATGGACTCGGCCACAAGCAGATCACGTTCGCCATAGATGCGTCGCATCGTGCGCCCCGCAGCTGTGAGGCTCACGACTCCCTCATCGTCGATGTTCACGTAATACAGGGTGTGCAACACATCAACGACACGATCAAAGATGCGAGCCACTGTTCCGGTGCGATTGTCGATCTCGCGACGAAGCTGGTCGGTAGTGCGCTTCATGCGCCAATAGCGCTCACCCCAGCGTGCGTGATCCTCGCGCTCTGGGCATTGGTGGCAGGGGTGTCGCTGCATGCGACGTCGCAACGTAGCCAGCTGCTTTTGGCGTGCATCTCGGGTAGAACGCGACGCGTTCGCATCTTTGCGGTTAGTTCGCTCGAGATCGCTGAGCTCACGTCGAATGCCGGAGTATTCCGCGAAGTCACCGCGATCGCAACTCATCGCCGTCTTGTAGCCAGCGAGCGATTCTTCCTGCTCGCGCACCTTGCGCGCCAGACCCACCACAGCGCGGTCTGCTTGAAACTGCGCGAACGACGATTCGAGAATCTCGCGTGCGCGCGGCCGCCCGAACTGATCGATCAAGTTGACGGCCATGTTGTATGTCGGCCGGAAGCTGGAATTGAGCGGGTAGGTGCGGCGAGAAGCAAGCGCGGCGACGGCTTGCGGGTCTAACCCCTCGGCCCACTGAATGACCGCGTGGCCTTCGACGTCGATGCCGCGCCGTCCGGCACGTCCGGTGAGCTGGGTGTACTCCCCTGAGGTGATAGCCACGCGCGCTTCGCCATTGAACTTCTCGAGCTTCTCAAGCACCACGGTCCGTGCCGGCATATTGATGCCCAGCGCGAGTGTCTCGGTCGCGAACACGACTTTCACGAGGCGGCGGCGGTACAAGTCCTCAACGACTTCTTTGAACGCAGGAAGCAGGCCAGCGTGGTGTGACGCCACGCCCCTCTCGAGGTTGCTCAGCCAATCCCAATAGCCGAGCACAGCAAGGTCTTCGTCATGCAAGGCACGAGTGCGCTCCTCTACGGTCGCGCGAATCTCAGCGCGCTCCTCGGCCGTCGTCAGCCGCAAGCCCGAGCGGCGCACCTGTTGAACGGCAGCATCGCAACCAACACGAGAGAAGATGAAGAAGATGGCGGGAAGCAGATTTGCGCGGTCCAGCAGCGCAATGACTTCAGGGCGGTCGATGCGCTCCATGCGCGGCATATTCGCGGGACGCGCCGGTGGCTTGTTGCCATGTTTAGATCGGCGCCGCGACGACTGATAGCCACCGTGTCGTGCACTGTTCGACGATTGCGCGCGTCGATTATTCTCGTAGTTGCCGCCTTTGAAGGAGCGGATTCGCATGAGCTCTTGATTGACCTGAGCGGTTGCAATGCCCGCCCGGTCATCGAAGAGCGGAAGCAGATCGCCTCGCACCAGCACGTGCTGTTCTAGCGGCACCGGACGAATTTCCGACACGATCACGGCGGTGTCGCCACGTACCGTATCGAGCCAGTCGCCGAATTCTTCAGCGTTCGACACCGTCGCAGAAAGTGAGATCATCCGCACCGCGGGCGGAAGATGAATGATGACTTCTTCCCACACCGCTCCGCGAAACCTGTCTGCAAGGTAGTGAACTTCGTCCATGACGACGTACCGCAGACCGCGAAGCGCTGGTGAGTCGGCATAAAGCATGTTGCGCAACACTTCGGTTGTCATCACGACCACACGCGCATTGCCGTTGATATTCGTGTCGCCCGTGAGCAGCCCTACCTCAGACTCCCCATAAACCTGCTGAAGCTCTCGAAACTTCTGGTTGGAAAGCGCCTTCATCGGTGTCGTGTAGAAGGCTTTTACACCCGGTTCACGCATTGCCAGGTGAATGGCGAACTCGCCGACGATCGTCTTTCCCGCACCTGTGGGGGCGGCAACCAACACGCTTTTGCCGTCTTCTAGCGCGCGGCACCCTTCGATCTGAAAATCGTCGAGTTCGAATTCCTGAGATGCGGCGAAGTCAGCCGTGATCGCATGGCTCCGGTTCTGCTCGGCAATCTGGCGCGCTCGTGCGTATCGCTCCGCAGGACCGGCGTCACTCACTCGGGTGCCTCCGATGATAGAAATGCCGCATCGCGTTTCGCTTTGCGCCGGTCAAAAAGCATCGACAAGCCAGCCGCGGCAAAAAAGAGCATTGTCAAAATGCCAGCCAGGAGCAATGTCGTGGCAATGTCGGCGGGCGGCGTCGCGAGAGACGCGAACACCACAGCAATGATGATCGCCAGGCGCCAGCCCTGAAGAATCGCACGCCCGGAAATGATTCCGGCGAGGTTGAGCGCCACCAAGAACACGGGAAGCACAAAGGCGACTCCGACAAACAACAGCAGTTTGAAAACAAAGTCGTAGTAGTAGATCGCGTCGTAAAACGCCGCAGCGCCCTCAGGAACGAACGTCGCCATCAGGCTCACGATGTTGGGCATCACATAGAGCCCGGTCGCACAGCCAGCGAAGAAAAGCGGGACCGCAGCAGCCACAAATCCGATTGTGTAACGGATCTCTTTGCGAGTCAGACCGGGCATGATGTAGGCCCACACCTGCCAAATCCACACAGGAGCGGAAATCAACAGACCGATAGCAAACGACATTCTCAGGCGCAGATCGAATCCTGCAGTCACGCTGCTAAACGCCAGTTCAACAGCCGACCCTTCACCGCGGCTCTCCGCGACGATTCGAATCGGCTCGGTGATCAGTCTCAAGACAGGGTCGGTCACGATGAAAGCGACGACCATTCCGACTACGAGCGCGATGGCGCCGATCAGCAATCGTCGCTTCAGCTCCACCAAATGAGCGCCAAGCGACATCCGCCGATCGCGCTTTGGGGAGTGTGAATCTCCCGTGCGCGGCGGCTCAGTGGTCACCACGAAGGGGCTACAGGGTCGAGTCGGGAGTCCTGCCCGTGTTCGAAGACGGTTCGCTTGGAGTCACCGTATTCGAAGTCGAGGGGGCAGGAGTCGAGTTGACAGGGCTTTCTGCATCAGCCTTATCTTCGTCCTTCATCGCCTTCATCTCGCCCTTGAACACTCGAGCGGACTGTCCCATGCTCTTCGCGAGAGCGGGAAGTTTCGCTGCGCCAAAGAGCAGAAGGATCACGGCGAGGATGAGGAGCCACTGCCAGCCTTGGATTCCCATGTGTGTAATCCTTCCAGGGATTGCGTAGTACGTGTGGGTAGTCTAACCCCGCAAACTCACTAAGAGTACTGAGCGAGGCCGGCTTCAGCCCATTCAGCCGCAGCTCGTCGCGCTCCAGCCGGCCGCACAATCTCGACGGCGCCCGCACGGCGAGTTGCCAACCTTCGAAGGCTCAATTCATCTGCGACCCGCATGGTGGCGGTACTCACGCCCCGCGAAGACTCGAGGCGCGCTCGCTCGAGGTAGTCGCCTAGTAGGGGCGCGACGTCATCCGAAAAGCGCACAACGGCTGTCAGATCTTCATCTGCAGGATCAAACCATGCCTGCGGCGAGTCGCTGGTGTGGGTGATCGCAATATCCGTCAGCTCAAGATGACTGACGCGTTCCAGATGGAACGTGCGCATAGCCTCACGAAGATGACACCAGCCCTGCAGATACCACTGACCATTCGCGATCTGTACTTTCGTCGGGTCGACCGTGCGGGTAGTGGCTTCAGCATCCGGCGCTTTGTAGGTGAACGACACCGCCACTCGATCACGAAGCGCGGTGGCAACGACGTCACGCACCTCGTCGACGGGGCCAGGGGCGACGATCACGTCGACGGGGGTTCCCGATGCGCCACGCGCGAGTTTGCCGAGCAAGCCAGTAAACACTTCAGAGTCGCCGATTCCTGGAAGCGAACGAGCTAGTTGCAGCCCCGCAAGCAGCGCCGCAGCTTCGCGGGCGGTCAGTTTCGGACTGCGTTCCAGACCGACCGTGTTTGTCAGCGCGATGCGGTCTTGCTCATCGAGCAGCGTCCAGTCGATATCAAAGAGGTCGTTGGGCATCTGCCAGAAGCCTCCGTCACCGGGGCGACCGATCACGGTGAGCTTCTCGACCATGGCGCGCATCGTCTCGGGCGTAACGTCGAACTCTCGAGCGGCGTCTTCGACGGATACCTCTCCCTGCCCGACGAGGTAGGGCACGAGTTGCAGCATGAGGGCCGCTCGGTCGGTGGCTACGAGGTGGCGAGGTTCACTCATGATGCGACTCCGTGCAGGTCTCGCGCAGCGACAAGGCGCTGAACGACCTGTTCCCGCAGTTCGGCAGGCTCTACAACACGCACTTCAGGACCATAAGACGCAAGTTCGTCAGCAAAGATATGGATGTCGACGAACGGCACACGAATACCCTGCTCGATCGGCTCGGCAATCGGGGCCCGTCGCGCCAGCCGAAGTGCTGCTTCAGTGCCAGGGTTCACTTCGAGCAGGGCTGAGTTTCGCGCGGCTACCGCTTCAAGCCCAGCTATCGCGCGTTCACCCGCCCTTTCGCGCAGCTCACGATCAAACGATTGTCGTGTGATCGCCACATCGCCGACGACACGCGACAGCAAGAAGGTGCGCTCGGCCTTGGCGTCGAGGTCAATCCCATAGACATGCCAACGGGCTTCATACTCGACCAGCGCTAGCGGCTGCAGTCGGCGTGTACGCGCAGAACGCTCCCCCGGTTTCAGATAAGAAAACGTGACAGCCTTACAAAGGTCTATGGCCTGCTCAAGCGGCACAAAGGATGGTTCGCGGATGCTGATACGCGGCGAGAATCCGATGATCGGCTCGTCTACCTCGATCCCGAGCGCGCGGATCTTGCGCAGCCCACTTCGCGCAGCATCCGTCATCGATCCCTCACCCCACACGCCGCCTGCAAGATTCAGCAGCGCTACTTCTGCGGGAGTGAATTCGATGTCATCGGGAAGCGAATACTCACCGATAGCAATTCGGTAGCGGGCTGACCGCAGATCATCAGGGTCGCTGCTTTCTCCCAGCGTCTCGATGGGAACACCGAGTTTGCGCAGGTTCAGCTTGTCGCGCTCGAAGCTCTTCTCTAGCGCGGCCTTGGACGATCCTGCTTCATGCAGTTCTCGATAACCAGCGACCGAAGTCAGGATCGTGTCTTTCGTCAGTCCCTGCTCAGTCGCCATAAGCGCGACTACCAGGTTGAGCAGTCGTTCTTCGGGCGGACCCGCGTTCGGTGAGTTGTCAGGCACTCCCACATCCTAAGTCGCTCGCGGGATCGGCCGTTGATGCCTCGCTAAGAGAGCGGAGCTTCGTCGAGACCGACGATGTCGATCACGAAGACGAGGGTCGAGCCAGCCGGAATATCGCCCTGAGCCTGATCGCCGTAGCCCTGGTCAGGTGGAATCACTGCGAGCACCTGCGAGCCCACCGTCTGGCCTTCAAGCGCCGCCGCGAAACCTGGCACGACCGAGTCAAGGGTCATCGACGCCGGTTCTGTGTCCCAGGTGGTGTCGAAGACCTCACGGCCGTCCCAGGTAACCCCGGTGTAATGCACGCGCACGGCCTGGTCACCGGTGATGACTTCGCCGGTTCCTTCTTTGAGGGTTTCAACGACAAGTTCCTCAGGGGCTGCGCTGCCCGGCACGATGATTCCGGGGCGACCGTCGGGCGCGCGCACGACGGTGGGCAGACCGTTGGCCGCGTTGAACTGGTCATCGCCGTCTGCCGCGGGCAAATACACTTTGCGCACGTCGACGACGCCGATTACTGAGTCGTCTGCCTCGACGCCCACGCTCTCAAGCGACACGGCATCGAAGTCGCCGGGAGCCATTGCGATGGTGAGGCGAGAGCCCTCGGTCGCGCACATCAGCGCTTCATCGAAGGCAGGAAACTGCTCGCTCCAGCGGTCAACGGTGTAGGCCCGTGAAAGGTCGCCGTCGTAGGGCGTGGCCAACAACGGCTCGCCGGTTTGGCCGCTGAAAAGCGCAACGTCTACGACAACCAACTGCGAGGTTGTAGTGATGGGCGTGCCTTCGCCCGATACGTCTTCACGCGACGATGTCTCATCGACGTAGAACGGCGTATAGACGTCAACGACGGGAACCGATTCAACGGGGCCGCTCACGCTGATCAGGTCGAGCTCTTCTGACCCCGACGCGGGAACGCAATCGGCGGTCGACGATGCGGTGCATCCCGTCAGTGAGACGAGAGCGACTCCGGCAACGGTGAGGGCAACAGGGAACTTACGCACCGCAACAGTCTAGGCGGACGGATCAACCTCATCTGCCGCGGGAACGTCACTCAACGCTGATGCCGCTGCAATGCGCGCGCCCTGTGCCGCTTTCTGCGCCTCCCGCACACGTTTGCGCAGGTTCTTGTCGGTGATCTGACGGTCACCCACCGCCCCGGGAGTCCACATCTCAACGTCTTCATCGCCGTAGCTCGACTTCGAGGCACGACGCTTGACTTCGGGCGGCACTGCGCCAGGCGCCAATCTGCGCGCCCAGATGAGGAATCCGGTGTGCGCGATCATGCGGTGGTCGGGACGAACGGCGAGGCCTTCGACGTGCCATCCGCGCACCATGGTCTCGTTCGCCTCGGGTTCGGTGAACAGGCCCGTCCCCCGGATGAACTCGGCGACGCGACTGAGCTGGGTGGCTGTTGCGACGTAGCAGAGCACTACCCCGCCGGGGGTGAGCGCATCTGCGACCACATCAATGCACTCCCACGGCGCGAGCATGTCGAGAATGACACGATCAACCGACGCCGGCTCAACAGTTTCGGGGAGCGCTTCGACGAGGTCGCCAACAGTAACCTGCCAGTTACCGGGCACTTCACCCATGAACGTCTCGACGTTTGCCTGTGCGACCTCGGCGAAATCTTCACGGCGTTCGAACGAATGCAGCTTTCCCTCAGCGCCGATCGCACGCAAGAGCCACAGAGATAGTGCTCCAGAACCCACTCCTGCCTCGACAACAACGGCGCCAGAGAAGACGTCTGCCTCGGCAAGAATCTGGGCGGCATCCTTCGGATAGATAATGGCGGCGCCGCGAGGCATCGACATCACAAAGTCGCGCAGCAGCGGTCGAAGCGCCAGATACTCGTGCTCACTGCTGTTCGCAACCACCGAACCGTCGTCACGGCCGATCAGGTCGATGTGCTTGAGCACACCGTGATGCGTGTGCAACTCTCCGTCTTCGCGGAGCGTGATGGTGTGCAGCCGGTTCTTCGGTCCGGTCAGCTGCACTCGGTCACCGACGCGGAACGGTCCGCTGGGTCGCTGATTCATCGAGAGGAATCCTTTCGTGCACGAACATCGGCATGGAAGGATGCCAAGTCTTGGGCGGTGCGCCCTTCAAGGGTTGGCCAAATAGCGTCGGCACCGACGCCTTCGACGGGAACCATGAGGGGAACGCCAATTGTTGAGGCACCAGACGCAACGGCGCTGCGCAGCCCATTGGGCGAGTCTTCGATCGCCACGGTGTCTTGAGCATTCACGCCGAGCGCTTTGCACGCTTGCAGGTACGGATCAGGAAAAGGCTTCGGTCGAGTCACTTCGTCGCCGGCAACAACCACATCGAACGCGTCGAAATCAATCAAATCGACCACGGTGTCGGCCATGCGCCGCAACGACATCGTCACCAGTGCCGTCTTGATTCCGGCTGCGCGCAAGCTGGCGAGCAACTCGCGCGCACCAGGGCGAAACGGCACGCCCTCGGTTGCGAGTTGGCGCATCACCTCATCGGTGAGATGCGCGGTGATCTCGTGCACGGCCATGCGCACGCCAGCGGTCTGGAAGATCCTCGCTGAATCTTCGAGTCCGAGGCCTACGCAGGCGAGCGCCTGTTCGTGCGACCACGTGCCGCCGAACCTCTCAATGAGCGGCGTTTCGGCTGCCATCCAGTAAGGCTCGGTGTCGACAAGGGTTCCGTCCATGTCCCACAGGACGGCAGAAAGCGGGGATGAACTCACCGTGCAATGCTACCCGTCAGTGCGCGGGCCTATTGTGGAGGGAACTTATCTGGCGCCGAAGGAGGTCACGTGGACGGAATGGGACGTCGAATACTCGTCGCTGCGTTTGATGGATGGAACGATGCCGGAGAAGCTGCGTCGTCGGCGATCACCCATCTTCGCGAATCTGGCGCCTACGAGCCAGTGTTCAGCGTGGATCCGGAGTTGTACTTCGATTACCAATACACAAGGCCCCAGCTAACGATGGATGCTGATGGCACCCGCTCGCTCGTCTGGCCCGAAGCCACGCTGTTCAAGCCCACCCGCACGACCCGAGGCACGCAACTGTGGCTGCTCACCGGCGTCGAACCGGCCCGAGCTTGGAAGGCGTTCGCCAGCGAATTCATGGATGCCGCGCTCGCCGCTGACATCACCGGATTCGTTGCACTCGGATCGATGATGTCGGACGTTCCGCACACTCGGCCGATCTCAGTCTTCGCCGGAAGCGACTCGGATCAGCTGCGCACGTCACTCGAGCTTGAGAAGAGCACTTATGAGGGACCGGTCGGCATCCTCAGTGTGCTCGGACACGCGGCGAACGAGGCAGGTATTCCCGCCGCGAGCCTGTGGGCGAGCGTTCCGCACTATGTCGCCGGACACACGCCGTCTCCCAAAGCGAGCCTGGCGCTTCTGGATCGCCTTGAAGACCTCACCGGCGCCTCGTTGCCGCGTGGCGATCTGCCCACCGCCGCTGCTACCTGGGAAGCATCCATCGATGCGGCTGCCGCAGACGACGAAGAGATGACCGAGTACATCCAACAGCTCGAGCAAACGCGCGACACCTGGGATTCACCGGAAGCGTCAGGCGACGCGATTGCTCAAGAGTTCGAACGCTATCTGCGCCGGGGCGGCGATGGTGGGCCGACGAAGCCGGGGCGCGATGACCCGCCCCGTCCGCGGCGCTGACACCTGAGCAGCTACGCCGAGATCACGCCCATGCTGAGCAGCACGATCAAGGTGGTGCCGAGCGCAACGCGATAGATCACGAATGGCAAGAAGCTGTGGCGTGAGATCCACTTCATGAAGAACGCAATCACGCCGAGTGCGACCAGGAATGCCACTACGGTTGCCACCGCTGTTTCGGCGAGAGTGAACACTCCCGGCTCGTCCCAGCTCTTGAAGAGTTGGTAGAAACCGCTGCCGAAGACCGCGGGAATCGCGAGCAAAAAGGCGTAGCGCGCGGCTGCCGCACGCTCGTACCCCATGAAAAGACCCGCCGTGATCGTGCCACCCGAGCGCGACACTCCCGGGATGAGTGCGAGTGACTGCGCGAATCCGTACACCACGCCGTGGCCCAGTGTGAGGTCGTTGAGCTTCCGTTTCTTTGCGCCGACGTGGTCTGCGATTCCGAGCAGAACGCCGAAGAAGATCAGCATGGCGGCGACGATCCACAGTGAGCGGAACGTTGTCTCAATCTGGTCTTGAAAGATCAAACCGAGAACGACGATAGGGATGCTGCCGACAATGATGAACCAGCCCATGCGGGCATCGGGGTCGCTTCGCGGCACTTTGCCAACCAGCGACCGAAACCACTGACCGATGATGCGCACGATGTCACGCCAGAAGAACAGCACGACAGCCGCTTCCGTGCCGATCTGAGTGATAGCGGTGAAGGCCGCGCCAGGGTCCTGAGCGGTCGGAAGAAACTCTCCGAGAATGCGTAGGTGCGCGCTCGAAGACACCGGAAGAAACTCGGTGAGTCCTTGCATGAAGCCGAGAATGATCGCTTCGAGAAATTGCATGGGCGCCTTTCGCCGAGGATGCCGGGGGGAGCATCCCAGAGTCTATTTCGTCAGTAGGTGCGCAACAGGTCAGTGAGCACGGACTGGCCGAACTCGAGTGCATCTAGCGGAACTCGTTCATCGACCCCGTGGAACATGCCAGTGAAGTCGAAGCCTGCGGGCAGTCGAAGCGGCGCGAAGCCGTACCCTTCAATGCCTAGGCCCGCGAGTGCCTTGTTGTCGGTGCCCCCGCCGAGCAGGTATGGAACCACGGGGACTCCGGGGTCGTGACGGCCGAGCGCGTCCACCATGGCGCCGACGAGGTCACCTGAGAACGGAACCTCAAGACCGATGTCTTGGTGCACAATCTCGACGTCAACGCCTTCGCCCACAATGCGTCGAATGTCATCTAGCGCGGCTTCTTCGGTGCCGGGCAACACACGAACGTCGATCAAAGCTTCTGCGCGGTCTGGAATCACGTTGTGCTTGTAGCCAGCAGTGAGCCCCGTCGGGTTTGTGGTGGTGCGAAAACTCGAACGAAGGAACCCTGCAGCTGTGCCCGCGGTCGCCGCGATGGCATCGGGATCGGTCGAACCGATGTCTGCGAGCTCGCCGAGGCGGGCGAGCATCTCGGTCGTCGCGGGCGTCAGACTGACCGGCCACTGGGTGCTGCCAAGGGCGGCGACAGCCTTCGCAAGAGTGGTGACCGCATTGTCGAAGTGGTAGCTGGAGCCATGGGCTGCTCGTCCACGAGCCACCAGCCGAATCCAGATAAGCGCCTTTTCTCCCACCTGCAGCAGATAGGCCCGTCGCTCGCCGACGGCGATCGAGTATCCGCCAACCTCGCTGATGGCTTCGGTGGCGCCCGCGAACCACTCCGGATGATCGCGGACGACGAGTTCGGATCCTTCGACGCCGCCGTTTTCTTCGTCTGCGAAGAATGTGACTATCAGATCGCGTTCGGGCTGCTCTCCGCTGCGCAAAATGTCGGCCACCGAGGTCAGAATCATGGCGTCCATGTTCTTCATGTCGACCGCGCCACGCCCCCAGAGCATCCCGTCGCGAATCTCACCCGCGAACGGATCAACGCTCCAGTCTTCGGCGATGGCGGGGACGACATCCAAATGGCCGTGCACCACCAGTGCAGGCTTGTCGGGATTGCGGCCCGGGATGCGGGTCATCACGTTGGTACGCCGAGGGATCGGCTCGAAATACGTCGGTGTGAGCCCGACGGACTCTAGATACGCCCCGACGTATTCTGCGGCTTCGCGTTCGCCGTTGGCGCGCCCACCACCGTGGTTAGTGGTGTCGATGCGGATCAGATCACGTGCAATCGTGACGACCTCTGAAAGCGGACTGTCGGCGGGAGGCATGCCGACAAACTTACCGCGAAAGGCGGGCCCGTATCCGCCACGAAATGGTGCCGTTAACAGAAGAAGGCCCCCTTCCGGGGGCCTTCTTCATTCTGTGCGCGAGGGGGGACTTGAACCCCCACGCCCTTTCGGGCACTAGCACCTCAAGCTAGCGCGTCTACCTATTCCGCCACCCGCGCAGGTGGTGTTTTTCGGTTTTGCAACCGAGGAACGACATTACCATGTCGGTGCAGAGACAACGAATCGAGGCGGGAATTAATCGCGCGATTCTCAACCCAGGGTGACGCCGAATGCCAAGCCCAGCGCGTAGGTGACCGCGGCCGCCGCGTAGCCGATCGCCAGTTGTCTCAGCGCGCGCCGAAGCGGCGGCCCACCAGACAGCACTCCAACGGCTGCGCCCGTTGCCATGAGCGCAATTCCCACCAGCACGAGTGCGAGCACGATCGCTGCAAACCCCGATAGGCCGAGGATCCAGGGAAGAACAGGGATCACCGCGCCCGACGCGAAGAACAAGAAGCTTGAGATCGCTGCACGCCAGGCGCTGCCGACCACATCGTCGTCATCGCGTGCCGCGACATGCTCCCCTGGGTGCGCCGTTCCCTGCTGCGCGCTCGCGACTGCTTCGCGGGCGCGCACCTGTGCCTCGTCTTTAGGCATTCCGCGCGTGCGATACACGAGCGCCAGCTCGTTGGCATCAAGGTCGAGATCGTTCAGCGCCGCGTTTGCATAGTTACTGGGCTCTGTCGCTTCCAGCAGCTCTCGTTGAGACCGAACCGACACGTACTCCCCCGCGCCCATTGACAGCGCACCAGCGAGCAGTCCCGCCAAACCGCTGAAGAGCACGAATTGCGGTGCCACACCCGTCGCACCGATGCCCATCACCAACGCGAGGTTGCTGACAAGTCCATCGTTTGCCCCGAATACGGCCGCGCGAAATGTTCCTGAAAGCCGACGCCGCCCCCGCGCAGCGAGACCCCTCACGACCTCGTAGTGCACCTTCTCATCGGCTGCCATGGCCGCTGACGCGTGAGGGTCATCGTCGTAGGGCGAGCGCTCCTCAGCGTTCTGGGCCAACGCGAGCACGAAGATCGATCCGAACCTCGACGCCATCCACCCAAGGCTCTGAGTGCGCACGCCAGGTCGAGGCAAGCGAGCAGGTTCGCCGCCCAAAAGATCCAGCCAATGCGCTTCGTGGCGGCCCTCTGCGTCAGCCAGCGCGAGCAAGATCAAACGTTCTTCTCCGGTGCGGCGCCCCGCGAGGCGACGGTAAACGTCTGCTTCGGCGCGTTCGTCCACCAGATACCTGGCCCAGCGTCGCCGGTCAGCAGCAGTCGGCTCAGCATCGGGAACAGCTCTCGACGAGTTCATGAGCCTCCAAGCTCCGGTTCGGAATGCTCCTACGCTAGTTAGATCCCGGCGTGCAGGCCGCACTCAAATCACCTTTGACAGCTTTTCGGAATCCCGAACGGCTCCCTCCAACTTTCGCTAGTCGGCTAGCATTCGAACATGACAAACCCGGCTCGAATCGACGATGTTTCCATTGATGGCGAGTCGATTCGCCTCGGCCAGTTCCTGAAATTTGCAGGACTCCTCGACACGGGCGGCGACGTGAAAGAAGCCATTATCGACGGATACGTCACCGTCAACGGTGAGGTCGATCGCCGCCGCGGTCGCCAGCTTCAGTTTGGCGACGTTGTCGCATTCAGCGGCCACCAGGTGCGCGTCTGCGCATAACGTCGTTTGCTACGACAACACGTCGCGCCGGGTGAAGCGCACCATCGCAGCGACGAAGAACAGCACGATGTAAGCCGTTTGAATCAGCGCGTTGTCGACGAATGAATCCCATACGATCGGCGAACGCAACAGGTCGGCAAAATCCAGCCATCGATCTGTGAAGAGAAACGGATGCAGCGCCGAAAGCTGTGGAATCGATCCGACGATCTGCGCCGAAACCGCGAGGATCGCCGTGGCTGCCATCGCACCCACGGGCACTGTTGTCACCGTCGACAGGAAAAGACCGATCGCAGTCAGACCCAGCAGCGAAATCGTGGCGTAGGCAGCAACCGCGAGCAACCTCAGCAGCCCCTCACCCACTGACACCTCGGTTCCCGAGACCAGAGTCAACGGTCCGACCGGAAAGAGCACCCAACCGGCGAGGGTGCCGAAGACCACAATCGTCAACGTCGCCGCGATAGCGAACACCGCGGCCACCAGGTACTTCACCCACAACAAGCGAATGCGACCGGCGGGGGCGATCAACAAGTAGCGGAGTGTTCCGTGGCTGGCCTCCCCAGCAATGGAATCGCCAGCCGTCACCGCAATCGTGAGCGGCAGAAACAGTGGGATGGCAAGCGTCATTGCAGCGACCCCCACGAAGAGGCCGTTATTGGTGATCTGATCGAGGAATGCAGGACCACGGCCCGCGTCGGTGCCACCTGCAACCCGCAGCGCAATCGCCAGCAGGACCGGAATGAGCGCAAGGGCACCAAGCATCGCCCACGTACGCGAACGCCTCAACAGAGTGAGCAACTCGTTTCGCAACAGCCGCAGCGTTCCTCTCAGCTGCAAGCCGCCACCATCGGCGGACGGAGCGCCGGCCTTCAGCAGGTCAGGCGACGACATCAAAGCCCTCCCCTGTCAGCTCGACGAAACGTTGCTCAAGACTGGTGCGCTCCACCGCAAAACCGTTCACGCGCACCCCTTGCTGTACCAGCGCCGCGACGATCGCATCCGGCCGTGGATCGGCCGCTTCGTCGGGAAAGGTCGCGACGATAGCTGTGGAATCAGCGGCGCCTGCGCTCGATGACACAACAGCCAGCCCCAGTCCTACGAGCACACGCGTCGCCGCTGCGACATCAGGAGTATCAACTCGTGCGCGCGCCCCGCCCCCGCCGCTGCGGAAGTCCTCGAGAGTTCCCTGCGACACGAGCGAGCCAGCGCTCATGATGCCCACGTGCGTACAAACCTGCTCGACTTCCGCCAGCAGGTGACTCGACACGAAGACAGTCGCTCCTTCGTCGGCGACTGCTTGCACGAGCGCGCGAACCTCGCGAGTGCCCTGCGGGTCGAGCCCGTTGGTCGGCTCATCGAGCACAAGCAGATCGCGCGGGGTGAGCAACGCATTGGCCAGGCCGAGCCGTTGCTTCATGCCCAGCGAATACGCATGAGCTTTCTTACCCGCCGCGTGAGAGAGGCCAACACGTTCGAGCGCTGACGCGACCCGCTTGTCGCGAGAACGGGCGTCAGAACGGGGATCGGCAGCATCCAACCGCTGCAAGTTCTGCTCTCCGCTGAGGTATGGCCAGAATGCTGGTCCCTCGACAAGTGCACCAACGCGAGGCAACACCGTCGCTAACGTTCGCGGCATCGGCGAACCCAGCACGTACGCCTCACCGGTGGTTGGGCGCACGAGTCCCAGCAACATGCGGATCGTGGTCGTTTTACCTGAGCCATTGGGTCCGAGAAAGCCGAAAACCGCTCCGCGCGGCACGGCCAGATCGATTCCCGCAACCGCCACGTGCTTGTGAAACCGTTTCGTCAGCCCATGGGTTTGTATCGCGAGGTCGGCGCTGCTCGTGTGCGTGTGCTGCTCGGCAGAGAACGAAGGCATTCGGTTATTCGCCGGATGCTGCGTCTACGAGCACACTCACGGGAACCGCACCGACAAGAATTCGACCGTCGTCGGTCATGAGAACTGTGAGCAATGCCGTTTGGAACACCCGTCCGCCGTCGACCGCAGTCGTGAAGCTCTCGAGCATCGTTTGCTGTTCCGCAGTGAGACTTTCAGACGTCTGCGAGCCGCCGTCCGCCGCCGAAACTTCAACGACTGTTGACCACCCTTCGCCAACAACGCTCATCTCAGGTGCGGTGGCATCGTCGACCATCGCTTCCTGATCAGTATGCGAGGGCAGTGCGATCTCTTTTTCAGAAACGGTGATGTTCGAACTCGGCTCGAAGGTCAACGTCGAAGCATCCGGGGCATCGAACGACACGTCTGTGAATGCAATCGAAAACGCGGGATCAGTGCTGTCCGCGGCGGATATCGATGCCGACAACGCCATTCCCGTTTCACCGTCGATCGCGAAGCTAATGCTCTCAACGAGAGTGTCATCACTGCGCGGCTCGAGAATGAGCTCATAGGCGTCCCTGCCCGCAACGCTCGCGTCAGATCCAACGGTGACAACTGTGGTCTCGTCGAGGTTCGCGAGCGCTTCTTCGAGCGTGGTTTGGGGAGTCGGAAGCTCACGCGCGTCATCCGCACCGAACTTCTCGCCCACGCCGAGTGTGATCTTCGTTGCGGTCTGCGAGTCAGAGTCGACAAACCAGGCGGTGTCGGTTTCGCCGTCGAGGTAGACATTGCGTTCGGCAAGTGAATCGAGCACCTGCAGTCGCGCGCGGTCGCCATCAAGATAGACCTTGGCAGTGAACGAGCCGGTAGCAAGCGAAAGCAGATCGTCGATATCTGCCGCGTTGTCGTCTACAGCCGCTGTGTCGGAGCGAAAAGCCGTGGTGAGGCCACCGAGATCAGGCAGGCCAAGATCCGCCGTCTGCTCGATGGTTCCACTCAGCTGATCGACCTCACTGGCGGCCGCGAATTCGAGAAGCTCTTGCGGCGTCAAGTCAGGAAGATCCACCGCGCCTGAAGCGGCGTTCGGGATCAAGACGGCTGCAGCAACAATCGCTGTCGGGACGGCAATGGCGGGAATCGCGAGAAGCGACCGGCGAGCGGCACGCGGGGAGACCCTCTTGGTTCGGGAGGTCATGCTTTCAGCGTACGTCTGCGGATCAGTGGCCGGGCCCGCTCAGTGCAAACGTCCAGCATCTCCCCACCTACGCCGCGTTCGCACCGGTTATGGCTGGGGTGTCGGTTCGTCAACGGTGTCGGGATGCTTCTTTAGGTAGCGCCGGCTGTCATTCGCGTACGCGAAGTAGAGGCCAATCAGCAGCCCGCCCCCGATGTAGTTGCCCAGCAGCACGATTCCTAGATTGCCGAGGGCGAGTCCGACGTCGATACCCTGCTGCAGACCCACGATCGAGAACAGCACGGTGTTGGCGACCGAGTGCTCAAAGCCGACGAAGCCGAAGACGAACACACTCGCGATCATCACACCCATCTTCGCGAGGTCGTCTTTGATCAATCCGTTGTACACCAGCAGCATGGCGAGGTTGATCATGAAGTTGCAGAGAATCGCGCGCACGAACAGATCTGACCAACCCGAAACACCGGCGGTCAGATATGCGAGCTTGTGGTCGACAGCCAGGTTCATCTGTTCACCCACGTTGCCATCGGCAAGCGTCGAGAACATGACGAGGAGTGCGATGAAGAGTCCGCCCACGATGTTGCCGGCATAGCAGAGCACCAGAATGCGCAACAGCCGCCACCACGCGGTCGTGCGGTAGTAGGCGCCCACTGTGACGATCATCATGTTTGAGGTCAGCAATTCTGACTTGCTGTAGTAGATAAAGACGAGGGCGAAGCCGAATGCCAACGCAGCCACGATGTGACCGACACCATCGAGCTCGCCGTTCGCGATGTCATCGAAAGCGGCGAGCACCGCGAAGTAGGTGAGGTACATCACACCGATGATCGCGCCGGCCATAGCCGAACGCATGAGAAAAACGCGGGCAAGACCACCGCTCATGGTGGTCTTGGTGCCGAGCACGCCAAGAACGGTCGAGATGAAATGCTTGCCCGGAAAGAGCTGGCTCTGATCGCTCATGCGACTAGGTTCGCACAGCGGTGGGCAACTCCGCCCTCCACTATGCTGACCGAGTGCGCCACCCGGCACCGACGAAAGGACGTGACGTCGAATGACGACGACCGCCTCTGCTCCCGATCCCGCCGCGGTGCTGCGCTCAAAGAGCTACGTATCCCTCCTCATTCTCTGTGCAGCAGTTGGCGCTCCGATCGCCGCGATCGCATACTTCTTCCTCGCGCTTGTGGATTTTCTGCAGGAATGGATCTTCACGACCCTGCCTGCGAGTTTCAGTGGCGGAACCGCCCCGCTGTGGTGGCCATTTGTGCCTCTGCTCGCCGCGGGTATTCTCGTCTCGCTGGCAATCAAGTACCTGCCGGGAACCGGTGGAAACTCGCCGGCCGACGGATTCAAGATGGAAGGCGCACCGAGCAGCGCGCAGTTGCCCGGCATCTTGTTCGCAGCCCTCGGCACCCTCAGCCTCGGGGTGGTGCTCGGTCCTGAAGGACCGCTGGTCGCTCTCGGTGCCGGTCTTGGCGCACTGGCAGTGCGTCTCGTCAAACGCGGTGCCCCGCCCCGAGTTCAGACCATGATGGCGGCGGCGGGCAGCTTCGCCGCAATCAGCACCTTGCTGGGGTCGCCACTCACCGGTGCATTCCTTCTGATGGAGGCATCGGGGCTTGGCGGACCGGCGTTGGGACTCGTACTCGTACCGGGTCTGCTGGCAGCGGGTGTCGGTTCCCTCATTTTTGTAGGGCTTGACGCGTGGACGGGACTCGGTACCTTCTCCCTTGCCATTCCAAATCTCCCTGCGGCCGACGCTCCTTCTGGCGTGCAGTTCTTGTGGGCGATTGCGATTGGCCTGCTGGCTGTTCCCGTTGGCGCCGCCATCCGCTGGCTTGGTGTCACGTTGCGCACGCAGGTAGAACGCCGACTTCTCGTGATCACGCCACTCGTCGGCGTTGCGATCGCTGCGCTCGCCGTGAGTTACGCCGCCATTACCGGCATGAGTTCGGCCGACGTGCTGTTCTCAGGGCAAACGGCGCTCGGTCCATTGATTGAGAACGTTTCTGACTACACCGTCGGCGCCCTACTGCTCCTGCTTGTTTGCAAGGCGCTTGCTTACGGCTTGGCACTGAGCAGCTTTCGCGGCGGTCCGACCTTTCCCGCGCTGTTCATTGGCGCAGTCGGTGGCGCGGCGCTCGCGCACCTGCCCGGACTTCCGCCGATCGCCGGAATGGCAATGGGCATCGGCGCCATGTGCGTCGTGATGCTCAAACTGCCACTCACGTCGGTGCTGTTGACCTCGCTGATCCTCGCCGCCGACGGACTCGCGCTGATGCCGTTGGTGATCGTGTCGGTAGTAGTTGCACACGTTGCCTCTGCACGCTTCACCCCGCTACCAACGACAGACGGTGCAAAGCTGAGCTAGACGCCCCGAGCGCCGGATTGCAACAGACTAGGAGCGAATGCGGCTGCGAAGAATGTCGATTCGCGACTGCAGTTGAGCAACGGTTGCGTGCGAAACGGCTGGGCCGCCGCAGATACGACGCAGCTCTGCGTGAACGAGGCCGTGGGCCTCGCCCGCCTGGCGAGCGTACAGGCCCACCAAGCTGTTCAGTAGCTGACGTTGCTCTTTAAGCGTTCGGTGTAGCGGCGCCGGAATCGTACTCTCAGTCTGCTCGCCACTCGCCTGCTCCGATGCCTCACGGGTTTGTCGGTGCCGGCCCTGACGGGTCTGGCGTTGCATGAGCAGCTCGTGAACATGCTCAGGTTCAAGCAGTCCGGGTAGTCCCAAGAACTCTTCTTCTTCGGGAGTGCCAGGCACAGCCAGCTGACCGAACTCCTTGCCGTCAAACAACACGCGGTCAAAGTGAGCGAGGGATCCTAGCGCCTGGTAGCTGAACTCTTCTGTGAGCGCGTCAGAGGCTTTGTCTTCGCGCTCCGCAGCATCCATCAGGTCTTCTTCGGCGTTCCACTCGTCGTCTTCGCTATCGCGATCGAGAGCGTGGTCGCGCTGGCGCTCAAGCTCATTCGCCAAGCCGAGCAGCTGCGGCACATTGGGCAGGAACACGCTGGCTGTCTCACCTCGCTTGCGCGCGCGCACGAATCGGCCAATCGCCTGGGCGAAGAACAAGGGGGTGGATGCTGAAGTCGCGTATACGCCAACGGCGAGCCGTGGCACGTCGACGCCTTCCGACACCATGCGTACCGCGACCATCCACCGCGAGCTTGACTTCGCGAACTCCTCGATGCGCGACGATGCCTCTGCTTCGTCTGAAAGCACGACGGTTGGCTGCTCGCCAGTGATGGCGTGAAGAATTGCCGCGTACGCTCGCGCCGCCGTTTGGTCAGTCGCGATGACCAGACCACCCGCATCGGCTACCTGTTCTCGAACCTCGGTGAGACGACGATCCGCCGACTTCAGCACCGCCGGAATCCACTCGCCCTCTGAGTCAAGGGCAGTACGCCAGGCCTGCGAAGTGATGTCTTTCGTGTTGTCTTGACCGAGATGAGCTTCCATCTCGTCGCCGGTCTTGGTGCGCCATCGCATGTGCCCCGCATAGACCATGAACATCACTGGACGAACGACACCGTCTTCAAGCGCACGGCGATACCCATAGGCGTAGTCCGTGCGCGACACGCGATTGCCCTTGGCATCGGGGTGATACTCCACGAACGGGATGGGGGCGGTGTCGCTGCGGAAGGGCGTCCCAGAGAGCAGTAGTCGTCGAGTCGCCCGCGCATACGCCTCTCGGAGTGCGTCTCCCCATGAGAGTGCGTCGCCGCCGTGGTGCACCTCGTCAAGAATCACAAGCGTTCGTGCATCCATCACCAGTCGTTGGTGCACCGATGCCTTGACGGCGACCTGCGCATAGGTCACTGCGACGCCGTGGTAGTGCTTTGCCGGGGCGAAGTGACGATTGCTAAAGGCGGGGTCCAGTCTGATCGACACCCTTGCTGCTGCATCGGCCCACTGTGTTTTCAGATGCTCGGTCGGGGCCACAACGACGATGCGGTCGATGATGCGGCGACGAAGCAACTCACTCGCAAGACGTAGTGCGAAAGTGGTCTTTCCTGCCCCAGGGGTTGCTGCCGCGAGAAAGTCTCGTGGCCCGCCGCCTTCACCATCGGGACCATCCATGGCGAAATAGATGTCGAGCGCTTCGGCCTGCCACGCGCGAAGGCGTTGCGCCGTACCCCAGGGTGCGCGCTGCGGAAACGAGGGCGAGAGATGCTCGGCGGCAAAGCTGCCGATGTGGGCTGACTCATCGCGGTCTTGAAGAAGCGAATCTTCCTGCACAGCACCTCCCCCGAACCTTCACACAACGAGTCACCACACTAAACGACGCAACTGACATCGCGGGCATGACCGCCGATGTCGGTGGGCACAGATCACACGGCGCGATAGCCTTGGGGTCGGTCACAAACCGAGGAGCAGCATGTCAGAATTCGATGAGAATCGCAGCCCGTACGTTCCGAATGCACAGCCGCATCCGTGGCGCCGCTATGTCGCGGTCGGAGACTCGTTCACCGAAGGTATCGGCGACCCTGATCCGTCGTCTCCAGGGGGCCATCGTGGCTGGGCAGACCGCGTCGCTGCGGTGCTCGGCGAACAGGTTCCCGACTTCGCCTACGCGAACCTCGCTATTCGCGGAAAGCTGATTCAGCAGATCGTCGACGGGCAGATCGAGCCTGCTGTTGCGCTCAAGCCCGACCTCGTGACCTTCTCTGCGGGCGGCAACGACGTCATTCGCCCCGGTGGTGACCCCGATCGGGTGGCAGAGCTATTCGAAGATGCGGTGGTGCGCCTCGCCGAACACGGTGCGACAGTGGTCGTGTTCACCGGAATCGACACCAACTTCACTCCGGTGTTTCGTGGAATTCGCGGCAAGGTCGCAATCTACAACGAGAACATTCGCGCGATTGCCGATAAATACGACTGCATCGTCGCCGATCAGTGGGCTCTCAAAGAGGTTCAAGACATGCGCTTCTTCGACGATGACAGGTTGCACATGAATCCACTCGGCCACCATGAGGTGGCCAGAATGGTGTTGCGCGCGCTGAACGTTGACAACGACCTGCAGCCGATGGTTCCCGAGCCTGTGCCGAACCGCACCTGGCGTGAAGCGCGCACCGGCGATTTGGTCTGGGCACGCGCACACTTGGTTCCATGGGTACTTCGCCGCCTGCGCCACCAGTCGTCAGGCGACGCGATCGCCGCCAAGCGACCCGATGCCGTGCCGTTCACCACGCTCGCTCCGGGCAAAGACCCGGAACAGACACCGGGTGAACTCGCCTAGCGGGCACGTAGCTCCCATATCGCGACCGCGCTCGCGCTCGCAACGTTGAGCGAGTCGACGCCCCCAGCCATGGGAATCGTCACCACGGTGTCTGCCGCGTCGAGCGCCCGCCGACTCAGTCCGTCGCCTTCGGCTCCGAGCATGAGGGCGACGCGCTCGGGTCGTGCCTCGGCGAACGCATCAAGGTCAACCGCGCCATCAGCCAGCGCGAGTGCTGCGAGGTGCATTCCGGCATCGTGCAAAATCTCGCGAGCGGCGCGCCATTCCGGCAGTCGCGCCCACGGCACCTGAAAAACAGTTCCCATACTCACGCGCACCGAGCGGCGGTACAGCGGATCCGCGCACCGTGGGCTGATGAGTACTGCGTCGGCGCCGAGGCCAGCGGCCGCTCTGAAGATCGCGCCGACGTTCGTATGATCGACGATGTCTTCGAGAATCACGACCAAGCGCGCGTCGGCAATCACCTCACGGACCGAGAGTGGCTCCGGGCGGTGCATTGCTGCGAGCGCACCTCGGTGCACCGCGTATCCGGTGAGCTGCTCCGCAATGTGGGGCTCGACGACATAGATCGGGGTGTCGGGAAAATCCGCGAGTACTGGTTCAATATCCGCGAGCCACTTCTGTTGCACCAGCACAGACCGCGGCCGGTGCCCTGCGGCGACAGCCCGGGCGATTACCTTGGCGGATTCGGCGATGTATAGGCCTCCCTCCGGCTCGAGCACGCGACGCAGTGCGACGTCAGTGAGGTCTCGATAATCGGCAAGCCGCGGGTCATCGGCAGTAGTCAGCGGCAAGACGAGCATTACCCCACTCTGACAGAGCCCGTAACATCCCGGTAAACCGTCCGGCCTACACTCGTTTTGAAGGGGGTACGCCGTGACGATCGTCTCCGAGGTTGACGCAGAGCTCTCTCGCGGGCTGGAACAAGCGGCGGCCGCGCTCCAGGACCGACGGATCGCAGTGCTGACAGGTGCAGGAATCTCCACCGATTCCGGCATCCCCGACTACCGCGGCCAGGGCGCACCGACTCGAACTCCGATTACCGCTGACCAGTATTTGTCAAACGAGTCTGCTCGTCGCCGTTACTGGGTAGGAAGCCATCTGGGCTGGCAGGCATTCGCCTCAGCAGCACCGAACGGCGGGCACCGAGCTTTGTCAGAGCTCGAATCGCGGGGTCTGGTTACGGGTGTCGTAACCCAGAACGTCGATGGCTTGCACGTCGGCGCGGGGAGTCGCAGGGTTGTCGAACTTCACGGCACCATGCGCAGGGTGTTTTGCACAAAGTGTGGCCAGGTCTTTGACCGCCGCGACCTCGCTCGACGTGTCGAAGCAGACAACCCGTGGATTACCGTTCCCGAGAACGTTCCTTTGGGCCCCGATGGCGACGTGCTGCCCGAATCGACGGCGGGTTTCGTTATTCCTGAGTGCAGCGTGTGTCGAGGAATGCTGAAACCCGATGTGGTGTTCTTCGGTGAGTTCATTCCGGCCGAGAAGTTTCGCGAAGCTGAACAGCTCGTGCAGTCAAGTGACGCGCTGATTATTGCTGGCTCGTCCCTCGTGGTGAATTCCGGCATCCGGCTGTTGGAGCGTGCGAGACGACGCAAGCTCCCCATCATCATCGTCAATCGGGGCGCTACGAGAGGCGACGCGCGCGCTACGGTCAAGCTCAACGCGGGCACTACCGAAGTGCTCGCCGCGCTGGCGCAGCGACTTAGCCCGCTGCGCTGACTCCAGGTTTCTGCCAGCGGCAGATCGGTAGGCTCGCAGGGTGACCGCATTGACTCTCATTCGCCACGGCGAAACTGACTGGAATCACGCTCGCCGCATTCAGGGTGCAACCGATATCCCGCTGAACGACACCGGTCGCGAACAAGCTCGAACAGCAGCAGCACTCCTTCGTGATCGGCGTGACCGCGAGCGCCTTGTCGTGGTGTCAAGTGATCTGTCGCGCGCTCAAGAAACGGCCGAAATCATTGCGCGCGAGCTTGGTCTGACCGCCCCGCGCACCTATCCGGGATTGCGTGAACGCTCATACGGCGAAGCCGAAGGCGTCACCGATGAAGAGTTCAAAGCACGTTGGGGCGCGAGCAACACCGCTGAGGTGCCCGGCGCCGAATCTCGCAGCGCGCTGCGCAATCGTGGCATCGCCGCACTGGGCGAAGCAGTCAGTGACCTTCGGCGAGCAACCGCGCCGTCGCACGCATCCCTTATCGTGGTCACCCACGGTGCCCTGATTCGAGAGCTTCTCAATCACGCGAGCGCTGGCGAGCACCCGCCGGTCGGTGTGCGGCTCACAAACGGGTCCGCACACGAGTTGCTCTACGAACGCGAGCAGCTCAGCATGCTGACTGAAATCACCGCATCGGTCTAGCGCGGCTTACCCGCCCGCGCGAACGAGCACAGATCGCGCGTGCCGCAACACCGGCTCATCTACCATGCGGCCGTCAAAACGGAACACACCGCGCTCGTCTTGTGCCGCAGCGAGCACGGCCCGAGCCCATTCGATCGTGCGCGCGTCCGGTCGGTACGCTTCACGAATGATGTCGGCCTGAATCGGGTGAATGCAGGCCGTAGCAGCGAATCCGGATGCTGCCGCATCCCCCGCTTCGACTGCCAGTCCCTTCGTGTCAGCGATATCAAGGTGAACGGCGTCAATAGCGGATTTTCCCCGTGCCCCAGCCGCGAGCAAAACCTGAGCTCGCGCGACACGGGCGACGTCGCGGTAGCGACCGTTCGGCTTGCGTGACGATGTGCCTCCAAGGCTCGCAACCAGATCCTCGGCTCCCCACATGAGCGCAGAGACGTTGTCGAGCGCAGCGATGCGCTCAGCATTGGCAACACCCTTGGCGGTCTCGCACAGCGCGATCACTTCGAAGCGTGAGTCCATCTTGCTGATCTTCTTGGGACCCTCCGCTTTTGCCACCATGATGCGACGAAAATCTGTCTGCGACAGGGTCGACATGTCTGACATATACGCGTCGGTGTCGATGGAGTTGACCCGCACGATCACTCGCTCAGGATCGATCTCAGCTTCGATGAGCGCACCGCGCGCGGCTGCTTTGGAAGCGGGCGACACCGCATCTTCGAGGTCGAGAATGACCGCGTCGGCACAAGCGGCTGCCTTTACGAAACGATCTGGGCGATCCGCCGGACAGAACAACAACGCTGGACCGAGATCGAACGGGGTCTGCACGGTGCTCATTATTCTTCTTTCGCTTCACCCGCGCGAGTGACGTCTGGTGCAGCATCCGAGAGCCACATCAGTGCCACACGAGTGGCGGTTGCCACGATGGTGTCGTCTTGGTTTCGACCGGTATGGCGCATGGTGACGATCCCCTGCCCCGGCCGAGACGCTGCCAGCCGTTTGTCAACGATTTCGGTGTCGACGTAGAGAGTATCGCCGTGGAAAAGCGGCGCAGGGAACGTGATGTCGTTCAATCCCAGTTGCGCGACCAGGGTGCCCTGCGTGATCTGTGAAACCGACGCCCCCACGAGTGTTGACAGCGTCCACATCGAGTTCATGAGGCGCTGACCAAACGGCTGGGTTGCCGCGTACGCTGCGTCGAGATGCAGCGCCTGCGAGTTCATCGTCAACGACGAGAACAGCACGTTGTCAGCGTCTGTCACCGTTCGCCCCGGTCGATGTGCGAACCGCGCCCCCACCTCGAGTTCGTCGAAATACAGCCCGCGTTGCACGATGTCGGTCACAGCTTCACGCTACCCCGAGTGAGCGAGCAATCACGAGCAATTGCACCTCGTTGGTACCTTCTCCGATCTCAAGAATCTTCGAGTCTCTGAAATGACGGGCCACCGGATACTCGTTCATGAACCCGTTCCCGCCGAAGATCTGCGTGGCGTCACGCGCATTGTCCATTGCAGCATCGCTTGCGGTGAGCTTCGCGATGGCCGCTTCGGTTTTGAATGCCTTGCCAGCGTCACGCAGGCGCGCCGCATGATGCCAAGCGAGGCGGGCGTTGTGCACCCGCAATCTCATTCGCGCAAGCATGAACTGCACACTCTGGCGTGTGGCAAGCGGTTCGCCGAACACCACCCGTTTGTGCGCGTAGTCGATCGCGGCTTCCAGACAGCCCTCGGCAGCGCCCGTGGCGAGCGCAGCGATGGCAACACGTCCCTCGTCGAGCGCAGAGAGGAAATTCGCGAATCCGCGACCTCGTTCGCCGAGCAGGTTGGCCTCGGGCACGCGTGCGTCTTGGAACGAGAGCGGGTGCGTATCCGAGGCGTGCCAGCCAAGCTTGTCGTACGCCGGCTCCACGGTGAATCCGGCAGTGTCGTTGGGAACAATGATGGTCGAAATCTCTTTGCGCCCGTCGCGCTCGCCGGTAACCGCAGTCACCGTGACGAAGCGAGTGATGGCGGTCCCCGAGTTGGTGATGAACTGCTTTGAACCGTTGATCACCCATTCAGCGCCGTCGAGGTGCGCCGTCGTGCGCGTTGCGCCCGCATCAGAGCCCGCTTCGGGCTCAGTCAATCCGAACCCAGCCAACGCGCGCCCAGCGAGCAGGTCGGGAAGAAACTCGCTCTTCTGCTCGTCGGTACCAAATCGATAAAGCGGCATTGCGCCCAGACTGACTGACGCTTCGAGCGTGATCGCGATCGACTGGTCAACCCGCGCGAGCGCTTCGATCGCGAGGCAGAGCGCGAAATGGTCCCCACCTTGGCCACCGACTTCTTCCGGAAACGGAAGGCCGAACAACCCCATCTCGCCCATCTGAGCAATCACATCGAGCGACAACGTGTGCGTACGGTCCGCTTCGTACGCGACGGGAGCCACGACTTCTTGTGCGAATTCACGCACCAGCTGCGCGAGCTCGCGCTCTTCATCGGAAAGGGCGTAGTTGTCCATGCTTCTCCTCGGTTCAGGACTCGGCAGCGGCGGCCTCGTGAGCCGCCGCTTCGGTTGGGTTGGTGCGGTGAGAGTCAATAGCCGATGTCTCATCAACGCGCGCCAGAATCTGGTCACGCCGAACCTGCTCACCGACCGCGCCGATGACGTGCACCACACCGTCATGCTCGGCCACGATGGGGTGTTCCATTTTCATCGCCTCAATCGTGAGCACCCGCTCTCCCGCAACGACCTGATCGCCGTCCGCGACGTGAACAGCGACAATGGCACCAGGCATGGGCGCTCGAAGATCGGGATTGGTCGCGGCGCCCGCGCGTGCTCGTCTGCTCCGTTGCTGAGCACTCGCCTCACGACGCGTCAGTGCGCGCAGCCGGCGCGTTTCGCCGTGTGCGTGAACCCACGACCATCCATCGCGATCAACAGCCACCGCGATGTGATCGCCGGTCGTGTGCGCGGCTACGGGCAGGCTCACCGTCGTGAGCGTGCCATCAGCCATCTCGAATGCAGCTGTGCGCAGCACGGCGCTCGCGCTTCCTCGCCAGCCAGAACTCGAGCGCCACAGTTCACTCGCCGCATTCGGATTGTCGTGAATGTTCGACTTTGCGGCACCGCCTACCGCGACTGCCGTCAACGGTGCGAGGCCAAGTGCAGGTTCCTCGAACGGCGGCATCCGGTCGATCAGACCCGTGTCCATTTCACCCGACACCACATCGGGGTGAGCAATCAAAGCTCGCAAGAAACCAATGTTCGAGTCAACGCCGAGCAACACAGTCTCAGCGAGTGCCTCATCAAGCAGCGCCAGTGCCTCGACCCGGCTCGCGCCGAAGGCGACTACCTTCGCGATCATCGGGTCATAGTCAGCGGTGACTTCGCTGCCCGTCTCAACTGCTGAGTCGGTGCGCACGCCGTCTGCGGCCCGCCACATCAGCACCTCGCCGGTTGCGGGCAAGAAACCGCGCTCCGGTGATTCGGCATACACGCGCGCCTCGATAGCGTGACCGGTCAGAGCCACATCCTGCTGCGCAATCTCGAGCGCTCGTCCCGCTGCGACACGGACTTGCTGCTCGACAAGGTCGATACCCGTGACCGCTTCGGTCACGGGGTGCTCAACCTGCAGTCGTGTGTTCATCTCAATAAAGAAGAAGTCCTCAGGATGCTGCGCGGCCACCAAGAACTCCACTGTGCCAGCGCCCACGTAGCCGACGCTTGCCGCGGCTGCACAGGCCGCTGCGCCTAGTCGTTCGCGAGTGGCAGCATCCACTGCTATCGACGGAGACTCCTCGATCACCTTCTGGTGCCGGCGTTGCAGGGTGCATTCACGCTCACCGAGGTGAATCACGTTGCCATGCTCATCAGCCAGCACCTGCACTTCAATATGGCGTGGCCGTTCGATAAGTCGCTCAAATAGCAGAGTGTCATCGCCGAAAGCCGCAGCCGCAACCCGTCGGGCTGCCGCCAGTGCCTCAGTGAGTTCGCTTGCATGACGCACCACCTGCATGCCTTTGCCGCCGCCACCTGCGGAGGGCTTGACCAAAAGCGGGTAGCCGGTTTCATCGGCCTTTCGGGCAATAGCCTCATCGCTCAGCCCGGCCGCGCTGAATCCGGGCACAGTCGGCACCCCGTAGGCGCTCACCTGCTCTTTCGATCGAATCTTGTCGCCCATGACCTCAAGGGCGTGCTCAGTCGGTCCGATGAACACGATGTCGCTCTCGGCACATGCGCGCGCAAACGCCACGTTCTCAGAGAGGAACCCGTAGCCGGGGTGAATGGCCTGCGCACCGCTCGCGCGCGCCGCGTGCAACACCGCGTCGATGTTCAAGTACGACTCGGATGCGGCAGCCGTGCCGATGCGCACGGCCACGTCGGCTTCACGCACATGCGGCGCGTTCGCGTCGGCATCGCTGTACACAGCAACCGAACGAATGTTAAGCGCTCGCAATGTGCGAATCACGCGGCGCGCAATTTCGCCGCGATTCGCAACGAGCACAGTGTCAAAAGAGGTCATCAGGGTCACATTCGGAAGACGCCGAAGCGTGGTTCGGGCAACGGGGTTCGAGCGACGACGTCTAGTGCGAGACCGAGCAAGTCGCGGGTGTCCATGGGATCGATCACACCGTCGTCCCACAACCGCGCCGTCGCATAGTAGGGGTTGCCCTGTTCTTCGTACCCGGCACGAATCGGTTCCTCGAAGGTCGCCTGCTCATCGCTTGACCAGTTGTCGCCGCGCGCTTCAATCTGGTCACGCTTCACCGTCGAGAGCACGGAAGCCGCCTGGGTTCCACCCATCACCGAAATGCGACTAGCAGGCCATGACCATAAGAACCTCGGGGAATAGGCGCGCCCGCACATCGAATAGTTCCCTGCGCCGAACGAGCCGCCGATGACCACGGTCAGCTTGGGCACCCGGGTTGTCGCGACCGCGGTGACCATCTTCGCGCCGTCTTTCGCTATGCCACCGGCTTCGGCATCGGTACCCACCATGAAACCCGAGATGTTCTGCAAGAAGAGCAACGGGATGCCTCGTTGGTCGCACAGCTCGATGAAGTGAGCACCTTTCTGGGCCGACTCGCTGAACAGCACACCGTTGTTGGCAACGATGCCGACAGGATGACCGTGAATGTGCGCGAAGCCGGTGACAAGCGTGTCGCCGTACTCCTTCTTGAACTCGTGAAAGTCGCTGCCGTCGACAAGTCGCTCGATCACTTCGTGCACGTCATACGGCTGATTGACGTCGACAGGAACAACGTCGTATAGATCTCGCGTCTCCACTGCGGGCTGACGTGTTGCTGCGACCTCCCAGGAGGGCTTTGCAGGTGGCGGCAGCGTCGCGACGATGTCGCGCACGATCTCGAGCGCGTGTTCGTCATCATCCGCGAGGTGATCGACCACGCCCGAGCGCTTGGCATGCATCTCTCCCCCGCCCAGCTCTTCGGCGGTGACAATCTCGCCAATGGCAGCCTTTACGAGCGGCGGTCCGCCAAGAAAGATCGTGCCCTGATCCCGCACGATCACCGTCTCGTCGCTCATCGCTGGCACGTACGCGCCACCTGCGGTGCAGGAGCCCATCACCGCGGCAATCTGAGCAATGCCAGCGGCAGACAATCGGGCTTGATTGTAAAAGATGCGACCGAAGTGATCGCGATCCGGAAAGACCTCGTCTTGCATGGGAAGGAATGCGCCGCCGGAATCGACTAGATAGAGGCACGGCAGCCGATTTTCTAGCGCAATCTCTTGGGCCCGGAGGTGTTTTTTCACGGTCATAGGAAAGTACGTGCCGCCCTTGACCGTGGCATCGTTGCAGACCACCATGACGTGTCGACCATGCACCAGCCCGATGCCGGCAATGACTCCGGCCCCTGGAGCCTCTCCCCCGTACAAGCCGTCAGCGGCGAGAGGTGCGATCTCAACGAACGGACTGCCTTCGTCGAGCAGGCGATTCACACGCTCTCGGGGCAACAGCTTGCCTCGGGCAATGTGCCGTTGCCGAGATGCTTCCGGGCCGCCTAGCGCTGCGACCTCGAGTCGCTCGCGCAACTGTTCAGCAAGCTGCGCTTGACTGTCGGCCACACCGCTCGACACACTCATGTCATCTCCATCGACGTCACAATCCGATTACGCACGTTGGCGACGCACACCGGAATTGGTTAGTGTTCATTAACCGGACTCCAGGTTAGCGAGGATTAACTGAGATGACAAGTGGCGCCACCGATCGCGATCGAGCCAAAGCTGATCGATACTCGGCCATCCTTCGCGAAGCCGCTCGGCTCTTCGCAGAACGTGGTTTCGGCGGAGTCAGTCTCGAAGACCTCGGCGGCGCCGTCGGCATCAGCGGCCCCGCGCTTTATCGGCACTTCGCGAACAAGCAGGCCCTTCTAGGAGCGATTCTTATTGGTGTCAGCGAACGCCTCCTCGCCGGCGGCCTCGCCGTATCGCAAGACGAGACCACACCCGAAACGCAGCTTCGCTCGCTCATCGCTTTCCACGTCGACTTCGCTCTCAGCGATGCCGACGTCATTCGCGTTCACGATCGCGATCTTGCCAGCCTCACCGACGCCGACCAACGCACCGTGCGTCGACTGCAACGCGAATACGTGCAGGCCTGGGTTGAGATTCTCTCGACGCTGCACCCTCAGCGTCACGGTGACGATCTGCGCGTGCGCGCTCACGCCTGTTTCGGGCTCATCAACTCCACACCACACGCACTGCGCGGTGCGCGAGCTGAACCCCACCCCGACGATGTGCGACGCACGCTCGAATCGATGGCGTACGCCGCACTCGCGGTGTGATCAGCGAAGAAGCATCGCGCGACCTGGCATCTCAAGCACACGCCCGACGTCCCGCAGAAACTTCGCTCCCTGCTCACCGTCTACGAGTCGGTGGTCAAAGCTCAACGACAGGGTCATAACGTCGCGCAATGCCATCTCACCGTGGTGCTCCCACGGCTGGCTCCGCACTGCGCCAAGGGCGAGAATTCCCGCTTCCCCCGGATTGAGGATCGGAGTGCCCGCATCAACGCCGAACACTCCGACGTTTGTGATCGAGAATGTGCCTCCCGTCATGTCGACCGGAGCGGTCTTGCCCGACCGGGCAACGTCGGCCAGACCCGCAATCGCATCAGCCAGCTCCGCAAGTGTGAGCCGATCAGCGTCGCGAATGTTTGGCACGACAAGTCCGCGCCCCGTAGCGGCGGCGATCCCAAGATTCACATACTGAAACTCAACGATCTCGTTGGCCGCATCATCCCATTTCGAATTCAGAGACGGATGCTGACCGAGGGCGAGACACACCGCCTTAGCAGCGACCGCGAGAATTCCAATGCGGTGATCGGCGAGCGATCTGTCGTTCTTGAACGACGAGAGCATCTCGCTCGTAGCGGTGACATCGACAGTGAGGAACGTCGTCACATGTGGGGCAGTGAACGCACTCGACACCATCGCGGCCGCGGTGTGCTTGCGCACCCCGCGAATCGGCGAGCGAGTGGTGCGTTCCGTCGCTACCGAAGTTTTAGGCGCATCAATCGCCTCATGCGCAGCATCGGCGGTCACCCCCATTCGTGCGGCATACGCCTCGACGTCCTCGCGACTGATGATCTCAGCTGCGCCTGCGGCATCCACCAATGCCAGGTCAACACCCAATCGTCGCGCCAATGCCCGCACCGGAGGGGTTGATCGCGGCCGCTCATGAGCCGGAGCCGTTACTGCGGGAGTATGAATAGCATCGTGTGGCGCTGCTTCGAGCACGGCAGTGTCTGCAGCAGTTACCCCACTCGATACCGTGCGCCGCGCGCGCCGCCGGGGGCGCTCTGCACTCCTGGCCGCAGCGCCATAGCCGACGAGATTCGGTAGGGCAGCCTCATCTACCGACTCACGATGCCTGTCAGACTCTGCACTCTCAGACACAGCGGCCTCAGATTCGCCTCCCGCATCGCGCTCTCTACCCGGCCCTGCATCCGTCTCAATCGAGATGACAGGACTGCCGACCGCGATCACCTCACCAGCGGCCGCGTGAAGTGCACCGACTCGGCCGGCAAAGGGCGAGGGCAACTCGACGATCGCTTTCGCAGTCTCAACTTCGGCGAGCGTCTGATTGAGGACGATCTCGTCACCTTCAGCCACAAGCCACTGCACAAGCTCCGCTTCAGGAAGACCTTCGCCCAAGTCGGGCAATCGGAATACTTCAGTCACAGTTCCACTCCCGTCAGGCTATTGGGGCGATCAAGTGCGCGATCGACCCCGTCAAGAATGCGATCGATGTCAGGAACGTGCAGTCGTTCCAGCTTGGCCGGGGGGTACGGAATGTCATGACCTGTCACTCGAACCGGCGAAGACTCAAGGTAGTTGAAGCAACGCTCCGTGATGCTTGCAACGATCTCAGCGCCGACACCAGCCTCGCGGGCTGCCTCATGCGTCACCACGACGCGGCCCGTCTTGCGCACCGATGCGGTGACGGTGCGATAGTCGACGGGCGACAGCGAACGCAGATCAATGACCTCGATGGACACACCGTCGTCTTCGGCCGCGATCGCCGCATCCAGAACTGTCTCAACTTGAGCGCCATATGTGACTACGGTGACGTCGCTTCCCATCCTTGCCACCCTTGCGAGTCCCATAGGCGCCGCATCATCGAGTTGACCTTCGAGGTCAACCTCACCCTTGGAGTGATAGAGCCGCTTTGGCTCGAAAAACACCACCGGGTCGTCGCAGGCGATCGCCTGCCGCAAGCACGTATAGGCGTCTTGGGGATTTGACACAGCAACAACTCGAAGGCCTGAGGTGTGCACGAAGTACGCCTCAGGAGACTCCGAGTGAAACTCCGCGGCGCCGACGCCTCCTGCCCACGGGATGCGAATGGTGATCGGCATCTTCACATTGCCGCGAGTGCGGTAGTGCTGCTTTGCCACCTGACATACGATCTGGTCGAAGGCAGGATAAACGAAACCGTCAAACTGGATCTCCACAACTGGCCGATAGCCACGGAACGCGAGTCCCACCGCAGTGCCCATGATTGCCGACTCGGCGAGCGGTGTATCGACAACGCGTTGCGGCCCGAACTCGGTCTGAAGGGAGTCTGTTACACGAAAGACTCCGCCCAACCTGCCGATGTCTTCACCCATCAGCACTACTTTCGGATCATCTGCCAGCGAGCGTCGCAGTCCTTCGTTGATGGCTTTTGCCATGGTGAGAGTGCTCATCGCTGCTGCTCCTGCTCGTCAAAGCCGTCAAGGTACGACGCAAACCAGGCACGTTGTTCGTCCAGTCCGCTGTGGGGCTCTTCGTACACATGATCGAATATGCCGATCGGCGCTCTGCGCGACGCGCCAAGCGCCGCCTCTCGCACTTCTCGAGCAAGAGAATCGGCTTGATCGTTCACATTCGAGACAAAGTCATCGTCGATCACACCCTCGGCGCGCAGCAGCTTCTCGAAGCGCGTCAGCGGATCTCTGCTGCGCCAGAGGTCCACGTCATCGCGTGTGCGATATCGGGTGGGGTCATCGGAGGTGGTATGGGGTCCCATGCGATACGTGACGGCCTCAATGTACGAGGGACCAGCTCCCGAACGCGCTCGCTCAAGAGCCCATTTCATGGCAGCGAAGCAAGCCAGCACGTCGTTGCCGTCAATCCGCATGCTGGGAATGCCGAAGCCGGGGGCTCGCCCCGCCAGCGGGAACTTCGACTGCAATGAGACGGGTTCAGAAATTGCCCACTGGTTGTTGCTGCACACGAAAACCACGGGTGCTTCGAACGATGCCGCAAACACCAATGCCTCGTTGGCGTCGCCCTGGCTCGTTGCCCCGTCACCGAAGTACGCGACCGCTGCTTGATCAGTGCCGTCACGCTGAATACCCATGGCGTAGCCCACCGCGTGAAGCGTCTGAGCGCCGATAATGATCTGGGGTGTCGCAACGTTGAGGTCGTACGGGTTGTAGGTCGAGTGTTCCTCACCACGCCACGACAGCACGAAGTCGGCCGCTCGTGCACCGCGTGAAACGATGACTCCGAGTTCGCGGTAGCTACCAAAGGCGAAGTCGTCGGCATTCATCGCGTGCGCGGTGCCGATCTGAACTGCTTCTTGCCCCTGGCACGGTGCCCAAAGTCCTAGTTGCCCCTGCCGCTGCAGCGCGACACCTTCGCTATCGATTCGGCGGGTGAGCATCATGTCGCGATACATCCCGCGCAGCACATCGGCCGATAGCGTCGCCGCCCAGGGCTCGAGAATGGGATCACTCACTCGTGAACCATCGTGAGCGAGCAGGCGCAGAACGTGCTCTGTGTCGTCTGCAGTGTCTGGTTCTGTCGTCTGGGTGTACGTCATCGTCATCCCTCCTCTTACAGTCGCCCTCGTGAGGCCACCGTGTCGTAGGCGCATCGGCGGCTTTGCCGATACCTCGACCCTACGTCGATGACGCACCTCGCTCAAGCAACGGACCCCACATTGAGCATGTTGCCAATCAGACCCGATGCGAGCGTGCTAATCTTGCGCACTATGGGAAATCTCGATCGTGTAGACCTGGAACTGCTGAAGGCGCTGTCGGCCGACCCGCGCGCGACAGTCGTTGCGCTGTCAGACCGACTTGGGCTTTCGCGCAATACAGTACAGGCGCGCATGGCGCGCCTGGAGCAGTCGGGCGCTCTGCTCTCATATGAACGCTCGATATCAACGCTGACCTTGGGATTTCCTATCGATGCCTTCGTCAGCGTGACAGTTCGTCAAGCCGCTCTTCCCCACATTGCCGCGGAGCTTGAGCGCATTCCCGAGATCGTGCAGGTGCATGGATTATCTGGGCCGGTTGACCTGCTTGCTCGTGTCGCATGTCGAGACACCCAGCACCTGTTCGACACCGACGCGCGGATCCTCGCGATTGAGAGCGTTGAGCGCACCGAAACCTCACTCGTGATGGGTGAAGTAATCCCGTATCGGGTCGCGCCGCTTATGGAGCTGGCACAGCAGGAAGCGTAGGACTTTCTGGCCGCACGCCTGCCGACCGGGTGGCGTCAGCATCCAGCCTTACCAACACCACGCCCAGAAGTATCAGTCCCCCACCCACGAACTGCACTGGCGCCGGAGCCTCACCCAACAGCAACCACGCGAAGCCCAGCGCAAACAGCACCTCTGAGAGCCCCACGAACGACGCAACGCGCGACCCAATGTGCGGCACCGCACCGACACCAAGCGCGTAACCCAGAGTCGTCGAGATGCATGCAACGATGACGAGCGGCACGAACCACGCGACTGTCACGCCCGCAAGCTCCACCGATACTGCGGGAGCATGAAATGGCAGCACTCCGCTGACGCCGAGAACCAGCATCGCTACTGCACCGAAGAGAAGCCCACCCGAGGCAAGGGCGAGCGGAGGCAGATCGGGGCCAGCTTTCTCTGAAATTACGAAGTAGGCACACATGCACACCGCAGCGCCCAGAGCCATCAACGTGCCCAACGGATCGAACTGCGCACCAGCAATGTTGACGACAAGCACCAGTCCGACCAGCGCGACTCCCGAGCCCACCAGCACCAATCGGGAGGGCGCGCGACGCGTGCTCCACCAGACGAAGCCCACCAAGATCACGGGCGCGAGATATTGAATCAGCAGCGCAACGGCCACCGGCATCCGTTGCATTGCGGCAAAGAACAGCAATTGGCAGCCCGTTACCGCGGTGAGGCCGAACGCGACAATTAGGAATCCGTGGCGTCGCAGAAAGTGACGCTGTCGTGTGATTGCAACGATGAGCGCAGGCGCCAGGATCAGCCCTGCGAGCCCCATACGCACCGAGAGCCCGGCGCCCAGTGACCAACCCGCTTCGAACAGTGGCTTCATCACCGGCCCACTGGCAGAGAACGCGAGGGCCGAGATCACCGCCATCCCGAGGCCAAGTGCACGGTGGTTGCCGGTGTCAATGGTCGATGCGATTGCAGGAGTTGGCGCTGTTGGAGCGGTCATGGCGACATCCGTAGGTCAGGAGTGAAATGTGGGTACAGTGGTGACAGTACTGCTCGACAATGTCAGGAGTCAAGATGGTATTTATTCATGACACGAAACGCACGCTGATGATGGCCGTCGACCTTGCCAACACGCTGCCCGGATACGACAGCGACGACACGTTCACGACGACGAACGACCTTGAATTGTTCCTCAAGCGGCACCCCTACACGGGACACATTGAGTACACCCGCAAGACCGTGGATAGCATTCGTGATGTGCGCTCGCGCCTGCGCGCACTTTGGAACACCGACCGCGATGGCGGGGTGGAACTGATCAATCAGATGCTCGCCGACGGAGACGCTTTGCCTCGCCTGGTGAGGCACGAGGGGTACGACTGGCACATTCACGCGACATCTGACAGCGCCCCTCTCGCGATGAGGATGCTCGTGGAGTCGGCGATGGCGTTCGTCGACGTCATACGCTCAGACGAATACTCGCGCGTGCGGGTATGCGAAGCCGATGACTGCGACGCTGTCTACATCGACTACTCGAAGAATCAATCGAAGCGCTACTGCGATACCGGTAACTGCGGCAACCGCATGAACGTTATCGCGTATCGGGCACGGAAGGCTCAAGAAAGCGCGTAATCGCATCAGCCGCAGCGGCGGGTGTCTCGTAGTGAATGAGGTGCCCCACGTCTTCGATTTCGACGAGCTCGCTGTCAGCGAAGAGCGTGGCGAGATGCCGCTCCGCTTCGATGGGGGTGATGTCGTCGCGCACGGCTGCCACGAGCAGCGTGGGCTGAACAATCGCGGGTGCGCTCGCTCGCACATCATTAGACACCGACGTGACAAAAGCTTGATGCAGAACATCACGATCCCCGAACCGCGAGAAGTATGTGTCGTGCTGGTCGTGAATGAATCGTCGCAGTTCTTTGTCACGAGTCTTCGCCATCGATACGCTCATCACCCGCACGACAATGCCATTGCGCAGCAGGGCATCACCGACAGGACGCGGCAGCTTTGCGCCCGCCCAGTAGTAAAAGACAGCCAGCCGAGTCAGGATTCCGCGAGGGCCTTCGAGCGCCGGCGCCCCGATGGGATTCACCAGCACCAGACGAGGAGTATCCAGCCCCTTCGCCACCGCGTCGGCCGCGACGATCGAGCCGAAGGAGTGGCCGAGAATCACGGCGCCCGGAGCCACCGATGCGGTGAAATCGGTGAGCCATGCAGAATAGGCATCCAGATCGTGGGTGCGACCCACCAGCGGCGCCGTTTCGCCGAATCCAGGCAGATCGGGCGAGATGACACGCATTCCCGGTAGGTGCGCGATCACGGGTTCCAGTCCATGATGCTCCCCGCGGAAGCCGTGCACCACGATCATGGTGGTCTCAGCCTCATCTGGGCCGTACACCCAGTAGGCCGTGCGACCGCCGAGAACTGACACCTCGTGTCGACTTACCGGGATTTCGCTCAGTCGAGTCAAATACGGGTTTGCTGAGGTCACCGTCTGAGTCTACGAGTGTTTGTCGTCGCGGTGCGCCTGACTATCGCTGTCGGAGGTCGCCCATATCGTAAGGGCATGCAGTCGTGTCAGCCCGAGCAGCTTCCGCTTTTCGACATTCCTGAGTGGGCACACGTCGTCGGCGTCTTCGATCTTGAAACAACCGGCATCGATGTTTCGGCTGATCGCATCGTCACCGCCCATGTCGGACTGCTCGACGCGACCGGCGCAGTCGTGCGCGCCCGCGATTGGCTGGCAGATCCCGGTATCAAGATTCCTGAAGGGGCAACCGCTATTCATGGGATCAGCACCCGGCACGCGCGCAATGAGGGCCGCCCCGCCCCCGAGGTCGTCGCCGAGGTCGTCCAAGAACTGCGCGCCCTGCTTGACGCCGGCATTCCCGTCGTCGCCTACAACGCTCCCTACGATTTCTCGCTCTTGAAATTCGAAGCGCTTCGCCACGGCATCGCGCCGATCACTGATCCCTCCCCCGTTATCGACCCATTGGTCGTAGACAAGGCCTTCGATCGATACCGTCGCGGCAAACGCACCCTAGAAGTCGTTGCACAGCACTACGCCGTTCGCTTAGACGGCGCTCACAACGCGTCCGCAGATGCTATCGCAGCGGGTCGCGTCGCTCAGGCGATAGCCGAACGTTTCGCGACGCAACTGCCGGGCACCCTCGACGAACTGCACACTCAGCAGGTCGGCTGGGCACGCTCTCAAGCACTGAGCTTGACCGAGTACTTCATCAAAATCGGTCGTATCGAGCCTGACGATTCTGTCGACGGCGCTTGGCCGATTCGCTAGCGCACGGTCGTCGCCCCGCGCTGCATCCGTCGTGTCGTGCACACGAAAAAGGCCCCGCACAAAGCGGGGCCTCTTTCGTGTGGCACGATTACTTGCCGAAGTTCTTGAAGCGCTGGTTGAACTTCTCGACGCGACCGGCCGAGTCCATGATGCGCTGCTTGCCCGTGTAGAACGGGTGCGAAGCCGACGAGATTTCAACGTCGATGACCGGGTACTCGACGCCGTCGAGGTCGATGGTCTTTTCGCTGGTCACCGTGGAGCGGGTGAGGAACGTATCGCCGGTACCGAGGTCGCGAAAAACGATGTCCTGGTAAACGGGGTGGATGTCAGTCTGCATGAGAAGTCCTTTGAGAGGGGGTGCTCTGGATTTTGCCAGTGCGGTCAAAGTCTGGGGTGCGAGCGCACCAAAGAACGATCCTACCAGGCTCGGCGCCCTTCAGGGAACCCGAGGGTACATACGCCTACAGAGCGGCGCGCGCCGCATAGCGCCCGTCTGCTTCGGTGAGCAGAATCTCGACGCCGAAAGTCTCGCTCAGCGAAGCCGCAGTGAGGTTCTGCGCCAGCGGTCCTGCCGCGACGGCCTTGCCATCGCGAAGCAACAGCACATGAGTGAAACCGACCGGAATCTCTTCAACGTGGTGGGTGACCATCACCATGGCCGGTGTAGTCGGTGCGGTCGCGTAGCCGCTCAGCAACCCGAGAAGCTCTTCGCGCGCGCCCAGGTCGAGGCTCGCCGAGGGCTCATCGAGGAGCAGCAGTTCTGGGTCGGTCATGATCGCTCTGGCGATCTGTACTCGCTTCTGCTCGCCATCACTCAGCGTTCCGAAATGCCGATCAGCGAGGTGGTCGAGCTTCCACTCGGCAAGAACGCGAAGCGCACGCCGTTCGTCGATGTCTTCGTAATCTTCGCGCCAACGGCCGAGCACCGAGTACGCCGCAGTCAGCACCACGTTCAGCACAGTTTCGTCTACCGGAATCCTGCGAGCCATCGCGCTGGAGGCAAACCCGATTCTGGGCCGCAATTCGAACACGTCGGTGCGTCCGAGCTGTTCTCCCAGAATGGTCACGGTGCCCGAAGTCGGATGCAGCATCGTGTCAGCAAGTTGCAGCGCGGTGGTCTTGCCGGCGCCGTTTGGGCCGAGAATCACCCAACGTTCATCATCATTGATCGACCAATCGAGGTGGTCGATGATCTCCCGGGTATTTCGGCGAACGACGACGTCAGAAAACTGAAGGACCTGCGGCATGTGACCCAGCTTATCGGCCGCTTGCGCTGACCTCTGCGTAAAGCGCCGACGTCTGTTCGGCAATCTTCGCCCAACTGAAGCTCTCTGTGGCACGCACTCGTCCTGCAACACCGTACTCAGTGGCCTTCTGCACATCGCTGACCACTTCAGTAAGCACGCGAGCGAGGTCTGCGACGAAGCCGTCCGGGTCGATCGGTGTTCCCGTGCCGTCCTGCATTTGTTCGATCGGCACGAGGCGACCTGTCACACCGTCGACAACCACTTCGGGGATTCCTCCGGTCGCGGTGCCAACCACAGCCGCTCCGCAAGCCATGGCCTCGAGATTCACGATCCCTAGCGGTTCGTACACTGAAGGGCATACGAACGTCGTGGCAGCCGTGAGAATCGCGCTGAGCTCATGGCGTGGCAAAAGCCGATCGATCCAGATGACACCGTCTCGGCTGGCTTGCAGGCCGCGCACGAGCTCTTCAACCTCGGCCATGATCTGAGGGGTGTCGGGCGCACCAGCACACAAAACCAACTGGACGTCCGGGGGGAGCAACTCGGCCGCACGCAGCAGGTAGGGAAGCCCCTTCTGTCGTGTGATGCGCCCAACGAACACCACGGAGGGTTTTGTCGGATCGATGCCCTCACTGGCCAAGAAATCAGCATTCTCGGTCGGATGCCACGCCTCAACATCAATTCCGTTATAGATGACGCGCACACGGGCGGGGTCGAGATCGGGATAGCTGCGCAAGATGTCGTTGCGCATTCCATCGCTCACAGCGATGACGGCCGCGGCGCTCTCGTAGGCGGTCTTCTCGATCCAACTCGACACGGCGTATCCGCCGCCCAGCTGCTCAGCTTTCCACGGCCGAAGTGGCTCGAGCGAGTGCGCGCTGACAATGTGAGGAATGCCATGAAGCATCGATGCCACGTGTCCTGCGAAGTTCGCGTACCAAGTGTGACTGTGCACCACGTCGGCGCCAGCAACCCCACCCACGATCTCCAGATCGATTCCCAGGGTTTGCACAGCCGCATTCGCACTGCTCAGGCCAGCGGGCACTGAATAGGATTCGGTGCCACTTTCGTCGCGTTGGGCACCGAAGGCGTGCACCCGCACATCGAGGTTGTGCTCCGATTTCCCAGAGCCGTCTCGCAGCGCACGCACCAGCTCCGCAACGTGCACCCCCGCCCCTCCATAGATCTCGGGCGGATATTCCTTGGTGATTATGTCGACGCGCATGTCACGAACGCTAGTACACCGGGTGCAACAGGTTCTATGGTTGTGGCATGCAACCTGCACCGAAGGTCTTCGGAATCATCCTCGCTGGCGGCGAGGGCAAACGCCTCATGCCACTGACGGCAGACCGTGCAAAGCCCGCTGTTCCATTTGGCGGACAGTACCGGTTGATCGACTTCGCAATTTCGAATCTGATCAACTCGGGCTTGCAACAGATCGTCGTTTTGACGCAGTACAAGTCGCACAGTCTCGACCGCCATATCTCTCAAACCTGGCGAATGTCGGCCTTGCTCGATTCGTACGTGGCATCTGTTCCCGCGCAACAGCGCCTCGGTAAGCGCTGGTTCACGGGGTCAGCCGATGCGATCCTGCAGAGCTTGAATCTCATCAACGATGAGAAGCCCGACATCGTGATCGTGGTCGGTGCAGACCACGTGTACCGCATGGACTTCCAGCAGATGCTCGCGGCGCACATTGAGTCGGGTGCGCGCGCAACGGTCGCGGGGATTCGTCAACCGATCGGACTCGCAAATCAGTTCGGCGTCATCGACGTCGACAAGACGGACCCCACTCGAATCAAGCAGTTCTTGGAGAAGCCAGAAAACCCTGAAGGACTGGTCGATTCGCCGCATGAAGTGCTCGCGTCGATGGGCAACTACATCTTCGACACCGATGCCCTCATCGAAGCGGTTGAGGCAGATGGGGAGCTTCCCACGTCTAATCACGACATGGGCGGTGACATCATGCCGTACTTCGTCGAGCGCGGCGAAGCGGGTGTTTACGACATGAACCGCAACGACGTTCCGGGATCCACCGACCGCGACCGCTACTACTGGAGAGATGTCGGAACGATCGACTCTTTCTACGACGCGCATCGCGATCTCATCTCGACCTTGCCGATATTCAACCTCTACAACATGCTGTGGCCCATCCATTCTCAAGCGGTGAACTCCCCGCCCGCGAAGTTTGTGCGCGACGACGTGCATCGCATTGGCAACGCGATTGACTCGATCGTGTCGCTAGGGTCGGTGCTCTCGGGTGCTCACCTGGAGCTCAGCGTCGTCGGCCCTTGGACTCTCGCGGCCGGCGGGTCGACGATCACCCAGTCCGTGCTGTTCGATTCGGTGCGCGTCGGCGCTGGCGCACGAATACACCGCGCGATTCTCGACAAGAATGTCGTGCTCGCTGACGGGGCGACTGTCGGGGTGGACCGCACCCGTGACCTTGAGCGGGGCTTCACAATCACTGAGTCAGGCATCACCGTCGTAGGCAAAGGCATCCACGTCGAGCGATGATGTGTGCGCACGAGCGCGCGGCTCACACTAGCGTGGAAGGATGCCCGCTCTTGCCGCACGCTTTCTCGTCGTGCTCGACGCAGATTCAACCCTCATTCGCAACGAAGTCATCGAGCTGATCGCTGACGAAGCAGGACGCGGACCCGAGGTCGCTGCCGCAACCGAGGCGGCGATGCGCGGTGAAGTCGACTTCGCCGCGAGCCTTCGATCGCGCGTGGATGCGCTGACCGGCGTTCAGGTGTCATCGTTCGAACGTGTGCTCTCGCGCATCGAGCCGACGCCTGGGGTCGAGGAACTCGTCAGCGCCGTGCATACACGCGGCGGCCTCGTGGGCGTCGTTTCAGGCGGTTTTCACGAGATTCTCGACACCGTCGCGCCGGCTCTCGGCATCGACATGTGGCGAGCGAATCGCCTGGCCGTCGCCGATGGCGCGTTGACGGGCGCCATCGACGGCGCGATCGTCGATGCGCAGGCCAAAGCCGACACCCTTATCGAATGGGCCACGCGTGCAGGGGTGTCACGCCAACTCACCTTCGCCATCGGCGATGGCGCCAACGACCTGGTCATGATGCAGGCCGCCGGACTAGGAATTGCGTTCAACGCCAAGCCCGCGGTGCGAGCGAAGGCGGATCTCGTCGTCGGTGCAGTCGATCTGAGCGAGGTTATCGCGCTGCTGCCCTAGTGGCCCATGCCCAGTCCGCCGTCGACCGGAATAACAGCGCCCGAGATGTAGGCAGCATCGTCTGAGGCCATCCACACCACAGCGCCAGCAACCTCATCGGGCGTCGCGAAACGACCAGCCGGAATCGTCTTCTTGTATTGCTCTTGGGTCTCTTCCGGCAGCGCGGCCGTCATATCCGTTTCGATGAAACCTGGGGCGATGACGTTCGCGGTGATCCCTCTGCCGCCAAGTTCGCGAGTAAGCGATCTCGCAAAACCGACAAGGGCGCTCTTAGAAGCGGAGTAGTTGATTTGGCCGGCCGAGCCGTAGAGACCGACGACACTCGAGATGAGAATTACGCGGCCCCAGCGAGCCCGTAGCATTCCCTTCGATGCGCGCTTGACGACCCGAAACGTGCCGCCGAGGTTCGTGGCGACGACGCTGTCAAAGTCATCCTCGTTCATGCGCAGAAGCAGCATGTCTTTGGTGACTCCTGCATTGGCAACGACGATCTCGACAGGTCCGAGCGTGGATTCGACCTCAGTGAACGCCGCGTCGACTGCGGCAGCATCCGTCACATCCGCGCGCACCGTGAGAGTTCCTTCAGGACCTTCGCCCGAACGAGCCGTGACAGCTACCTTGTACCCTGCTGCGACAAACCGCTCGGCAATGGCTTTGCCAATTCCGCGGTTTCCACCGGTAACGAGAACGACGCGATCAGCGGACATGGTGGCACTCCCAGGGTTGCGAACGGAACTGCCCCAGCCTACCTGCGACCGCCAGTCGTGCCATTCGCGGCGTAGGCTGGATACACCGTGAAGAGACCAGACCAGCCACAATCTGCGACATCGCTGCCGCGCGCGCCACGCGACGATGCAAGCGCGCGTTCGCGTCGGTACTTGATCATGATGGCGATCCGCATGGTGTGTTTCCTTTTGATGGTTCTCATCACTCCGTATGGCTGGCAAACCTGGCTATTTGGCATAGCGGCGATTGTGTTGCCCTACATTGCCGTGGTGAATGCGAACAACTCTGAAGATCTGGGTAACGGCGCACAGAATCCCGAGCGTGCACTTCCCGCCGCTGCTGCTACGCCGAAGCCGGTGCCCACCGATTCCACAGTGATTCGAATTGAAGAGGGTAAGCCCCACGGTCAGCCAGAGTCTGGGAGCGATAGTTCGTGATTGAGAGGGATGCTGAGCGTGCAGTCTGCTCGCGGGCTGGCTGCCGAGCCGAGGCAAGCTGGCGCGTGGAGTGGCGGAATCCTCGTATTCACGCCACTGACCGTGTGAAGACCTGGGTTGCCTGCGACGAGCATCGAGGCTTTTTGCGCGATTACCTTGCCGCCCGAGATTTTCCTGTCTCAGTGGGGCCACTGGATCCTTCGACCACGGAGACGGCGACGTGAGCCGGTCGCGCAACGGCGTGAGCATGCAAAACCTGCCGCGCGCGGGCCGATGGACGATCTATGTCGCGATCGCAATCGTCTTTGCGATCGCGTGCGGATTCTTGTCGTACTGGCAGTTCACGCGTAACGAGAGTAGAGCTGAACAGCTCGCCCTCGTCGAGCAGAACTACGACGCCACACCGGTCGCGCTGGGCGATTTGGTGCCGGTGGGCAGCGATTTGCTCACCGAAGACGAGTGGCGGCCGGTCGAGCTCGTCGGACAGTATTTGTCTGACGAAGAACTGCTCGTGCGCAACCGCCCGCACGGCGGAACCGCAGCTTTCGAAGTGCTCGTTCCGTTCGAAACGAACGATGGCCGAGTAGTTCTCATCGATCGTGGCTGGGTTGCGCCCGGTGTAGACCAACCTGATCCAGACGTCGTGCCCGCTGCACCCACTGGCGAGGTCACGGTGGTTGTGCGGTTGCGCCCCAGCGAAGCACTCCCCTCTTCTGGGCGCTCCGCGCCTGAGGGGCAAGTGCCCACCATCAACGTGCCCCTCGTCGCTGCCACCATCAACGCTGACGCAGGAGCCAGGATGGACCTCAGCGTGTATGGCTTGATGGTGTCTGAAGACCCGGCCATGGCAACGACGCCTGCAGCGCTGGACAAGCCTTCAGAAGACCCTGGCCCGCACTTGTCGTACGCGATTCAGTGGATCCTGTTCGCGGTCATGGGGTTCGTTTTCATCGGCTACGTCATTCGCACCGAGCGTCAGCACCGGCGCGAAGATGAAGAAGATGAGGCAGCCAGCTCGGGCGAGACGCCGAAACCCGCCGCTGCGCGACCACCAGCACCCCGCCGGCGCGATCGCGACTCAGACGACGAAGATGCCCTGATTGACGCGATCGGCTACCGCCCCTGACTACGCAAGCGTGATCAGGTCGATGTAGTCGCGACCCCAGAGGTCTTCGACACCGTCGGGCAGGATCAGCACCCGCTCGGGGTTGAGCGCAGAAACCGCACCTTCATCGTGCGAGACGAGTACGACAGCGCCCTCGTAGTGCGCGAGGGCCCCGAGGATCTCTTCACGCGAAGCCGGGTCAAGGTTGTTCGTTGGCTCGTCGAGGAGCAACATGTTTGCGCTGGAAACGACGAGCGTGGCCAACGACAGTCGCGTCTTCTCACCGCCAGAGAGCACGCCAGCTGGCTTGAGCACATCGTCACCCGTGAAGAGGAATGAGCCGAGTACCTTACGCGCTTCAGTGGCGTTGATGTCAGGAGCGGCAGACATCATGTTTTCAAGCACCGAGCGATTGACGTCGAGGTTCTCGTGCTCCTGCGCGTAGTAGCCGATCTTCAAACCGTGTCCAGGCTCGAGCTGACCGGTATCGGGCTGATCGACGCCAGCGAGAATTCGCAACAGGGTGGTCTTTCCTGCACCGTTGAGCCCCAAAATGACGACCTTGGAGCCACGGTCGATCGCGAGATCGACGTCAGTAAAGATCTCAAGCGAGCCATAGGACTTCGACAGCCCCGTAGCCATCAGCGGCGTCTTGCCACAGGCTGCGGGCTTCGGAAAGCGAAGCTTGGCGACGCGCTCTTCTTGACGAACATCGTCAAGCCCCGAAAGCATCTTCTCTGCACGAGCGACCATCTGATGCGCGGAGGCTGCCTTCGATGCCTTTGCACCGAAACGTGCAGCCTGCATCTGCAACTGGGTGGCCTTCTTCTCGACGTTGACACGCTCTTTCTTGCGGCGTTCTTCGTCAGCCACGCGCTGGCGCAAGTAGTTCTTCCAGTTCATGTTGTAGACATCGATGACCTGGCGATTGGCGTCAAGATAGAAGACACGGTTGACCGTCTCACCGACGAGCTCGACATCGTGACTGATCACGATCAGTCCACCTTTGTAGCCCTTCAAGAACTCGCGCAACCACACGACGCTGTCGGCGTCCAGGTGGTTTGTGGGCTCATCCAGGATCATCGAATCCGCATCTGAAAAGAGGATGCGCGCGAGCTCGATGCGGCGACGCTGACCACCCGAAAGCGTTTTCAACTGCTGGTCGAGAATGCGATCGGGCAGTGAGAGATTGTGCGCGATCGATGCGGCTTCGGCTTCGGCGGCATAGCCACCCTGTGCTTCAAAGCGTTCGGTGAGGTTGCTGTACTTACGCATTGCGCGTGCGGCAACCTCAGGGTCAGCATCTCCCATCGCCAAAGACGCTTCGTGCATACCGAGGGAAAGCGTGCCGAGACCGCGCGCGTCAAGGATTCTCGTGCGCGCGAGCATTTCTGGGTCGCCGGTGCGGGGATCCTGAGGCAGGTACCCGAGCTCTCCCGAAGTGTCGACGCGTCCGTCTGCCGGAATCAGGTCGCCGGCCAGCACCTTTGTCAGTGTGGTCTTGCCCGCCCCGTTTCTACCAACGAGTCCTACTTTGTCGCCGTTCGAGACACGGAACGAAACGTCCGACATCAGGATGCGCGCGCCTACGCGGATTTCGAGGTCGTGCACGGAGAGCACAGCGAAACGTCCGTTCCTTTGAGATGAGAGTGGGGGCCAGAGTGATCGAGCGATCGGGTCGACCCCCAAGTATAGAGTGCGCCGGCTGAGGATCTGTCGGACGAAGCCCGCAACCCCGCCGATCAACCACGGAGATGCGACATTGAGTTCGCACATGCGACGCGCACGAAGTAATGTAAGGCGTCGGCACGAGTACCTGCTGGAGGCTGTGAAGGCCGCCGTCGTGTGTCTTGCCCCCGAGGGCCGAGGCGGCGAGGTCGAAGAGATAGACGTTGACACTGAGATTTTGTGGGAGGTTCCGCGCACGGCGAAAGGTGGCGCGGCCCTGAAAAGCGCCCCCTCTACTCCTGGCTTGCCGGTGAAGCCAGCGCAATCAAGACGTTGCGCCGCCACTTAGTATCTGACTGCGGCGTCGACCGCCGAGCAGTCGCCTTCATGGGGTACTGGCGACTGGGTAAGGCCGAGGTCTGACAATCGACGGAACGGTCGAATTCGCTGCGGATGAGCGCGACCCGCTCACGAGCGCGTGATCACGCCGATTCGCTCGACCGCGTCGCGAAGCACGTCGGGCGAACAGCCAAAGTTGATGCGCACGTGCCCAGTTCCCTGTTCGCCAAAGTCTGGGCCAGGGTTCAGCGCCACCTTCGCCTCTTGCAGAATCCGCTCGGCGGGGTTTGCCCCCCAACCAAACGCTGTCAGATCGACCCAGCCCAAGAATCCAGCATCCGGAATCTCATACTTTGCTTCGGGCACGTGCTCCGCGAGCAGGACTGCAAGCAGACGAGCGTTCTCATCGAGCCGCGCGAGAAGGGAGTCAAGCCACTCATCGCTTTCTGGCGCAAACGCCGCGACCGCTGCGATCGCTCCGAACAGTCCGGTACGCCACTCGACTTCGTCGGGCAGCGACTGAACTACGCTGATCGTCGCCGGGTTGCTGGCTACCATGAGTGCGCACTTGAGACCGGCGGTGTTGAACGCTTTGCTTGCGCTCGTGACGACGTACCCGACTCGTGCGGCTACGGCCGAGGCCTCAAGGAAAGGAGTAAATGTGACCGACGGCTGCACGAGCGGAGCATGAATCTCATCGCTGATCACCGCGACGCCAAAAGTGTCAGCGAGATCGGCGAGAGCCGCGAGGCTGGCTTTAGAGTGCGCGGTGCCGGTCGGGTTGTGTGGGTTGCACAGCAAAACGCAGCGGGCACCCGCGGCAAGAGCCGTCTCGATACCCGGAAGATCAAGCTCCCAACCTGCATCGGTGTGCAGCAAGGGCACCCGTTCCACTTCAGCGCCGGCCTCAACGATCGTGTCGTAGAACGGCGGGTACACCGGCGGGGTGACAATCACGCGGTCGCCGGGTTGTGTGACCACGCGGAGCAGCTCGACCACCCCCATGATGACGTCGCACGTCCAGCGCACTCCCGCGGGGTCGATGCTCCACCCATATCGACGTTGCGCAAAGTCAACAAAAGCATTCCGAATGCCTGGTTCAGGAGGGGTGTAGCCGGTGTCGCCGAGTTCGACCGCGCGAAAGAGAGCGCGCGAGATCGCCGGCGCCAACGCGAAGTCAGTCTCGGCGACGAATAGAGGCAAGACGTCTGCCGGATATCGCCGCCACTTCGTACTGGAGCGCTGACGCAACTCATCGATAGGCAGTGCTTCAAGGGGAATAACGCTCACCCGTTGAGCCTACCGACCGGCAACCGCCGAGGGCATCGACCGCGAAATACGACGTCAGATGGCGAAGCCGAGCGCCCGCATCATGTCACGACCGTCGTCAGTGATCCGCTCCGGACCCCATGGCGGCATCCAGACCCAGTTGATCCGAAACTGGTCGACGACGTCGTCCAGAGACTGCGCCGTCTGTTCTTCAAGCACGTCTGTCAACGGGCATCCGGCTGATGTCAGGGTCATGTGGATGACGAGAGCATCGTTTTCGTCATCCCAGCTGAGGTCATAGATGAGACCGAGGTCAACGACGTTGATCCCCAGTTCGGGATCCATCACATCTTTGAGAGCCTCGGTGACCTCATCGAACTTCTCGGGACTGAGCGTTGCGGTCATAGGTTGACTCTACGCCTCAGTGTCGACTGCGGGCTCAAGATAGCGGTCATAACCTTCATCTTCGAGACGATCGGCCAATTCAGACCCGCCTTCCTCGACGATGCGGCCAGCAACCATCACGTGCACGAAGTCGGGACGGATGTATCGAAGGATCCGCGTGTAGTGCGTGATGAGTAGCACACCAAGATCGGTGGTTTCCTTCGCGCGGTTGACGCCCTCAGAAACGACCTTCAGTGCGTCAACGTCGAGACCTGAATCAGTTTCGTCGAGCACCGCGAACTGAGGCTTGAGCAGCTCAAGCTGAAGGATCTCGTGGCGCTTCTTTTCGCCGCCCGAGAAACCTTCATTGACGTTGCGCGCGGCGAACTTCGGGTCCATGCGCAGGTCTTTCATCGATTGCTTGACCTCTTTTGTCCACGTGCGAATAGCCGGAGCTTCACCGTCAATGGCGGTCTTCGCGGTACGCAAGAAGTTCGTCACGGTGACGCCCGGGATTTCCACGGGGTACTGCATCGCGAGGAAGAGTCCCGCACGTGCCCGCTCGTCAACCGTCATCTCAAGAACGTCTTCACCGTCGAGCGTGATGGAACCGCCGGTGACGGTGTATTTGGGGTGACCGGCGATTGTGTAGGCAAGCGTCGACTTGCCCGAGCCGTTGGGGCCCATGATCGCGTGGGTTTCGCCTTTGCGCAGGGTGAGCGACAGGCCGTTGAGGATGGGGGTGGTTCCCTCTTCCGTTTCGACCGTGACATGCAGGTCGCGGATCTCAAGAACAGACATCAGATTTCCTTCTTCACGTTCGGGTCAATGAGCACGTCGTCGCCGTCGATAGTGACGACGAATACCGGGACGGGCTCGAATGCAGGGAGATTGAGGGGCTTGCCGGTGATCAGCGAGAATGCCGAGCCGTGGGCCCAGCACTCAAGCGTGTCACCGTCGACGAAGCCTTCGGACAGTGACACATCACCGTGAGTGCAGGTGTCACCGATGGCGTGGACCTCGCCGTTGGAATCGAGAACCAGCGAGATGGCGACGCCATCGACCTCCACGCGCTTGGCAGCATCCTGCTCGAGCTCGCTGAGTGCGCAGGCGCGCTGAGCGGTCATCGGGTCCCCTCCTGGGCCAGCTCTTCCTCGACGGCGCCGATCAGTTCGGCTTCGAGCGAGTCGATGCCGATCTTCTGAACGATCTCGGTCAGGAAGCCAAGCACGACAAGTCGACGAGCCTCGTCTTCAGTGATGCCGCGGGCCTGCAAGTAGAACAGTTGCTCGTCGTCGAATCGACCCGTTGCACTCGCGTGTCCAGCACCGCGAATATCGCCGGTCTGAATCTCGAGGTTCGGAATTGAGTCGGCGCGAGCACCGTCGGTCAAGACGAGGTTGCGGTTCGCTTCGTACGAGTCGGTTGCTGTGGCATCCGGTCCGATAAGAACGTCGCCGATCCAGACGCTGCGTGCTCCGGAGCCCTGCAACGCGCCCTTGTACAAGACGTCGCCGACAGTTTCTGCACCCTTGTGGTGCAGAAAGACCTGACTCTCGAGGTGCTGGCCGCTATCAGAGAAGCTGAGGCCGAAAAGGTTGCCACGCGATCCGGTGCCGGCAAGTTCGACCGACGGGTTCACGCGCACGACACTGCCGCCGAGGCTAGCCACGATGTGAGTGAGAGTTGCGTCGCGATCAACTCGCGCCTGGTGTGCGGCAAGGTGCACCGCGTCGTCGTCCCAACGCTGCACTGTGATCACCGTGAGCGCCGAGCCGTCGCGCGCGATGATCTCAACGTTTTGCGCGTACTGCGCCGATCCGGAGTGGTACAACACCACCCGTCCGTGCGAGTTCGGCATTGCTTCGATGATGATGTGCGCCTGGGCGTGGCCACCGCGACCGCGCAAATCAACGCGCACCGGCTCACTTAGTTCTGCGTTCGCGGGGATGCGCAGATGGAGGGCGTTCTCGCCGTGGTGCCAGGCGAGTGCTCCCGTGATGTCTTCGGGGCGGAACACCTCACCGCGAACAGCCGCGTGGTGGCCAGTCGAAGCAATGACGAAGCCGTCGGGTACGGCACTGAGGTCGTACTCGATGGCGTTTTCAGCGGCGGATTCGGTTGCTTCGTCTACCAATAAGGCAGCGATCCGATCCATCGGGGTGTGCTTCCAGTTGACTTCTCGGCCCGTGGGGGTACCGAAGTCTTCTGGCGAATAAGAGGTGGGACGCGCGGAACGAGTCTGCACAGGAACCACCGATCCTGCCCCGTGGGAGTGCGCGCTGGAACCTGGCACCACTGCGGGTGCCTGAGTTGTTGCCGTCATCTAGCCGACACTGCCTTCCATGCCCATTTCAATGAGCTTGTTGAGTTCAAGTGCATATTCCATCGGCAATTCACGCGCAATCGGCTCGATAAAGCCGCGGACGATCATCGCCATCGCTTCGTCTTCGGGCATGCCCCTGGACTGGAGATAGAAAAGCTGCTCCTCGCTGACCTTCGAGACTGTTGCCTCGTGCCCAAGCTGAACGTCATCGACGCGGATGTCGATTGCTGGATAGGTGTCAGAGCGCGAGATCGAGTCCACCAGCAATGCGTCACAGCGCACCGTGTTGGCCGAGTGATGTGCATTGGCTTCGACTCGAATCTCACCGCGGTATCCGGCGCGACCACCACCACGTGCGATCGACTTCGAGACGATCGATGACTGCGTGTACGGAGCCATGTGCACCATCTTGGCGCCCGCGTCCTGGTGCTGACCGGGGCCAGCAAAAGCGACCGAAAGAGTCTCTCCCTTGGCGTGCTCGCCTACGAGGAAGATCGACGGGTACTTCATCGTCACCTTCGAGCCGATGTTGCCATCAACCCACTCCATCGTCGCCCCTTCGTGCGCGACCGCACGCTTGGTGACGAGATTGTACACGTTGTTCGACCAGTTCTGAATCGTCGTGTAGCGAACGCGTGCGTTCTTCTTCACGATGATCTCCACCACAGCTGAGTGAAGGGAGTCGCTCTTGTAGATCGGGGCGGTGCAGCCCTCAATGTAGTGAACGTACGAGCCTTCATCGGCGATGATGAGCGTGCGCTCAAACTGGCCCATGTTCTCGGTGTTGATGCGGAAGTAGGCCTGCAGTGGAATATCGACGTGCACGCCCGGAGGCACATACACAAACGATCCGCCCGACCACACGGCGGTGTTGAGAGCGGCGAACTTGTTGTCGCCCGACGGGATCACCGTTCCGAAGTACTCGGTGAAGAACTCCGGGTGCTCGCGCAACGCCGTGTCGGTGTCCATGAAGATGACACCCTGTTCTTCAAGATCCTCGCGGATCTGGTGGTACACGACCTCAGACTCGTACTGCGCTGCCACACCAGAGACCAGCCGCTGACGCTCTGCCTCGGGAATGCCGAGCTTCTCGTACGTGTCCCGAATCTCTTCGGGAAGGTCTTCCCAGGTTTGCGCCTGCTTCTCAGTAGAGCGCACAAAGTATTTGATGTTGTCGAAGTCGATCCCGCTGAGGTCTGCTCCCCATGTCGGCATCGGCTTACGACCAAAGAGGTCAAGGCCCTTCAACCGAGCCTTCAACATCCATTCCGGCTCGCTCTTAAGCGCCGAAATGTCTCGCACGACCTTGTCGTTGATGCCACGTGTCGCGCTCGCTCCCGCGGCATCGGCATCGTGCCAGCCGAACTCGTATTGGCCCAGGCCATCGAGTTCGGGTCGATCGATCAGCACATCAGACATTCACGTTCTCCTCCGAGCCCCGGCGGTGTGATCCGCCCCGGCACTCCTGCTCCTTCGATGGAGTTACCGAAGGGGGATGCCGCTGGTGGGCCCTGCTCAAGCGGCGCTGACCATCGCGCCTAGACTGTCGGTGGTGATTTCGCGCAGAACGCGGCCGCCCGACTTGCTCGATTCTACAGGGTTCACCTGTGTAACAGGTCACGGTGTGACGTTTGAAATTACGCGCGCCCCACAAAGAAACAGCCCAGGAGGCTCACCTCGATGTCGATCGACACGACCACAATCCCTCAGCCGGGACTCATACGTCGACTTTGGTCCCGACTCCCGAACACCGTCGATCGTCGCGTGATCGCCATGGCGTGGACGACCCTTGTTGTGCAGATCGGCATTGTGGCGACCGGCGGGCTCGTCCGTCTGACAGGTTCAGGGCTCGGTTGCCCGACCTGGCCTCGATGCACTGAGGAATCATTCGTTGCGACTGAGGCGATGGGCATTCACGGTGTCATCGAGTTCGGTAACCGCATGTTGACCTTCGTGTTGGTGATCGTTGCGATCCTGATGTTCTTGTTCGTTGTGCGCATGCGTCGACAGCGGCGAGATCTGTTTTGGCTGTCGCTGGTGATCGGGCTTTACGTGCCGTTGCAGGCGATCATCGGCGGCATCACGGTACTCACAAACCTGAACCCTTACGTCGTTGGTCTTCACTACTTTGCGTCTGCGGTGCTCGTTTCCCTCGCAGCCGTCTTGCTGGTGCGCGTCTACGCGCAACCCGGAGCGCGCACACGTGTCGTACCGCGTTGGTACGCAACTGTCGCCCATTTCACCTCACTCGGCGTCGCCGTGACGGTCGTGGTCGGCATTCTTGTGACCGGATCGGGGCCTCACGCTGGAGACGGCGGAGCCGCGCGCAATGGCTTGGATGCTGAGCTGTTGCAGCACGTGCACTCATGGCCGGCCTACGTGACCTTCGCGTTGTCACTGGTGCTGTTCGCTGCGGCGTGGAAGATGCCCTCTGCGCAGCGCCTGCCGCTATGGACCGGGTTGTTGCTCGCGACAGAATTGCTGCAGATCGTCATCGGCCTGTGGCAGGCACGCACAGGTCTGCCGATCGTTCTGGTCAACATTCATATGACACTGGCTGTCGCGCTGGTCGCGGCGATGACGGTCGTCGTGATGAAATTGAAGGCTCCAGTTCATAGCTAACTCATTGAATTCACATACCATCCCGTCGGTGAGCCACGTCAGGCTATCCGTACTGCGGTTTCGGCCGCGCCATTCAGAAGGAGTCCTCCCATCACCATGAACACTCGCCCCGCTTTGGTCCGCAGCATCCCGTTCTGGGCACTTATCGTTGCTTCCCTCGCCTCGCTCGCCTACGGCGTATCGCTCGTGACAGACAAGATCGCCGTCATGACCGTGACGCTGACCGAGGGCACCGCAACCGGCGTCGAGGTCTACGTCGGCCAGTCCATCGCGTTTCTCGGTTCGATCCTCGTAGGTGTCGGCGTCCTCGGTCTACTTATCGCACTCGCGATCGCCGCGGCATCCACTCTTCGCGCTCACCCGCCCGTAGAGGTTGTCGAGCCAATCGACTGGAACAACCAAGACGAGGTTGCGGTCGACGAACCCGCCGCCTACGAGCCTGACCCCGTTGTCGAGGTTGCAGAGCCCCTCACCGATGCAGAGCCGGTCGTCGCGGAGTCCGCTGATGAGGTAATCATCGTAGAGGCCGTAGAGCCCGCTGCTGAGCAGACCGACGGCAATGAGCCACCAAAGAACTAGAGTCGCCCAAGAACAAACTGACTCACGGCAATAAGCAACGCCCTTCCGCTGAGCGGGAGGGCGTTGCTTTGTTGTCAGCTCAGAAAGGCAACAGCGGATCAACCGCGATCGCGATGAACAGCAGTGTCAAGTAGCTGATCGAGGCGTGGAAAACCCGCATCGGCTTGGGCTCTTCACCGCGGACTGACCGATTGTAGAGACGGTGCGATTCGTAGATGAACCATCCGCCGAAGACCACGGCAGACACGCTGTAGACCAGGCCCATACCAGCGACGGGTATCAGGAGCAACGAACACACGAGCGTGGCCCATGCGTAAAGAATGACCTGCAAGCCAACCTGCGAGCTGCTGCGGGTAGCTCCAAGCATCGGCACGTGCACGTCGTCGTACTGATCCTTGTATTTCATGGACAGCGGCCAGTAGTGCGGCGGGGTCCAGAGGAACACCACCACGAAAAGGATGAATGGCGCCCATGCGAGCGAACCGGTGACAGCTGTCCAGCCGATGAGCACGGGGAAGCAACCCGCAATTCCGCCCCAAACGATGTTCTGTTCCGTTCGGCGCTTGAGGATCATCGTGTAGATGACGACATAAAAGAAGATCGCGGCGGCCGAGAGCGTTGCAGCCAACCAGTTTGTCGTAACCCACAGCCAGGCCGTCGAGCCGATAGCAAGCACCCACGAGAAGATCAAGGCAGCACGCGGTGACACCTCGCCGGTAACCAAAGGTCGGTTCACCGTGCGCTTCATGTGCGCGTCAATATCGCGATCGAGGTACATGTTGAACGCTGCGGCAGACCCCGCACTCAGCGACCCACCAATCACCGTGGCGAGAACAAGCCACAAATCGGGCAGACCACCAGCGGCGAGAATCATGACCGGAACAGTTGTCACCAAGAGGAGTTCAAGCACGCGCGGTTTCGTCAACGCGATGTAGGCGCGGATCGTCGTGCCGAAACTCTGGTTCGCAGCCGAGGATGCAGAAACGGACGTCTGAGAAGCCGCCGTCGTCGAAATGTCCATCGCCCCCGCTATCGAAGTCTTGTGAGCCCGGTCAAGTCTATGGCATTCAATGACGTGCGCCTCCGCCCTCCCGCGACTTCCGCAATGCTGCAAATCACGTCAAAATGCCCTCCGAACACACGATTGGTACTCGACCTAGCGAAAGACTGTGACACACAATCGTTCACATGAGGCCCCGGGCATACCCCTTCGCTATGCTGAGACTGCACGCGCGTCTCGCGCCTCATCCCCCTCTCTTGTCCGGAATGCGGGCTGGGATTTGGCGGAAAGCGGGCGCTCCTCGAGAAAGGCCTTTTGTGTCGGAACTGCGTTGGGATGAAATCGATCGGCGTGCGGTGGACACCGCCCGTGTGCTTGCGGCTGATGCCGTAGAGAAGGTGGGCAACGGCCACCCTGGCACCGCGATGAGCCTCGCTCCCGCTGCATACCTGCTGTACCAGCGTGTGTTGCGTCATGACCCGACCGATACCGACTGGCTGGGACGCGACCGCTTCATTCTCTCGGTCGGCCACTCATCTCTGACCCAGTACGTTCAGTTGTACTTGGGCGGCTTCGGTCTCGAGCTCGACGATTTGAAGGCGTTGCGCACGTGGGGCTCACTGACTCCAGGGCACCCGGAGTACGGCCACACCGACGGTGTCGAGATCACCACTGGTCCACTCGGCCAGGGCCTGGCGTCGGCGGTCGGCTTCGCCTATGCCGCACGCTATGAGCGCGGATTGTTCGACCCGGATGCGGCGGCGGGCACCTCGCCCTTCGATCACAACATCTATGTCATCGCTGGTGATGGCGACCTGCAAGAAGGTGTTACCAGTGAAGCGTCATCACTTGCTGGCCACCAGGCGCTGGGCAACTTGATCGCCATCTACGATTCCAACCAGATCTCGATCGAAGATGACACCAATGTCGCATTCACCGAAGACGTCGCTGCTCGTTACGAGGCATACGGCTGGCACGTTCAGACGGTCGACTGGAAGAAGACAGGCGACTACGTCGAAGACGTCGCCGAACTGCACGCGGCAATTGAGGCGGCAAAGAGCGAGTCTGAGAAGCCGTCTCTCATCATTCTGAAGACGATCATCGGGTGGCCGTCCCCCGGCAAGCAGAACACCGGCAAGATTCACGGCTCGGCGCTGGGCGGCGATGAGCTCGCTGCGACCAAGAAGGTGCTCGGCTTTGACCCTGAGCAGTCTTTCGTCGTCGCAGACGACGTGATTGCTCACACTCGCGCACTCAAAGACCGTGCCGCTGAGGCGCGTGCCGAATGGCAGCGCTCTTTTGATGCGTGGGCGAACGCGAACCCCGAACGCAAGGCGCTGCTTGATCGGCTCGAGGCAAAGGCGCTCCCCGAGAACATCGATGACGCATTGCCCACGTTCGAAGCGGGCAAGGACGTATCGACCCGTGCCGCATCGGGCACGGTCATCAACGCTCTCGCGGCCGAACTCCCCGAACTATGGGGCGGCTCGGCCGACCTGGCAGAGTCGAACTTGACCACCATCAAGAGTGCGAAATCGTTCATCCCCACCCAGTGGTCAACGAGCGAATGGTCCGGTGACCCCTACGGTCGCGTGCTCCACTTCGGCATCCGCGAGCACGCCATGGGCGCGATCGTCAATGGAATCATCCTTCACGGCCCCACCCGTGCGTTCGGTGGCACGTTCCTGATTTTCAGCGACTACATGCGCCCGGCGGTCCGGTTGGCTGCGCTGATGAACATCCCGTCGGTGTTTGTGTGGACACACGACTCGGTAGCGCTGGGCGAGGACGGCCCCACACACCAGCCGATTGAGCAGCTTGCCACGCTTCGCGCGATCCCCAACTTCGCTGTTGTACGCCCGGCCGATGCGAACGAGACTTCGGCGGCATGGCTTGAGATCTTGCGCCGCAACGAGGGCCCATCGGGTATTGCGCTGACCCGCCAGAACATTCCGGTGTTCCCCCGCGGCGAAGGCGATGCCTCGGGCGACGAGTTCGCATCGACAGCAGGAGTGGCCAAGGGCGCCTATGTGCTGGTGGATGCTGCCAACGGCGCGCCCGATGTGCTGCTCATCGCGAGCGGCTCAGAGGTACAACTCGCGGTAGCAGCGCGCGAAACGCTGGCGGCTGAGGGTATCGGTGCGCGCGTCGTGTCGGTGCCATCACTCGAGTGGTTCGACGAGCAAGACGCCGACTATCGGGAGTCTGTGCTTCCTGCTGCTGTCAAGGCGCGCGTTTCGGTTGAAGCCGGAATTGGCCTCACGTGGCGCCACCTCGTCGGAGACACCGGCCGCTCGGTTTCGATCGAGCACTTTGGCGCCTCCGCCGACTACAAGACCCTGTTCCAGAAGTTCGGCATCACCGCTGAGGCCGTTGTTGAAGCGGCGCGCGAAACCATCAAGGAGAACGCATGAGCACCACCCCCACCGCCGACCTTTCCCACGCAGGCGTCAGCATCTGGCTCGATGACCTCTCGCGCGACCGTATTGCCTCGGGCAACCTCAGCGAACTGATCTCGACCCGCGACGTCGTCGGCGTGACCACCAATCCGACGATCTTCCAGGGCGCAATTTCGGCAGGTATCGGCTACGAAGAAGCAATAGCCGCTCAGGCCGGCAAGGGGGCGACGGTAGACGACACGATCTTCTCGCTCACCACGACCGACGTGCGCGACGCTTGCGACATCTTCCGTCCGATCTACGACGCAAGCAACGGCGTCGACGGTCGCGTTTCCATCGAGGTCTCCCCCGACCTCGCTCACAACACCGAAGAGACGATCGCGCAGGCCAAAGACCTGTATCAGGCTGTTGACCGTCCCAACGTGCTGATCAAGATTCCAGCAACCAAAGCTGGTTTGCCGGCCATCACCAAGACAATCGCTGCGGGCATCAGTGTCAACGTCACACTGATCTTCAGCCTGGAGCGCTACGCCGATGTCATCGACGCGTATCTCGCAGGCCTCGAGCGCGCCCACAGCGCCGGGATCGACCTGACTGGCATCCACTCGGTGGCATCATTCTTCGTCTCGCGCGTTGATACCGAAGTAGACAACCGCCTCAAGGCAATCGGCACCGACGAAGCGACTGCTCTGCTTTCGAAGGCTGGCATTGCGAACGCGCGTCTCGCCTACGAACTGTTTGAGCAGAAGTTCGCCGAGAAGCGTGCCCAAGACCTCGTGGGCTTTGGCGCGAACGTGCAGCGCCCACTGTGGGCATCCACGGGAGTGAAAGACCCCGCGTTGCCCGACACCCTGTATGTCACGGAGCTGGTCGCTGCGGGAACCGTGAACACGATGCCCGAAAAGACGCTGCAAGCAACGTTCGACCACGGTGTCGTCACGGGTGACACCATCACCGCCAACTACGCCGACGCGCACAGCGTTATTGACTCGCTCGCCGCTGTGGGCGTCGATGTTGATGACGTTACCCAGGTGCTTGAAGATGAGGGTGTTTCGAAGTTCATCGCTTCGTGGCACGACCTGCAAGGCACCGTTGAATCAGCGCTGAAAGACGCGGCAGCCCGGTGACCTTCGCGATCCACCTGAGCGGCCACGTCAAGTCGGTCGTTGAACAGACACTGCCGACGCTGGTGGGATCCCTCGTTGCTTCTGGAATCACCGCCGGCGATTCCAGCCTGTGGGGCCCCGATGCCGAGGCCGAAGCGACTAAGCGGCTCGGGTGGGTCGACGCCGTGAGCGTCTCGCGCCCCCTGGTAGAGGAGATTCTCGCGCTTCGTGAGGAGCTTGTTGCCAAGGGCATCACTCGCATCGTGCTCGCCGGCATGGGCGGTTCATCACTGGCACCCGAGGTGATTGCACAGACCTCAGGCGTGCCGCTCGTGATCGTCGATACCACCGCTCCTGGGCAGTTGCTGGCCGCCATCGACGGCGGCGCCGATGGCGATCTCGCGCGGACTGCCCTGGTCGTTTCGTCGAAGTCTGGTGCCACGGTCGAAACCGACTCTGCGAAGCGGGTGTTCGAGGCAGCCTTCCGTGATCTCGGCATTGATCCGCTTGATCGGATCATCGTGGTGACAGACCCGGGTTCGCCTATGGATCAAGCCGCTCGCGCGGATGGCTACACCGTGTTCAATGCCGACCCAAATGTCGGCGGGCGTTACTCCGCATTGACTGCGTTTGGACTGGTACCCACGGGCCTTGCAGGCGTCGATATCACCGAACTCCTCGACGAAGCAGACGCATCACTGCTCGAAGTAGCGATCGACAGCCCCGATAACCCCGCACTAGTGCTCGCCGCCGCTATCGCGGGAGGCGCTCCTCGGCGCGACAAGCTCGCTCTGATCACAGACGGCACCCACATCGTGGGGTTGCCGGATTGGATCGAGCAACTGGTCGCAGAATCCACCGGCAAGGAGGGCACCGGTATTTTGCCCGTACCGCTTCTGCCCGTATCTCCCGAGGTCGAATCACGCCCCTCCGATCTTCAGATCGTCCGACTTGTCGATGAGGCAAACGAGTTTCACTTCTTTGAGCACCACGAGGGCGAGATTCTCATCAGCGGCTCGTTGGGCGCGCAGTTCATCGTCTGGGAGTATGCCACCGCCATCGCCGGTCAAATGCTTGGGATCAACCCTTTCGATCAGCCCGACGTCGAGTCAGCGAAGAGCGCCACCCGTGGGCTGCTCGACGCGCGCCCGCAAGCGACGGCGCCTGCCTTCGTCGCTGACGGTGTCGAAGTGCGAGTCTCAGACCCTGCGCTGGCTTCGTCCGGCACCATCGCGGGCGTACTCGACGCGCTGTGGGCACAACTGCCCGCAGATGGGTACGTTTCTGTGCAGGCCTATGTCAACCGACTCGCCTTGCACCAGTTGCAGGGCCTTCGTGAGCTGGTAGCCGCCGACTCTGGCCGACCAACCACGTTCGGTTGGGGGCCGCGCTTCCTTCATTCCACCGGGCAGTTCCACAAGGGTGGCCCCGCGACCGGAGTCTTCCTTCAGATTCTCGAAGCAACAGATCTCGATCTCGAGATCCCCGAGCGCCCTTTCACCTTCGGTCAGCTCATCGCCGCACAAGCCGCCGGGGATGCCAGTGTGCTCGCCGCGCATGGTCGGCCTGTCGTGACGCTCACACTCACTGACCCGCAGTTCGAAATTCTGTCGCTCTTCGAAGCGGCGCAATAGGAGTCTTCACTCAATGACAATCGACATCTCGCGAGGCAATAATCCGCTTCGTGACGCCGGCGATGACCGACTTAACCGGATCGCCGGCCCTAGCGCCCTGGTCATTTTCGGAGTCACTGGCGATCTTTCGCGTAAGAAGCTGATGCCCGCGGTGTACGATCTCGCGAACCGCGGGTTGCTCCCTCCTGGATTCGCCCTCGTCGGCTTCGCACGGCGCGACTGGGAGGATCAAGACTTCGCTGAGGTTGTTCATGAGGCGGTGCGCGAACATGCGCGCACTGAGTTCAGGGATGAAACCTGGCAGCAGTTGCTTCAGGGCATTCGGTTCGTGTCTGGTGAGTTCGGCGACCCCGAAGCGTTTGCTCGTCTGCGCACGACCGTCGAGAAGCTCGATGTCGAACGAGGAACGATGGGCAATCATGCCTACTACCTGTCGATTCCTCCGAAGGACTTCCCCCTCGTCGCTGAGCAACTGAAGTCGTCCGGACTGGTGGATGACACCGCAGACCAGCCCGACCGCTGGCGCCGTGTGGTCATCGAGAAGCCGTTCGGGCACAATCTGGACACCGCGCAGTCGCTCAACGACGCGTTGCGCTCCGCGTTCCCAGCCGACTCCATTTTCCGAATCGATCACTACCTCGGAAAAGAGACCGTGCAGAACATCTTGGCGTTGCGGTTCGCCAACGAGCTGTATGAACCGATCTGGAATCGCAACTACGTCGACCATGTGCAGATCACCATGGCCGAAGATATCGGGGTCGGCGGCCGCGCCGGCTACTATGACGGCATCGGCGCTGCACGTGACGTCATTCAAAACCACCTGCTGCAGTTGATGGCGTTAACCGCGATGGAAGAACCGATCTCGTTCGATGCCGCGAATTTGCGTGCTGAGAAAGAGAAAGTGCTCGCGGCCGTCACACTGCCCGACGACCTCACGCTCTCGACAGCTCGCGGCCAATACGCGGGAGGGTGGCAAGGCGGCGAGAAGGTGCTCGGCTTCCTCGAAGAAGACGGCATGAATCCCGAGTCCACCACCGAGACGTACGCGGCGATCACCCTCGAGGTGAACACCCGACGCTGGGCCGGCGTTCCGTTCTATCTGCGAACTGGCAAACGGCTCGGCCGCCGCGTCACTGAAATCGCCGTGGTCTTCAAGAGTTCACCGGAACAGCTGTTCTCTCGCAGCCAAACCTCTGGCCAGGGACAGAACGCACTTGTTATTCGCGTGCAGCCAGATGAAGGCGTGACCATCCGTTTCGGCTCGAAGGTTCCTGGCGCGGGCAACCTGGTGCGCGATGTCACCATGGACTTCGGCTACGGGCATGCTTTCACTGAGGCGAGTCCTGAGGCATACGAGCGGCTCATTCTCGACGTGCTACTCGGTGATCCCCCGCTGTTTCCCCGACACGAAGAAGTCGAGCTGTCGTGGAAGATTCTCGACCCGATTGAAGAATTCTGGACCGCCCAGGGCGGTCCACTCGAACAGTACTCACCCGGGTCTTGGGGTCCGGCTTCCGCGGACGAGATGCTTGCCCGCGATGGACGTGTCTGGAGGCGCCCGTGATCGTTGATCTGCCCGATACCACCGTCAGCAAAATCTCTCGTGCACTTGTTAATGTGCGCGAAGAAGGTGGCGCAGTCGCACTCGGTCGAGTTCTGACCCTCATCATTCTCACTCGTCACGGCGCGCTTGAAGAAGTGATCGAGGCTGCGAACGATGCGTCCCGCGAACACCCGATGCGAGTCATCGTGCTGATGATCGCAGACGGCGAAGCGGAGTCTCGCCTTGACGGTCAGATCCGTGTGGGCGGAGACGCCGGTGCGAGCGAAGTCGTGACGTTGAAGGTTCAGGGCGAAGTCGGCGACAGCAACCTCGAGTCTTTGGTGACGGGTTTGCTGTTGCCCGACGCGCCCGTCGTCGTGTGGTGGCCCAACCGTACGCCCGATTTTCCATCGAAGACCTCGATCGGCAAGATCGCCCAACGCCGAATCACCGATGCGGCCACCAAGTCAGATCCGTCGAAATGGGTGTCCTCGTTGGGCGATCGCTACGCCCCCGGCGACACAGACTTGGCATGGACCCGTCTCACCAGGTGGCGCGAACAGCTCGCAGCGATTCTCGACCAGCCGCCGTACGAACGGGTGACATCGGTGCGGGTGCGTGGAGCGGCCGACTCGCCCTCCACTGCTCTGCTCGCCGCTTGGCTGCGTCTTGCACTCGATGTCGAGGTTGACTGGGGCTATCTCGACGAATCTGAATGGCCGCACGGTATCAAGTCGGTCAGCCTTGTTCGCGAGAGCGGCGAAGTGCTGTTGGAGCGTCCCAGTGCGGGAGTGGCGATCCTCACTCAGCCTGGCCAGCCAGTGCACGATCTTTCTTTTCCTCGACGCACGTTGCGTGAGTGTCTTGCTGAGGAGCTGCGACGCCTCGATCCAGACCTCCTGTATGGTCGAGTCATCAGCGAAGGTTGGAACCTGCTGGGCCCACCGACGGTGGTTGGCCCGTCCAACCAGACACAGGAGTAGGCGAATATGGTCGAAGCGTGGGCCGAAAAATTTGTGGTCATCGGCCCAGACCCGGTGTCGCTCGCCGCATCAGTGGCAGATAGATTTCTTGACCGTGTTGGCAAGCGTGCGAGCGTAGGAAAGACAGTGCACGTGTCGCTCACGGGTGGATCGATGGGATCCGCGGTGCTTGCGGCAGCAGCGCGTAGCGCCGAAGTAAGCAAGATCGACTGGTCACACGTTCATTTCTGGTGGAGCGATGAGCGCTTCGTCAGCCGCGATGACGCCGACCGCAACGAAAAGCAGGCGCGTGAAGCTCTGCTCGACAGCCTTGACATTCCCGCGTCGAATGTTCACTCGGTCGCGGCCAGCGACGATGGTGGCAGCCTCGATGATGCCGCCGCCGCGTATGCAAAGGAACTCGCCTCTTTCGGCCGAGATGGACGACTTTGGCCGTCGTTCGATATCTGCTTCCTCGGTGTGGGCCCCGACGGCCACATCGCTTCTCTCTTCCCCGACCGCGGTGAAATCCACATCACCGATGCGGCGACCGTTGCCGTGCGCGACTCCCCTAAGCCGCCACCGGAGCGCGTCTCAATGACCCGGCCAGTTATCAACGATTCCAAACGGGTATGGATGGTGCTCACCGGAGCGGACAAAGCATCGGCGCTGGGACTCGCACTCGCCGGAGCGAGCTACTCCAACGTTCCGGCCGCCGGCGCGAAGGGCCGCAAGCGCACCGTCTTCTTCGTCGATGAGATGGCTGCAGAAAAGGTTCCGCACGAGTTGATTGACCGCGAGTACTGATCTCGCGACACAAGAGATAGAAAGAGCGGATGCCGACAGGCATCCGCTCTTTTTTGCTAAGTCTTGATGGTTACACCTGGCCGCGTCGGTCACGCAGTTGGGTGAGCGCGTCGTCGAGAAGAGTGCCTGCCTCTTCGTCGGAACGGCGTTCCTTTACATAGGCGAGGTGTGTCTTGTACGGCTCAGCTTTCGCAACCGCTGGCGGGTTCTCCTTGTCGCGACCTGCCGGAAGCCCGGAGTGCGGCGAGTCAATCGTCTCGGGGATTTCCTCTTCTGGAATTCCTGCAGCGAAGTGGCGCACCGTCTCGTTGCCAAGTGCGTCCCAGTATGAGATCGTCACTCGATCGGCGTGAAAACCATGATCCTGCTCGCCCATGGGACCTGCACCTACGCGAGTGCCCCGGATTGCGTTACCGCCAGTAGCCATTAGACCTGAAATTTCGTGATGAGGCCGAGCGCAACAATTGCGACGAACCAGATGAGCGCAAGAACGATCGTGAACCGGTTGAGGTTTCTTTCCGCAAGCCCCGAAGAGCCCAAGGACGAAGTCATTCCTCCACCAAACATGTCGGACAAGCCGCCACCGCGCCCCTTATGGAGCAAGATGAGGAGGGTCAGCAGGAGGCTTGTGATGCCAAGTAGCACCTGCAGGACGAACTCGAGGATATCCACTGTCTTTGAAGCCTTTCGTGGCGATCAACTACCGATCGCACAAGGGTCAAGTATACGACGAGACGAGGGATGCTACGGAAGACCCGCAGCATCCCTCGTCATAAGTCATACGCCGACGTGTTTTTGGAACCGAATGATCGCGGCGAACTCGTCTGCGACGAGGCTCGCCCCGCCCACGAGAGCACCGTCAACATCAGGCTCGCGCATAAAGCTCGCGATGTTTGCGGACTTCACAGAACCGCCGTAAAGAACGCGGGTCTTCGCCGCAGCGTCCGCACCCATTTTACTCGAGATGACTTCGCGCAGTTTGGCACAGACGTCTTGAGCCTGCTGCGGAGTTGCAGCCTGGCCCGAGCCGATCGCCCATACGGGTTCGTACGCAACCACGATTTCAGCGTCTGCGGCGACACCAGAAAGTGCCACTTCGAGCTGTCCCGCCGGGACCGCGCTGGCACCGAACTTCTCGAGGTCTTCAGCTGTTTCTCCGACGCAGATCACCGGCACGACACCATGACGCAGTGCTGCCTGAACCTTGGCGGCAACGACCTCGTCAGACTCGGCGTGATACTCGCGTCGTTCGGAGTGACCGATGATGACATAGCCACACGAGAGCTTTGACAAAAACGCGCCCGAAATTTCTCCGGTGTACGCGCCCGAGTCGTGTGACGAGATGTCTTGCGCGCCGAGCGCAAACGGAATCTTGTCTGCGTCGATGAGCGTCTGGACGGTGCGGATGTCGGTGAAGGGCGGGAAGACCGCTACCTCAACCGAACCGTCTTCGTGCGCGGCGTCCTTCAACGTCCAGTGCAACTTCTGTACGAACGCAACCGCCTGCAGGTGGTCGAGGTTCATCTTCCAGTTACCCGCGATAAGCGGGGTTCTTGCTACTGCCATCCGAGGACCTCCAGTCCGGGGAGCTTCTTACCCTCGAGGAACTCGAGGCTTGCGCCGCCGCCCGTCGAGATGTGACCGAACTGGTCATCGGAGAAGCCAAGTTGACGAACCGCGGCAGCCGAATCGCCGCCGCCGACGACCGACAGGCCACCGACCTCGGTGAGGGCCTTGGCCACGGTCTTAGTTCCGGCCGCAAATGCTGACATCTCAAACACGCCCATCGGGCCGTTCCAGAAGACCGTGTTCGACTCGCGAATCGCGACAGCAAACAGCTCAGCCGTCTGCGGCCCGATATCAAGTCCCAGTCCGTCTGCGCCGAACGGCGTGTTCTCAAGTTCGTCTGCCGGGGCAACCTCGTACGCGGCGTCTGCAGCAAACGATGCCGCAACGACTGCGTCCACGGGAAGGATAAGTTCGACGCCCAGTTCTTTGGCCGTCTCAATGTATCCCCGAACGGTGTCGAGCTGGTCTTCTTCGAGAAGACTCTTGCCGACCTTGTAACCCTGGGCAGCAAGGAACGTGAACATCATTCCGCCACCGACACAGATCTTCTGCACCCGCGGTAGCAGGTGGGCGATCACGCCGAGCTTGTCGCTGACCTTCGATCCACCGAGGACCACCGTGTACGGCGCCTCAGGGTTCTCAGTAAGCCGGTCGAGAACATCGAGCTCTTTGGCGATAAGCAATCCCGCTGCGGAGGGCAGGATTTCGGCGAGCTCGTACACCGATGCCTGCTTGCGGTGCACAACACCGAAGCCATCGGATACGAGGGCATCCCCGAGCTCAGCGAGCTGCTCAGCGAAAGCGTGACGTTCTGCGTCATCCTTAGCCGTTTCGCCTGCGTTGAAACGGAGATTCTCGATAACTGCAACTTCACCGCCTTCGAGGGCGGCAACTGCGTCATGGGCAGATTCACCGACGGTGTCGCGAGCAAAAGCGACGGGCTTACCCAGCAATTCTGAAAGCCGCTGCGCCACCGGTGCGAGAGAGTACTTCTCGTCGGGTGCGCCAGCCGGCCGGCCGAGATGCGAGCAGATGACCAGCCGAGCGCCCTGATTGATCAGAGCGTTCAGCGTGGGAAGAGAGGCCCGCACGCGGCCATCGTCCGTGATATCCCCATCCCGCAAGGGAACATTGAGGTCACAACGGACGATGACGCGCTTGCCTGCGAGCGACCCGAGCGATTCTTGGGTGCGCAGTGGCATGGTTATCGCTTAGAGCGTCTCAGCAACGTACTCGGTCAGGTCGACGAGACGGTTGGAGTAGCCCCACTCGTTGTCGTACCAAGCCGACACCTTCACCAGGTTGCCGCTGACGTTCGTGAGCTCCGAGTCGAAGATCGACGAGTGCGGGTTGCCCTGAATGTCGCTGGACACGATCGGGTCTTCGGTGTACTGCAAGAATCCGGCGAGGGCACCAGAAGCGGCAGCATCCTTGTAGACGGCGTTGATCTGCTCGGCAGTCAGTCCGTCAGTGGGGGTCACGATCGTAAGGTCGACAATCGAGCCGGTGGGCACGGGAACGCGGTACGAAGAACCGCTCAACTTGCCGTTGAGCTCGGGCAGCACATGCCCGATAGCTTTTGCCGCTCCGGTCGAAGCCGGGACGATGTTGATCGCTGCGCCACGTGCACGGCGAAGGTCGCCGTGGGGGCCGTCCTGCAGGTTCTGGTCGGCGGTGTACGCGTGAGCGGTCATCATGAAGCCGCGCTCGATACCGAACGCGTCGTTGAAGACCTTCGCGAGGGGTGCGAGGCAGTTCGTGGTGCACGAAGCGTTCGAGATGATGACGTCAGTCTCGGGGTTGTAGTCGCCCTCGTTCACGCCCATGACGATCGTGACGTCGTCACCGGTGGCCGGTGCCGAGATCAGAACCTTCTTAGCGCCGCCCGCAATGTGCTTCTTAGCGTCTTCTGCCTTGGTGAAGCGACCCGTCGACTCGATAACGATGTCAACGCCCAGCTCGCCCCAAGGGAGGTTGGCCGGGTCGCGCTCTTCGAAGACCTTGATCTTGGTGTCGCCGACGGTGATCGAGTCACCATCGTACGAGACGTCCTGCGACAGTGGGCCTCCGACGGAGTCGTACTTGAGCAAGTGCGCAAGCGACTTGTTGTCGGTGAGGTCGTTCACCGCAACGATTTCTATGTCTGCCCCCTGCGCGAGAGCCGCGCGGAGGTAGTTACGTCCGATTCGGCCGAAGCCATTGATACCGATCTTGACAGCCACGGATTCTCTCCTGAGATGTGTCGTGCGCGTGTGCGCGGTTTAGTGCGATTCAGACTATGGACATCGGCGTCCCGGCAGGCATACCCGCCGGGACGCCCACGCTTGCTACGACAGTACCAGCAGGCCTGCAGTCTTCTCGCGGGCTGTAGTGAAGCGTGACTGAACGTTGCCCCAGTCAGCGATGTTCCAGAAGGCCTTGACGTAGTCGGCTCGCACGTTCTTGTAGTCGAGGTAGTAGGCGTGCTCCCAAACGTCGAGGAGCAGCAGCGGCACCGAACCAGCAGCAAACTGGGACTGCTGATCGAAGAACTGCTGGATGATCAGGTTCTCGCCGATCGAGTCCCAAAACAGGCCCGCCCAGCCTGAACCTTGAACGCCCAATGCGGCCGCGGTGAAGTGAGCCTGGAACTTGTCGAATGAGCCGAAGTGGTCATCGATCGCCGAGGCCAGGTCGCCGGTGGGCTTGTCGCCACCGTTTGGCGAGAGGTTGGTCCAGAAAATCGAGTGGTTGGTGTGCCCGCCTAGGTTGAAGGCGAGGTCCTTCTCTAGTTTGTTGACGTAAGCGAAGTTGCCGCTTTCGCGGGCTTCAGCGAGCTGCTCCAGTGCGGTGTTTGCGCCGGTTACGTACGCCTGGTGGTGCTTCGAGTGATGCAACTCCATGATCGACGCGCTGATGTGCGGCGCGAGCGCGGAGTAGTCATAGGTGAGCTCGGGCAACGTGTAGGAGGCCATGTTCTCTCTTCCGATCGATGCCGCGCCGAAACTCCCGGACGCGGCGGGGTGTCGGTTCCATCCTAGTGACGCGCGCAGCCCGACTGGCAGGGGTTGCGATACTTCGTCACATGTGATGGATCAGTCTTCGATACCTGCGGGCACAGCAGATTCGGTGCCAGGCAGACCTTCGGCGTCGGCTTTCTTGTCAGCCATCGCTAGGAGCCGGCGGATGCGGCCCGCGACGGCGTCTTTGGTAAGTGGCGGGTCGGCGTGATGGCCGAGTTCGTCGAGGCTCGCATCGCGGTGTGCGAGGCGCAGATCGCCAGCCTCGCGCAGGTGGTCAGGGATATCGTCGCCCAGAATCTCCATAGCTCGCTCAACGCGCGCGCACGCGGCGACCGCGGCCTGTGCAGAGCGGCGCAGATTGGCATCATCGAAGTTCACTAGGCGGTTCACGCCAGCTCGCACCTCGCGGCGCTGACGAAGTTGATCCCATTGACTTGCTGCGTGCTCAGCGCCCATCGCCGATAGGGCTGCACGAATGGCTTCAGCTTCGCGCACTACTACGCGCGGCACCGCGCGCACCTCTCGCGCTTTTGCCGCAACACCGATGCGGTGGCCTGCGCCCACGAGAGCCATTGCAGCTTCCGACGAGGGGCAAGTGATTTCAAGCGCTGCCGAGCGGCCAGGGTCGCTCAGCGAGCCTGCCGCGAGAAACGCACCGCGCCATACGGCAGTCAGGTCTCCCCGCGACCCTGTGGTGAGCTTGTTGGGAAGGCCGCGCACGGGACGTCGGCGCTGGTCGAGAAGCCCGGTCTGACGCGCCAAGGTTTCGCCGCCCTCGATGACACGAACCGCGTAAGAACTACCCACACGACCGCCAGATCCCTGCACGAGAACCAATTCAGGACGAACACCGTAAAGCTCAACGAGCTCCCGAGCGGTACGGCGGGCCAGCACGTCAGAGTCAAGCTCCGCCTCGACCGCCACCCGATTCGCGATGGAATGGAGTCCGCCAGAGAAACGGAGCAACGCGGTGAGCTCCGCAACCCGAGCTGTGGGGCGCGGGTCTCGCACGCTAATCAGCTCAGCCTTTACATCAGCGGTCAACGACAACGGATCTCCTTGCGTTTCAGTCTTAGGGACGATCGTCCAGCCTACTCGCGCAGCGGCTCATTCGCGCCCCAGATCGCGATCCTTCACCCGGACCGTCACATCGGGAACCGAATCCAAACGGGCAGCCAGCTGTCGCGCCATGACGACAGAGCGGTGCTTACCGCCGGTGCAGCCAATAGCAACCACAGAGTGACGCTTGTTTTCACGCTGGTAGCCGTCGAGCACGGGACGTAGTGCTTGCGCGTACGCATCGATGAACTCTTCCGCACCCGTTTGCGCCATCACAAACTCACGCACCGTGTCGTCTTTGCCTGTGAGCGAGCGCAACGACTCGGTCCAGAACGGGTTCGGCAGAAACCGCATGTCAGCGACCATATCTGCATCTGGTGGCATCCCGTATTTGAAGCCGAAACTCAAAATAGTGACCGTGTGCCTCGCAGCCCCCTTCATAGTGAAGAGTTCGGCGACCTCAGTGGAAAGCTGATGAATGTTGCGCGACGATGTGTCGATAATGACGTCGGCACTCTCACGCATCGGTGCGAGCACTTCGCGTTCCCGGTGAATTCCATCGACGATCGTGCCGTCCCCCTGGAGGGGATGCGGACGGCGTACCGACTCGAATCGGCGCACCAGCACCTCGTCGGAAGCATCCAAGAACATCATTCGTGTCTGTCGACGCTCGCGCAAAGCCTCCAGCGCGGCTGGCAGCTCTGCGAACAGATCGCGACCGCGTACATCGACGACCACAGCCACTCGTGGCAGCGCTCCGCCAGCAAGCTCTGTGAGGTCCATAAGCGGGCGCATCATCTGAGGCGGCAGGTTGTCGACCACATACCAACCGAGATCTTCAAGCGCGTTCGCCGCTGTCGAACGGCCGGCACCAGACATGCCAGTCACAATGAGTACTTCGCCCGCGTCTTGTCGCCTTGTTTCAGTCATACGCGCCTCATGGCAACCACCCTACCCATCTGTCAGATGGGTATGAATCGCGGAGGCGAGTGATGGTCCGATTCCAGGCAGTGCGACAATCTCTTCCTCCGAGGCGCGCTTGAGTGCCGCGACCGACCCAAAGTGACGCAACAGCGCTTTTATGCGGGCCTCGCCAAGCCCCGGCACCTCTGCCAGCACGCTTTGGATGTCTCGGCGTCGGCGCTTGCGCTGATGCGTGATGGCAAACCGGTGCGCCTCGTCACGCAGACGCTGAAGTAGATAGAGGGCTTCTGAGGTCCGCGGCAAGATGACCGGGTATTCTTCACCCGGCAGCCAGACCTCCTCCAGCCGTTTGGCAATGCCACACAGAGCAATCTCTTCGTGCCCTGCTTCTTTTAGGGCACGTGCAGCAGCAGCGACCTGAGGCTGACCACCATCGACAACAAGCAACTGCGGTGGATAGGCAAAGCGGGGCTTTCTGCGTTCGGTCACGACCGTACCGTCTTCATTGACGGTTTCTACAGCTGTCTCAGGCTCGGGACGATCAAGATAGGCGAGTCGCCTCGTCAGCACCTGACCGATGGAATCGGTGTCGTCTGTGGTCTCGGCAATCGAGAACGAACGGTACTGATCTTTACGTGGCAGGCCGTCTTCGAACACAACCATCGATGCGACGACATTTGTTCCGCTCAAGTGCGAGACGTCGTAGCATTCAATTCGCAGCGGTGCGTCTGCCAGCTCCAGAGCATTCTGCAGGTCGGTGAGCCCTTGAGTGCGAGCCACGTAGTCGCTCGTGCGGCGAGTTTTGTGAATCATCAGTGCCTGCCGCGCGTTCAACGCTGCAGTGCGCATCAGATCAGCCTTCTGCCCACGTTGCGCGACCTGAATAGTGACTTTCTTGCCGCGGCGCTCTTGAAGCCACTGCTCGAGCTCGCCCGTGTCATCGGGAAGCGCCGGCACAAGCACCTGACGCGGAACCTCTCCCCCGCGAGCATTGCCGTACGTGCGCTGCAGAATCTGGTCGACCAACTCACCGCCGCTGATATCGAGTTCTTTTTCGATCGTCGTGGCGCGCACTGCGCGCACCCGCCCGCCTCTGATCACGAAATGCTGCACAGCCGCCGCAAGTTCGTCTTCGGCAATACCGAACAGGTCGACGTCGATATCGTCGTCGAGCACAAGCGCACTCTTGCTGAGCACGGCGTCGATCGCCTGCAGCCGGTCGCGATAGCGCGCGGCTGCTTCGTAGTCCATCGCCGCCGATGACTCACGCATTCGAGTCGTCAGCTCTTTGGCAAATCTCTGGTCGCCACCTGACATGAACGCCATGAAGTCGTTGACGATCGCACGGTGCTCTTCAACGCTCACTCTGCCCGAGCAGGGCCCACCGCATCGGCCAATCTGTCCGGGGAAACACGGCCGACCGGTGGCCATAGCTTTCTTGTACGACGCATCGCTGCAGGTGCGAATCGGAAAGACCTTGATCATCAAGTCGATGGTGTCGTGCACCGCCCACACCTTCGGGTACGGACCGAAGTAACGCGCCCCAGCGATGCGCCGGTTGCGGGTGACAATCACGCGCGGCGCTTCATCAGCGAGGGTGATCGCCATGAAGGGATACGATTTGTCGTCTTTGTAGCGCACGTTGAACGGCGGATCGAACTCCTTGATCCACATGTACTCAAGCTGCAGTGAATCAACGTCGCTATCAACGACGGTCCACTCGACCGACGCCGCCGTCGTGACCATCCGTCGAGTGCGCTCGTGCAGGGTGTGCAGCGGCGCGAAGTAGTTCGACAGTCTCGAGCGGAGGTTCTTCGCTTTGCCGACGTACAGCACTCGCCCTTCGGCATCGCGAAACCGATAGACCCCCGGATTTGTGGGAATCTCGCCCTGCTTCGGCTTATACGCAAGCTCTGGACGAGAAGTTCGGCCAGTGGATGCCACGGCTAGCCAGCCTTGCGGGCGGGCACCGTGCCGAGCACCTCCGCCAAGAACGAACCAGTATGGCTAGCTTCGACACGCGAAACCTGCTCGGGAGTGCCAGTAGCTACGATTTGACCTCCACCGGAGCCGCCCTCGGGACCAAGATCGATCACCCAGTCGGCTGACTTGATGACGTCAAGGCTGTGCTCGATCACGATCACGGTGTTGCCCTTGTCTACGAGGCTGTTCAAGACCTCAAGCAACCGAGCGACGTCTTCGAAATGAAGTCCCGTGGTGGGCTCGTCAAGCACGTATATGCTGCGACCGTTGGATCGACGCTGCAGTTCGGTCGCGAGCTTGACTCGCTGCGCTTCGCCACCGGAAAGAGTGGTTGCCGACTGGCCGAGTCGCACGTACCCCAGCCCGACATCGACAAGCGTCTTCAAATAGCGGTGAATCGCTTGAATTGGTTCGAAGAATTCGGCTGCTTCTGCAATCGGCATCTCGAGCACTTCGGCGATGTTCTTGCCCTTGTAGTGCACCGACAGGGTGTCGCGGTTGTAGCGCTTGCCATGGCAGACTTCGCAATCGACGTACACATCGGGCAAGAAATTCATCTCGATCTTGATGGTGCCGTCACCCGAGCATGCGTCACAGCGCCCGCCCTTGACATTGAAGCTGAAGCGTCCTGGCTGGTAGCCGCGCACCTTCGCTTCGGGCGTCTCGCTGAACAGCGTGCGAACCCGGTCGAAAACGCCGGTGTAGGTAGCGGGATTCGATCGTGGCGTGCGTCCAATGGGCGCCTGATCCACGTGAACGACTTTGTCGAGATTGTCGAGACCAGTGACACGTGTGTGCTTGCCCGCAACGCGGCGGGCACCGTTCAGGCGGTTCGCGAGCACTTCGTAGAGGATTCCATTGACCAGCGACGACTTGCCCGAGCCGCTCACCCCGGTCACCGCTGTGAGCACGCCCAGCGGGAAGTTCACCGTAACGTCACGAAGGTTGTTCTCTCGTGCGCCGACGACCGAGATCTGGCGTTGCTTGTCGATCTTGCGCCGCTTCTTAGGGGTAGGGATCGAGCGACGACCTGCGAGGTAGTCCCCCGTGATCGACTCGGGATCTTCAAGCAACTCTGCCAGCGGGCCGGAATGCACCACATAGCCACCATCAACGCCCGCACGTGGCCCGATGTCGACAACCCAGTCAGCTGCGTGAATGGTCTCTTCGTCGTGCTCTACGACAATGAGCGTGTTGCCCAGGTCACGCAGCTTGATGAGCGTGTCGATCAGGCGGCGGTTGTCACGCTGATGCAAGCCGATCGACGGTTCATCGAGCACGTACAGCACGCCAGTCAAACCCGATCCGATCTGCGTCGCCAATCGAATGCGCTGCGCCTCGCCACCTGAAAGCGATCCGGCCGCACGGCTCAGGCTGAGATAGCTCAGCCCCACCTGAAGCAAGAAATCGAGGCGCGCACGAATCTCACGTAGCACCTGAGCGCCGATCTTCGCTTCGCGCGGCGTCAGTTCCAATTGAGCAAAGTAAGCCTGCGCATCGGCGAGGCTCATGCGTGATGCCTCGGCGATCGAGTGTTCGTGTACTTTTACGGCAAGCACTTCGGGCTTGAGCCGGTCACCGTCGCAGTCGGAGCATGGCACTTCACGCAAATAGGCAGCCCAGCGCTGACGTTGCGTGTCACTCTCGGCCTGCAGATATTGGCGCTCGATGTACGGCACCACACCTTCGAAACCGGAGGCGTAGCGCATCTCGCGGCCGTAGCGGTTCTTCCATTTCACGGTCACTTTGTAGTTCTCGCCGCGCAGCACAGCGTCTTGCACGTCGACGCGCAGGTCTTGCCACGGTGTGTCAAGCGAAAAGTTGAGGTCGCGAGCGAGTCCTTCGAGCAGCCTTTCGTAGTACTGGAATAGCCCCTTGCCCTGGGTGGTCCACGGAATCAGTACACCGTCGCGGATGGAGAGCGACTCGTCCCCCAGCATCAGTTCCACATCCACCGACATGCGCGTGCCCAAGCCCGAGCAGGTGGGGCAGGCACCGAAAGGTGCGTTGAATGAGAACGTGCGCGGCTCAATCTCCGTGAGCTGCAAGGGGTGCCCGTTTGGGCAGGCAAGCTTCTCTGAGAACGACTGCCACGCGGCATCCCCTTCTTCGTCCACAAAATTCACTTGCACCACACCGCCGGCGAGGTTGAGGGCGGTCTCGACGGAGTCGGTGACCCTGCTCAGGATGTCTCCGCTTGCCACCAATCGGTCGACCACTACGGCGATGTCGTGTTTGTAGCTCTTCTTGAGCGTTGGGGGTTCTGAAAGTTGAATGAGATCACCATCGACCACCGCGCGCGCGAATCCTTTGGCTGCGAGCTCTTTGAAGAGGTCGACGAACTCGCCCTTCTTCTGTGTGACAACCGGTGCGACGACCTGGTAGCGGGTGCGCTCTGGCAATTCCATGAGCTGGTCGGCGATTTGCTGCACGGTCTGCCGCTGAATGACTTCACCGCACTGTGGGCAGTGCGGCACGCCGATGCGCGCCCACAGCAGTCGCATGTAGTCGTGAATCTCGGTGATCGTTCCCACAGTGGATCGCGGGTTGCGGTTGGTCGACTTCTGGTCGATTGAAACCGCTGGGCTCAGTCCCTCGATGAAGTCGACATCTGGTCGATCAACCTGACCAAGAAACTGTCGCGCGTACGCGCTGAGTGATTCTACGTAGCGACGTTGCCCCTCGGCGAAGATCGTGTCGAAAGCGAGACTCGACTTTCCCGATCCGGAAAGACCGGTGAAGACGACGAGCGAATCACGCGGAATATCGAGGTCGACGTCTTTGAGGTTATGAACGCGGGCGCCGCGAACGCTGAGCTTTCCGCTCGTGTTTCCGGGGATATCGACAGGCACAATAGGCACCAGTCAAGTGTAGGCGGGGCCTCAGACACTGGCGTCGATGGCGTTGCTCTCCAGGTGTTGTGCTACACCCCAGCGATCGTTCCTAAACTGAGGGGTATGAGCGAACCGGATTCTGCCCCTGAGAAGCCCGCTTCGCTTCGAGAACGCGTGCGTGCGGCGGGTGGCTTGTACGCGTGGATCAACGCCTCGCTGATCCGCGTGGGTGGACCTGCTTCGGTGGGACCGTACGAAAAGACTCCGCCGCCGAGCAGCGCGCAGCGCGCTGAACGCCCGTGCCCGTTGTGCGGTGCGCCCATTACAGCGCATACGTTCGACCGATCGCGCGAGAAGCCCCTCATGCTCTGCCCGTAACTCACGTGTTCGCGAAAGCGCACCACAACCGCGGTCGATCTCAGGCGTGACCCGCGCGTTCCATCGCGCGCAATTCCTTCTTCATATCTTGCACTTCGTCGCGCAGACGAGCAGCGAGTTCGAATTTCAGCTCACTGGCGGCCGCCAACATCTGATCGCTGAGGTCGGCGATCGTCGCTTCGAGCTGTTGCGCGCCCTCGGCGGCGATTCCCTCGCGCTTCAACCGCGGCGTGGGCGACTTGCCCTTGCCCGACTTCGTGCGGGCAGCATCCTTGCGCGAGAGCAATTCTTGGGTGTCGGATGCTTCCCGTGCCAGCACTTCGGTGATGTCAGCGATCTTCTTCCGCAACGGCTGCGGGTCGATGCCGCGCTCAAGGTTGTAGGCAACCTGCTTCTCGCGTCGACGATCTGTCTCTTCGATGGCTTTCGCCATCGAGTCGGTGACCCGATCGGCATACATATGCACTTCACCCGAAACGTTTCTCGCGGCACGACCGATCGTCTGAATCAACGAGGTACCACTGCGCAAGAACCCTTCTTTGTCAGCATCCAGAATCGACACCAACGAGACTTCAGGCAGATCGAGGCCTTCACGAAGCAGGTTGATGCCCACGAGCACGTCGTAGACACCGGCGCGCAACTCGCTGAGCAGTTCGACGCGACGCAACGTGTCTACGTCGGAGTGTAAGTAGCGCACCCGCACGCCATGCTCGCCCAAGAAGTCTGTGAGCTCTTCTGCCATCTTCTTGGTCAGCGTCGTCACGAGTACGCGCTCATCACGCTGTGCACGCACCCTGATCTCTTCGAGAAGATCGTCGATCTGACCCTTCGATGGTTTGATCATGATCTGGGGATCCACAAGACCAGTCGGCCTGATGATCTGTTCGACAACACCGTCGGCGATGCCCATCTCGTAGCGACCCGGCGTGGCTGATAGGTAGACGGTTTGCCCGACGCGTTCTTTGAATTCGTCCCAGCGCAGCGGCCTGTTGTCCATTGCACTCGGCAAGCGGAAACCATGCTCGACCAGGGTGCGCTTTCGCGATGCGTCCCCCTCATACATGGCCCCGATCTGGGGAACGGTGGCGTGCGACTCGTCTATCACCATCAGGAAATCGTCGGGAAAAAAGTCCAACAGCGTGTGGGGAGGTTCCCCCGCCGCGCGACCATCCATGTGACGTGAGTAGTTTTCGATTCCCGAGCAGAAGCCGAGCTGTTGCAGCATCTCAAGGTCGAACGAAGTCCGCATTCGCAGACGCTGTGCTTCGAGCAGCTTGTTCTGCCGCTCTAAATCAGCCAGTCGCTCGATCAGCTCTTCTTCAATCGTGCCGATCGCTCGCTGCACGGTGTCATTGCCAGCCACGTAATGAGAAGCAGGAAAAATTGGCACGGCGTCGAGCTTTTGAATCACATCGCCTGTGAGCGGATGCAGCATGTAGAGCGCTTCGATCTCATCACCGAAGAGCTCGATGCGAATGGCATACTCCTCGTACACCGGAATGATCTCGATCGTGTCGCCACGCACGCGGAAGTTCCCTCGCGAGAAATCGACGTCGTTGCGGTTGTATTGCATCGCAATGAATTTACGAATCAGTGCATCGCGGTCGTAGCGCTCGCCGGTCTGCAAAGCGACCATCGCGCGCATGTACTCTTCGGGTGCTCCTAGGCCGTAAATACATGACACCGTGCTCACCACGACCACGTCGCGACGGCTCAACAGTGAGTTCGTCGTCGAGTGCCGAAGTCGCTCGACTTCAGCGTTCACAGACGAATCTTTCTCGATGAACGTGTCAGTCTGCGGAACGTACGCCTCGGGTTGGTAGTAGTCGTAATAGCTGACGAAATACTCCACCGCGTTGTTTGGCATCAGCTCGCGAAACTCATTCGCCAGTTGCGCGGCAAGAGTCTTGTTGTGCGCGAGCACCAGCGTGGGTCGTTGCACCGCCTCAACGAGCCACGCGGTGGTCGCGGACTTTCCGGTACCGGTGGCACCCAGCAGAACAACATCAGTTTCGCCGGCGTTGATGCGGCCGGCAAGATCGGCAATCGCTGCTGGCTGATCGCCCGAGGGCTCAAACTCGCTGACGACCTCAAACGGCCGGACGGATCGAGTAGGTTGCATCACTCAAGCGTACGTGTGGTCACCGACACCGGATCTGTTCCAGTCTGATCAATGTTTTGCGACCAGCTGATCCCATACCTGCGCGACCTGCACTTCTGTTGCCTCGATCGTGCCCGTGGTATCCACAACAACGTCGGCAACTGCCAGTCGAGCGTCATCTGACACCTGCGACTTGATTCGCGCATCCGCTTCGGCTTCGTCCATTCCTCGCTGCGCGATGAGGCGTTGGCGCCGCACTGCCGCAGGTGCATGGGCGACGATCACGAGATCCCAGGGATCATCGATCCTCGCCTCGGCCAGCAGGGGCACGTCGTAGACCACGACCGCGTCAGGGTTCCGGGCGAAGGCGGCCTCGAATTGGCGCGCCGACTCGGCCCGTACCGCAGGGTGCACGATCTCATTTAGCCGCGCGACGGCGTCGTCGTTGCCGAAAACGACTGAGGCAAGACGCGCACGGTCAAGAGTTCCATCGACACCGAGCATGTCAGCACCGAATTCTTCGGCGATTCGAGTGAGCACTGGCGATCCCGGCTGCTGTACATCTCGTACTATCTGATCGGCATCAACGATTACGGACCCACGCTCTTTGAGAAAGCGGGCGATCGTTGATTTACCCGATGCGATTCCGCCGGTCAGCGCCACTAAAGCCATGAGACGAGAATGCCATGAGATGGCACAAGAGCGAACCTTGGAGTCTCCTTAGTTCGTCCTGAGGCTGCCCTGAGGAAGCCGCAGTAACGTAATAAAAACCCGAAAAACCACACGAACCCGCACCTGCGTGTCTGGGGAGGCGGACGATGGCCACCGAGATTGGCAGTACAGCACTGGTGTCACTCGTCACCGATGGATCGCGTTGCACGCCCGCACTGCAACCCGAGCGGATTCGTGGGCGTGGCGGGGCGACCTATCTTGGGGATACCGTCGCCCCGGCCACGCGTTCGAAGCGAGCTTCGAGGTGAACGGCACACGCGGCAGGTTCGAATCAGCCTTCTGGGGTAACATGACCGAGGTTCCGGCAAGACTCTTTTCCCTGCCGCAACGGGAGGGTTTCTCTGTGGAAGAATCGCGCATCGCGGTCGTTGTCGAAGACGAAGACGACATTCGAGCCCTGCTAACCGCCGTGCTCGAGCAGGCCGGATTTGATGTTCATGGTGCGGCAAATGCTACGCACGGCTTAGAGCTCGTGCGCACGCACAATCCGCTTGTCACCACTCTGGACGTGAATATGCCCGGAATGGACGGTTTCGAGGCAGCCAAGCGCATCCGAGCGGAGTCTTCGACCTACATCGTGATGTTGAGCGCTCGGACCGAAGAAATCGATGCTCTACAAGGCCTCGAAGCCGGCGCAGACGACTATGTCGCCAAGCCATTCCGGCCGAGAGAGTTGCGAGCCCGAATCGACGCAATGTTGCGACGACCTCGTCAACACACCGATTCTGCCGCGGTCACGAGTTCGGCGCCTTCTACGAGCAAGCCTGACGAAACGAGCGTGGTGCATGAGCATCGAGGGCTTGTGCTCAATGAATCCACGCGCGTCGTGACGCAGAGCGGATCGGACCTCGAATTGACGCGCAGCGAATTCGACATTCTGGCTGATCTTCTGACATCAGGAAGGCGAGTGCGAAGCAAGAGCGAGTTGGCACTCATGCTTCGTGGAGAGAATTTCACAGGGTTGGAATACGTCAGTGAGAGCGACGCGCGCGCCATTGAAGTGCACGTCGCCAACCTTCGCCGCAAACTCGGCGAGTCACCGGCAAACCCGCGTTGGATAGAGACAGTCAGGGGTGTGGGCTATCGCCTGACCCACCCTGAGCCCTCGTCTCACTGACTCCGCCGCCACTTTAGCCCCGCCCAGACGGGGCGCTCCAGCAGCCGACTCTCTCGTGCCGCACGAAGGCACGATGGGGCTACCGCATCATCGGCATGGCGAAAGACGCCGGAGATCTGCGTTGCCGCCGCGTCGCAGATAAACGAAGAAGGGCCGGAACCCTGAGGTTCCGGCCCTTCAACTCATACGTGTCGAATCAGCGACCTGACAGCTTCTCACGAAGCGCTGCAAGCGCTTCGTCATCAGCCAGCGTTCCCGCCGAGCTGCTGTCGGTAGCGAAGCCGGCCGGAGCCGAGCTGGTGCTGGTCTCCTTGGGTGCAGCTGCTTCAGCCTCAATCGCCTTAGCAACGGCAGCCTTGTGCGCTTCCCAGCGACCCTGGGCAGCGGCGTACTCTGCTTCCCAAGCGAGACGCTGCTCGTCGAAGCCGTCCTTCCAGAGGTTGGTCTCGGCGTCGAAGCCCTCGGGGTACTTGTACTCCCCGTTCTCGTCGTATTCCGTGACCATTCCGTAGAGAGCCGGGTCGAACTCGGTGCCGTTGGGGTCAACCGACTCGTTGGCCTGCTTGAGCGACAGCGAGATGCGGCGGCGCTCGAGATCGATGTCGATGATCTTGACGAACACTTCTTCGCCGACCGAGACAACCTGCTCAGCGAGCTCGACGTGCTTGCCCGAAAGCTCCGAGATGTGCACGAGGCCCTCGATGCCGTCTGCAACACGAACGAACGCGCCGAATGGAACGAGCTTGGTGACCTTGCCCGGTGCAACCTGGCCGATGGCGTGGGTGCGGGCGAAGACCTGCCACGGGTCCTCCTGCGTTGCCTTCAGCGAGAGCGAAACGCGCTCACGGTCAAGGTCAACCTCAAGGATCTCGACGGTGACTTCCTGGCCAACTTCGACGACCTCGGATGCGTGCTCAATGTGCTTCCACGAGAGCTCCGAGACGTGAACGAGACCATCAACGCCACCGAGGTCGACGAACGCACCGAAGTTGACGATCGACGAGACGGTGCCCTTGCGGACCTGGCCCTTGTGGAGGTTGTTGAGGAACGTGGTGCGCGACTCGGACTGCGTCTGCTCCAGCAGCGCACGACGCGAGAGCACAACGTTGTTGCGGTTCTTGTCGAGCTCGAGGATCTTCGCTTCGATCTCCTGGCCGAGGTACGGCGTGAGGTCACGAACGCGACGAAGCTCGATCAGCGATGCGGGGAGGAAGCCACGCAGGCCGATGTCGACGATGAGTCCACCCTTGACGACCTCGATAACCGAACCAGTGACAACACCGTCGGTCTCCTTGATCTTCTCAACGTCTCCCCAGGCACGCTCGTACTGTGCGCGCTTCTTGGAGAGGATGAGGCGGCCTTCTTTGTCTTCCTTCTGGAGAACAAGGGCTTCGACCTCGTCGCCGACCTTGACGACCTCGTTGGGGTCGACGTCGTGCTTGATGGAAAGTTCGCGCGAGGGGATAACGCCCTCGGTCTTGTAGCCGACGTCGAGAAGAACCTCGTCGCGGTCGATCTTCACGACGGTTCCTTCGATGAGGTCGCCGTCGTTGAAGAACTTAAGTGTCAGTTCGACCGCGGCCAGAAAGTCCTCAGCAGATCCGATGTCGTTGATTGCGACCTGCTTGGTGGCCGGGGCGGTCGTTGCGGTAGTCATGTAGTGGATTGTCCTTGTGGGTTTGGGTGTCAGGCTTCGCCGTGGGCACAGTAATACCCCGAGGCAAAGCGAATGGATTTGATTGCGATTGTCACGCACGACGAAAGGGTCATACGCATGACACTTCAGGCTACCAGAATCCTGGCCAGATCTGGGGTCCCACCTCATTGACGGTGCCGCGAGCGAAGCGCGGCGGTCAGCGAGCCTGCTGCCGGCCGCTGTGAGCCCTGCGCCGCGATGACAGATCGATCAGCCCGATTAAGAAAGCGACCGCGAGAAAGAGAGCGGCTGACAGCATCCCAAACGCGTAGGCGTCGTGGAAAACCACGAGATCCGGCCGCGACCCCGACTCACGATAAATCGTGGCGTAGAACAGCGAGATCGCTACCGCGGTGCCAATGGCCGTTCCGATCCGCTGCCCTAGTTGGCCCACTGATCCTGCAACACCGCCCTGTTTGACGGGGATCTCAGCGAGAGTCAGCGTCTGGTTCGGCGAGATGACGAACCCACCTCCGACACCGCCTACGGTCATTGTCGCCGCCATCAGCCAAGGCATCCACTCAGGAGGGGCTGTGAGAGCGATCACCACGAGGCCGACCAGCGACACGAGCACGGTGGCAATGCCCCACACCACCAGCGGCCTGCCGAGTTTGTTGACGAGACTCCCTCCGATCCAAGACGTCACCGCGCTCGCGAGGGCAAAGCCGATCGTGACCATGCCGGCATAAACCGGCTCAAGGTCTAGCCCACCCTGCAGATAGAGCGTGGTGAGCAGAAACATAGACGGCATGGCGGTGAAGTAGGTCGCGACGATTAATGTGCCGTTGCGATAGGAGGTAATGCGGAACAGCTTCAGAGGAATGAGAGGAGCTCGACCGGATGCCTCATAGTGCCGCTCCCACGTGATGAACGATGCAGCGAAGAGCACAAAGGCAACGAGCAGCCACCAGCGCAGCGGGTTGTCATCGGGCGAGCCCGTAGTGAAGAGGAACGGGAGCATGAGCGAGAACACTGCGAGGCCGAACAAGACGATGCCAAACGGATCGAGCGAGAGCGGCTTGCGCGTGCGCTTGTGCAGCTTCGGCAGCAAGAAGATTGCCAATCCGATCGCGATGAGACCGAGGGGAACGTTCATCCAGAAGATGAGCCGCCAGCCGTCCGCCACACCGCCAATAGCAATCGCAAGGCCGCCGATCGTCGGGCCGAGCGCAGTTGAGATGCCGATGATGGCACCGAACCGCCCGAAGGCCCGGCCGCGATCTGCCCCGCGGAACAGCTCCTGGATGATTCCCAGCACCTGGGGCATCTGTATGCCCGCAGCAATACCTTGAACCAACCGCCCGATCAGCAGTATCTCGATCGTGGGGGCGAGTGCGCAGACCAAGCTCATCAGTGTGAACAGACTGAGGCCGACGATGAACAGAGTGCGGCGCGAACGCTGATCCCCCAAGCGGCCCATCGGCACCAGCACGAGACCGAAGGCCAGCACGTAGCCCGACACAATGAAGCCGAGCGCCGTCGAGCCTGAACCAAACGCGTCTTCGATCGATGGGAGCGCAACGTTGACCTTGGTGAGATCGAGGATCGTCAGCGCGGCGACCGACACACACACCCAAAAGGCCCGCCACTGGTGCGCATGCGATGGTAGCGGGATCTCACGGGTCTCTGCCGGTGCGGTGGTGCCGCTTTTGGTGCGGGGGTGCCGCGCTATCTCATCGCTCACTAGGACCACGCTAGACCTCGTAGGGTAGGGGTGGCCGATCCACACACCCAGCGTTTACACGGGTAGCGTTCAGGAGGAGTGGGCAGAATCGGCTTCTTGTGCCCGCTCGTGCGGGATGTGAAGCGCCGTGTCTTCGGCGCCGACCCTTTATACGGAACTCGGTTACATGCTCTCGAACACCTCTACCACCCCTCGCCGCACCACTCGACGGCGCACCGCGATCCTCGCTGCGGGCACCGCTTTTGGAATCATCGCGATCGCCGGACTCGCGTCGACCCCCGCAGCGTCGGTAGAGGCATCAAGCGAGACCCCCAACTTCGTACTTGCGTCCTTCTCCACGTCGGTTGAACCGGTCATCAACTTGGGCCCCGACGCAAGCGACGAGATATCGATGAATGCCCGCGCTGCTCTCACAGACGCGAGCGCAGCAATCGTTGCAGCTGAAGAGCTCTTGGCAGAGATCGAAGAGTCAGATCTCGATATGGGAGACACCGAACTCACAATCGAAACGCTGGAGCTCGAGGCTTCGACTGAGCGTCTCGAAGGCGCCAGCGAACTGCCTGCTCCGCTCATTCCCGATCTGACCGACGATGTCGCGGCGGAGGCTGACGAAGTGAGCGCTGAGGTCAGCGAACTGCGCGAAGCGTTCGACAAAGCGAAGGCTAAGAAAGCAGCTGAGGAAGCTGCGGAGAAGGCCCGTAAGGAGGCCGAAGCCAAGGCGAAGGCCGCTGCAGAGGCCGCAGCCGCAGCCGAGGCTGCTCTGGCGGCAGAAGCCGCAGCCGTAGCCGTCGAAGAGTCGTCGTCAGAATCATCGACGTCGTCAACCTCAGTTCCTACGCCGTCATATGCGAGCGCAACCACCAGCGCTGGCGAGGCTCAAGCCATCGCCAAGGGAATGGTCGCCAGCCGAGGCTGGAGCGACTCCGAGTTCGCATGCCTCGTATCGCTGTGGAACAAAGAATCAGGTTGGAACGCGTCGGCCCACAACGGCTCGAGCGGCGCCTATGGCATTCCGCAAGCGCTGCCGGGTAGCAAGATGGCCAGCGCTGGCGCCGACTGGCAAACCAACGCAGCCACCCAGATCTCGTGGGGCCTCGGCTACATCTCAGGGCGTTACGGCACGCCGTGTGGTGCTTGGGCGCACTCGCAGTCCGTCGGCTGGTACTGATCCCGGGCGCTGAGCGCGCTCGACTGAATCGCGACGTTGGACGCAGAGCGTGCCGCCGTCCGGCAGAATCGACTGCAGCATGAGCAACGAGCCCTCGAACGATTCCCGCGTCAGTAGCCGGGCGGTGCTTGGCGCGTTGGTTCTCGACGTCGCCCTCGTAGTGACCTTTGCCGCCATCGGACGCGCAAGCCACGATGAAGGCGTCTTCGGACCCTGGGGTTCGGGCCTATGGCAAACGGCATGGCCATTCTTGATCGCTCTCGCGCTCGGGTGGCTCATCGCGCGCGCCTGGCTCAATCCGGCGTCACCAATCCGCACCGGCCTACCCGTATGGGCGATAACCGTGGCCGGCGGGATGCTTCTGCGCGCGGTCAGCGACCAGGGCACAGCCATCGCCTTCGTGATCGTCGCTTCGATCACGTTGCTGGTCTTCTTGGTGGGGTGGCGCACGATTGCGACGTGGGCGCACGCGCGGCGAACCCAGCTCCGTCCGAACTGACCGCGCAACCCAACCTCGTTCTACGGTGGATTCATGCGCATGACAAGCGCCCTGCGGGCCAGCCGACGTGCACCACTACTCCAAGTGTCGAAGTCCGCCATTGCCACGGCTGCCGCATGGATCATCGCCGGGTGGCTGGTCCCCGGACAACCCCCAGTCTTCGCCGCGATCGCCGCTCTGCTGGTCGTGCAACCGAGCCTCAATCAATCGCTCGCCAAAGCGATTGAACGCAGTGTCGGTGTAATCGCGGGTGTGGTGATCGCTTCGACTCTTGGAATCGTCTTCGGCGACGGTACATGGGTTGTCGTCACGGCCATCGTCATTGCGCTGCTGCTTGCATGGGCGCTGAAGATGACCGCCGGCACAGCGAATCAAATCGCGATCAGCGCGGTGCTCGTGCTCGCGTTGGCCACGACGACACCGAGCTATGCGCTCGACAGAATTCTCGAGACTCTCATCGGCGCGATCATCGGCGTCATCGTGAACCTTGCGCTTGTTCCGCCCGTGGTTGTCGCGCCCGCAGCGGTCGCGGTCAATGACCTCGGATCGGAACTGGCCGCATCCCTCGACCGACTCGGCGACGCGCTTCAACAGGAGCAGACCAATGCCAACCTCGAGGAGCTGTTGCTCACTGCCCGCTTGATGAAGCCGATGAGGGATGCTGCAGAGGCAGCAATCGCGGACGGCGCCGAATCACTCACTCTCAATCCTCGGGCCGGTCGGCATCGCGCGGATCTCGCGAGCACTCAAGAGCTGCTTGATCGGTACGGACCGATCGTCACACAGGTCATTGGCATGACGCGAGCGTTCTACGACCACTACGACCGCGCTATAGCGAGGGATGCTTCGGTGAGAGCGATCTCAGAGCAGTTGCATCGCGCGGCGCATGATGTTCGCCTCGGACTCGCCCATGCAAGCAACGTGGACGACGTCTCTGACCTCACATCGCCGATTCCAGCGCTCACCGCGCCCCTTGCGATCGTCGCACCCTCGGAGCATTGGATTCTCGTCGGGTCGTTGCTCGAAGACCTGCGACGCATTCACGAGGCGCTCGCAGGTCGCAGCTGACTGCGTGCTAGGGCCGCAACATGACTTTCGTTGCGCGACGTTCGTCCATCGCCGCGTAGGCCTCGGCCGCCTCGGTAAGCGGCAGAACGAGATCGAATACCTTGCCTGGCTGAATCGCCCCCGAGCGCACGTCAGGCAAGAGCTCTTCGATGTAGCCGCGGACAGGCGCCACTCCCCCGTTTACGCCAACATTGCGACCAAACATGGCGGCGATCGGCAGCTCTGGGCCGCCGTTGGGCACGCCTACATAGCCAACCATTCCACCCGGCCGAGTGGAACGAAGCGCTTGGTCCATCGACTCTTTCGTTCCCACGCATTCGAGCACTCGATCAGCGCCGACTCCGTCGGTCAGTGCGCGGACCGCTTTCACACCAGCATCCCCCCGTTCTTCGACGATGTGGGTCGCTCCGAGTTCGCGAGCTAGCGCTTGACGCTGGGGGTGCCGTGACATCGCAATGATCGTTGTCGCACCAAGTCTCTTTGCCGCGATGATCGCGCAGAGCCCAACCGCACCATCACCGACCACTGCGACCGAATCGCCGGCACCCACGCCGGCTGAAATCGCGGCGTGGTGGCCCGTTCCCATGACATCGCTCAGAGTCAACAAGCCTGCGATCTCTTCGTCACCGACCGGGCCAGAAACGACAGCGAGCGTGCCGTCGGCGAGGGGAACGCGCACGCGCTCGCCCTGCGCCCCATCGGCGAAGCCCCCGACGCGATCGTCGCTGCCCCACCAACTGCCCTGTTTGCAGGAGGTGCTGACGCCGTTGCGACAGTTGATGCAGGTGCTATCACAGACGTAGAACGGTGCGATGACGAAGTCTCCGGGCGCGACCTGGGCAACATCTGGGCCGACTTCTTCGACGACTCCGACGAACTCGTGCCCGATGCGATGGGGCTCGGTGGTGTCTGTCACTCCGCGATACGGCCAGAGATCCGATCCGCACACACACGCGGCAACGACGCGAACGATCGCATCGGCTCCTGTAGATAGTGCTGGATCGGCAACCTCTTCAACGCGGATGTCTCGGGCAGCGTGGATTACGGTGGCAAGCATGTGTCGAGCATAGGCGCGCGACACGGGCCTATGGGCTATGAGATCTCTACATCACCGTCAACGTAGTACCAACGCTTGTATGCACGTCGAAACTTGCTGCGTTCGCTCAGGCGCCCCACCTCGTCACCGATGCGCCACGTGGCACGGAACGCGACAAAACCTTCATCACCCGCTTCGCCCGAATCAATGATCTCGAGCTTCTCCCAGCGTTGCTGCGGGTCGAGGTCGAGTTCTTCAGGTCGAGTGCGTGGATGCCATGTCGCGGCGAGATACTGCGCATTCCCGACCACAAAGGCGGTGTAGCGCGAGCGCATCAAGCGCTCGGGTGAAGAGGCGATCGCGCCGTTGTGCAGCGGCTGACAGCAATCAGCGAACCGGTTGCGACTACCGCACGGGCAGAGCGCTGATGCGTGAACGGCGACAAATCCCTCGCCCGCAGGCGACACTGCTGGTCCGAATGACATCGTCAAAACTCCTCAGATATAGCAAGCGCAGGCGTGCTTCCCTGCTGGCGTACGGCCCAGCCAAAGCATCCTCCCAGCTCTCACGAGGACTGTAATTCTTGTAGCCGCGAATCCGAACCCAAGCGGAAACGCACGCTACCAAAAAACCCGGATCGTCGACTGACACTCTTGCTCCACCCCGAGGAGCGCGAAGAGTGGGCGTGTCCGATCCGCTCAGAGCCGGCGATCATTCCCCCCGATGATCGCCGGCTCTGTCTCATGAGCGCGTTGAGTTCGCCGTCGAGAACGGTCCGTGCGACGGTGTGGATAACTTCAATCGGCGATGCCCAAGGGCGGCTACCGTAGTGGCGTGATCCACCGTTTCGCTCGCATTGCCGCCGTCGGCGCGGTGCTGGCATCTGTGCTGGTTGGTTGCGCGGCACAGCCCGAACCCGCCGCGTCGCCGACAGTGGCATTCTCGAACGAGGAAGAAGCATTCGCCGCTGCCGAGGCCACGTACCGTGCCTACGTCGATGCGCTCAATGCGGTGGACCTGAGCGATCCTGAAACGTTCGAGGACGTCTACGCCTGGACGACAGGCGATGAAAGCGCGCAGGCGCGTGAAGACTTGACCAGCCTGCACGCTGAGGGCTTCGAGGTCGGCGGCCAAACCAGGGTCCTGAGCCTTCAACCGTCGACTGAGCAACCCGATGACTTTCCGCTTTCGTTGATTCTAGATGTGTGCTTGGACGTTCGCGGGGTTACTTTGCTCGACAACGAAGGGACTTCCGTCGTCGCTCCCGATCGACCGGATCAACAGTCGCTTAGAGTACCGCTAGCGCGATCGAACAGTTCATCGTCGGACTTCCGAATCTCGACGGTGGGCGGGCGGGAAGGCATCTCTGAATGCGCTGGTTAGCATCGATTTCGGGGACAATCTGCGCATTGGCCACCATTGGCATGAGCGCGGCTCCTGTGCTGGCCGAGAGCTGCGCTACCGGATATTGGTCCGGCACATGCGCCGTGATAACCGAGGACAACACCCAACTCGATATCTCGGCCAGCGAGACGCGCCCAGGCGGCGGCTCCGGCGGATCCGGATCATCGGGAGATAGCGACAACGCCCCGTCACCCGATAGCTCTGAGCCGGGAGATGACGAAGACATCTTTATTGGCTGTTCCACGGAATACATCCTCTGCAACGGCCAATTCACGATCGTGAGCCTGACCGACATCACTCTCGAAGACCTGGCGTCGTTTCGACCGACGTCTCCATCGTTGAGCGGTGAGCCGCTGGGCTTTGGCCTTCTGGGTGCTCCAACGAACCGCGTAGCCCAGGCACAGTCGAGTGAGTTCGCAGCGACCATCCTCGACATGGACGTCATCGTGCGTTTCACTCCTGCCACCTATGTGTTCGACAACGGGGACGGCTCCACCACCACTTCATCGACGGGTGGAGCGTCGTGGGAGTCACTCGGCGCATCCCAGTTCAGCCCCACCGACACGTCCCACACGTACCTCGCCACCGGGCACTACCCCATTTCGCTCACCGTGCACTTTGAACCCGAGGTTCGCCTCGATACGGGCACCAACTGGTATCGCGTGCCTGGCACGATTACGGCAGGAGCGCCGACCTACTCGGTGCAAATCGTCGAGGCCCGCACGGCGCTCGTCGATAAGACGTGCGATCAAAACCCCGCCGGTCCGGGCTGCTAGCGGGCTCGTGGCACCCCTCGGTGCCACACATCATGTCGAGGGCGCGTGACAGGATGAGATCGTGACCGACCGGCTGATGTTGCTTGACAGTGCTTCTCTCTACTTCCGCGCCTTCTACGGCGTGCCCGATACGGTGCGCGCCTCCGACGGCACACCTGTGAACGCCGCGCGAGGTTTTCTCGACATCATCACCAAGCTCATCACTCTGTACGAGCCCACCCACCTCGTTGCCTGCTGGGACGACGATTGGCGCCCGCAGTGGCGTGTCGACCTGATTCCGACCTACAAGACCCACCGCGTAGTTGAAGTCGTCGCGACAGGCGCCGACATCGAAGAAGTGCCCGATCCACTCGAAGCGCAAATTCCGATCATCCGCGCTGCTCTCGACGCCCTCGGCATCCCGATCGTCGGGATCGCCGCCCACGAAGCCGACGACGTCATCGGCACCCTCGCCACGCGCTCAACAATTCCCGTCGACATCGTGACCGGCGACCGTGACCTTTTTCAGCTCGTTGACGACGCGCGCGACGTGCGCGTGATCTATACCGCGCGGGGCATGAGCAATCTTGAGGTTGTCACCGACACCACGATCGCGACGAAGTATGGCGTATCTCCCCAGCAGTACGCCGATTTCGCAACGATGCGCGGCGACTCGTCCGACGGTCTGCCCGGCGTACCTGGGGTCGGCGAGAAGACCGCCGCCGCGCTTCTTGCCGCTCACGGCAATCTCGCTGGCATTCGAGCTGCCGCTGCCGAGGGCATCGGCATGACGCCGGGCGTGCGCAACAAGATCCTTGCGGCATCGGACTACCTTGACGTCGCCCCGAAGGTCGTGGAAGTCGTGCGCAACCTCGAGCTTGCTGACATCGACTCTCGCCTCGCGGCCCTCGAAACCGCCGACCTAGACGCCGCTGAAGCTCTTGGTGAAAAGTGGTCGCTGGGCACCGCAATGTCGCGCATCACGACAGCGCTGAACAAGCGCTAGCGAGTCGCACGTCCGGCAAAGACGACCGCGGTGACCAGAGCGACGCAATACAGCGACGAAAGCACGAGCACCAGCGTCAAGGGCGCGGTCCAGCCGCCAGATTGCTCATGCAGCAATCCGATAACCGGCCCGCCAAGCGCACCGATGGAATAGCCGAAACCCTGCACCATGGCCGAAAGCCCTGCGGCCTCGCCGTCGCTGCGTGACACGGCGACAAGTGCGCTGAAGATCACGACGAAGCCACCAGCGTGCCCGACCGCCCCGATAGCAAGCCACACCCACAGGAACTGGGGGGCGGCAAGCAGACCGATCGAGACAGTAAGCCAAGAAACGCAGATGGCGAAGGGGGCTACCCAGCGTGGCGCGAACCTGCTGAGCAACGGCACCACAAATGCTCCTGCGATTCCCGCGCCTTGATAGATGGATGCAACGGCACCCGCAGACGTCGCATCGAGATTCAGTTCGTCTGCCGCAAAGGAAGGCAGCCACGTCGTGAGCCCGTAGTAAATCGTGCACTGCAGCGCGAACGACGCGACGAGGAACCATGCGATCGGCCGTGTGAGAATCGACCGCGAATCGCGACCCGCGCCGATGACGGGCAATGGACCAGTGATCGCCGCACTGTCGAGCTCATTGCCCGCGTTGTCGCGCACGACGGGCGAAGAGATTGGCGCGGTGTCGAGAATCGCTGGGTGTGGGGGTTCGCCCGAGAGCCCGTCGCCATCGCGCAGAGTTCGGCGTGATCGGCGAATATGCACTGCCCATAACGCGATGCCAGCGACGGTAAGCGCCGACCAACTCAGCAAGGCCGCGTTCCATCCGATCACTTCAGCCAGCGGTGCGGTGCCGAGCGAGGTGATCAGCGAACCGACGTTCAGCGTGGCAGCGTACGCCGCCGTCACCAGCGCAACCCGCTCGGGCGGCACGTCGCGCCGGATCACAACGGGAATCACAACATTGCCGATGGTGATGAAGGCGCCGATGATGAACATCCCGGCGAGCATCCACCCAAAACCCGGTAGCGCCCGTACGAACGTCCCCACGAGCACGCCCGATAGCGACAGCATCAGCGCGAGCTCCGCACCGGCTCTGCGAATAACCAGCGCTGCCAGTGGAGTCAGCGCGGCGAACATCAGCACTGGCGCGGTCGTCAGCAAACCTGCAGTCGCAGCACCGATGCCGAAGTCTTGCTCGATGAGTCTCAGCACGGCGGTAGGTGCGACGATCGGGCCGCGAAGACTCATTGCTGCGAGCAGAACGCCCACCACGACCAGCCATGGCATCCCTCGCCCGACGCGGGAGCGAGGATCGGAGTTCACCACCCGAGTCTATGAGGCCGAGAGTGCACCCGCGGTGCTCACGAGTTGCGTCGAGTCCACTCCAGCAGCTGGTCGAGTGGCCAAGTCGTCACTATCCGCTCCGGTGGCACGCCCGCGGCCTCGGCTCTGACTGCCCCGTGGTCGAGAAGGGACAGCTGCCCGGGGGCATGGGCGTCTGAGTCAATCGCAAACAGGCACCCTGCCCGCAGCGCTACCGCGATCAACTCATCTGGCGGGTCCTGCCGTTCGGGGCGAGAGTTGATCTCGACCGCGACATCGTTTGCGGCGCAGGCGTCGAAAACTGCTTTCGCGTCGAAGTTGGAGGGCGGCCGAGTTCCTCGGGAGCCTTCAACAAGCCTTCCCGTCACATGACCGAGCACGTCGATATGCGGCCCCGAGACCGCAGCGACCAGCCTGCGTGTCATCGGAGTGTGCTCCATGCGCAATTTCGAGTGCGCAGAGGCAACCACCACATCCAGTTCGTCGAGCAGCTCAGACTCTTGGTCGAGCTCACCGCGATCGAGAATGTCGACCTCGATACCCGATAGCAAAGTGAGCCCCTCTGCATTGGTATTCCGCACGATTTCGAGCTGCGCACGAAGCCGCTCCGGGCTGAGCCCGTTTGCCACACGCAGCCGCGGCGAATGGTCAGTCAGCGCGAGATATTCGTGGCCGAGGGAACGCGCAGCATCCACCATCAAATCGATTGAAGTGAGCCCATCAGACCAGTCACTGTGCGAATGCAGGTCGCCGCGCAACAAGCTTCTGAGAGTCGACTGCTTCTCGGCACCCACCCGTTGGCGCAGATCGACGAGATACGCGGGCACATCGCCTTGCAGTGCTTCTTGAATCACCGCGAGAGACGAATCACCAACGCCTTTGAGCCTTCGCACTCTCGCGGTGTCGCGCAGCTGTTCGTCACTGAGCCCAGCGATGGCGTTTGCTGCCGCGCGAAAAGCCTTCGATCGATACCTCGACGACCGCTCTCGTTCTAAGAGCGCAGCAATCTCAGCGAGTGCTTCGTGCGGGTGCATCGCTGCTCAGCTCATCTCAATCACGGCGCGAACGTCGTAGGTCCCACCGAGATGAGCAGGATCCCGGCGAGAATGTCCAGCGTGCCCATGACTTTGACCCCGCCTACGCTGCGGGCGGGGGCTCAATGGAAGCGGCCTGTGAATGGGCGTTGTGTGCGTTCCGGTCATCCGCGGTCATGATTGCCCCCTCATGGATTCGCCGTGCTGGCACGCTGCATGCGCTCCTGCCGATCACGCTATCGGTCTGTGCGCAGTCGACGGAAGAGTCCGAACTGAAGAATTACGCGTGGGCCCCGAAAGCCCGTGTGGCGCTCACCCAGTCATGAAGAACAGTGGATGCTGCACCGGTGTCGATCGCCGCAGCGGCATCCGTAAGCGCTTCACCCAGTCGGGTCACGATTGGCCGTTGCACCTGCGCTGAATCGAGGAACAACCGATACGCCACCATTCCCGCCGCAGCATTCAACAGCACGATGTCGCGCACTGCTCCCTGTTCGCCGCCCAGAACGCGCCGAACCACATCGGCGTTGTGCGAGGGGTCACCCCCCAGCAGATCGTCGATCTGCGCGAGCGGAATGCCAAGATCGCGAGGATCGAGGTCATGCTCGTGCACATCACCACGACTGACCTCCCACAACCGACTGTGTCCGGTGGTCGTCAATTCGTCGAGACCGTCGTCGCCTCGGAAGACAAGAGCGGTGGCGCCACGGGTTTGGAAGACCCCAGTGATCAGCGGCACGCGGTCGAGCTGGGCAACACCCACTGCATTCGCTTCAGCACGAGCAGGGTTGCATAGCGGCCCAAGAAAATTGAACACGGTGGGTACACCCAGTTCAGCCCGAGTCGGTCCGGCGTGTCGGAATCCTGGGTGGAATGCTGATGCGAACGCGAAGGTGATGCCGGCTTGATCCAGAGTCTCGGCGACCTGGTCGGGCGTGAGCGTCAGATCGAGTCCAAGCGCACTCAGCACATCTGATGACCCCGAAGCAGAACTCGCCGCGCGGTTGCCGTGCTTTACGACCGGAATTCCGGATGCTGCCGCCACCAGCGCTGCCATCGTCGAGATATTCACCGTGCCAAAGCGGTCGCCGCCGGTGCCGACTATGTCGAGCACTGCAGAGTTCACAGGCAGCGGCAACGCCGCTTCGAGGATCGCGTCACGAAACCCGACGACCTCATCTACGGACTCCCCCTTCGCACGCAGTGCGATGAGAAAACCAGCCAGTTGCGAAGGCGTCGCCTCGCCCGACATGATCTTGCGCATCGCCCACGTCGATTGCGACACGCTGAGGTTACGATCCCCAAGCAAATCGGTAAGAATTTCAGACCAGTTGTAGAGCTCCGCCATAACGCAAAAGCCTATCTGGATGCTGCCCGGCCCCATTCCGTGCGATCACAGGAGGGCGCTTCTTTGTCTACATCGGGAGTTCCTGGCCAACTCACGGCGCATTCTTAGGCAGCCCTAAGTGCGTATAGAGACAAAACAGTGAGCCCGGATGGGAATACGATCGCTCATCATCCGACATAATGGTTTTGTGACGACCTCTACAGCGACCTACTCCCAGGCCATGCGGTCCGTCAAGCGGCCGGATCCGGTCGCTGTCGGAACCATCGTGTGGCTCGGCAGCGAAGTTATGTTCTTCGCGGGCCTCTTCGCCATTTATTTCACGCTTCGCAACGCATCGCCGGAGCTGTGGGCGGAGCGCACCGAGCTACTCAACGTGCCGTACGCCCTCGTAAACACGATCATCCTCGTGCTCTCTTCTGTGACCTGCCAGATGGGCGTGTTCGCAGCTGAGCGCTTCCAGCCGTACAGCACGAAGAAGCGCGGCTGGTTGGGCTGGGGCATGGTGGAGTGGTTCTGGCTTACCTTCATCCTTGGCGCGATCTTCGTTTCGGGCCAGGTGTGGGAGTACGCGCAGCTCGTCGCAGAGGGCATGCCAATTGCTTCTGACTCCTACGCGTCAGCCTTCTACATCACCACCGGTTTTCACGCGATCCACGTGACAGGCGGACTCATCGCATTCCTCCTCACGATCGGCCGCGCATACGCCGTCAAGAACTTCGGTCGCAAGGAAATGACTACTGCCATCGTTGTGTCGTACTACTGGCACTTCGTTGACGTGGTGTGGATTGCCCTGTTCGCCGTTATTTACTTCCTGAAATAGAGCGGAGCTGATTCCCGACATGGCACGTGACACCTCGCGCCGCTCCTCCGGCCGCCGCAGCCCTTGGGCTGCCGCCGCCCTCATTGGCATTGGCCTTCTGATTACCGGTGGCGTATACGCCGGAGCATCGGCGGCAATGGCCTCAACTGAACCGGCTGCGGTCGCCTCGACGCTGACGGTCGAAGATGGTCAGAAGCTGTTCCAGGCAAACTGCGCAACTTGCCACGGTCTCGACCTGCAAGGCTCGGAAGAGGGACCGGCTCTTTACGGAGTCGGCGAGCTCTCCGTTCACTTCCAGATGAGCACCGGGCGCATGCCGCTGCAGATGCAGGGACCGCAGGCCCCTCAGAAGCCGGTGCAGTTCACCGATGAGCAGATCGAAGCTATTGGCGCCTACATTCAGGATGCAGCACCCGGGCCGAGCTTTCCCGATGCAGAAGTTCTCGATGGCCAGGGCGACGAGTCGCACGGTGGAGAACTATTCCGCATCAACTGCGCCATGTGCCACAACGTGGCTGGCGCTGGTGGCGCACTCACCGAGGGAAAGTACGCCCCTGCACTTCACACCACCACCGAGCTGAACATGTATGCGGCGATGGTGACTGGACCGCAGAACATGCCGGTCTTCAACGACATGACGCTCACCACAGAAGAGAAGCGTGATGTCATCACCTACCTCCTCTACCTGCAAGACAATGAGTCAGCTGGCGGATTCTCGCTCGGCTCGCTCGGTCCTGTCTCTGAGGGCCTGTTCATCTGGATATTCGGCATCGGCTCGCTGATTGCCATCACCGTGTGGATCACGGCGAAATCCAACTGATTTATCGATTCACGTAAGCACTGACGAGGAGCAGCATGGCACACGAGGACGACGCCCTCGAGCACGAGAGGGCTTCATGGAAGCCGTCCCCCGGGCTCGCGGTCGCGGTCACCGACCCAGTGCAGAACCCGGGTTTGCCTCCGCACCGCACACGGATGACGGACCAAGACCCGGCCGCAATGAAACGCGCCGTACGAACGGTCTACACACTGTTCTATGTTTCGGTTGCGGCGAGCATCTGGGCGATTGCTGCCTACATGCTTTTCCCGATCGAGAGCGGCCGGATCATCGATATCCGCCACAACAACCTCTTCATTGGTTTGGGCATCGCTCTAGCGCTGCTGGCAATTGGTATCGGCGCGATCCACTGGTCGAAGGCGATCATGTCGGACAAGGAGTTCATCGAACCCCGACACGCGACTCGTGGCCGTGACGTCACGCGTGAGGCCGCCATTCAGGTGTTCGACGAAGCCAATGAGGAGTCGGGATTCGGCCGTCGCACGGTGATCCGCAACTCGATGATCGCCGCGATCGTGGCGTCCGTCGCGCCCGGCATCGTTTTGTTCCGCGGTCTCGCACCTTTCGATTCGCCTGAGCACCCAGACGCGGGAAATCCGGTCGCTCTGCTCAGCCACACCATGTGGAAAGAAGGATCGCGCCTCGCGCACGACCCGACCGGTGAACCGATCCGCGCAGCTGACCTGACGCTCGGTTCCGCTGTGCACGTTATTCCGCAGGAACTTGCAGAGCTCTCGCACCACGATGGCTACCTCGAAGAGAAGGCGAAAGCGATCGTGCTGCTGATGCGCCTTCTGCCGGACCAGCTGATCGAGACCGAAGAGCGCAAAGACTGGTCGTACAACGGCATCGTCGCGTATTCCAAGGTTTGCACGCACGTCGGTTGCCCTGTGGCGCTGTACGAGCAGCAGACTCACCACCTGTTGTGCCCTTGCCACCAGTCGCAGTTCGACGTGACTGACGAGGCAAAGGTCATCTTCGGGCCCGCTGCGCGCGCACTGCCGCAACTGCCGATCACCGTCGACGATGAGGGCTACCTCATCGCGACGAGCGACTTCAACGAGCCTGTAGGCCCGAGCTTCTGGGAGCGCCATTGAGTACCGTCACCGAGCCTCAGACCCAGGCCGAAACTGAACCGCGCGACAAGCCTCTCGGCGGTCGCTTCATCGGCGCCACCGCGAACTATCTCGACGAGCGCACGAGCCTTTCAGGCATCGTCAAAGAGCTAGGTCGCAAGATCTTCCCCGACCACTGGTCGTTCATGCTCGGCGAGATCGCGCTATGGGCGTTCGTCGTTGTATTGATGTCGGGAACGTTCTTGACGTTCTTCTTCGACGCATCAATGGTCGAAACGCACTACTACGGCGCTTACCTCCCGATGCGAGGCATCGAGATGTCAGCCGCGATGGCCTCCACACTCGAGATCTCCTTTGATCTGCGTGGCGGCTTGCTCGTTCGTCAGATCCACCACTGGGCGGCACTCGTGTTCGTCGCTGGCATCGGTGTGCACATGCTTCGCGTCTTCTTCACAGGTGCATTCCGAAAGCCGCGCGAGCTCAACTGGGTGATCGGATTCATCCTCTTCATCCTCGCGATGGCAGAAGGATTCACCGGCTACTCGCTTCCCGACGACGTGCTCTCGGGCAACGGACTGCGAATCATTGACGGCATGGTCAAGGGAATCCCAATCGTCGGCACGTGGATATCGTTCCTGTTGTTCGGCGGCGAGTTCCCCGGAACCGAGATCGTTGGGCGTCTTTACTCGCTGCACATTCTGCTGTTGCCTGCAATCTTGGTCGCTTTACTCGCAGCGCACCTCATGTTGATGATCATCAACAAGCACACGCAGTTCGCGGGCCCCGCTCGCACGAACGACAACGTTGTGGGCTACCCGATGGTTCCCGTGTACATGTCGAAGATGGGTGGCTTCTTCTTCATCACGTTCGGAGTCATCGTCCTGGTGGCATCGCTGTTCACGATCAACCCGATCTGGAACTATGGCCCCTACGACCCGTCGCCGGTCTCGGCTGGTACGCAGCCCGACTGGTACATCGGTTTTGCCGATGGTGCTCTGCGCCTGGTACCCCCGGGCTGGGAGTTCGTTCTGTTCGATCGCACCTGGTCGTTCAACATCATTGCTCCGCTCGCGGTGCTGGGTCTGTTCATCTTGCTGGTGCTCATCTACCCGTTCATCGAAGCGTGGGTCTCAGGCGACAAGCGCGAGCACCACATCGCTCAGCGACCTCGCAACGCCGCAACACGTACGGCGATCGGTGCTGCTGGCGTTACGTTCTATGCGGTGCTGTGGGCTGCAGCTTCGTCCGACATCATCGCGACGCACTTCTGGCTCACGATGGAGGGTGTCATCCACACCCTGCAGGCCCTGCTGATCTTGGGCCCGATCATCGCCTACTTCGTAACGAAGCGCATCTGCATCGCGCTCCAGAAGAAGGACCGTGAGATCGCGCTACACGGCTATGAGTCAGGTCGAATCGTCCGGCTTCCCGGCGGTGAGTTCATCGAAGTGCACCAGCCCGTGGATGAGTATGAGCTCTTCAAACTGGTAGACGTCGAAACATACGAGCCGCTCGTCGTGCGACCAAACGCCAAGGGCAACATCCCTTGGACCGAGAACGTTCGCGCATCGCTATCGCGATGGTTCTTCGAAGACCGCCTCACCCCGGTGACGCAGACCGAGATCGAAGCTGCACGCGCGCATCAGCACCACGCTCTCGAGCACATTGCTGAAGAAGAGCATCCCGAGATCCAGGGCGCTCACGAGCGCGCCGGTGTCCCCGATGCTCCGCACGTTCCGATCTCGGACGGCCATCAGTCAGAGACCTCGGTGCACCCTTCAAACGTCATCATTCCTGAGCCTGAGTCGGGCAAGGAATCGAAGGACAAGAGCAAGGACGAAAAGAACTAGCACGCAACGCAGATCGCCCCTGCCGCTCCCCCGATTCTCGGGATGCCGAAGGGGCGTTCTGCGTTGCGTCGGCATGGGCAACGCGGCAGTAATCGTGCGTATGCTGGCGCTCTCGCGTCTGGTTCGGGTCGTTTTGAAGAACTAGCGTGGACCCATGACAGACGCCATGACCTTCTTCACCGCAAAGCTCAGCCTCGAGACCGACGCGTCGGATGTGTACGCCGCCCAAAAGGCCGGTGACGCCTTTGTGCTCGTCGACGTGCGCAGCGATGAGGCGTGGTCACAAGGGAGGATTGTTGGCGCCATGCACATGCCCTACGCCCAGATAGCTGAGCGTGCGTCACAAGAGATCGATGGTGATCTGCCCGTTGTCGTCTACTGCTGGAGCCCTGGATGCAACGCGGGTGCGAAGGGAGCTCTCGAATTCGCCAAGCAGGGCTACTCAGTGCGCGAGATGATTGGTGGCTACGAGTACTGGGGGCGAGAGGGCCAGCCGTTGGAGAACGACGAGGGCGCCCTGCCTCGACAGTTCGATCCACTAGTCATGGTCGTCCGTTCCTGACCGCTGGGGACGAAGCCGCTTAATACCCACAAGTACAAAACGGTGTGCCTCTTGAGCAAGAGGCACACCGCTTTTGAGAACCAGATCAGCGAGCGAAGTATCCGCGGTAGTACTCGTAGACCCAACCCACGATCGCGACGACGAACACGGCGAGACCGATGGGCATCATCCATGCTCCAACTGCCAGCCCCATCATGGCCAGCGCCGCTGATGCTGCGAGCACAATCGGCCACCAGGACCAAGGGCTGAACTCACCCAGCTCTGGGTCACCATCGTCGATATCAGCCATCAGATTGTCTTCTGGCAGTTCGCCACCCTGTGCGGCGTGCACGCGACCGATATAGAAGGCAATGAGCGCCGACATGAGTGAAGTGAAGAGCAACGCAGTCGTGCCGACCCACTCAATCGCGTTGTACCAAGGACGATCTGCGTGAGCAACGATGTTCCATACCGTATACATCACCGTCACGAGGAAGAAGAAGACGGTGAGCAACCACCATAGACCGGTATTGGTGCGCATCTACTTAACCTCTCCTGTCTCGACATCTACAACCGGGGTATCAGGAGCATCCTTCGCCGGCCCCACTCCGACCGGCACGGCTGCCTCTGGGTGGTTCAGGTCGAATGCGGGTCGCTCACTGCGAATACGGGGAATCGAGGTGAAGTTGTGGCGCGGCGGCGGGCAAGACGTCGCCCACTCGAGCGAGCCACCATACCCCCATGGGTCGTTGACCGTGACCTTCGGCGCCTTTCTGGCGGTGATCCAGACGTTGAACAGGAATGGAATCATCGATGCGCCAAGAATAATCGCACCAACTGTCGACACCTGGTTCTGCCAAGTCCAGCCATCCGCAGCGGAATAGTCAGCGTAGCGGCGAACCATGCCGTCAACGCCCAACCAGTGCTGGATGAGGAAGGTCATGTGGAAACCGATGAACAGCATCCAGAAGTGAACCATGCCGATGCGCTCGTTGAGCATCTTGCCGGTCCACTTGGGCCACCAGAAATAGAATCCAGCGAACATCGCGAACACGACGGTACCGAAGACCACATAGTGGAAGTGCGCCACGACGAAGTACGAATCGGAAGTGTGGAAGGTCAATGGCGGTGAAGCCAAGATGACACCGGTCAGGCCACCGAAAACGAACGAAACCAGGAAGCCCAGTGCAAACACCATCGGCGTTTCAAAGGTGATTGACCCTCGCCACAACGTGCCGATCCAGTTGAAGATCTTCACACCCGTTGGCACCGCGATGAGCATTGTCATCAAAGCGAAGAAGGGCAACAATACAGCGCCGGTCACGTACATGTGGTGCGCCCACACAGCCACCGACAGCGCTGCGATGGCAATCGTGGCGTAGACGAGCGTCTTGTATCCGAAGATCGGCTTGCGGCTGAAGGCCGGGAAGATCTCCGAGACGATACCGAAGAACGGCAACGCGATGATGTACACCTCAGGATGGCCGAAGAACCAGAACAGGTGTTGCCAGAGAATCACACCACCGTTTGCCGGGTCATAGATATGGGAGCCGAGGATACGGTCGGATGCGGCGGCGAGGATTGCCGCTGCCAGCACCGGGAAAGCCATCAGGATCAGAATGCTGGTGACGAGAGTGTTCCAGGTGAAGATCGGCATGCGCCACATCGTCATACCCGGAGCGCGCATGGTCACGATCGTGGTGATGAAGTTCACAGCACCAAGAATCGTTCCGAAACCGCTCATACCGAGACCGAGCATCCACAGGTTTCCGCCGACCCCCGGCGAGAACGACGCGTTCGCCAAAGGTTGATACGCGAACCAGCCGAAGCCGGCTGCTCCCTGCGGGGTGAGGAAGCCGGATACAGCGATCGTCGAGCCGAAAAGGAACAGCCAGAATGCGAATGCGTTCAAACGCGGGAATGCGACGTCAGGCGCCCCGATCTGCAGCGGAAGAATCGCGTTTGCAAAACCTGCAAACAAGGGAGTCGCGAACATGAGCAGCATGATCGTGCCGTGCATCGTGAAGAGCTGGTTGTACTGCTCTTTGGTCGGAATGATCTGCATGCCGGGCTCAAACAGCTCGGCGCGAATCAGCAACGCCATCACACCGCCGAGCATGAAGAACATCACCGAAGCGATGAGATACATGTAACCGATGGTCTTGTGGTCAGTGGACGTGATCCACTTGACGATGATGTTGCCTTTTTCCTCCACGCGTGAGGAGCTCATCAGCGAAGCCTGCCGCGGCGGGAGCGTAGTGGGGCGCCCAGCCGAGGTGTCTTCAAGCGGAAGCGTCGTCGCCATGATTACTGTTCTCCGTCTTCACTGGCGCCGGTGCCCGGCAGGTTCTGCAAACGATCGTATTCTTCAGTGATGTCACCGGTCTGACCCGCTGCCTCGAGCGAAGCAAGGTAGCTCTCGTACTCGGCCTGGCTGACGACGTTGACGTTGAACAGCATCATCGAGTGATACTCACCGCACAGCTCAGCGCACTTACCGGCGTACTCACCTTCACGAGTCGGCGTGAAGGACCAGTAGTTGTCCTTGCCGATGTACATGTCCTTCTTGTACAAGAAGTCGATGATCCAGAAAGAGTGGATCACGTCGCGCGACTGCAGGGTGATCTTCACTTCCTGGTCGACGGGAAGCACGAGGGTGGGCAACTCGTTGAGAATGTTTCCCTGTTCGTCAGTCTGCGCCTGAACACCCATGGTCCACACCGTGTCGGCGTCGTTGTCTGCGGTGTATTGGAAGTCCCACGCCCACTGCTTTGCAATGGCGGTGATTTCCACATCAGGGTCTTCGTACTGAGTCTCAAGAATCGTCTGATCGCGCGCGGTGAATGCGAAGAAGCCGATCACCAAGATCAGCGGGATCACCGTGTAGAAAATCTCGATTGGCATGTTGTAGCGAAGCTGAACGGGAAGCCCCGACTGCCCACGCCGACGACGGTAGACGATCGCCGCCCATCCCATGAGACCCCAGGTGATGACGCCAACGACGAGCAGCACGATCCAAGAGTTCACCCACAAGCCCGAAACCATCTCGGTTCGGTTCGTTGTGGCGGCACCGTCCTCGATGAACCCAGGAAGGTAACCGTTGAGCTCAGTGGGGGTGCACCCGGCAAGTACTGCGGCCGTAGCAATCCCCACAGGGAGTACGGCCCAGCGGAGGCGGCGTTTCGAGGGCACAATGCACCTTTCCAGTTCGCGGACAGGACTGTAGTCAGTCTATGGCAAGCATCCAGCCGATTCAGGCCATCCACCCAGTTTGATCAAAGATATGTCGCCACAAAAAACAGGCCCGAAGTGCTCTAGGAGCTCTCCGGGCCTGCCAAAAAAGTGGTGCGATCAGTGGAAGCTGTCTCCACAGGCGCAGCTACCGGCAGCGTTCGGATTGTCGATCGTGAAGCCCTGTTCCGCGATCGTGTCTTTGAAGTCGATCGTCGCACCGTCGAGATATGGCACGCTCATGTCATCGATGATGACCTCGACGCCGTCGAAATCCACTGTCTTGTCACCATCAAGATAGCGCTCGTCGAAATACAGCTGGTAGATCAGACCACTGCAACCGCCAGGCTGCACGGCAACTCGCAATCGCAGGTCATCGCGGCCTTCTTGGCCAAGCAGGCTCTTCACCTTCAGCGCAGCGTCGTTAGTCAATGAAACGCCGTGCTCGCGGGTGGTTGCATCGGTTGTCAGCGCGGTGTCTGTCATGGCACTCCTCCGGACGGGCCGCTCGCGCGGCTTGATATGTCGATTGTACGCCCGCTGCTTGGCAGCGAGCCTGGAATCGCTCCAATCGCTCACAAGCGCTCTCGCGCCGGAACACTGGTTTCACTCGCGAGAATCGAGGGCCTCGAGCAGCAGAGCCTCCGATGCAACGGCATTGCGGAAAGTATCGAGATGAAGCGATTCGTTGGGACTATGCGCTTTCGCGTGCGGATCTTCGACGCCAGTCACAAGAATCTGCGCAGCGGGAAACTCCCGGACGAGATCCGCGATGAACGGGATCGATCCGCCCACACCGATATCAACCGGTTCAACACCGTAGCCGTTGTGGAGTGCGGCACGCGCAGCCGAAACAGCCCAGCCGCTGGTGTCAACGAGGAACGCATCACCAAAGTCTTGATCGACGAACTCCAGCTGTGCACCGAACGTCGCGTTGGCACGCAGATGAGCCTCCACAGCGGCATACGCCTCGCGTGCGGGCTGGCCGGGGGCCACACGCGCGCTGATCACGACGGTTACCTCTGGGGTCAATGTGTTGGATGCGTTCGCGACACTCGGAGCGTCGATTCCGGTGATCGTGATCGAGGGCTTGTTCCAGATTCGGCTGAGAATGCTGCCCCGACCGATCGGCGAAACCCCCTCGGGCAGTCCAGCCTCATCACGCAACGTTTCTTCGCCGTAGTCAGGTGTCTCCGCATCCCTTTCGGTGAGCCCTGATACGGCGACAGCACCATCATCGTCCCAGAGCGTCGACAGCATCTTCACTGTCGCGAGCATGGCGTCAGGGACGGCGCCCCCAAACATTCCGGAATGGGAAGCGTGCTCGAGCGTGCGCACCTTCAGGGTGAACCGGGTGTTTCCTCGCAGCGAGACGGTGAGCGCGGGCGTGGTCGCATCCCAGTTACCAGAATCGGCGACGACAATGACGTCGGCGCGCAAGGCGTCGGCGTTGTCGGAGAGGAATTGAGCGAAAGAACGAGACCCCGCCTCCTCTTCCCCCTCGAAGAACAGCACCACGCCCAGGTCGAAATCGCTACCGAGGGCTTCTTTCAGCGCGCGTAGCGCCGCGATGTGCGCCATGATCCCGGCCTTGTCATCGGCTGCTCCGCGCCCGTACAAGCGCCCAGCTCGCAACGTCGGCTCGAATGGCGGCGATTCCCACAGCGACTCGTCACCGACAGGCTGAACGTCGTGATGCGCATACAGCAGGATCGTCGGGCGGCCGTTGCGCGCGGCACGCGTCGCCAGCACTGCTGGCTGGCCGGCTTCGCCGGTGTCAGCAATCACGGCGTTGCGAATCTCCACGGAATCGAACAGTTCGAGCTCGCGCACCAGCGCCGCGACTGCCTCGGCACTCTGCGCTACGGCGCCAGGATCGAAGCCTGGAAATGCGATCGAAGGAATGCGCACAAGAGCGCCGAGATCGGCGAGGGCGACGGGGATTCCGGACGCCGCAGCAGCGCGCACAGCGTCTTGTCGAGAAAGCTCAGTGGTCATGCGGGTAATCTTAAGCCCACACCTGTTCACAATCATCGAGGATTCACCCGTGGCTAAGACACCCGCCGCCCCCGCACCGAACGACGTTCCAGCCGACTCTTCGGCCGAGTCGTCAGCGACCGGCAAGGGTCGCCCGACCCCGAGCCGAGCCGAGCAAGAGGCCGCTCGAAAGCGCCCGCTGGTGCCCGACAGCAAAGAAGCGAAAGCTCGCGCCAAGGCCGAGCTCGCCGCTCAGCGCGAGAAAGCACGGGTCGGCATGGCTGCCGGCGATCCCCGCTACCTGCCCGTTCGTGACCAAGGACCGCAGCGCAAGTTTGTTCGTGACTTCGTAGACCGCGGTTTCCACCTGGGCGAAGCGGTTATGCCAGCCATGGTTGTGGTGATCTTCGCCACATTCATTCCGAGCACCGAGGTGCAGTTCTATTCGTTCGTGGCGCTCTGGATCTTCATCTTCTTCGTTGTCGGCGACATGGTCATCACGTCGATCCGCGTCAAGCGCGCTGCCAAGGAGAAATTTGGCGAAGGCAAGGTGGAGAAGGGCCTCGGGTGGTACTCCGCAATGCGCAGCATCCAAATGCGATTCCTGCGCCTACCCAAGCCGCAGGTCAAGATCGGCGGACGCCCGGTCTCGTAGACCAGCTTCCAGAGGCGCGTGCTGAACTCTCAGCGCGCGCCTTTTACTTTGCTAGCGCCTGATTGATCTGGCGCGCCCAGAGTGGGCCACGGTAGAGGAATGCGGTGTAGCCCTGGACGAGGTTCGCGCCGGCTTTAATACGTTCTTCGACATCAGCGCCAGTTTCAACTCCCCCGGCAGATATCACGCAGAACTCCGCCGGAACAGCGGCGCGCACGAGGCGCAGAACTTCAAGTGACCGCGCCTTCAGCGGTGCGCCCGAAAGGCCGCCCGCGCCTGCCGCCTGAACCACAGCATCGTCAGAGATGAGTCCGTCCCGGACGATCGTTGTATTCGTCGCAATCAATCCAGCCAAGCCGAGGTCGACGGCCAGCTGCGCAACGGCGGTGACCTCATCGTCTGGAAGATCCGGCGCGATCTTCACCAAGAGCGGAACTGAACCGGCTGCCTCGTGCACCGCACTCAATAACGGCCGTAGCGTCTCTACTGCTTGCAATCCGCGCAAGCCAGGAGTATTCGGAGACGAAACATTGACGACAAGATAATCAGCCAACGGCGCGAGCAGCGACGCGCTCTGCACATAGTCGGCGGTTGCGTCTTCTACTTCGACCACACGGCTCTTGCCAATGTTGACGCCCAACACCGCACGCTTTGACCGCCTGCGGAGTTTCGTCAAGCGCCGAGCTGCTTGCTCGGCACCGCTGTTGTTGAAACCCATGCGGTTGATGACAGCACGATCGGGAATCAATCGGAACAGTCGCGGCCGCGGGTTCCCCTCTTGCGGTATGGCGGTGAGAGTACCCACCTCGACATGGCCGAAACCGAGCGAGTAGAGACCTGCTGCCCCCTTCACATCTTTGTCAAAGCCCGCCGCGACCCCGAATGGCGAATCGAAAGTGAGGCCGAGCGCGGCAGTGGCGAGTTCCGGTGCAGGAGCGGTCAGACGGCGGGCTGCCCATGAGAACGGCGGAACACCGAGCACACGAATGAACAACATTGCGGCGTGATGGGCAGTTTCGGGATCCATACGCGCGAACACGGTGCGAAAGATGAAGGGATACATCGTCTCCAGGCTAGCCGTTCGCAAGCGGAGCTCATCACACCGCGAGCCGTTCGTGCGCGAGCAAGCTAGTCGAGAACGGATGCGGCGTCACGTTCACCGCGCGTGCGGGGGTGGTCCAACCGAAGTTGAGCGATCGCCGCCTCGAAATCTTCAAGCGAATCAAAGGCTTGATACACACTCGCGAACCGGAGATAGGCGACTTCATCGAGGTCGCGCAAGGGCTGCAGAATTGCCAAGCCGATCTCATTCGCATCAAGTTGCGAAGTGCCGGTCTGACGGATCGATTCTTCGACCGTCTGGGCCAATACGGCAAGATCGCCCTCGGTAACGGGACGCCCCTGGCACGCCTTGCGCACACCCGACATGACCTTCTCACGGCTGAACGGCTCGATGACGCCCGAGCGCTTAATGACGTTAAGGCTTGCTGTTTCGACCGTAGTGAAACGGCCACCGCACTGCGGACACTGTCTGCGGCGACGAATACTCAGTCCGTCGTCGCTGGTGCGCGAGTCGATAACACGAGAATCGGAATGGCGGCAGAACGGGCAATGCATAAGAGGGCCAGACTACGCCTCGAACCGGGCCGTCACCGCTTCGCCGTGCGCAGGAAGCGCCTCTGCCTCGGCCAGCGTCACGATCGCGGCGCGCACCGCCTGCAAGGCGTCGCGGTCGTAGTCGATGACCTGCTGAGGCCGCAAGAAGGTCGACGCAGATAGTCCTGCCGAGTAGCGGGCCTGTCCCCCCGTCGGCAACACGTGGTTGCTTCCTGCGAGGTAATCCCCCAGGCTGACCGGTGAATTCGGCCCAACAAACACCGCACCAGCGTGAACAAAATCTTCGGGACGAGCGTCTTCGAGATGCAACTCAAGGTGCTCGGGCGCATAGGCGTTACTGAATGCAGTGGCAGTCTCGATGTCGTCTACCAGCACGATCGCGGACTGCACCCCCTCACACGCGGCCGTGATGCGATCGGCGTGTCGCGTGCCCGGGGTTCGCGCCGTGATCTCAGCTTGCACTGCCTCAGCAAGCCGAACGGAGGTCGCAACCAACACCGCGGAAGCCTGTTCGTCGTGCTCGGCTTGGCTGATGAGATCAACAGCCACAAGCCGCGCGTCGGCGGCATCGTCAGCGACGATCAGAATCTCAGTCGCTCCAGCTTCAGAATCCGTGCCGACCAGACCTGCAACGGCGCGCTTTGCAGCGGCGACGAAGTTGTTACCCGGGCCCGTCACCACATCTACCGGTTCAAGGTCGAGGTCAACCACTCCGTGCGCAAACGCACCAATGGCTCCTGCTCCCCCAATGGCGTAGACCTCTTCGACACCGAGCAATCGTGCAGCGCCCAGAATCACCGGGTGAACACGGCCACCAAATTCCGACTGAGGCGGTGAGGCGAGAGCAATCTGGGTGACACCCGCGACCTGAGCCGGGACGACATTCATGACCACGCTCGAGGGGTACACGGCTTTTCCGCCGGGAACGTAGAGTCCGACTCTGCGCACCGGCTGCCAACGTTGCGTGACGCGGGCACCTGCGCCAAGTTCGGTGACCACGGCCGGGGGAACCTGCGCGGCGGATGCTGCCCGCACACGCGCGATCGCTTCCTCAAGAGCGCTGCGCACAGCGGGGTCGAGGCCTGCCAGCGCCTCATCGAGGTGAGACGCTGGCACGCGCAGCTCGTGACCTGACACATGATCGAACCGCTCTGCTTGCTCGCGCAGCGAAACCTCGCCGCGCGCCTTAACGTCAGCGACAATCTCGGCGGCAACGGCCAGGGCATCGTTTCGCGCCGCGCTTGCGCGGGGCACAGTAGCGAGCAGTTCGAGGGGCGTCATGGTGCGCCCGCGCAGGTCAATGATGCGAAGCATTAGCCGCGGGTCACTCCCGACACATCATTGAGAACTCCCGTGCGGCCATCTTCGTGACGCACGACGAAGCTCGCACCGCGGTCTTCAATCACGAGGGCCCATGCGGTGGGACCGACACGGAACAGGGGCGCACCGAGTTCGTCGACCACATCGCGCTCTTCCGGCGCGAGAGCCCAGAAGGCTTGCTGGCGCACAGGCTCAGCGACAGGAGCGCCATCACCATCGGCATCGGCATCTGTGAGCTCGACCGCGGCATCTTCGCCACTCTCGCCTGCGTCAACGATTGCAATCTCCTCGGCCGTGTAAGCGCCAGTCACGCTATCGTCAGCAGCGATCTCGGAGTCGGCATCGACCGGCTCCGTTGCCTTGTCGCTGTCTTCAACCGAAGCGGGATCGACAGCAGCTGCGACCGGCGCCGGACGCGGCGAAATCGCTCGAATCGGACGTGCATTGCGGTGCGCAGGCACCTCTTCGCGGCCCACGAAGTCTTCGTCAATCGGCGAGATGAACGGCGCGAACACCGTAAGGAAGACGCCTGCCATCATCAAGAAGAACGACACCCAGATCACCCAGGTGCGCACCCACTGCCCGGTGCTGCCGGCAAACGCGACTGTCTCCCAGATCGACTGAGCCCACAGCACGCTCGAAACGCTGAACGCGACCGAGGCGAACTGATCGATGCCCAGCGATCCAACTCGACGAATCCCCAGCGGCGACAGGCGCCGCAATACAACCAGGAATACAGCCGCGGTCGGCACACCAATAGTGAGAATCCACTGCAGCCCTGATGTCCATACTGAGTCAAAACGCAACGTGCTGATCGAGAAGAACGACACGATGACAGCCGCCACCCACACGCCGATCAGCGCAACCTCGCGAATCGAGAATGGTCCGACGCCGTACTGTGGCGCGTGCTCTGGCGCGTGCTCTGGCGTGGTGGCCGCCTCGACCTCGTCGACCGTGCTTTTTGCCGCAGCGTCGGTGTGATCCAGTGCTTCCACATCGGAGTTTTCTGCGAGCTTGTCGTCCGTCACAATCTTCCCTTCTTGCCACGCGAGCGCGGCCTAAGTCTTCTTCGATCCTAACGGCGCGCGGCCGGATCGAGATGAGGTGTCGATGAGATCACCCGAGACATTGCGGCCCGAGTAGCCCTTTCAGTTCGCCGAAAAGGTCGGCGGTCACCGAAACGGGCATCGGCACTTCGAACACCTTCGCGACACCACCTTTATGCAGTCGCAACGTCACCTCGGTGGTGCCCTGATGGCGGCTGAGCACTTGCGCAAGCTCTTCTACCAGCTGCTGAGTCGCACGATGCTCGGGAACCAAGAGGGAGAGGGGGCCTGAAGCATCCACTGCACCCAAATCCGGTGTGAATGCCGACTGGGCGTGCAGGTTCAAGCCATCATCGCGTCGCGACACCCGCCCGCGCACCGCGAGAATCGAGTCGGCTATCAACGTCGATGAGAACTCGGCATAGGTTTTTCCCATGAACATCACCGTCACCTCGCCGTCGAAGTCCTCGATAGTGATCATGCCGTAGGGGTTGCCGCTCGCCTTTGCCACTCGATGCTGCACGCTGGTGACCAGACCCGCGACGGTTACCTGATCACCGTCGTTCAAGTCCTCCGAAGCAAGAAGGTCATGGATGCTGATCGACGCATGCTTCGCGAGTGGCACCTCCAGCCCGGCGAGCGGATGGTCGGAGACGTACAAGCCCAGCATTTCGCGCTCGAATGCGAGTTTGTCTTTCTTAGTCCACTCGGGACGGTCGGGCACCTTCGCCGGCGCAATCTCTTCTGTCTCGTCGTAAAGGCTGTCGAAGTCGAAGCCGATGGCCCCGGTAGCTGCTTTTCGCTTGCTGTCGACCGCAGCTTCGGTGGCATCCTCGTGGATTTCCATGAGCGCTCGACGTGTGGAGCCGAGCGAGTCGAACGCGCCCGCCTTGATCAGCGATTCAATCGTCCTCTTGTTCGACACATGCATCGGAACCTTCGTGAGGAAGTCATGGAAGCTCACAAAGCTCTCGTCGGCGCGAGAGGAGACGATGCCGTCGACAACGTTCGAGCCCACGTTGCGCACCGCACCCAACCCGAAGCGGATGTCTTCGCCAACAGCGGCAAAGAAGCGGATCGATTGGCCCACATCCGGTGGCAGCACTTTGATGCCCATACGACGACACTCGTTGAGGTACACCGCCATCTTGTCTTTGGAGTCACCAACGCTGGTCAGCAGCGCGGCCATGTACTCGGCCGGGTAGTGGGCTTTGAGATAGGCCGTCCAATACGAGACAAGCCCGTATGCAGCCGAGTGGGCTTTGTTGAACGCGTAGTCCGAGAACGGGAGCAAGATGTCCCAGAGCATCTTGATCGCAGCATCCGAATAGCCATTGGCGTGCATGCCCGCTTCAAAACCCTCGAACTGCTTGTCGAGCTCTGACTTCTTTTTCTTGCCCATCGCGCGGCGCAGAATATCGGCTTGTCCGAGACTGAAGCCAGCCACCTTCTGCGCAATCGCCATCACCTGCTCTTGGTAGATGATCAGGCCGTAGCTGGTGTCGAGAATCTCGGCGAGCGACTCGGTGAATTCGGGGTGGATCGGAGTGATCTCTTGCTGGCCGTTCTTTCGCAGCGCGTAATTGATGTGTGAGTTCGCTCCCATCGGCCCTGGCCGGTAGAGCGCGATCACAGCAGAGATGTCTTCGAAGTTGTCAGGCTTAAGCAGGCGCAGCAATGACCGCATCGGGCCGCCATCGAGTTGGAAGACGCCGAGGGTGTCTCCTCGTGAGAGCAATTCGTATGCGCCCTTGTCGTCAAGCGAGAGATCTTCGAGCACGAGGGGATGGCCGCGGTTGGCTTCGATGTTGTCGAGCGCGTCGTTGATGATGGTGAGGTTTCGCAGCCCCAAGAAGTCCATCTTGATCAGCCCGAGCGCCTCACACGACGGATAATCGAACTGCGTGACGATCTGACCGTCTTGCTCGCGGCGCATGATGGGAATGATGTCGATGAGTGGCTCGCTCGACATGATCACGCCAGCGGCGTGCACGCCCCATTGTCGTTTGAGATTCTCCAGCCCGACGGCGGTGTCAAAGACCGTCTTCGCTTCGGGGTCTGTCTCAATGAGGGTCCGGAACTCGGATGCCTCTTTGAATCTCGCGTGACTCTTGTCGAACATGCCCTCCAGCGGCATGTCCTTGCCCATCACGGCGGGGGGCATCGCCTTGGTGAGCTTGTCTCCCATGCTGAAAGGGAAGCCCAGCACTCGACCAGCATCTTTCAAAGCTTGCTTCGCTTTGATCGTGCCGTAGGTCACGATCTGAGCGACACGCTCGTCGCCGTACTTCTCGGTCACGTACTGAATGACTTCGCCGCGGCGCCGGTCGTCGAAGTCCACGTCGAAGTCGGGCATTGAGACGCGGTCGGGGTTGAGGAATCTCTCGAAGATCAGGCCGTGCTGCAGCGGATCAAGGTCGGTAATCTTCATCGCATAGGCGACCATGGAGCCGGCACCCGAGCCTCGTCCAGGCCCGACTCGAATACCGTTGGTCTTAGCCCAGTTGATGAAGTCGGCAACGACCAAGAAATAGCCGGGAAAACCCATCTGGATGATGACGCCGGTTTCGTACTCGGCTTGCTGACGCACGGCATCAGGAATTCCGCCCGGGTAGCGGTAGTGCAGCCCGGTCTCGATTTCCTTCACGAACCAAGACTCTTCGGTCTCGCCCGCTGGCACCGGGAATCGTGGCATGTAGTTTGCGCTGGTATTGAATTCGACGTCGCAGCGCTCGGCGATGAGAAGCGTGTTGTCGCAGGCCTCGGGCTTGTCACGGAACACCTGACGCATTTCGGCGGCCGACTTGACGTAGTAGCCATCGCCGTCGAACTTGAAGCGTTTGGGGTCATCGATCGTCGAGCCGGACTGAACGCACAGCAACGCCGCGTGTGCCGATGCGTCGTGCTGGTGGGTGTAGTGCAGGTCATTCGTGCCGACAAGTGGAATATCGAGGTCTTTGGAGATCTTCAGCAGATCGCTCATGATTCGACGTTCGATGTCGAGTCCGTGGTCCATCACTTCGGCAAAGTAGTTCTCTTTGCCGAAGATATCTTGGAACTCTGCGGCTGCGGCGCGAGCCGCATCGTATTGGCCAAGTCGCAGCCTGGTCTGCACCTCACCAGACGGGCACCCCGTAGTGGCGATGAGTCCCTTGGAATATTTCTGCAGAATCTCCCGGTCCATGCGGGGCTTGAAGTAGTAGCCCTCGAGCGAAGAAAGCGATGACAGCCGGAACAGGTTGTGCATGCCTTCGGTCGACTCGGACAGCAGCGTCATGTGGGTGTAGGCACCTGCACCCGAGACATCGTCGCGGCTTTGTTCCGGTGAGCCCCACTTGACTCGAGCTTTGTCGGAGCGGTGGGTTCCGGGCGTGACGTAGGCCTCGATGCCGATGATCGGCTTGATACCGGCGTCTTTCGCGGTTCGATAGAACTCAAACGCGGCGAAGGTGTTGCCGTGGTCGGTGACCGCGATCGCCGGCATGTCAAGACGCACAGCTTCGTCGATCATCGGCTTGATGCGCGCTGCCCCGTCGAGCATCGAGTATTCGCTGTGTACGTGCAGATGTACGAAGGAGTCGGATGCCACCCAACGAGACTACCTTCGGGCCACGACGTGGTCGTCGCTCCGCGCCCCATAGGCTCGTTCTCATGGCAACTCCAGATTTCGTCCTCTCGCTTCGTGAGAAGCTCGGGCATTCCCCGCTCCCGCTTGTCGGGGTGACTGCTGTCGTGTTCAAAGACGAGAAGCTCCTGATTGGCAAGCGCGCAGACAACGGTCAATGGCAGTGCGTTTCGGGCATCGTCGATCCGGGCGAGGAACCGGCCGATGCAGCGGTGCGCGAGTGCCACGAAGAAGCAGGCGTCGTGGTGCGCGCCACTCGCCTTGCCCTTGTGCATCAGCTCCCGCGAATCACCTATGACAACGGCGATCAGGTCGACTATCTCGATCTCGTGTTTCGGTGCGATTGGGTGTCGGGTGAACCGCACCCGGCAGACGGCGAACTCACCGACGTCGGCTGGTTTGCGCTCGGTCAACTCGGCGACATGGAGCAGACACACGTACGCAAAATTGCGCTTGCCCTCGCTGAAGACGACCCCGCCTCGTTCTCAGGTGGTCGTTGAGAGATCGGGTGGTTGTTGAGAGATCGGGTGGTTGTTGAGAGATCGGGTGGTTGTTGAGAGATCGGGTGGTTGTTGAGAGATCAGGCCGGATCGCGCAGCAGATCGAGCGCGTGCGCCAAGTCCGCGGGATACTCCGAGCGGAACGTCACCCACTCCCCTGTCGCCGGATGTGAGAACGACAGCTCACGCGCGTGCAACCACTGACGGGTGAGCCCGAGACGCGCAGCGATAGTGGGGTCGGCGCCGTAAAGCGGATCGCCCACGCAGGGATGACGATGCGCGGCCATGTGCACTCGAATCTGATGCGTGCGACCCGTTTCGAGATGAATCTCAAGAAGGGATGCGCCAGGGAACGCTTCCAGCGTCTCATAGTGCGTCACCGAGTCTTTGCCGGTCGGTGTCACCGCAAACTTCCATGAGTGCGAATGATGGCGCCCAATGGGCGCATCGATCGTGCCCGCAAGCGGATCAGGGTGGCCTTGAACGACCGCGTGGTAGATCTTCTCGACGGTGCGTTCCTTGAACGCGTGTTTGAGCACCGAGTAGGCGTGCTCTGTCTTGGCGACGACCATCAGCCCGCTGGTGCCGACATCCAAGCGATGCACAATACCTTGACGCTCGGCGGACCCCGTCGTCGCGATGCGATACCCGCTGCCCGCAAGCGCGCCGAGCACGGTCGGGCCTTCCCAACCGACGGACGGGTGAGCCGCGACGCCGGTCGGCTTGTCGATGACGACGAACTCATCGTCGTCATAGACGATGCCGAGGTCTGGCACGTTGACCGGCACAACCCGCGGCTCCTCTTTTGGAGTCCACGTGACGTCAAGCCATGATCCGCCGTGTAGCCGGTCCGACTTGGCAAGCACTCGGGAGTCCATCGTGACGCCGCCCGCTTCAGCGACTTCGGCGGCAAAAGTGCGTGAAAAGCCCAGCATCTTGGCAAGCGCTGCGTCTACGCGAACTCCATCGAGACCATCGGGAACGGGAAGCGAGCGTGATTCCACGTCAGTCGACCGATGAAACGGATGCTGCAGCATCCGGATTTTCGTCGGCTTCACGTTCCTCGGCCGACTCGTTCTTGGCGGTTGCGCCTTCACGAGTGCCATCGAACCGCAATCCAACCAGCACCATGATGGCGATGCCAATCATCATCGTCACGATGAACATGTCAGCGACGTTGTAGATCGCCGGCATCATCCAGGGGGTGTTGATGAAATCAATCACGTGTCCGACGCCAAAACCGGGTTCGCGCACCAGTCGATCGGTCAGGTTCCCCAGCACTCCGCCGAGCAGCAAGCCGAGACCCACCGCCCACAGCCTTGACTTCACGCGCGTGGCAGCAAGCCACACGATAGCGATCGCGACGCCTGCGAGCGCGATGGTGAAGACCCAAGTCACTTCTTCGCCGAGCGAGAAGGCAGCACCGGGGTTTTTGGTGAGATAGAAGATCAGAAAGTCACCGAGAATGTGAACCGACTCCTGGTAGGGAAGGTTCTTTAGCGCTAGATACTTCGTAAACTGGTCGGCGGCCAGCACGATCGCCGCGAGAATCGCGATGATCGAGCCGGCCGCCGCCTGTCGAAGGGGAGGACGGACTGTCAAAAGTCCGGCCTAAAGGCCGACAGCCGAAACCGGGGTCGGACCCGACGAGGTCGCTGTGGTCTCGAGGTCGCGCAGCTTGCCCTCGATGTAACCCCGCAGCTGAGCGCGGTAGTCACGCTCGAAGCTACGAAGCTCGGTGATGCGGCCTTCGAGGTCTGCGCGGTCGCGCTCGAGCCTCTCGCGGGCTTCACGGCCACGCGTTTCAGCGTCATCGATAATCGACGCGGCCTGAGCCTTGGCGTCAGCGATGAGCTGGTCGCGATGGGCCATGCCCTCGGCGATGTGCTCGTCGTGAAGGCGCTGTGCAAGCTCGATGATGCCAGCGGTGGCCGCGGCACCGCCGCCTGCGGCTGCGGTTGAAGCTGACTGGGTCTCTTCTGCGGCTGGCTCAGCCTCGGCGACAGCAGGCGTCGGTTCTGCCGCAGGAGCAGCGGCGGCTTCGCCGGACTCAAGTTCAGCGATCTTCGCCTTCAGCTGCTCGTTCTCGGCGATAGTCTTGCGCCACTCAACGACGATTTCGTCGAGGAAGTCATCGACCTCATCCGGGTCGAAACCTTCCTTGAAACGTACGTGCTGAAACTGCTTGGTGACGACGTCATCGGGGGTCAATGCCATGGTGATTCCTCTTTCGAGCGCTCCGGTCGCTGGCGTATGTCAGAGATACTCTCCCTGACGGGGCCGTATCTAGCAAGCATAGCCGCGGGTTCAGGTGAGTGTCGAAGCAGTTCTTCGACGGCCCACTACTTATCAGGCACTTGCCAGCGCGCGCGTGACGCTCAGCAAGATGAAGCACAGCAACATCGTGAGTGCGAAACCGAAGTCGATCGCGACTGCTCCGACCCGCAACGGCGGAATCAGCCGCCGAAACAGCTTGATGGGCGGATCGGTGATCGAGTACACGATCTCGGCTGCAACCAGACCAGCGCCTTTCGGACGCCACTCGCGGTTGAAGACCGGAATCCACTCAAGAACCAGTCGGGCGATCAACACGAAGACATACAGCAACAGCAGCGTGTTGAGAATTGATGCGATGAGTTGGAGAACTGCCACGATCTACTGCTGCGCGAACGGCACGGCGTCAGGGTCAGCCTGTACGACTGATCCATCGCCCGATACTGCAACGTTCTCGGGCGAGAGCAGGAACACCTTGCTCGTCACTCGTTCAATACGCCCGTACAGTCCCAGCGAAAGCCCACTGGCAAAGTCGATCAGACGCCGCGCGTCTGCATCGCTCATCTGCGACAGGTTGATAATCACCGGAATGCCTTCACGGAAGTTCTCGGCGATCACCTGAGCATCGCGGTACTGCTTAGGGTGCACCGTAAGAATCTCACTCACCGCCGTCGGTGTGGGCTGGCGCACCACCGTAGGACGGTGAAGCGGCGTCACAGGCGCGGACTTTTCCACACTCTGTGGGTTGCTTTTGCGGCTCACAGGCTGAGGCTCTTCATACGCCTCGGCTTCTTCGTCGGCGAGACCTAGGTACACCATGGTCTTCTTGAGCGGGTTCGACATTGCATCCTCCGTAGTGCTCATCTGTTCTGAGGTTAACCGTGTTGGGGCCGAAGGCCCGTGATTGCTGAGCCAATGCGCAGGTGTGTCGCGCCCATTGCGATCGCATCGGCGAAATCTGCGCTCATTCCAGCGGAGATCCATTCAGCATCTGGCACGACGCTGCGAACGATGTCGGCGTATCCGCGCAGTCGTTCAAATGCTCTCGCTGGTTGTTCTTCGAGTGGGGCGACTGCCATAACTCCTCGCACGCGCAGGCTGACTTTTGCCGCAGCATGTTCAGCCAAGGCGAGCAGGTTTTCGGGTGCAACTCCGCCGCGACCCGTGTCGGAGGTGAGGTTCACCTGCAACAGCACATCGAGGGGCAAGGAATCGGGTTCCGCTGCGCTGTCGAGAGCATTGGCCAACTTCATGCGGTCGAGTGAGTGCATCACCGTGGCAGCGGATCGGATCGCTCGTGCCTTGTTGGTCTGAGCCTGGCCGACGAAGTGCCAGCGCAGACCAGAGAGGTGCGCGAGCGCCGATGACTTCTCTGAAAGCTCCTGCTGGCGATTCTCCCCGACATCACGAACGTCGAGGTCGTAGAGCTCTTTCACGAGCTCGGGCGGATGAAACTTCGTCACGACAATCCGCGAAATTGATGCAACATCGCGGCCTGCCGAGCGAGCAGCATCGGCGATTCTCGCGTCGATCTCGGTGAGGCGGGCGCCTAGGTCGGCGTTCACGTCACTTCAGAAAGTCGGGAATGTCGAGATCGTCGTCGCCGAAGGCAGAACCGTAGCTCGACTCGACGTTGGCGCTCACCGATACCGGCTCGGGATCGCGCGCGACAACGGGCGTTTGCTCGTCTGCAACGTCGGTGGCAACAGCCGTGGGAAGAGCAGGAGCGACTCGAGCAGCGGTGATGGGCTCTGCGCGCGTCTGCGGCTCTCCGCCGTCAAAACCAGCAGCGATGACCGTCACCCGTACTTCATCGCCGAGAGTGTCATCGATCACGGTTCCGAAGATGATGTTCGCCTCGGGGTGCGCCGCTTCTTTGACGAGCTGAGCTGCATCATTGATCTCGAAGATCCCGAGGTTCGACCCACCCTGCACCGACAGCAGCACACCGTGTGCGCCTTCGATACTCGCTTCGAGCAGAGGAGATTCGACCGCCAGTTCGGCCGCCTTGATCGCGCGATCCGCGCCACGCGCTGAACCGATACCCATGAGGGCAGAGCCAGCGCCTTGCATCACAGACTTCACGTCTGCGAAGTCGAGGTTGATCAAGCCAGGGGTCGTGATGAGATCGGTGATGCCCTGCACACCAGCCAAGAGCACTTGGTCTGCGGTGGCGAAAGCTTCGATCATCGAGATGCCGCGGTCGCTGATTTCAAGCAGACGGTCGTTCGGAACGACGATGAGAGTGTCAACTTCTTCTTTCAGCTTCGACACACCGGTTTCAGCCTGGCTCTGCCGGCGACGGCCTTCGAAAGAAAATGGCTTGGTGACGACACCGATGGTCAAAGCACCAATGGACTTGGCGATCTTTGCGACGACGGGGGCTCCACCGGTTCCGGTTCCGCCACCCTCGCCTGCGGTCACGAAAACCATGTCGGCGCCGCGAAGCGCCTCTTCGATTTCCTCAGTGTGGTCTTCAGCAGCACGTCGGCCAACCTCGGGGTCGGCACCAGCGCCGAGACCCCTGGTGAGCTCGCGACCAACATCAAGCTTGACGTCGGCGTCGCTCATCAGAAGCGCTTGCGCGTCGGTGTTGATCGCGATGAACTCCACGCCACGCAGGCCGAGCTCGATCATTCGGTTGACGGCGTTGACGCCGCCTCCACCAACGCCGACCACCTTGATGACGGCGAGGTAGTTCTGGTTTTGGCTCATGCCGGCCTCCGGACCTGGGGTAACCTTCAACCTCTAGTAGAGGTCTAAAGAATTGCTCGGTATGCAATTCCTGAATTGAAGGTATGCCGCGGGTCGACTTGGCGGCGGAAGGCCGTGGGCGTGTCGCCACATCCCCACCCCAGATCGGAGTAATCAGAGGTCAGAGCACGACAATTGCGGACGGCGAAGAGACGTCATAGGTGAGCACATCTTCGGGAGCACGCGTCTGCATGATCTTCTCGAGTTCGAACGCTTTCAGTGCGGAGTCTTCCGCACTCCCCCATACGACGTCCGTGTTGGTGCCGCCGAAGGTAAGAGTCACATCGTTGGGCGACGACGCGGACACGCTGGTGACACGTTCGAGGATGCTGTCAGGAAGCGATCGAATCACCTGACCGACCGAATGAAAAGCGTCGGAATCGGTGCCGCCTGTCACCTCGATGATCGGCTCATCGCTTTCGCGATTCTCGGTGGTAGCGAGGGCTACCCCCGCAGCGTCGACCAGAGTGTATCCGGCGGCTGATTCGATCAGCCCCACGGGCGTGCGCTCAACGAGTTGCACCACTAATTCATGCGGAGGACGCGCCTCGAGCGTATAAGACTCGATCAGCGGAAATTCGACAAGCGCCGCTTTGATGGCGCTCTCGTCAACGAGCGGCAGCGGCGTGTTCAGCTGCGACGAGAGGGCATCCGAAACTTCTTCGGCATCGAGGCGCTCGGCGCCGACCACGACGATTTCTTCGACCGCGAGAAGCGGACTGTATGCCGCTCCGAGCGTTGCCACCACCAGCACGATCAACGAAGCGAGCGCACCGATCCACACCATACGCCGTCGCCGCTGGCGGCCCGTGAAACGCCGCACCTCGGAGCGCAGCGCCTTACGTCGCGCACGTGAGGCACGCCACACGTCGCGCACGCCCACATCACCCTCGTATGCCCCATCGATGTCGTCCGCGTAGGACTGCGCCGGAGCATGATCGGCATCAGCGTCGGCCGTAGGCACCGCGAGCGGAATTATCGGAGCAGTGAGGCCGTGATCAGGATGCACAGCTGCTTTGTCAGCCTCACCCAACCCGCTGGCGCCCGTGAGCGAGGTCGCCTCGACCGAGGGAGCCTCCGGTGGAGCGGGTCTCGCCGGAGGAGGCGGCAGCGGCGAGGGCCGGCGCATGCGCCGCTACTCCCCCTGCCCCGTCACAGCGTCGGAGCTCTCGAGTGCTTCAAGCACCTGCGGGATGATGAGGTTGACGTTCCCGCATCCCAGCGTGATGACGTAATCTCCGTCGCGGGCGACGGTAGCCGTGTAGTCAGCTGCCTCTTGCCAATCCGCAACGAAGTGAACCTTACTGGAGTCCGAGAACGCCTCACTTACGAGCGCACCCGTCACACCGGGCACGGGGTCTTCCCTCGCGCCGTAGACGTCGAGCACCACCGTATGGTCAGCCAGTGACTCGAGTACGTCGGCGAACTCCTGGAACATGTCCTGGGTGCGCGAATACGTGTGGGGCTGATGGAGCGCGATGATGCGCCCCTCACCGACGACAGTGCGAGCGCCAGAAAGCGCTGCGGCGACTTCAGTGGGGTGATGCGCGTAGTCGTCGTACACGCTGACGCCTCGCCTGGTCTCATGCAGCTCGAACCGTCTGGCTGTGCCACCAAAAGCCTGTACAGCCTCGACCGCGGCTGCGAAGTCGTATCCCAGCGTGACGAGCACCGCGACCGCTCCGGTGGCATTGACGGCGTTGTGAACGCCGGGAATGCCCAGCTGAGCGTGGGCGGTCAGGTCGCCATGAGTAATAGCGAACGAGACGGGGCCGTCAGTGAGGATGTCATGCACACGGAACGTGGCGTCCGCTGCTTGGCCGAACGTCACCAACCGCGGATGTGAGACCTCCCGCGCGACGCGCACCGCGCCGGCATCATCAGATGAGATGACGACGGCCTCACTGGCATTGTTGGCGAACTGGGCGAACGCACTGTAGAACTTCTCGCTGGTTCCCCAGTGGTCAAGGTGATCCGGGTCGACATTGGTGATGAGCGCGACCGCAGTGTCGTACAGCACAAAGGTGCCGTCTGACTCATCAGCCTCGATGACGACGAGATCGCCGGAGCCGCTCCCACTTGAGACGCCAAGATGTGCGATCACGCCGCCGTTCACGAAGGTGGGATCAGCATCTAGGCCCTGAAGGGCGGTGACGACCATACCCGTGGACGTGGTCTTGCCATGAGCGCCAGCCACCGAAACGAGTCGGCGAGTACCGATGAACCAGTGCAGTGCCTGCGAACGGTGAATCACGTGCAGGCCGCGTTCTTTGGCCAGCACGAATTCCGGATTCTCTGGCCAGATCGCGCCCGTGTGCACGACTGTGTCGACGTCTTCAGCGAGGTTGGACGCTTCGTGACCGACGTAGACAGTGGCGCCGAGCGCGGCGAGCTCCCGCAGATACTTGCTGTCGGCCCGGTCTGAGCCAGACACCTTGATGCCACGCTCAAGAAACATGCGCGCGAGTCCCGACATACCGGAACCGCCGATTCCGATGAAGTGGGCAGCCTCGATGTTCTCGGGGATGGGCAAGGTGAGGTCGGGTCTGATCATGGCCTCTCAATCCTAGGTTGGCGATTGGATGCTGCGCCCCCGGCGCGCTGGCATATGGCTGTGAGCGCCCTGTATCCAGACACTGTATTGACACATTCATCGACGGCGGTCACGATGTCGAGATGATCGTTATCGACCACGACGCCACCGTGCCACCGTTCGAACAACTGCGCGCCGGACTGCTTGCGGCCGTGACATCGAACGAGCTCGCTGCTGGACAGAAGCTTCCCACCGTGCGGCGGCTCGCTGAAGACTTGGGTATCGCGCCAGGCACGGTGGCTCGCGCCTACCGCGAACTTGAGGCAGCCGAGATCATTGAGACCCGGGGCCGCAACGGAACGTTCGTCTCAGCAACGGGAGACCCCACCCGTCAGCAAGTACAGCGCGCTGCCGCCGTGTTCGCCGAACAGATTCGCACGCTCAGTTTTGACGCTGATGAAGCGCTTGCTCTCGTCACCGCCGCGCTGCGGGGCGCAGATCCGGCACGCGGCTAGCGCTGCGCCAGCGCGCGGTCGATCATCGCCACCACGTTCTCAGCGCCCGTACGAGTGCCAACCTCGCTCGCAGCATCCACCATCTGCTTCTGACGCTCACGATCAGCCAGCAGCGGCAGAATCTCACTGCGCACGCGATCACCGGTGAAGTCGGCGTCGTCGATGATCACTGCCGCTCCGGCACGTACCGCCGATGAGGCGTTGAGCGCCTGTTCGCCGTTGCCCACCGCATACGGCACGTACACGGCGGGAATTCCGAGCGCACTGATTTCGCTCACCGTCGCCGCGCCGGCACGCGACACAATCACGTCAGCGAGCGCAAAGGCGAGATCCATGCGATCGACATAGCGGCGCAGCGCATAGCCGTCCACGTCAGGGTCGGGCAGTTCGCTGCGCTCACCCGTAACGTGCACCAACTGCCAGCCAGCGTCGACAACATCGCGCCAGGCACCGTCTTGACCCTCACCGAATGCGATGTTCAGCCGCAGCGCGCCCAGCGAACCGCCGAAGGCAAGAAGAGTCGGCTGCTGTGCATCGAGTCCGAAGTACGCGGCGGCCTCTGCTCGTAGCGCATCTCGGTCAAGCGCGACGATCTCGCGTCGCAGCGGCATTCCGACAAACTCGCCATCCTTGATCTTGGTGCCCTCAAACGCAACGCCGACGCCTGCCGCCCATCTCGCACCGAGCACGTTGGCAAGCCCAGGCTTAGCATTGGCCTCATGAATGACCACCGGAATCTTCGCACCTCGCGCGGCTACATACGCGGGCGCTGAGGCGTATCCGCCGAAGCCAATGACGACGTCGATCTTGCGTTCGGAGATGAACTCCCTTACGGCTGCGACGGCACGGCGAAAGCGACCGGGGAACGCAGCCGCTGATTTGTCGGGGCGTCGGGGGAACGGCAGCTTTTCGATGAACAGCAGCTCGTAGCCGCGTTCCGGTACGAGTCGCGCCTCAAGACCCTCGCGCGTACCGAGCACCAGGATCTCGGCATCGGGGTCACGTTCGCGCAGTACATCGGCAACAGCGAGCAGCGGGTTGACATGGCCAGCAGTGCCACCGCCAGCAAGAAGGTAGGTCGTCACTTGCCGAGTTTAGCGGCGCGAAGAGGACCCGTGAGGACGGACGTTGCGCACGGGCGCGGCAGGCGCCACCGCTCGCTTCTGCGGCAGTGTGCGCGCGAACGCGAGCAGCACCCCCGATGCCACAAGCACAGAGACCAGCGATGTTCCGCCCTGCGACAAGAACGGCAGCGGCACACCCAACACCGGGAACACGCGCAGCACGACGCCGATGTTGATGAGCGCCTGCCCAACGATCCACACCGTGATCCCACCCGCGACGATGCGCACGAACGGATCATCGGTCTTGCGGATGATATGGAAGGCGCCGACTGCGTACAGCGCAAACAGTCCAAGCACGACGGCGCAGCCAATCAAGCCCAGCTCTTCGCCGACGATCGCGAAAATGTAGTCGTTGGCCGCTGCGGGCAACCAGTCGTACTTTTCGCGGGAGTTGCCGAGACCGAGTCCGAAGACACCGCCGCCCGCAAGGCCCCAGACGCCATGTAGCGGCTGATAGCAGTCGTTGTAATAGTCGGCCAGGCAGTCAGGGTTCAGGAAGCTCATGAAGCGGCGCATGCGGTCAGGGCTGGTGACTGCCAGGATTGCAACCGCAATGACCGCGCCAATGGCGGGCAAGACGAACACGCGCAGGCGCACGCCTGAGAAGAACAGTGCGCCAAGCGCGACGAGTACGAGAATCATCGCCGTGCCAAGGTCTTTACCCGCGAGCACCGTTCCGATCACGAGCACTGTCACGGGAACAAGCGGGATGTACACGTGCTTCCACGACCCCAGCAGGGTGCGTTTGCGGAACAGCACATAGCCAATCCAGAGCGCGAGCGCGAGCTTCAAGAACTCAGAGGGCTGAGCCTGCAGACCGCCGATGTTGATCCAGTTGCGGTTACCGTCAGCAGAGACACCGAGCGGAGTGAACACCAGCAACTGGAAGATCGTGGCGCCGATCAGGGCTGGCCACGCAACACGTTTCCAGAACTTGACCGGCAACCTGCTCGCGACAAACATCAGCGGCACGCCGATCAGTGCGAAAACGAACTGCTTCATCACCGAGTCATACGGCGGCTCGCCTGCCGCGGTTGCCACAGCAGAGGTCGCCGACAAAATCATGACGAGACCGAAAATGGTCAGCATCAGCGCAGTCGAGGCAATCAGAAAGAACTCGCTCGGCACCGGCGCGAACATGCGGCCGAGCGAAACTCGCGCAGCAAGACCGTGTCTATCGCCGCTCTCAGTGGCCGTCGGACGCGGCGAAGTCGTCGTCACCCGCGTCCCCCGTTCCGACTCTGTCTGTCACGGCCGCGTGAAACTTGCGGCCTCTGTCTGAGTAAGAAGCGAACTGATCGAAGGATGCTGCGGCGGGGGCGAGTAGAACAACATCCCCGTCGCGTGCGATCCCTGCTGCCAGCTCAACCACCTGCACCATGACTTGTTCAGTCTCAGTCGTATCGACCTCGAACACCGGCACCGTTGGGGCGTGTCGTTCGAACGCAGCCACCACAGCCTCACGCTCGACGCCGATAACGATTGCCGCTTTCGCGCGCACGCCTGATGTTGCAACCAGCTCAGAGATGTCAACACCTTTGAGCAGCCCGCCAACCACCCAGACCGCGCCTGGGTATGCCGCAAGCGATGAGGCCGCGGCGTGCGGGTTCGTTGCCTTGGAGTCATCGATCCAAGTCACGCCGCCGTTTCGTGCGACGACCTGGATGCGGTGAGGGTCGAGTGTGAATGCCTTTACGGCATCGTGAATGGCGGCCGGTGGGACGTCCAGGGATCGTGCCAGCGCAGCGGCAGCAAGAATATTGGCCGCCATGTGCGGAGCGGCAAGACCCTTCACTTCGAGGTCAGGGACGGTCATCAGCTCGAAAGCGCTGGTGCGGCGTGCTTCGTGAAAAGCACGATCAACCAGAATGCCATCCACGATGCCAACATCACTCGGCCCCGGAACGCCGAGATCGAATCCGATCGCTCGTGCACCCTCGATGACGTCAGCGTCTTCGACCATCGCGCGCGTCGCGAGGTCGGCTTTGTTGTAGACACAGGCTACGCGCGTGTGGTCATACACATGCGCCTTGGCCTGGCGATACGCTTCGGCAGAACCGTGCCACTGAAGGTGGTCGTCGGCAAGGTTGAGGCATACCGCGGCATACGGAGAGAGCCGCTCACTGCCCTGCTGCAGACCGAGATACCAGAGCTGATGACTCGATAGCTCTACAACAAGCACATCAAAACCCGAGGGATCGCGCACTGCGTCAAGCACAGGAGTGCCGATGTTACCCACCGGAGCTGCTCGCAGACCGCCCGCCATCAGCATGCTTGCCGTGAGGCGTGTGGTGGTGGTCTTACCGTTGGTGCCGGTGATGAGCACCCAGTCGGCGGGGGTGCCGTCTGGGCGCACGACCTTGTCCCGCACGCGCCAGGCAAGTTCGACGTCACCCCAGAGCGCAGCATCCGACGACTGAGTCCACTCGATCAGCGGGTGGGTCGGCGAAAATCCGGGTGAAGCAACCACGACCTCGGGATTGAAGTCGATCAGCTCTTGCGGCGCCGCATCAAGCGGGCCCGTCCAGAGCCGAGCGCCGATGACAGGGATCAGGGTGGCGTATTCTTCCGCCGCATGCTCGGTGAGCACGAGAACGTCAGCGCCCAACTCGGCGAGGGTGTCGGCAACAGAGAAACCGGTCACGGAGAGTCCGAGAACAGCTACTCGTAGACCTTTCCAGTCAGCGTGCCAACTGGTGAGCGGACCAAGGCGCGAGATGCTCATGTACTAGCGAGCCACTCGACGTAGAAGAAGCCGATGCCGGTGACCGCGAGCAGTCCCGCAATGATCCACATGCGAACGACGATCAAGATCTCAGACCATCCGCGCATCTCGAGGTGGTGATGGAACGGACTCATCAAGAACAGCCTCTTGCCGCGGGTGGCTTTGAAATACAAGCGCTGCAGTATGACCGAGCCTGGTCCGATGATGAAGGCGCCAGCAATGATCACACCGAGCACTTCGGTGCGAGAGAGGATCGACATCGCCGCGATCACTCCGCCGATTGCCATCGACCCGACATCGCCCATGAACACTTCGGCCTTGGGAGCGTTCCACCATAAGAAGCCGACAAGTGCCCCCACGAAAGCAGCCGAGACAATCGCCAAGTCGAATGGGTCGCGCGTGGCATAACAGCCAGTGCTCAGCTCAGCGACAACCGATGCACACGACTGGTTGAACTGCCAGAAGACCACCAGACTGTACGCGCCGATCACGAAGATTCCGACACCCGTGGCAAGCCCGTCAAGTCCGTCTGTGACGTTGGTGCTGTTTGACCAAGCGACGCCGATGAACGACACCCACGTGAGGTAAAGGATCCAGCCGATCACCGGCCCGAGAATCATGAACGACAGAACTGGCACGTCCCTGAAGACGGAAATATAGGGCGACGCCGCCGTCTGGCCGAGCGCATTGGGATAGTTGAGCGCAACGATGCCGAACGGCACCACGACCAGAATCTGACCGACGATCTTTCGCCAACCAGACAAACCAAGGCTTCGCTGTTGCCGAACCTTCAAGAAGTCGTCGATGAAGCCCACAACCCCGAATCCGACCATCATCCAAAGAACAAGCAAGCCTGAAATCGTGGGTGGATTGTTGCCGGTGAAGGCACCAATCAGATAACCCACGATCGTGCCGGCAATGAAGATCGTTCCACCCATGGTGGGGGTGCCGCGCTTAGTGTGATGGCTCGGGTTGTTGATGCTCTCGGGCGTGCGGATGACCTGCCCCCAGCCCCACCGGCGAAACGATCGCAGGAAGACAGGGGTGAGAAAAAGCGTAAAGGCCATCGAGATCGCCGCTGCCGTCAGAAGTGATCTCACGAGAAGGATTCTCCCAGACGATCACCCAAATGACGTAGTCCGGCCGAGTTCGACGACTTCACGAGCACTCTATCGCCGTCGCGCAACTCGTCTACCAGGTAGTCGTACGCCTCATCAGCGGTTTCGAAGAACACCGCTTCAGCATCCCACGAGCCCTGAGCAACTGCCTCGAGAAACATGCGTCGAGCGGGCGTTCCCACGATGACGATGCGCTGAATACCGAGCCGAACGGCGAGCAGCCCCACCCGATCGTGCTCCTCTTCGGCGTACTCACCCAGCTCGCTCATCGCCCCCAACACAGCGACCTTGCGCTCGTCAGCACCGGTGATCTGTGCGAGCGTGCGCAGAGCGGCCGCCATTGAGTCCGGGCTGGCGTTATAGGCATCGTTGATGATGCGTACGCGGTCCGATCCCATTGGCTCCATGCGCCAGCGCTCCGCAATCTGCACCGTTTCAAGGCGCGCCACACAGTCCGCAAGTGAGACGCCCCACGCGGTGGCTGCCGCAATCGCTGCCAGGGCGTTGGACACGTGGTGCTCACCGAGCACCCGAAGATGGAGGGGTGCGCTCACCCCATCGACCGTCACGATGCATCGAGTTCCGTCCGCGCCCACGACCACGTCGTCAGCACGCACCTCAGCATCAGCACCGCGACCGAACCACCGAACCGAGGCACCGACTTCGCTGGCGATCGGGGCCATCGCGGCCACTCGCGGGTCGTCGATGTTCAGCAACGCCACCCCGCCGGTGTGGAGCGCGCGCACCAGTTCCGACTTTGCGTGGAATGTTGCTTCGATGCCGCCGAAACCACCTGCGTGGGCCATGCCAACCATAAGCACAACGCCGGCATCAGGCGCAACCAGCCCCGCAAGTCGCGCAATCTCCCCCGGGGCGCTCGCGCCGAACTCACTCACAAGAAAGCGTGTCTGCTCGGTGACCCGCAGCATCGTCAATGGTGCGCCGACCTCGTTGTTGAACGACGCTTTCGGTGAAACCGTCTCGCCTTCGCCCTCAAGAATCCGAGCAAGAAGGTTCTTAGTCGTCGTTTTGCCGTTCGATCCGGTGATGCCGACAACTCTCAGGTCGCCATGCTCACGTACCTGCGCCACGACTTCACGAGCAAGTTCAGCGAGTGCCACCACGACGTCTGGGACAACAATCTGGGTAACGGATGCCGGTACCGGTCGTTCGACGATCGCAAGAACTGCGCCCTGGCTGACCGCAGCATCGACGAACTCGTGCCCGTCGGTTGTCTCCCCCGGCTTTGCGACGAAGATGCCGCCGGGCGCCATCAGTCGCGAGTCAGTGTCGACTGCTCCCGAAACCACGGTCTCGGGAACGTCATCAGCGCTGAGCTGAAGGTCGCCGCCTACGGCGCGCGCGATATGAGCGAGGGAAAGAGCAATCATGTGGTCTCCGGCAAGATCGCCAGGGTCACCCGAACTTGGGCAACTCCTCGGGCGTCGACGATGAGGGCATCACTCGGAAGGTCTTGAGAACCTGCGTCATGGCCTTCTGGAACGCCGTCGCGTTAGCCGCAGACGACTTTACCTTTTGCGGCTCGTCAAGGGTGACGACAACGAGGTATTCGGGATCGTCAGCGGGCGCAAACCCGATCATCGTCGTGTAATACGCATCCAGCTTGTACACGCCGTTCTCTGATTTCTCGCCAGTTCCCGTCTTGACGGCGATGCGATAGCCAGGCACCTCAACATCATCGGCATACAGCGCCTGCATGGCAACGTTTTCGAGGATCGCCTGAGTCTGGGTGGCCGTTTCTTCGCTCACCACTTGAACCGGATCAGGAAGCTCCGGCGTGGTGACGGTGCCGTCTGCAGCCGTGCATGACTCGACGAGAGACAGGGGTACGCGCACGCCGTCGTTGGCAATCGCTCCGTACGCACCGGCAAGCTCTGGCATCGTCGTGGTGAGCCCCTGGCCAAACGCTGTGTTGTACAGCGTCTGGATATCCCATTCGTCGGCGGGGCGGACCAATCCGGACTGCTCGCCCGGGAAGCCAACTGCGCTTCCCTCACCAATTCCGAACTTCGTCAGGTAGTCATAGCGAGTTTCCGCAGACACTGTTTCGCTGAACTTTGAGATGCCCACGTTCGATGAGTCGATCAACGCGCCCGTCAGCGTGTAGTCGTAGGCTTCGTGCTGAAACGAATCGCGTACTGACGCACCGTTGGCGAATGTCTCTTGGCCTGAGGCGGTAACTGTGGAGGCAGGAGTCTGCCCGCCAGCATCCATCACGATCGCGGCCGTGAGACCCTTGAAAGTCGATCCCGGCTCAAACCAACTGCGAAAGATGCGACTCGCTCGGTCTTCACTGTCAGTCGCCGTCACGTCGTTGGGGTCGACAGTTGGATACTCGGCAGCGGCGCGAATCTTTCCGGTCGCAACTTCGGTGACCATAATCGCTCCGCTTTGAGCACGCATATCGATCACCTGCTCGCCAATGAGCTGCTGCAGGTACCACTGCAAGTCTCGATCGATCGTCAGTTGCAGGGTCCCGCCGTTGACCGCGGAGATCTCGCGTTCCGTTCCAGGAATAACGACACCGTCTTTTCCCTGCGAGAACGTGCGTGTGCCGTCGGTGGGCGTCAAGCAGTCATTCTGAGACAGCTCCAAGCCTTCGAGAGGCCCATCTGTTCCGATGAAGCCGACCAGGTTTCCAGCCACAGCACCGTCAGGGTATGAACGGGCTGGATGCTGCAAACATGCGATGTACGGAACGGATAGATCGGCGAGGTCGCGGAACTGCTCTGTGGTGACGCCCTGCTTGAGGTACGCGAAGCGCGAATCAGGGTTCTCGGCCAAGGCGTCAGTAACGATCGCTCGCACGTCTTCGACGGGTAGCTCAACGATGTTGGCTGCGTCGGCTGATACTTCGTCCCAACTGCGGGCGGTCGATTCGCCCGCATCGATGTCTTCATCGATCTGAGTGATGAGCAGCGGGTCCAGCTGACAGTCATAGAGCAGGATGCTGCCCGCGAGGGTTTCACCCTCAGCGTCAACGATCGAACCACGACTGCCGTACAGCGGTTGGCTGCTGCCGAAGGCATGGTCCATCGAGTCCGCAATGTGATCGTCAGCATTGACGACTTGAATGTCGACCAACCGCACGATGAAGGCGATCAGAACAGCGAGCACAACGGCAAGCGCGACGACGGTGCGTCGGCGCGGACTGCGTGTAGCTTGCGTCGTCATGGATTCAGTGTGTGCTCGGGGTGGGCAATCCGTCAGTCACCGGAAGCGGAGTGTCTGAGACTGCCGAAGGATCGGTGGCGAGAACTGGCGCTCCTTCAATGGTCGCGTCAGGTGCGGTGACGAGCGGCGTTGACTCGACGAGGGAGTTCGGAACGACACCGCGTCCGATCGCATCGACAGATGTTGATCCGTTCGAGGTCTCTTCCGCCCCGAGCACCTTGCCATCGCTGAGGCGCAGGTAGCTCGGCGATTCGTCGATGACCATACCGAGAGCCGCAGCGTTCGCAGCAAGGTATTGCGGAGAGCTCAATCCAGCGACCTCGTCGTAGAGAATCTGCTTGTCGTACGTGAGTGCACGCTGGGTCTGCTCAAGGGTCGAGAGTTCGTATGAGGTTTGCGTGGTCATGATCGACAGAACCATCTGCGAGCCCGCGATCAGAAAGGCGCCGAGCACCGCCACCACGCCGTACAAGAGCTTGGGCCGGCGACGGGGCGCTGGCGTTTCTAGTGCGCGCAGCCGCCGATTCGGTGCAACAGCGGGAGAGCGTACCGGAGCGACCGGCCATGCTGCGAGCGAACCATCGGCGGCACTCACTTCGTGCTCCGCAACCGCTCGACTGCTCGCAGACGAACCGGAGTAGCCCTCGGATTTGTCTCGCGTTCTGTTTCAGACGCCATCTCTGCGCCTTTGACGAGCAACTTGAATTTCGGTGCATGCTCTGGCAACTCGACCGGTAGTCCTGCCGGAGTGGTCGAGGCGGCCGCCTTCACAAACTCGCGCTTTACCAGTCTGTCCTCAAGCGATTGGTATGCGAGCACGACCATACGTCCACCCACCGGCAGGGTTTGCATCGCTGCCGGAATCGCGCGTTCAAGCACTGAGAGCTCGCGATTCACCTCTATGCGAAGCGCCTGAAAAACACGCTTCGCGGGGTGGCCGCTTCGCTGAGCCGCATATGGCGTTGCCGCGATGAGAATTTCTACGAGTTGTCCGGACCGCTCAATGGGGGTTTGGGCCCGCGCCGCGATTATCGCTCGCGCGTAGCGTCCAGCCAGCTTCTCTTCGCCGTAGCGTTCGAAGATACGGCGCATGTCTCCTTCGCCATAGGTGGCGATGATGTCCGCTGCGGTGGTACCCGCCGATTGATCCATACGCATATCGAGAGGCGCATCCTGGGAATAGGCGAACCCTCGGTCAGCGACATCCAGCTGCAGTGATGAGACGCCGAGATCGAACAGAATGCCGTCCGCCGCGGGGACGCCAGATTTCTCCAGCGCCTCGGCGATGCCGTCATACACGGTGTGCACGAGCGTGACACGGTCTCCGAAGCGAGCAAGCCGCTCCCCCGCGATTCGCAAAGCGTCGTGGTCTCTGTCCAGTCCCACCAGGTGCACGTTCTCGAAACGCTCAAGGAATGCTTCAGAGTGCCCGCCCATGCCCAGCGTGGCATCGACGAAGACTGCTCCCTCACGCGTGAGGGCAGGAGCAAGTATCTCGACACAGCGGTCGAGAAGCACGGGAGTGTGAATATCGCGAAGGCTCATGATTTTCGAGGCCAGTCCCGGTGGCTTTGATCCCCATCCGCTCTGACCTGACACCGGGGAAGTGTGGCAGGGCGTGAGCGGCTGGGAGTCGAAACCACCGGACTCAGAACAGGCCTGGAATCACCTCCTGTTCCAACTCGGCATACGTGTCTTCGTTGCTTTCTGCGTAGGTGTTCCACGCATCTGCGTTCCAAATTTCTGCGTGAGCTCCCACACCAGTCACCACAAGCTCGCGGTCAAGACCGGCGTAGCTGCGCAACGAAGGTGGGAGGGTTATGCGGTTCTGACTGTCGGGCTTCTCGGCGCTCGCGCCGGAGAGGAACATACGCAGAAAGTCCCGAGCCTGCTTGTTGGCAAGAGGGGCTTCGCGAATGCGCTCATGCACGCGTTCGAACTCTTCGGTGCTGAAGACATAGAGGCAACGATCTTGGCCTCTAGTAACGACAACACCAGCGCCGAGGTCGTCGCGGAACTTCGCCGGAAGGATGACGCGACCCTTGTCGTCGAGCTTGGGAGTGTGCGTGCCCAACAACATCGGATCCACCACCCCCTTCTGCCGGCCCCCCGGATATGCGCCACTTTACTCCACTTTCCTCCACTTTGGTGTTCTTTTCTGAGTAAACGCTCCCCCAAGGCACTAATCGCGTAGAAAGCGGGCGCAAAAGAAAAGCACCGACCCGAAGGTCGGTGCTTTTGCTTTGCGGCCGCAGCCTGCGCTGATCAGATCAGATCAGCGGTCTTCCTGCCGCTTGTCCCAGCGATCGTTCATGCGATCCATAAAGGATGCTGACGAAGAGGGTGCTTTGGCTTTGCGTGGCGCTTCTGTCGGAGTCGGAGACGATCCGTTTTGCTTCGTCGGCGTCACTGCCAGGATCACGCCCGCGAGCATGATGACGAATCCGACAACACCGACAACAACCAGTTGAGTTGACACGCCAACGATGAGGCTGCCAAGGCCGAGCAATACAAGAACTGTTCCGTAGACAATGTTGCGGTAGCTCAGGCCACGCCCATCCTGTGGCGCGGTCACGACATCGGCGTCGTTTCGCATGAGATGGCGTTCCATCTCATCCAGCAGGCGCTGCTCCTGTTCGGAGAGTGGCATGCGTCCCCCTCTAAAAGACTGTGTTGCTCTGATTCTACGCGTGCATTCGATCACTAGGCTAGGCCTGTGAAGCCCGCGCCTGAACCGATCGAAGCAATTTCCCAGCGAGTAGAAAGTTTCGTCGCCTCGCAACTCAGCCTAAACGAGGATTTTGGGGACGAAGCACAGCTGCTCATTGAAGCAGGTGCCCGAGCGGTCGGCGGCGGAAAGAGATTGCGCGGCCGTTTTGCCCTCGCGGGGTGGCGCGCTGTAGCCGAGCACGGTGTGCCCTCGACGACGAGCCTGACCCCGCCCCCCGAGGTTGTCGCTGCGGCAGCGTCACTTGAAATCTTCCATGCTGCAGCGCTCGTGCATGACGACGTCATTGACAATTCAGACACTCGTCGTGGCCAGCCGGCAGCGCACCGCGCCCTGGAAGCACAGCATCGGTCGGCCGCCTGGGCAGGCGACGCCGAAGCCTTTGGCCGATTCGGAGCAATCCTGCTCGGAGACCTGTTACTCGCGTGGAGCGACGATCTCTTCGAAGAGGGGCTCAGCTCACTACCGATTGAGCGAGCACGAGCAACACGAGATCAATACTCAAAGATGCGACGTGAGGTGACACTCGGCCAGTTTCTCGATATCGCTGAAGAGTCTGCGTTCCGCGCAGCGCCCGCGCATACACACGCCAGTCGCGCTCTTCGCGTCGCATCGCTGAAATCGGCCCGATACAGCGTTCTGCAACCGCTGTGCATCGGCGCCTCTCTTGCAGACCCAGATGCCGAACAAATGAACGCTCTGTCGGCGTTTGGCCATCCGCTTGGAATGGCGTTTCAGCTGCGCGATGACGTACTAGGCGTCTTCGGCGATGAGCGGGCCACCGGCAAGCCGTCAGGTGATGATCTGCGCGAGGGTAAACGCACCGTGTTGATTGCGTATGCCCAAGAAGGATTGGATCCACATATGTCTCGACTGCTTAACGAGCTGGTCGGCGATCCAACACTTGATTCTGAACAGATAGCGGCGCTGCAACGAACGATTGTCGATTCGGGCGCACTCGACCGCGTCGAAGACCTTATCGCTCAGTACGCGCTCGAGGCGGAACGTTCGCTCAACGGTGCACGGCTGGGGAACAGCGCCGTGGGCGATCTGCGTGACCTTGCGCGCGCAGCGACGATCCGCACCGCCTAGACGCACTCTCGTCAGGCGAGAGTGCGCGCGATACGGCGAACTTCGCTCTTATGACCGGCGGTCAACGCCTCTATAGGCGCCCGACCAATCGACTCTTCTGGGCTGAGCAGCCAATCGATGACTTCGTCATCGCTGAAGCCTGCATCGTGGAGCACGATGATCGTTCCTCGCAGGGAGGAGAGCGGCGCCGAGTCGACAAAGAAGACCGCCGGAACGACGAAAACATCGTTGCGGCGCGTTCCCACAATGTTGGATTCGTCAAGGTAGCGCTTGACCCGCCCCAACGACTCGCCCGTCAATTCGACGATGTCGGGGAGGGTTAGCCATTCAGTCTCAATGCGCGGGGAAGCTTCAGCAGTCACTCCCCCACTATCCCATCTCAGTCGCCATCACGACGACGAGTTGCTCATAAACCTCTCCAGTCACATAGGCCACATGCCTATCACCAGTTGACACGAATTCACATCCGTGACACGGTTTTTGAAGTTGGCAGATGGGGGAAACTCTTGCAACCCGAATCACGCACCCACCGTGGGAGCACATCACGCAACATGGCCGTCGGAATCCCGACGGCTCTCGCCGGCGCGGTCGCGCTCGCGCTGAGCTCATCCCCGGCCCATGCCGAGGACCGCGCGGCGACCACGATGGGTGCCGACGAGCGTGCGTTTCGGGCATTGCCCGCACTGCCTGCCACGCCGGTAGTCAGCGCATCCTCGATACCGGCCGTCACCGTCTCGGCAATCAAGCCTGCAGCGACGACACCCGCCACCTATACGGTCGTCCGTGGCGACACAGTCAGCGCAATCGCCTCCCGTCATGGATTGCGCACGACCGACGTGCTCACGCTCAACGCTCTTGCATGGAAATCAGTGATCTACCCGGGCCAGGTCCTCAAGCTCGGCGGCACTGCGACCGCAATCACGTCGACAGAGACGACGTCAACCTCGGCATCTAGTGCAAGCACATCGGGTACATACACGGTCACGGCTGGCGACACGATCAGCGCAATCGCATCGCGTCATGGTTCGACAACAAGCGCCGTGCTCAAAGCCAACGGTCTGAGCATGTCGTCGATCATCTACCCGGGTCAGAGCATCAGCATTCCGGGCGCGACGACGACCATCACCACTTCGCCTGAGCCTGAAGCCCCGAGCTCAAACACCTCGACCTCGACCTCGAACACCTCGACTTCGACCTCAAGTGCATCCGGCAGCTACACGATTCAGGCTGGCGATACCATCAGCGCGATCGCATCGCGCAACGGGGTGAGTACCAACGCGGTGCTCGCAGCAAACGGCCTGAGCCTGTCCTCGATCATCTACCCCGGACAGACAATCAGCATTCCTGGATCGACAACCTCCACCGCGATTCCAGCGGCAAGCACCAGCACCAGCACCGCGGCACCCAGCCTCGATGCCGAGCAGACCGCGAACGCGATATTGATCATCCAAGTGGGTCGCGACCTCGGCGTATCGGATCGGGGAATCGCGATCGCTCTCGGCACCGCGATGCAGGAGTCCTGGATCCGCAACCTCGACTGGGGAGACAGAGACTCACTCGGTCTGTTCCAGCAGCGTCCGAGCACCGGCTGGGGAACGGCCGAGCAGGTAAGCGATCCGGTGCGTTCGATCAAGACCTTCTTCGGAGGACCGAGCGATCCCAATGGGTACAACACCCGCGGTCTGCTTGACATCCCAGGCTGGCAGAGCATGACATTCGCCGAGGCTGCCCAGGCTGTGCAGATATCTGCCTATCCAGATCGCTACGCCCAGTGGGAGGCGCCGGCCTACGCGTGGCTCGCTGCCCTGGGCTGAGTGCGCAAGATAGCGCGGCCAATGGGCCGCGCCCGGTGAGCCGCTCCGCGGAGTACTCACTAGTGATCCGTAGACTCTCAGAGTGAGCACAAGTCAGCAGACGGACCCGCTGATCGGCCGTCTCGTTGACGGGCGGTACCGGGTTCGCGCGCGCATTGCGCGTGGCGGGATGGCGACGGTGTATGTCGCTACTGACCTGAGACTCGAACGACGCGTCGCACTGAAGGTGATGCACTCGCATCTGAGCGATGACACGGTTTTTCAGAGTCGCTTCATTCAAGAGGCCCGGTCGGCAGCGCGGCTCGCTGATCCTCATGTAGTGAATGTCTTTGATCAGGGCCAGGACGGCGATATCGCCTACCTGGTGATGGAGTACCTTCCGGGCATCACGTTGCGCGAGCTCCTTCGCGAGCAGAAGCGCCTTACCTTGCCGCAGGCGGTCTCGATCATGGACGCCGTGCTTTCGGGGCTTGCCGCCGCACACAGCGCCGGCATCGTGCATCGGGATGTGAAACCCGAGAACGTGTTGCTTGCAGAAGACGGCAGGATCAAGATCGGCGACTTCGGGCTCGCCCGTGCGACGACAGCAAACACAGCGACCGGTTCGCAGTTACTTGGAACCATCGCCTACCTCGCGCCCGAACTCGTCACCCGCGGCACTGCAGATGCTCGCAGCGACATTTACTCGCTCGGGATCATGCTCTACGAAATGCTCACGGGCGAACAGCCGTACAAGGGCGAACAACCGATGCAGATTGCATTTCAGCACGCGACAGACTCGGTCCCGCGTCCGAGCGTGAAGAACCCGGGCGTCCCGGAGCAACTCGACGAGCTGGTGCTGTGGACGACAGAGCGCAATCCGGACGACCGACCTTCGGATGCGCGCGAGATGCTCGATCGCCTCCGCGACATTGAACAAGAACTCGGCATTTCGCCGATCGTCGCACGCGCTACTGCCACCACCTTTACCCCCGACGAGGGAATCGCATCGGGCGATCTCACGGCAGTGCTTCCTGCTGCCAACACGATGCCGACCGCGACTATCGAGACGACCGACAACGCCACCCGGCTGCAACGGGCTTCAAAGCGACGCGCTGCCAAGGGCGGCTGGCTCGTCCTACTTGTTCTGTTGCTCGCTGGCTTGGCCGCTGGAGCCGGGTGGTGGTTCGGCACAGGGCCGGGATCACAAGTTCAGGTCGTCGACGTCGCGAACATGTCATTCGAAGAAGCTCAGTCTGCTCTGGGCGCCGATACCTTGGTCGCAGTACAACGCGACGAAAGCAGCCTCAACATCGAAGCAGGCCGGGTGATCCGCACCGACCCCGAGCCCGGCGCACGCGTCGACCAAGACACCGAAGTCGCGGTCTTTGTCTCGACCGGTCCTGCCGAGGTGAGCTTCGAGACGCTAAACGGCCTCTCGCGCGACGAGGTAACAGCTGAACTCGCGGGTGAGACCATCGAGGTCGTCAGCGAGGCTACCTACTACACGCAGGCCGCCAATAATGCCGTAGTGGGAGTGGTAATCACTCCGCAAGACGGCGGCGAAGACATCGAATGCGGTGATGGATGCAGCGCTCACCAAGGTGACAGCGCCAGGCTCCTGGTCTCGTTGGGACCATTGCCATCCGTCGAAGGAATGTCAGAGTCGAACGCGCGATCCACCCTCGACAACGCTGGACTTGAGGTTGCGGCTGACGTCATCTCGCAGTCGAGCGAAACAGTAGACGCAGGCATTGTTATCGCTACGACGGAACGCGAGGGCGGAGGCTGGTGGCGCCCTGGTGACGCTGTCACGTTGATCGTGTCGTCCGGGCCCCCACTCTTCCCCATCCCCGACGTGGTGGGAATGACACGCGATTCGGCGATCGCAACCCTAGAAGCTGAAGGTTTCCAGGTTGACTATGGGTTCTATTGGGACGCGTTTCCCAACGGCATCACCTCAGTAACGAGCTCTAATCCGGCGGCCGGCGAGTACCGCGTCAAAGGAACGCGCGTCGAAGTCGAGATGACCGCGCAGGGCTAATTAACCGCGGAGGGCTAATCAACCGCGCAGGACTAGCCAACCGCGCAGAGCGGGCTAACCGCACTGGGCTAGTCAACCGCGCAGAGCGGGCTAACCGCGCAGGGCTCCTCGCCCGTTCTCAGCGGGCGCTAGCGCTTCTCGAGTTCCTCAGCGACAAGGAACGCAAGCTCGAGCGACTGCTTGTGATTCAAGCGCGGGTCGCAAAGCGACTCGTACCGCGTAGCAAGGGTCGCTTCGTCGATGTGCTCTGATCCGCCCAGGCACTCGGTGACATCGTCGCCAGTGAGCTCGACGTGAATGCCGCCGGGGAACGTACCTACCGCACGGTGAGCTTCGAAGAAGCCGCGCACCTCGTCTACGACGTCATCGAAGCGACGCGTCTTGTAGCCGGTTGGCGTAGTGATGCCGTTGCCGTGCATGGGATCGGTTACCCACAGCGGTGTCGCACCGGATGCCTTTACTGCCTCAAGCAGCGGTGGCAACGAGTCGCGGATCTTGCCCGCACCCATGCGCGTGATGAACGTCAAACGCCCAGGCTCGCGCTCTGGGTCAAGCTTGTCGATGAGCTCCATCGCGGTTTCGGGCGTCGTGGTCGGGCCGAGCTTCACGCCAATAGGGTTGCGAATCTTCGAGAAGTAGTCGACGTGGGCACCGTCGAGGTCGCGCGTGCGCTCACCGATCCACAGAAAGTGCGCCGAAGTGTTGTACGGCGTGCTCGTTCGCGAGTCGATCCGCGTCATCGGGCGCTCGTAGTCCATGAGCAGGCCTTCGTGGCCCGTGTAGAACTCGACACGGCGAAGCTCTTCGAAGTCGGCTCCCGCCGCCTCCATGAATTTGATCGCGCGGTCGATGTCGGTCGCGAGACGCTCGTACTGCTGGTTTGCGGGGTTCTGCGCAAAACCGCGATTCCACGAGTGAACTTCGCGCAAGTCGGCAAAGCCCCCCTGCGTGAAGGCGCGGATGAGGTTAATCGTCGATGCGGCGGTGTGGTAGCCCTTGAGCAAGCGCTGCGGATCGGCAAGGCGCGACGCAGCAGTGAAGTCGTAGCCGTTGACGATGTCACCACGGTACGCCGGCAGGGTGACATCACCGCGAGTCTCGGTATCGCTCGATCGCGGCTTGGCGAACTGTCCCGCCATGCGCCCCATCTTCACGACTGGCATCGAGGCGCCGTACGTGAGTACGACTGCCATCTGCAACACCGTCTTTACGCGGTTGCGGATCTGCTCCGCTGTGGCGCCCGCGAACGTTTCAGCGCAGTCGCCACCCTGAAGAAGGAATGCGTTGCCGGATGCTGCGCTCGCCAAGCGATCGCGCAGATTGTCGACTTCACCTGCGAAGACGAGAGGCGGCAGCATGGCCAGCTCGGCCGAGGCCTCTGCCACGGCCGAAGCGTCATACCACTGAGGCTGCTGCTTGATGGGCAATGTCCGCCAGTGGTCGAGTGCGTCCTGGTGCTGAGGCATCCTGCCAGTCTAGTGGCGTGCGAGGCTCCTGCGGAACGCGTGACAACTCACTTTTGCCGTGCGTGAAGCTAGCGGCGGGAAGTGAGTCGGTCTTTCACCGTGGAGGCGTAGACATCGTCGTACTTCTGCTCTCCCAATCGCTGCAGGGCAATCATGATCTCGTCGGTAATCGATCGCAGAATGTAGCGATCGCCCTCCATGCCGTAGAAGCGTGAGAAGTCGAGCGGCTCGCCGACGACGACACCGACGCGCACAATGTTCGGCAGTCGCTGACCGATCGGCCACATCACATCGGTGTCGACCATCACGATCGGCACCACAGGCACGCGCGCGACGAGTGCCATTCGAGCGATGCCGGTGCGGCCCCGGTATAGCCGGCCGTCGGGACTGCGCGTGCCTTCGGGGTAGATTCCCAACAGCTGGCTACCACCGAGCACCTGCAGTCCGGTATTCAACGATGCTTCTGACGCCTTGCCCCCCGAGCGATCGATGGGAATCTGACCACTCGCTTTGAAGAAGAACCGCGTCGCCCAGCCTTTGATCCCTTTTCCGGTGAAGTAGTCGCTCTTGGCGAGGAAGGCCATTGGTCGGTCGATCATCAGCGGCAAGATGATCGAGTCTCCGAATGAGAGGTGGTTGCTGGCCAAGATCGCACCACCGGTCGTAGGAATATTGCGGCGGCCGACAATCCAGGGCCGCAGGATTCCTTTCACAAGCGGTCCGATGACCACGTACTTCATGAGCCAGTAGAACATCGATCAGCCCTCGGCCAGCGCCAGGTCAGCAGCACCGATGAGACCGGCGTCGTTCACGAGTTGCGCAATTGCAAATTCAGCGACCGCACGGTCTCCATAACCAGGCAGCGAGGTCTCGTACGCCAGTTTCACGGGAGCCAACAGGCTGTCGCCAAGTTGGGCAACTCCCCCACCGATCACGAACAGCTCCGGATCGAGAATCGCTTGGAACCCACCGCATGCTTCGCCCAGCGCTGTTGCGACACGCCGCAGCGCTTCGGTCGCTCCGGCGTCTCCGGCGAGAACAAGTCGAGAGATCGCGGGCCCTGAAATCGTGCCCTTCTCCTTTCTGATCGCAGCGAGGGCGCTGCCAATTCCCTGTTGATCGGCAATCGAATTGGCTTCACGTTGCAGCGCACGCCCTGACGCATACTTCTCGAGGCATCCGTTCTGTCCACATCCGCACAGCAGACCATCGCGAACGAAACGGGTGTGGCCGAGTTCGGCGCCAATGCCGTGCCCGCCACGGAAGAGTTCCCCGTCGATCACAATGGCGCCGCCGACACCGGTCCCCATCGTCAGCATGACCATGTGGCTAAAGTCGCGGCCAGCTCCGAAGCGGAACTCCGCCCAACCTGCGGCGTTGGCGTCATTCTCGATGAAGACGGGCATATCAATGCGCGACTCCAGCGAAGCTTTCAGCGGCTCATTGCGCCACGCAATATTGGGAGCGTGAATCACAATCGCTCGGTCGCGGTCGATGAAGCCCGCGGCGGCCACCCCCACAGCCCTGATGTCGTGGGCGCCAGCGAAGTGGCGGACCATGTCGCCCACAGCATCGGCGAGGTCGGCTGTATCGGCCGGTGTGTCTACCCGCAGCTTCTCGAGAATGCGGCCGTCCTGGTCGACCACCCCTCCCGCGATCTTGGTTCCACCGATGTCGATACCGACCTTGAGCACCGCATTCCCTTCCGGCCATCGCACTCGCGACGGCGAGTTGAAGTCTATCTAGGCTCCCCCACGGCACAACTAGCGCTTCGACGCTAATAGTCATTCGGCGGGCTAGCGTCCGATTAGACTTGAGCCAGCACCAATGCCCGAAACTCATACCGGTACCGAAGGAGCTGCCGTGGTTCAGTTCGAAGTTCCCGCAATAGTCCCCGCCGATCCGCAGGCAAATGTTACAGACCTGCTCGTAGATCGCCTGAAGAAGACTCCCAACCTCGCGTTGTTTGCCGTTCCTGACGGCGAAGGATGGCGCGATATCACGACCGCAGAGTTCCACAAGCAAGTGATCGCTCTCGCGAAGGGGTTCGCCGCCGCCGGCATCGAACCTGGCGACAAGATCGGCTTCATCGCCCGCACGACATACGAGTGGACGCTGGTTGACTTCGCGCTCTTCTTCGCAGGTGCTGTGATGGTGCCCGTCTATGAAACCAGCTCGCCCTCGCAGATCAGCTGGATTCTGAACAACTCGGGTGCGGTCGGCGTCATTGCCGAGCTTCCCGACCACACCGAACGCATTGAGTCTGTTCGCGACGAACTCACTCTCATTCGCAATGTGTGGAACATGCACACCGATGACCTCAAGACCCTCACCGCAGCGGGCACTGACGTCACCGACGATGAGATCGAGCGCCGGCGCTCCATCGCCAACGGTTCAGATATCGCGACCCTGATCTACACCTCAGGTTCAACCGGGCGTCCGAAGGGCTGCGTTCTCACGCACTCGAACTTCGTCGAACTCACGCGCAACGCGCACCGCGCTTTGGGTGAAGTCGTTGCTCAGCCCGGAGCATCCACACTGCTGTTCATCACGACAGCACACATCTTCGCGCGCTTCATCTCGCTGCTCAACGTCGAAGCCGGCGTCAAGACGGGGCACCAGCCCGACACGAAGCAGCTACTGCCAGCGCTCGGCTCGTTCAAGCCGAGCTATCTATTGGCTGTCCCGCGCGTTTTTGAGAAGGTCTACAACTCTGCAGAGCAGAAGGCTGAAGCGGGCGGCAAGGGCAAGATCTTCCGCGCTGCTGCCGCCGCCGCCATCGAGCACTCGACTCGACTGCAGGATGGAAAGAAGATCCCGTTCGGGCTGAAGATCAAGTTCGCACTGTTCGACAAACTTGTCTACAGCAAGTTGCGCGAAGCCATGGGCGGCAACATTCAGTACGCGGTATCGGGCTCAGCACCCCTCGGACCCCGACTGGGGCACTTCTTCCACAGCCTCGGTGTCACGATTCTCGAAGGCTACGGCCTCACAGAAACGACAGCACCGGCGACAGTCAACCTCGCGACGAAGTCCAAGATCGGCACGGTCGGCCCGGTTCTTCCTGGCGTCGCAGTTCGCTTGGGTGACGGCGATGAGATACAGGTGCGCGGAATCAACGTCTTCAAGGAGTACTGGCAGAACCCCGAAGCCACGGCAGCGGAGTTTGACGGCGAGTGGTTCAAGACGGGTGACATCGGTTCATTCGACGACGAAGGCTTCCTGACGATCACCGGGCGCAAGAAAGAGATCATCGTGACCGCTGGTGGCAAGAATGTTGCTCCTGCGGCCCTCGAAGACCCGATTCGCGCCAACCCGATCGTCGGTCAGGTCGTTGTCGTCGGTGACCAGAAGCCTTTCATCGGTGCGTTGATCACTCTCGATCCTGAGATGCTGCCGACGTGGCTGGGTAACAATGGCAAGCCTGCAGATATGAGCCTCGAGCAGGCTTCGAAGGATCCCGCGGTGCGTGCAGAGGTGCAGCGAGCAATCGATATCGCCAACGCCAAGGTTTCGCGTGCCGAGTCAATCCGCAAGTTCACGATCCTATCCACCGAATGGACTGAGAGCACTGGGCACCTCACTCCGAAGATGAGCATCAAGCGCAACGTCATCATGGATGACTTTGCCGGTGAAATCGCCGACATCTACGACGTGCCGGTAAACACCACGAACGTGTCGCTCTCCTAGTTCTGACGCGCAGGTAGAACGAGCCCCCAGACCTACAAAGGTCTGGGGGCTCATTCGTGGATTCGGTGCCGCGATCGCGGCGTGCCAACTATCTAGTGGCTCAGAACCAGTCGGATTCGCGAACCTCACGCATCGCGATGCGCCGATTCGCGGGCTCGAGTTTGTCAAGGTACAGCGTGCCATCGAGGTGGTCGGTCTCATGTTGAAGCGCCTGCGCCATCAGGCCGTCGCCTTCCAGCACCACCTCATTGCCATCAAGGTCGATGCCAACAACCTTCGCCCAGGGATAGCGAGGCGTGTCGTGCCAGAGGCCTGGCACCGACAAACAGCCTTCACCGATCGGCTCAGGCTCCCCCGACACAGCAACCAGCACCGGATTGAGGACATAGCCGATGTCGCCGTCGATGTTGTAGCTGAAGGCGCGCAGACCGACGCCTATCTGAGGGGCCGCCACTCCGGCTCGACCCGGAAGCTCTACCGTGTCGATCAGATCTTGCACAAGCGCTCTCACACCCGCGTCGACGGATTCAATTGGCGCACACACAGACTTCAGAACCGGGTCACCGAACACCCGGATTGCACGAACGGCCATGATGACTACGCCGCCGAAGCGAGCGAACGCAAGCCTTCGACAACGCTCGCGGCAAGTTCACGTGCCGCGCGTCGTGTCTCGGGGTCCAGATCACGGAAGGTGATTGCACTTCCAGCTGCGATGTGCGGGTCGTAGGGCATTCGCAACACCGTGCGCACGCGCGTCTTGAAGTGCGACTCGAGCCGGTCGAGCTGCACCACTGGCGAACCGGGGCGGGCGCTGTTGATGACCACAACGGCGTTGCGCACCTGAGGCGAGTATCCGTTCGTCTCGAGCCAGGTCAGGGTCTCTGACGCCAAACGCGCTTCGTCAACACTCAGCCCTGCGACAATGACGAGTTGATCTGCCGCCTGCAGAGTCGCTTCCATGACCGAGTGCACGATTCCCGTACCCGTGTCGGTCAGCACAAGCGAGTAATAGTGCGCAGCGAGCTTGGCAACATCACGGTAGTCGGTGTCGCTGAATGCCTCTGAAACACTTGGATCGGCATCGGATGCGACGACGTCAAGACGTGTCTCATCGCGAGCAACCATCGCTGAAAGATCGTTGAATCCGACAACCTCACCGCTCATGCGAACGAGATCGCGCACAGTCTTGCCACCGGCGCGCGAGATGCGATCCGACAGCGTACCCCTGTCGGGGTTTGCATCGATCGCGATCACTCGATCATCCCGCGCGTCAGCCAGCGCCATACCCAAGAGGGTGGTCACTGTGGTCTTGCCGACCCCACCCTTGCGCGAAAGTACCGGCACAAAGCGGGCACCTCCTGCCAGCGGAGCAGCGATGCGCCGGTCCAACTCTTTGCGGGCCTTCGCACGCTTGCTATCACCAAGGTTGATGCGGCGAAGCGAGAGCGAATAGACGAGCTGCTGCCACGCACCTTCGGGCTCCGAGCGAATGACGTGGCTCGGGTCTAGCAGTCGATCCGCGGTCAGCAGGTCTGCCGTCTCACGGTCGGCTTCAATCTCGCCCAAACGCTTCGAGGTGAGCGTGACAGGCGCGGGTGCCACGATGGCTGATCGATCTGGCTCGATCTCGGTCGAGAACACATCCGCGTCTTCGATCTGGCTGTGCTGATCCTCAGCGTCGCCGACCGCGGCGGCGTCAACAACGTCGGCCTCGGGCTCGTCTGCGGTCACCGGTGCGGCGGTCGCCGGCGTGTCGGCGACAGCGGGTTCACCGACCTCGGACTCAACCTCAATCGGCTGAGACAAGAAGACATCAAAGGCCTTGGCCCGAGCGGCGTCTTCGGCTGAGGTCGCTGCGACAGATGGTTCCTCAGAGATGTTCGCAATGCTCGCCTCGTCGTCCACGAAGTCATCATCATCGTCTGCGGCAGGCATTGCGACGTTCACCTGAGCGGTGCCGCCACCGAGAATGCCGAGACCCGAGGTGTCGAGGCTTCCAGAGTCGGACAGCACCCCGTGCTCAGCGTCATCGGGGGTCTGTTCGGTGCGTTCGGGCGTCACTAGTCACTTCTCCTGCGGCGGTATGGATCTGGGGCCATCCTCCAGATTACTGGGCGGGGCGCACTACGACCAAAAGGTCGCCCGCTTCCACCTGCTGTGGTGAGCCGATCGCGAGCCGTTCGATGACGCCGTCGATGGGTGACGTGATCGCTGCCTCCATCTTCATCGCCTCAATGGAAGCGACCGGAGAGCCAGCGGTCACAGTCGCACCAGGCTCGAGCTTTAGTGTCACCACTCCCGAGAACGGTGCCGCGATCTGACCTGGCTTAGAGGTGTCAGCACGCTCGGCTTGTCGCGCCTCTACGGTGATGCTGCGATCCCTCGCGAACACAGGCCGAAGCTGCCCGTTGAGCGTGGTCATCACCGTGCGCATTCCCTTGTCGTCGGCCTCACCGATGGCTTCGAGGCCGACGAAGAGCTGTACGCCGCGTTCGATCTCGACGACATGCTCTGAGCCTTGAGCGAGGCCATAGAGGTAGTCGGAGGTGTCGAGCACGCTCAGGTCGCCGAAGAGCTCGCGCATCGACGTGAACTCACGCGTAGGAGCAGGGAAGAGCAGACGGTTGAGCGCATCACGTCGTGAGAGCGAGTCTGCAGCGAGAGCCGCGCCATCTGCGGGGGTGATCGGCTTCACCTCGATGGAGATGTCTCGTCCCGCCAAGACCTTGGTTCGGAATGGCTCCGGCCAACCTCCCGGGAGGTCTCCCAGTTCGCCAGCCATAAAGCCCACAACCGAATCAGGGATGTCATAGTTCTGCGGGTTCTCGGCAAAGTCAGCAGGATCGGCCTTTACCGCAGCAAGATGCAGGGCGAGGTCGCCCACGACCTTGGACGACGGAGTCACCTTCGGCACGCGACCCAGAATGTTGTTGGCCGCCGCATACATGTCTTCGATGAGTTCGAAGTCCTCGTCAAGTCCCAGAGCGATCGCCTGCTGACGCAGATTTGAGAGCTGGCCGCCGGGAATCTCGTGGTGGTAAACCCGACCTGTGGGGCCGGGGAGACCCGACTCGAACGGGCGGTACATGTGCCGCATGGCTTCCCAATAGGGCTCGAGGCTTGACACCGCGTCAAGATCGATGCCCGTGTCGCGCTCCGTGTGTGCCAGCGAAGCAACGAGCGCCGACAATGACGGCTGGCTCGTGGTGCCCGACATCGGCGCAGCCGCAGCATCCACTGCATCGGCTCCCGCGGCGCTAGCCGCGAGAAGCGTCGCCAACTGGCCGCCAGCGGTGTCGTGGGTGTGCACATGGACCGGCACGTCAAAACGATCCCGAAGGGCGCTCACGAGCCGGGATGCCGCAGTGGGTCGTAGCAGCCCTGCCATGTCCTTGACCGCAAGGACATGTGCGCCAGCGTCGACGATCTGCTCAGCGAGCCCGAGGTAGTAATCCAGCGTGTAGAGATCCTCAGCGGGGTTGAGCAGGTCGCCTGTGTAGCAGAGTGCGACCTCGGCAACGGCGGTGCCCGACGCCAGCACGGCGTCGATGGCGGGACGCATTTGCGCCACGTCATTGAGCGCGTCGAAGATTCGGAAGATATCGATTCCGCTCGATGCTGCCTCTTGCACAAAGGCGTCGGTGACCTCGGTCGGGTATGGGGTGTAGCCGACGGTGTTGCGACCGCGAAGCAACATCTGGATGGCGATGTTCGGGAGCTCTGCGCGCAGGCGATCAAGACGCTCCCACGGGTCTTCACCGAGGAAGCGGAGCGCAACGTCGTAGGTCGCGCCACCCCACGCCTCGATCGACAGCAGCTCGGGAGTGAGCCGCGAGACATACGGTGCAACCGTGGCGAGATCCTTGGTGCGCACCCGCGTCGCAAGCAACGACTGGTGCGCGTCGCGGAATGTGGTCTCCGTGACGGCCAGGGCGGTCTGCTCACGCAACGACTTAGCGAAACCCGCAGGACCGAGCTCGAGCAGCCGCTGTCGCGAGCCGGCAGGAGCCGTGGCGGTGAGATCCAGCTCCGGAAGCTTCAGTCGTGGCTCGACGGAGAGGGGGTTCTCGCCATTCGGCTTGTTGACGGTGGTGTCTACCAGCCAGCTCAACACCTTGGTTCCACGGTCTTTCGACTCGCGACCCTTGAGTAGATGCGGGCGTTCGTCGATGAAAGAAGTGGCGATATCGCCTGAGACGAATGCTGGGTCATCGAGCACTGCTTGCAGGAACGGGATGTTTGTCGACACGCCACGAATGCGGAACTCTGCAAGGGCACGCCGAGCACGAAGCACAGCGGCGCCGAAGTCACGACCACGGCACGTGAGCTTGGAGAGCATCGAGTCGAAGTGGGGTGAGATCTGAGCGCCAGCGGCGGTCGTGCCACCGTCGAGTCGAATGCCCGCCCCACCGGGTGAGCGGTAGGTGGTGATCTTTCCCGTGTCAGGTCGGAAGCCCTGGGTGGGGTCCTCTGTTGTAATACGGCACTGCAGCGCCGCGCCGCGCAGATGGATCTGATCCTGTTCGAGTCCAAGCTCGTGCAGGGTCTGACCTGCGGCGATGCGCATCTGAGACTGCACCAGGTCGACGTCTGTGACTTCCTCCGTCACCGTGTGCTCGACCTGAATTCGAGGGTTCATCTCGATGAAGACGACTTCGCCAGTGCGGGGACCGGCAGTTTCGAGCAGAAACTCCACGGTTCCGGCGTTCTGATAGCCGATCGACTCGGCAAACGCGATGGCATACGAGTGCAGCGCGTCACGGACCTCCGGCTCGAGATTCGGCGCGGGTGCGATCTCGATGACTTTCTGGTGACGACGCTGCACAGAACAATCGCGCTCGAAGAGATGCACGGTGTTGCCTGCGGTATCGGCGAGAATCTGCACTTCAACGTGGCGTGGGCGCTGCACCGCCTGCTCGAGGAACATTCGCGCATCACCGAATGCGCTGCCCGCCTCTCGCATGGCTTCCGCCAGCGCGGGTGCCAGCTCTTCAGCGGTGTCGACGCGCCGCATGCCACGGCCGCCACCACCGGCGACTGCCTTTGCGAAGAGCGGGAAGCCGATGTCTTCAGCCTGCCCAAGCAGGGCATCGACATCGTCTGAAGCTTCGGTCGAGCGAAGTACCGGCACACCGGCCGCAATCGCGTGGTGCTTGGCGGTGACCTTGTTTCCAGCCATCTCGAGCACCGATGCTGGAGGGCCGATGAATGCGATCCCGTGAGCTGCGGCCTGCTCGGCAAGCTCGGGATTCTCTGAGAGGAACCCATAACCCGGGTAGATGGCGTCAGCCCCAGCTTCGCGCGCCACGCGGATGATCTCATCGACGCTCAGGTAGGCGCGGACAGGATGCCCTACCTCGCCAATCAGATACGCCTCGTCGGCTTTGAGGCGATGCAGGGAGCTTCGGTCTTCGTGGGGGTACACCGCGACTGTGCGCGCACCCAATTCGTAGGCAGCGCGGAAAGCGCGGATAGCGATCTCTCCACGGTTAGCGACGAGGATCTTACGGAACATTCGACCTCCGAGGGCGGCAATGCTGGCGGACCTGAGTGCGTTCTCAGCCTAGAGGACTGTAACGTAGAGCCTTGTGCACGTCCTCTCCGTCAGCTCGCTTAAGGGTGGAGTCGGCAAAACGACCGTAACTCTCGGACTCGCATCGGCGGCTTTCGCCCGGGGTGTCCGTACGCTCGTCGTCGACCTCGACCCGCAGTCCGACGTCTCTACGGGGCTGGATATTCAGGTAGCAGGTCGCCTGAACGTCGCCGATGTGTTGGCGAATCCGAAAGACAAGGTCGTTCGGCAAGCGATCACCTCAAGCGGTTGGGCGAAGGTTCACCCTGGCACGATCGACGTGATGATCGGCAGCCCCTCGGCGATCAACTTCGATGGCCCCCACCCGAGTGTGAGAGACGTCTGGAAGCTCGAAGAAGCACTCGCCACCATCGAGGCCGACTACGACCTGGTGCTGGTTGACTGTGCCCCGTCTCTCAACGCCCTGACTCGCACAGCCTGGGCAGCCAGCGACCGCGTGGTCGTGGTCACCGAACCAGGCCTGTTCTCGGTTGCGGCGGCCGACCGTGCACTTCGCGCGATCGAAGAGATTCGTCGCGGCCTCTCCCCCCGTCTTCAGCCTCTGGGCATCGTGGTGAACCGTGTTCGTCCGCAGTCGATCGAACACCAGTTCCGCATCAAAGAGCTGCGCGACATGTTCGGCCCCCTGGTGCTGAGTCCGCAGCTCCCCGAGCGCACCTCGTTGCAGCAGGCTCAGGGTGCGGCCAAGCCCCTGCACATCTGGCCCGGCGACTCCGCCCAGGAACTCGCGGCAGACTTCGATGCACTGCTTGACCGCATCATCCGCACCGGACGCGTGCCGGTGCCCAACGAGACACCTACGTAGTCCACCTACGCAGTCCACCGACGGCCACACGGTGGCGATGAGTGGGGAAGACCTTCTCAGGCAGATCGCGCGGCGCGGCGAGCGGCAAGCTCGTCAGCGGCATCGGGCAGCTGCGGGTCGAAGTCGACGAGAGTGGACTCCACTTCGCGCAGCACCTTGCCGACGGCGATGCCGAAGACGCCCTGGCCGCGACTGACCAGGTCGATGACCTCATCGTTCGACGTGCAGAGATAGACCGATGCGCCGTCACTCATGAGCGTCGTTCCGGCGAGATCGCGGATACCTGAGGCTCGCAGCTGATCAACCGCCGTACGAATCTGCTGAAGCGAGATTCCGGTGTCGAGAAGGCGCTTAACGAGTTTCAGGACGAGAATGTCGCGGAATCCGTAGAGGCGTTGCGATCCAGAACCACTCGCACCGCGCACGGTGGGCTTTACCAGCTCGGTACGTGCCCAATAGTCCAGCTGACGATATGTAATTCCGGCCGCGCGCGCCGCAACAGCACCGCGATAGCCGACTTCGTCGTCCATCTCGGGAAGCCCGTCGGTGAAAAGGAGGTCTGCAGTGAACGCACCACCGTCTAGATTGTCGCGATCGCTCACGCGCGTTCCCCCTCCGCCTTCGTTAGTCCCACGGTAGAACAGGCAGACGCCTGCGGCAATGACATCCGACGTGTGCGGTCGGCGTGTCGTGTGAATCAGTCCACAAGTCGTTCGAGCGCCGCGCGCACGAAAATAGCGCGCACCTCTTCGAGTTGTTGCGCCAGCTGAGGCGCCAACTCCCCCGCTCGACCGCGCGATGACGAGTCAGTGCGACGCAGCAGCGGCGCAAGGGCAGACTCAATCAGCGACACATCTCGTTCAGCGCTTTGACGGAGCGTGCGCATGTGTCGCGGCTCAATTCCGTGACGATCAAGCGCCACAAGGGCGCGCAGAAGCGCCACGGACTGATCTGTGTACACGTCCGCCGCGAGCACGCCAGTGCTGATCGCGTCGTTGAGCAACTGCGGAGCAGCGCCCGAAGCGGCCAGCAGTTCTTCCCTGCGGTAGCGGCGCGGTGCAGGAACGATCGATGGCGGCGGCACGGATGTCGGCGTCACCGGGTCACGCCCGGCATCCACATCCTGCAGATAGTCCCGAATCACCGAGAGCGGTAGGTAGTGATCGCGTTGCAAGGTAAGCGCGAGCCTGAGCCGCTCGAGATCATCCGGCGAAAACTTTCGGTAGCCAGATTCGGTGCGAAGTGGGGTGATAATCCCCTGCACTTCAAGGAAGCGCAGCTTGCTCGAAGTGAGCGAAGGGAACTCTGGCGACAACCTCGCGAGCACCTGCCCAATACTCAGCAGACCCGACGACGCAGCGCGTTCGCGGGCAGAAGCAGCCGGCATCAGGCTTCGGGCGTCTGTGGCAGGTCAGCAGGCGAACCAAAGAAGTTGAGACGGAACTTTCCGACTCGCACTTCAGAGCCATTCACGAGAGCCGCGCGATCGACGCGCTCACCGTTCACGTAGGTTCCGTTCAGCGAGCGCTGGTCAACCAGCTCAAACGCAGCGTTTGTCCGCGTGATTTCCGCGTGACGGCGCGACACGGTGACGTCATCGAAGAATATGTCTGCTTCAGGGTGGCGTCCCACGGTGGTCACGTCGGTGTCGAGCAGGTAGCGGGCACCAGCTGCGGGACCTGAGCGCACGATCAGCAGGGCCGCACCAGAGGGAAGAGCCTCGATGGCTTCAAGTTCAGCGTCGCCCAACTCACTTCCGAACGGCACAAACGACAGATCCGAGTCGTGCCCAAACGTCTGTGTGACGTCAACCGGGCGACTGGAATCGTCGGGACGGCGATATTCCTCCACGGGGTCCTCCTTTGAGGTGCAAGCCTAGCCGATCGATCCCCCGCTACACGAGGCCAGATCCTTGGCGATCACGAATTCATGGCGAGCACATAGCCACACCGAGGCACCGAGCAAGTATGACGCACGCAATCTCAACCTCCTCGACAGGCGTAGCCTGGAGGTGATGCGTACTTCAGCGAAATCAGTGACCGTGCTCTCTCAAAGCGGGTTCGCCATTTTGGCGGCCATGCTCCTCACCTTCGCCGCGCTGATGTTCGCCTCGCCGGCCCACGCTCACGACGAGCTCACCGGCACCGACCCGGCGGCAGACTCGACAGTTGACGCTCTGCCTAGCGAGTTGACGCTGACCTTCAGCGCCGAGATCTCGCAAGAAGACGGAGCCTCTGAGATTGAGGTCACCGACGTGTCAGGCATGTCGCTCGCCGTGGCCGATCCGTCTGTCAGCGACAACGTGCTGACCCAGCCCCTCGAAGGCGACGCTACGGGTGAAGTAACGGTGCTCTGGAAGGTTGTTTCAAACGACGGGCACCCAATCTCTGGCGAGTATTCCTTCACTGTCGCAGCGCCCGAGCCCACCGAAACTCCCGAGCCCACTGCTACCGAAGAGCCGATTGTCGAACCGACCACGCAAGCCTCCGCTGAGCCCTCCGCGACCGCGACAGTAGACGCTGTCGATGCCGAGAACGCTTCCGGTGCTGTGTGGCCCTGGGTAGTCGGCGGCATCGTCGTTGTGGGCGTGGCCGGAGCGGTGACGTACCTGCTCGTGTCACGCTCGCGCCAAAAGAAGTCTCTCGCTGATTCCGACCCCACTACCAAACGATAAGGTTTTAGTCATGCCTCACTACGACGTCGTCATCCTTGGCGCGGGCCCCGGCGGCTATGTCGCAGCGGTCCGCAGCGCTCAGCTCGGTCTTTCTGTTGCGATCGTTGAAGAAAAGTACTGGGGCGGTGTCTGCCTAAACGTAGGTTGCATCCCCTCCAAGGCTCTTCTTCGCAATGCTGATCTCGCGCACATCTTCAATCACAAAGCCGAGCTCTTCGGTATGTCGGGCGACGTGTCGTTCGACTTTGGCACCGCGTGGGACCGCAGCCGCAAGGTGTCTGAGACGCATGTCAAGGGCATCCACTACTTGATGAAGAAGAACAAGGTCACCGAGTACGAAGGACGCGGAACGTTCACCGGCCCCAAGGGCATGACCGTCGCAAAGGCAGACGGTTCGAGCGAAGAGCTCACCTTCGACAATGCGATCATTTCGACGGGTTCGACGGTTCGCCTGCTTCCCGGAGTCACTCTGAGCGACAACGTCGTGACCTATGAAGAGCAGATCATGACGCGTGATCTGCCTGAATCAATCGTCATTGTCGGCGCCGGTGCGATCGGCATGGAGTTCGCTTTCGTGCTGGTAAACTACGGCGTCAAGGTCACGATCATCGAGTACCTTGACCGCGCTCTTCCGAACGAAGATGCAGACGTCTCGAAAGAGATCGCCCGTCAGTACAAGAAGTACGGCGTCGAGCTGCTCACCTCTACAAAGGTCGAGACGGTCACCGACCACGGTAGCCATGTCACGGTGACCTGCACCCCGAATGCTGGCGGCGACACACAGTCGATCGACGCATCGAAGGTTCTCATGTCAATCGGCTTCGCCCCGAACGTTGAGGGCTTCGGTCTCGACAAGACCGGTGTGAAGCTCACCGAACGCGGAGCCATCGAGATCGATGACTACATGCACACCTCGGTTCCGCACATCTACGCAATTGGCGATGTCACAGCGAAGCTGCAGCTTGCCCACGTCGCTGAAGCCCAGGGTGTTGTCGCCGCCGAAACCATCGGCAAGGCCGAAACCATGGCGCTGGGCGACTACCGGATGATGCCCCGCGCGACGTTCTGCTCGCCGCAGGTAGCGTCGTTCGGCCTCACCGAGCAGCAGGCACGCGACGAAGGGTACGACGTCAAGGTCGCGAAGTTCCCGTTCTCGGCGAACGGCAAGGCAAACGGCCTGGGCGAGCCCATCGGGTTCGTGAAGCTGATCGCCGATGGCGAGCACCTGGAGCTCCTTGGTGGTCACCTCATTGGCCCCGATGTGTCTGAGCTTCTGCCAGAGCTGACGCTGGCGCAGAAGTGGGACCTCACCGCTCTCGAAGGGGCGCGCAACGTGCACACCCACCCGACGCTTTCTGAAGCAGTGCAAGAGGCCTTCCACGGTCTCGCCGGTCACATGATCAATATGTGATTCACGCATGAACGAAACAACCCCGGGACTGAACAGTCTCGGGGTTGTTTGGTTCAGCGACGAGATCTTCAGTAGCCGAGGGCCCGAGCGAGTTTCGAGTCGGATGCTGCGACCTTGCCTCCAGCGGCGACGACAGCCGCCTCGACGGCGGCGAAAAACGCTGTGCGCCACTCGGCATCATCCGGTGCCGCGGGCCCGAGTTCCACCTCCCACTCGCGCCACGAGCGCGCGGCCCCCGAACGCTCATCGAGCGTCGAGACGATATCGTCGGCAAACTCTGCGAGCGCGCCGCCCGAGGCATCGCACAGCGCATACGCGATGCGATAGTTCTGAATTCGGGCGAGCGGAAGCAACGGGTCTTGGGTAACCTCAGCCAGCACGGCAAGCGCCGGGGGCGGAACCTCCGCTGCGCTACCCAGCGGCCAGTGCAACTCGACACGGCCGTTGCCCACGCGTGGTCCTTTGATGTGCCAGCCGGCATCGCCTCCGCCAGTGCGGCGACGCAACGCGAACCCCGCGGAAGCGAGCGCGAACTCGGTGGTGTCGAGATAGCGGGCGTCCAGCTCTCGCACCTCGCCGGCGCCGACTGAGACGACGTCAGCCACGCTGAGCCAGTCCGGCAACGCTGTGTCGGTGTCAGCGTCGAACTTGAGCTCTACCTCGACCGACCGCGTCGGCGCGGCGGCATCCGCTGCCGAGTCAGCGGCGGTCACGCGGGGCATCTGGGTCTGGATCGATGTCGTCTTGCGACTCCACAAACCAGAATGCCGACTCAGTCGGCCCATCACCCTGACCGGTATGTTCCGGTTGCCCTTTTCGTGCGTAGACGACCTGTGTCTCGCTGTAGGGAACGATGAGCCGCTCCATAGCGGGATCGTCGAGGGGAAGAATCTGCCCGTCGAGCGGGCCGCCGTGCAATCGTGCGATAGCCATAGTCCGAGCCTAGCGCCGGGCAACGCTGTTGTCTTCGAACTAGAGGCCTCGGGCAGCAGCACCAGCAGTGTCGCGGCGACCGAATGGTCACGAGATAATGGACAGTGTGAAGCCTTTCGTTCTCCTCGCTACCCGAGCCGAAGATCTGCCGGCCGACGAGGAATACGAACTCTTCCTCCGCTACACCGGACTCGCGCCCGAGCAGCTCATCCGCGTACGGCTCGAGGCGGGGCCGATGCCCGAACTGAACCTCGACGAGCTCTCCGGCATCTTCGTCGGTGGCGGGCCGTTCAACGCTTCAGACTCCCGCGAGAAGAAATCCGCTGTGCAGCACCGAGTGGAAGCAGACTTTCACGCGCTGCTCACCGAAGTTGTCGCACGTGACTTTCCGTTCCTGGGCGCCTGCTACGGCGTCGGCACGGTAGGCGCGTTTCTCGGAGCCACGATTGATCGCACCTATTCCGAACCGATCAGCGTGGTTTCACTCAGCGTCACCGAGGCAGGGGCAACGGATGCGTTGTTGCACGATATGCCATCTACCTTCGGCGCGTTCGTCGGCCACAAAGAGGCCATCTCAAAGCTGCCCGACAGCGCAACTCTCCTGGCCTCGTCGCAGACGTGCCCCGTACAAATGTTCCGCGTCGGCGAGAACGTGTATGCGACGCAGTTTCATCCAGAACTCGACGTCGAAGGCATCACCACACGCATTCATGCCTACGCAGAGCACGGCTACTTTGCGGCTGATGAGCTTGAGCTGACGCTCAGTGCGGTGCGGGCAGCATCCGTCTCGCACCCGAGCCGCATCCTGCGCACCTTCGTTCAGCGCTACGCGCGCTGAGCGCCTCATCCCGTACGAAGCAACGCCGCCTAGAACGAGGGCGGTGTGTGCCAGATGCGTTCAATATAATCGCGCATTGAGCGATCCGACGAGAAATATCCGCATCGCGCGACGTTGAGGATTGCCGAGCGCGTCCAGGCGTCCTGGTCGGCATACGCTTCGTCTACCTTCGCTTGAGCCTCGATGTAGCTCGAGTAGTCGGCCAGCACCATGAAGCGATCGTCATAGAGCAGGTTCGACACGATCGGCTCGAACGCCGAGCGGTCACCGCCCGAAAATGCACCCGACGCGATCAGGTCAAGCGAGCGGCGCAAGCCATTGTCAGCGTTGTAAAACGAACTCGGCTTATATCCCTTCGCCCATAGGGCCTCCACGTCGGGCTCGCTCATTCCGAAGAGGAAGAAGTTGTCGTCACCGACCAGCTCGCGAATCTCGACGTTGGCACCATCATCGGTACCGATTGTGAGCGCCCCGTTGAGAGCGAACTTCATATTGCCTGTGCCCGACGCCTCTTTGCCCGCGAGCGAAATCTGCTCTGAGAGGTCAGCGGCAGGGATTACCCGCTCGGCGAGGGTGACGTTGTAGTTCGGTGGGAAGAGCACCTTGAGCTTGCCCTCGACCCTCGGGTCGCTGTTCACCACAGAGCCGACCGCGTTGATCAGATGGATGATGCGCTTCGCCATGACATATCCGGGCGCCGCCTTCGCACCGAAGATGAAGGTGCGCGGCTGCACGTCGCTGACCGCGAGGCGCCCCGAGATGATCCCCTCATAGGTGGTGACGATGTGCAGCACCTTGAGCATCTGACGCTTGTACTCGTGCAACCGCTTGACCATCACGTCAAGCATGTGCCCGTCGCTCACTTCGAATCCGTCGCGTTCTCGCAACACGTCGCTGAGGAGACGCTTGTTGATTGCCTTCACCTCGGCGAACTGTGCACGAAACTCGGGATCCTCTGCGTAGGTTTCGAGCTCGCGCAACCGCTCGAGATCAGTAACCCAACCGCCACCGAGTGCGTCGGTGATGAGCCCTGACAGCGAAGGATTCGCCAAACGCACGAACCGGCGGGGCGTCACACCGTTGGTGACATTGATGAACTTGCCCGGGTAGAACTCGTTGAAGTCGGGCAGCACCTTGTCGCGCAACAACTGTGAGTGCAGCTCAGCAACACCGTTCACTTTTGCACCGGCGACGGTCGCGAGGCAGGCCATGCGCACCGAGCGCACCGGATACTCGCCGATGATCGACATGTCGCGTATGCGCATCTCGTCATCGCCAAACTTCTCGCGCACGGCAACGAGGAATTCCTCGTTGATGCGGTAGATGATCTCGAGGTGTCTCGGCAGCAACCGACCCAGCAACTCGACGGGCCAGACTTCAAGCGCCTCAGGCAGCAGAGTGTGACACGTGTACGCGAAACACTGCTGCGTGACCGCCCATGCGGCATCCCAATCCATCTTCTTCTCATCGACCAGCACGCGCATGAACTCGGGAACCGCGATCACCGGGTGAGTGTCGTTGAGCTGGAAGATGATTCGCTCGGGCAGGTTGGTCAGCTCGAAATCAGCCGGGAGCATGACCCCGAACACATCTCTGATCGATGCCGCCACGAAGAAATACTGCTGTTGCAGTCGCAGCTCTTTGCCCTGGGGCGTGGAATCCTCGGGATACAGCACCTTCGAGATGTTCTCGGCATAGGTCTGGGCCCGCACCGCCTCTTCGTAATCACCAGAGTTGAATACCCGAAGATCGAAAGAGTTGGTGGCGACAGCACTCCACAATCGGAGCGTGTTGACGCGCCCATTCTGGTAGCCGGGCACCATGTAGTTGTAAGGCACAGCCTGCACGTTCCAGGACGGAATCCAGCGAGAGCGGGCGACGCCCTCGTCGTCGTAGGTTTCGGTGTGTCCACCGAATGCAATCGTCTGTGCGGCCTCGGGGTGCGGGAACTCCCACGGCGACCCCATCGAGAGCCAAGCGTCGGGCTGTTCTGCCTGCTGCCCGTCGACGAATGTTTGACGGAAGATGCCGTACTCATAGCGAATGCCGTAGCCGACGTTCGGCACTCCCATGGTGGCGAGCGAGTCGATGAAACAGGCCGCGAGGCGGCCGAGACCGCCGTTTCCGAGCCCTGGCTCGACCTCCTGCTGCCGAAGGTCATCGAGATCGATGCCACAGGCGGCGAGCGCCTCTTCGGCGATCTCGCTGAGACCCGAGGCGAGCAGGTTGTTGTCGAGTTGGCGACCGAGTAGGTACTCCGCAGAGAGGTACGCCACTCCCTTGTCTTGAACCTCGCGCTGACGCCTCAGATCTTCGAGCCAGCGCGCCATGAGATAGTCGCGCACTGTGTGTGCGAGAGCGAAGTACTTGTCGGTCGCACTCGCATTCGAGAGCACAACGCCGCGGCCGGAATTGAGGTTCAACAGAAATTCCCGCACGAATCCATCGACCGTGCTCGGCGGCGCCGTGACCGGCGCAAGCGCGAGCGGGTGTGTGGGAGGAAGCTGATCATGCATGAGTACGAAACTACCGAGTTCCGCGCGATTCTCCGCGCACTCGACGCACCAGATCTTTTACTTGGTTGTCACCTGAGGCGGTTGGCTAGGCACTATCCCGCGACAACTCGCGCTATCTCGGCCTCGCCCGCGGGCGCTTCAGCTCTGAGGCTCGGCGTGAGTCCAAGATCAACGAACACAATGTCACCACTCAGCTCGGGGCCGCGGCCGGTGGCTAGTCCGGCTTTCACGGCGCCGAACGTGACTGTCACCGCGGCCGGCAACACTACGTCATCTGCCTCACCGGTGTCGGGGTGAATACCGCTTGGAAGATCCACCGCCACGACGCGCAAAGCGCCCGTGCGTGTGACAGGCAGAAGCGACTGAACTGCTTCGCGTGCGTCACCGCGCAACGCCGAGTTTGCGCCCGCACCGATGCCGAGAATGCCGTCCACAATGAGGTCGTAGCTCGCTGCGCTGTCCCTCAGCCGTGCGAGGTCGATCCGTCGCACGCCTGCAGCGACAGCCTCGGCGAGCGCAGCAACATGAAAGCGCGGGGATACGAGCAGCACGTCAACAGCTATCCGTGCGTCCGCCATTTGCACGCTCGAGAACGGGTCGGCATCAGCTGCAATCGAGGCAGCGCTCTGCGAAGCCAGCTCGGCGGCCGCGAACAAGGCATCAGCACCGTTGTCACCGCTGCCTGCAAGAACAAGCACTCGCGGCGACGCAACGCCGGCAAGCTCTTGTTTCATCACATCGGCGAGGGCAGCCGCTGCGCGCAACATCAGGGGAACGCCTTCGGCGAGCAACGGCGCCTCCGCTGCGCGCACCTGCGCCGCGCTATACGTCGTTGCCCAGGTCGTCATGAGCTCGACGTCACCTTCGTGCTGTCTTCCTTCGTGCTGTCGCCTTTAACGCTGTCTTCCTTCGTGCTGTCTTCCTTCGCGTCAGTGCCCTCACGCTCCGCTGCCTCAGCCTCGCGGGCTATCTGCAGCTCTTTACTAGCAAATCGCACTTCGTTCTCAGCACGAAGCACTCGGCGCTGGGCGAAGGTAGATGCACCGAACTTCGCACGAACTCGATCATGCTCCTCTTCGATTCCCGTCACGATGTAGGCGCAAGCGATGAGAATCACCTGGGCCGAAAGATTGAACCAGAGCAGCAACGCTATGAGTGATGCAAAAGTAGCGAATAGCGGGTTGGACGATGCGCCACCCACGAACAGCGAAGACAGCTGCTGCAACACGGTGAGGCCCACGGCGCCGATCAGTGCGCCGCTCCACAGCGAGCGCGCCGACGGCTTTACTCCTGACAGCGCAAGAAACAGCACCGCGATGATGGCTGCATCCACGGCGAACACCACAACGAGCGTCAGCACGCGTGTGCTGACCTGCACCAGTTCAGAGCTGTCGGCGATACCGAGCCATCCTGCAACAAGGTCAAGCCCCGCCGAGCCGATGAATGTGACGACCGCTGAGGCTGCGAGTGCAAGCCCGATTCCAATGGCCAACAGCAGGTTGCGCAACATGACCCACAGAAAGAAGCCATCTTGCTGCGCGAAGTCAGCGATGGACCGGATCGCCAAACGCATCGTCGCAATCGCTCCGATCGCCGCTGCGACCAGGGCGACAAGAGAGATCACTCCCGCGGTGGTCAGTCCGGCGGGTGCATCGATTTCGTCGGTCGCGATGATGCCGTCAGGCCCGACAAGACCCGGAACGAAGTTGTTGACTGCGTCGATCAGCGCTTGCCATGCCGCAGGGTTTCCAGCGAGCCAGATCGTTGCGATCGAAAAGCCCAACATCACCCCGGCGAACACACTGAAGAGAGCGCGGTAGGTGACGCTGTCTGCCAGCATCGGCCCACGCCGCTCTACGTACAACAATGCAGATCGTACGAGCTTGAGCGATAGCACCCAGGCAATTGCTTTCGCGATGAACTCCTTCATACCGCCACGATAGCGAGCCCGACGCTCGCGGCGGTGGGGTTGGACAGAGCAGGTTATCAGCGCTATAGGTGCCCGAGGCTATTCGGGCACGCACTCTTCACTCACCTCGGCAAAGACAGCCCAACGCAACAGGTTTCGAACGCTTCGCCCATCACAATGCCTAGCCAGCCACCCGCCAGCATCCATGGGCCAAACGGCATCGGCGTCGTTCGTTTCACTCGGCCAAGTGCCAGCAGCACAACGCCAAATGCGCCGCCAAGCAGAAAGGCGGAGAATGCCCCAACTGCGAGCGAGGTCCACCCCAGCCACCCGAGATACATCCCGATCACCCCAGCAAGCTTCACGTCGCCACCGCCCATGCCTGTGGGCTGTAGGTACCGGAGCATGAAGTAGAAACTGAAAAGAGCCGCTGTGCCCGCCACTGCGGTCAGCATCGCCTGCCAGTCACCGACGAGCAGCGAAGCACTGCTGAGAAGCACAGCGCCGACCGGATAGCACGGCATGACAATGGCATTCGGAAGCCGATGCGTTGCAACATCAATGAACGTGAGAGCGATCGAAACGGCGGCAAAATACAGGAAAGCCACCATCGTGATGACCAAGGACCACACCTCAAGCGCATTGCTCGTCGCTGCGCGGGCGCAGATCAACAACGTCGCCCCCACAAAGGCTACGGACGTCAGCACGTTCACAATTGTGTGTCGCGCCGAAAGGTGCGCGCGCGTGCGGAGTGGTGTCACAGCTAGCGGCTCGTTCGAGTGCTTGACCGCAGGCGCTGGGAACCGATCAATCAGAACATTGACGAGGTAGCCTGCGGCAACGCCGAAAGCACCAACGAGCACTATCAATGCAACAGTAGGGGCCGCCGTCACGTGAGCCCCAAGATGTTCGTAGCCGCTCTAGCCATCCAGTACCTCAAGACGCACCAGAACAGGCCCACCGTCCATGAGATTCTCCGCATCGCGAACCGACTTTTTCAGCGGCAGCACGTAGGTTCCAGTCTTCTTGTCGGGAAAGACCGATGTCTTCCACTCGGAGCAGCCGACCCGCGCAATCACGCGTACTGATCCAAATCCGCGATATGGGCGAGGGATCTCGCGAATGTCGTCGCTGAGTTCCGGCGGCACTGCCGTGAGATGCATGGCTACATCGGCGCGCGCATCCCAGAGAAAAACTTCGCCTTCGAACTCGATGATCATGCACGTAGTCCACCACAGCCGGAGCCACGTACGTGCTCCTTCTCCACACCCCTGCCAATAGGATCGAGCGCGTGCCGTCCAACCCGCGCCCCTCGTCGAAGACACCCGCAAGCAACCGTCTGCCACCCACGTCCACGACGCAGCGACCCGGCCGGGACATGACCCGGCCGCTCCCCGCAGGGCTCAGCTGGACGACACTTATTGTCTTCGCTGCGACGCTCGGTGTTTCCTACGTCGCGCTCGCGCTCCCCTGGTGGTTGCCCGTCGTCTACGTTGCGATGAGCATCGTAACGTTCGTGTCCTACGGCATCGACAAAGCAGCCGCACCCCGAGCACGTCGCCGCGTCTCTGAGCGCACGTTGCTCGTGCTTGGTCTACTGGCCGGATGGCCCGGCGCACTACTCGCGCAGCAACTGTTTCGCCACAAGACACGTAAACGGTCGTTCCGCCGCAAGTTCTGGCTCAGCATCGTCGTCAATGTCGTGGCGTTGGTGATCCTGGTCTTTCTGCTGTCTCCCGTGATCCGCTGATTGCCCCGCGCCGGCGGGCGCCCGAATCAAACGACGCGTTTAAAACGAACCGACGACCACGTGTCTGACAGCGAAATATTGCCGTTCAGGGTCCACCCGCATTCCTCGGCGCGCTTCCAGATGCTGTCGCGGTTGATGTCTGCTTTGTTTCCCTTGGGATAGCCCAGCCAGATTGCACGCGGCATTACCAGCAACGGAAATGCATCGGCCAGCCGAGCATCAAGTTCGTGGCGGTTGTGCGCGAACATCACGACGACTCCGTCGGTATCACCGCTGATGCCGTCAACAACCGTCACCCCATCGGGGAGCGGGTCAAGCAGTACGCGCTGATCCGCGCTTGAAGCACCGAGAAGCAGTTCGGTGTTGGGCTTGATCTGAAGTTTCTCGGCGACCGTGCGAACCATCGTGGATATCCATTCGTGAGTCAAGAAGCGGTGCGACCGCAACCAGCCACCAGCCACCAGCCACCAGCCACCAGCGCGATGAAGCATTCCGAGGCCGCAACGCCGAGCACGACGTGCGTCTAGTAGAAACTACCTCGTGAGTCTAGAGCGGAGGGTTCTAGAACGGAGGCTTCTCGGGCACGACAGCGGGAACTCGCCACCACGGCACATGCGTAGCAAATCCGGTCGGCGACGCTATTCCCACGGAACCATCGCGCCGTCTTCGATACGAAAGCTTGGTCCTACTCTTCAACCGATGATCAGTCCCGCACAGTGGATGAAGGTTTGCGATGTTTGTGGCTCCGCGTTCAGGGCCGTGATACTCCTGCCAATGATCGATCTCGGCGTCGATCGCGACCCGATTGCATCCATCTCGAACGCACAAATGATGGGTGAGCATCAGCCACTCGCGCTGCGCGCGGGTGACCAGACGAGAGCGGCGATCCATGTCGAGGATCACGCCCGTCACTGGATCGGTGATGACTCGGGTGAACCGGCCGGCATCGAGAAGCAGCTGCCTCGCAGTCACCGGGTCGATCGCGCCGTCGCCGAGCAATTGGGCTCCGAAGCGAGATCAAGACCGCCATCGCGAAGGTCTCCCCCGCGGCGCACCGTGTGCTGAGCTTCGGGAGTAAGAGCGTCAAGCGGCACCGTCACGAAAACCTTGGTCTTGACCGCAGTCGCTGTGCCAGCTCCCCGAAGCCACGCAACCGTCAGGTCCGCGCGAATCTGGTCACGAGTCCGTTCATCTCGCGTGCCGTCGTCATGCACAACACGCTTCAAGTGCTTGGCCGTCGAAGTAGCGCGACGCTTGATCGCCAACAGATCGGTTGTCGCACCGTACAGGTGCAACCATGACATACCGTCGGCGACCGATTCAATGATCACGCGACGTTGACCGAAGGCATCAGCGTGCGCCGCTGGATCAGAACCAGGAGCGAGCCGTCGTGCCGCACGCCGCAGCTTGGCGCGGAACGACGCGGGCGAACCGTGCAGCACCGCCTCCGCGGCGTAGTCATCGAACTGCCGGATCAGTGCCGCGTCTCCTCGGAACCGCGGCAACAGGGCAATTGCAGCATCCACTTGAGGAAGACCGGCGAAACCATCTCGCGCACGTGCCCACAACCGTGGGAGGCAGTCGCGCCCCACGTCAGCCGTGTGCGCAATCGACCGGAGGGTCGACTCCGCAAGATTGAACCTCAACGATGCTTCGAGCACCGCAGAGCGCTCGGCAAACTGCTCAGCATCCGGCATATTCGCTTCGACATAGATCCACGGATGGCTTCGCGCGAATGCAAACGCATCTGCCAATTTCACTGCACGACCGGCCATGCGACGGTTCACATCGAACTGATCTTCTTCGACCGCGTCATACATGAAGCTCAGAATCTGCTCGTGCGTAATCTCGGCATAATCTCGGGCATACGCCTCAGAAACCTCGCGATCGCGATCATCTACGAAGCGATCATCGTCATCGAAACGCGCCGCATCCATAACCACATATTAGTACATAGGTACGACACTCACAAGACCTCCGCCTTGCAAAGAATCCAGCAAATCAGAGAATCACCACTGATGATGCATGGCATCTCGCAACAATCGCTCGTACACATCACGAACTGCAGAATCGAACATATCTACGTCAAATCCACTCTCGGCCAACTCGCCCGCGTCAGCGTTTCCCTGCGCTTGCGAAACGCTGCGCGCGCCAGGGATCACCGCCGTCACCCCAGGGCGCGAGGCAATCCACGCGAGAGTCGCCGCGGGAAGCGTGACACCTTCTGGCAACGCACTGGTCAGCTCCGCTACCGCCTCGAGGCCCACAGAGAAGTCCACGCCCGAGAAGGTCTCGCCGCGGTCGAAGGCCTCGCCGTGTCGGTTGTACGTACGGTGATCGTTTTCGGCAAACGTCGTGTTGGCCGTGTATTTGCCCGACAGCAATCCTGAGGCAAGAGGCACGCGCGCGAAGACCGCAACGCCTGCCGCATCGGCCGCTGGCAGCACCTCATCCAGGGGCTTCAACCGGAACGGGTTGAAAATGATCTGCACATTCGACACGTTCGGGCGCGAGATGACGGCGAGCGCTTGCGCGGCCGTCTCTACCGAGACGCCATAGGCAGCAATCGTGCCGTCGGCGACCAGGGCATCCAACGCGTCGTAAGTCTCATCACTTTTGATCACCGCGGTAGGCGGGCAGTGCAGTTGCACGAGGTCGAGGGCGTCCACGCGGAGGTTCTTGCGCGAGCGATCGGTCCACGCGCGAAAGTTCTCGGAGCCGTAGTTCTCTGCCTCCTGCGCCATCCGCCGACCCATCTTGGTGGCAACGGTGATGCCGTGTCCGGGGCGCGAAGCAAGGAATGCACCGATGATCGACTCGCTGCGGCCGTCACCGTAGACATCGGCGGTGTCGAACAGCGTCACGCCAGCGTCGGCCGACGCAGCAAGTACCGCGGTCGCGTCTTCTTCGCTGACCGCTCCCCAATCCGCACCGAGCTGCCAGGTTCCCAACCCGATAGCGGAGATGCTTCGACCGGTGCGAGCGAGGGGGCGCTGGTTCATGAGGTTCCTTGTGTGACGGTTATTGCTCAATGACGACCGGGGTGCCGATCGGCAACTCTGCGAGCGTATCTATCGCATCTGCATCCAGTCGAATGCACCCGTTCGAGATAGCACCCGAGCGCTGGTCATGGTAGTGGAATGCGGTGATTGCGACGTCCGCTCCCCCGAAACCATCGAGCGTTGGCGATTGCACGGCGAGATATACGATCGGATGTCCGCGCGTGTACCAGAACTCCTCGACCACACGAGTGGTCATGATGAAGGTGCGCCCGAGCGGGGTAGGCGTTGCGTCCGTGCCCCAAGCAAAGTCGTTGGCGATACGCTGCGCTTCGCCGTCTGTCACGATGTCGAGGGTGCGCTCTGAGATATCGACCTTGACCACGGTATCGTTCGGCGCGAGTTCAACGTCTTGCACGCGCAACCATCCGCTCACCTGTGCCGGATCCCCCGTCGACGGAATGGCCTGCCGACCAGTGAGCAGTACCTTCACCCAATTGGTCTGGCGTTCGATTACCGGAAGCAAGGTGCCGTCATAGGGGAACTCGCGCGGTACGTACGCAACGGGCTCTCCCTCAGGGTCGGCGAAGACGGGCGCGCCGACTCCGAGAGCAAGGGCGGTTTCTCCCACGAAGGATGCCGCTGGCTCGTCATCTACCGGCAGTTTCTCAAGCACCGAGAACACGCTCACCTGCTCTAGCGTCGTCACGTCGTACGTCGCTGTATTTGCCGGGAACCCGGTGGGAGTCGGGGTGGGCGTCGGCGTAGGGGTGGCTGTGGGCATCGCTGTCGCCGTGGGCGTGGCGATGGGCGTGGAGGCTGCCGTTTCGGCGGGGCGTAGCATCCACATCGAAAAGACCACTACCGCGATGGCCGCCAGGGCACCGGCTGCGGCGATCCAAGGCCAGCGGCGCGGGGCCGCAGTCATCTCGTCAGGGGTCGTCACTCCTCCATCGTCGGGGGCGCGGCCGCGTGCCGCAACACAGACCCGCGCTGCTCAGCGCATTGGCAGGTGACATGGGGTTTGTACGATCTGCAGCGCGAACCGTTCAGACTGCGGACGTGCGAAGGATCGATGTCATCTTCTTGCCGCGTGCAACTTCGTCGACGAGCTTGTCCATATAGCGAATCTTTTGCATTAGCGGGTCTTCAATGTCTTCGACACGGTAGCCACAGATCACACCCGTGATGAGTGACGCATCGGGATTGAAAGCTGGCGACTCGGCGAAGAAGGTCTCGAGGTCGACCTCATCTGCGACTGCCTTGGCGAGGCTCTCTTCATCGTGACCGGTGAGCCACTCGATCACCGTATCGACGTCTTCTTTGGTTTTGCCTTTGCGCTCAACCTTCTGCACATAGAGCACGTAGATGCTCGCGAAAGTCATTCGAAGGATGCGATCGCTTGGCATGAAGGGCTCCTGCTGACGAATGGACTGACCGTGTTCACGATATCGCGTGAACTCAGCTGCGATATGATGACTCCATCAATTCGCAATTCTCTAGAGGCCGGAGTCACCCAGTGTTCGACAACGATCAGCGCCCGCTCTACGAGATCAAAGCAAACCTCTTCAAGGGGCTCGCGCATCCGTATCGCATTCGCGTGCTCGAGATTCTCTCGAGTGCCGATGAAGCATCCGTCTCAGAGATGCTCATGCAAACCGGGCTTGAAGCCTCCCATCTTTCGCAGCATCTGTCGGTACTGCGACGCTACGGGCTGGTTGTCTCGGAGCGCCGAGCGAGTGTGGTGTATTACCGCCTGGCATACCCGCAGGTTGCAGATCTGCTGATGGTTGCTCGGCAGTTGCTCGACCAGTTGCTGCACGCGTCTGCCGACCAAAGAGCGATCGCAAACTCACTTCCTGCAATCTCCGCCGCCCGATGAGCGCTCCCTCACGGTCGCTGCGCACCCTGTTGCCCAACCGCGACGACTATCGCGGGTTGCGCCGAAGCTGGCGAGGTGACGTCGCCGCGGGCATCACCGTCGGCATCGTCGCTCTGCCCTTGGCCCTCGCTTTTGGCGTCAGTTCGGGTGTCGGTGCCGAAGCTGGACTTATCACCGCGATCGTTGCGGGCATCGTCGCGGCGGTGTTCGGCGGATCAAACGTGCAGGTCTCTGGCCCGACGGGGGCGATGGTCGTCGTGCTGGCGCCCATCGTGGTTCTGCACGGTGTCGAGGCCGTTGTAATCGTCAGCATTCTGGCTGGGTGCATAGTTCTGGTCGCCGGAGCGTTGCGGCTCGGGCGAACCGTGAGCTACATCCCATGGCCGGTGATCGAGGGCTTTACGGTCGGCATTGGCATCATCATCTTCTTCAGCAGGTTCCCGCCGCCGTAGGAGTCGCCAGTACCGGCCACAGCACGAACGCACTGGTCGCGGCCGTTCAATCCGTGGCGGATGCTGACTGGCCTGCCGCACTGCTGCCTGTCGCTGCGGTGATTGTGGTAGCCCTGATCATGGTGCTGCTGAGCAAGGTGAGCGGCCGCCTACCAGCATCATTCATCGCCATCGTTGTCGTGACACTGGCTGCGGCCATCTTCACGTTGCCGCTCGCGACGATCGGCGAACTGCCGCGCTCTCTGCCAGCGCCAAGCCTGCCGCTGTTCACCGTGGACACCACGCTGAGCCTGATAGGCCCAGCGTTCGCGGTGGCTGCGCTTGCCGCGATCGAGTCACTACTCTCAGCGCGCGTTGCTGCGTCGATGGCCGACACCGGGCCCGTCAACGCCGACCGTGAGCTCGTCGGGCAGGGTCTCGCTTCTATTGCCTCCGGCTTCTTCGGTGGGATGCCTGCGACCGGAGCGATCGCGCGCACAGCGGTCAACGTGCGTTCGGGCGCGCGCACCAGAGTCTCTGCGCTTGTGCATTCGCTCGCGCTACTGACAGTCGTCTACGCGGCAGCATCCGTCGTCGCAACTATTCCGCTGGCCGCGCTTTCTGGGGTTCTCATGGTGACCGCCGCGCGCATGATGTCTCCTCGACTCATCGCGCTGGTGCTGCGCTCCACCAGAGCAGATGCCGTCGTGTTTGTCATCACCGCGGTGATAACGGTGAGCTTCGATCTCATCGTTGCGGTCGGCATCGGCATTGTGGCGGCCGCATTCTTCGCTCTGCGTGCTCTCAGCGAAGCGAGCGACGTGCGCCGAGAGGAACTGCCGAGCCCTGCGCTGCCAGGCGACGAGAGAATCGGGCTGTTCCGAATTGACGGTTCGTTGTTCTTCGGCGCTGCAGAGCGGTTGCTCGATCGCATCAGCGGTCAACAAGGTATTGAGGTGGTGATCCTGCGCTTATCGCAGTTGCAGTTGATCGATGCGACCGGAGCCCGCACCTTGACCGAGCTCGTCACAACCTTGGAACAGCGCGGCGTTACTGTCTTGATCAAGGGCATCAGGACCGAACACCTGCAGGTGCTCGAGCGACTGGGCACGGTGGATTCACTGAGACATCCCAACCATCTATTCACCGAGTTACAACCCGCGATCGACCATGCGAGATCACACGTGGCACGATCTGCTGTGGGCAACGAGCCGCGCGGCCGCCGGTAGGCTCGCAACAGTCCAGAAAGGATCCCTATGCTGCCTGCCGCCATCGTCACCATCACGCTCGCACTCGTTTTCTACACGATCGGGGTGTGGGCTGAGCGCATCCAAAAGGTGCTGAAATGGTGGCACGTCGCGTTCTTCGCTCTCGGGCTCGCTGCCGACACCACCGGCACGCTCATGATGAGCAGCATCGCGAACGAACGCCGCGCCGCGGGCGTTGAGGCAAGCGCTCTAGACACCGTGATGGCGTGGAGCGGCCTGATCGCGATTGCACTGATGGCCTTCCACCTGGTGTGGGCAGTCATCGTCTTGCTACGCGGTCGCGATAAAGAGATTCACACGTTCCACCGGTTCAGCGTTGTCGTGTGGGTGATCTGGCTGATCCCCTATGTTGCTGGTGCCGCTGGTGCCATGATCGGCTGAGACGCCGGTTGTGCTTGCCCTTTCGTGAGGCTAGGCGGTTCGATTCATTCGAGCGGAGCGTAGTGCGGGATGGGCGATGGTTTCTCGTCGTGCACGCGACCTTCTTCGTCTTGTCCCTCGCCGGTGGCCCCGGGTTCCCCCTCGGCTGCGGCCGTGGGCAAACGTTTGCGAAAGCGACGACCCGAGACAGAGTCTGGGGTCAACCTCAGAAAGTTGTGTTTCGCGGTCGGACTCCACGAGAACAACTCCAGCGCACCTGATGCTTCGATCAGCTCATCGGCGTCCATGCGCACGACGTCGCCGCGCATCACAACGCTCCAGTGTCGCCACACGTCTGATCCATCCACTTCGAACGCCACCGCCGGGTTCGAGTGCAACGCCTGCAATTTTCCGCCAGGTGCGGTGCGGATGATGACGCTGCCGTCGTAGACCAAGAAGTTCATTGGAAACACGTCGGGGCGTCCGTCCCCAGCCACGATCGCCAGTCTGCCAAGATCAACCGATTCCAACAGCCGCCAACATTCATCGACTGGAATCTCTTGCACACCGAGGCTCGCGGCGCTGGGTTCGTTGTGCGGCTCGATGAAATAGGGGTTGGGTGCTTCAGTGCGTGGTTGGACTTCCGACGCAGACACTTGTTGTGCACCGTCGCCTTTAGCTGGTACAGAACTGGTCATGATGTGCGGCTCCTTTCCTCGAACGTGATTGCTGTGGACCGTGGTGATGCAGGACTTTCTTGTCGATGACTTCTGGGGCCTCTGGGCGACGCCTTGCGGGATCAGTCGTCGATGACGTCATACCTATCTGGCTCAGGCGCTCGCACAAAGCGACGTCCGCTCAGCGAGGTGGGTGTAATTCGCACCCACCGATACTTGAGGGTGGGAATCCATGGTTTCAGTTCGAGCGCGTCGGCTTCATCCACCTCGTCTTGAGCCTCCACCCGTTCGGCCTCGCCCTTGAGCACGACGCTCGCAGCGACGCCCTCGTCGAACTCGTCCACTTCGAAAGCGACGCGCGGATTCACCGTCAGCTCGAACAGCTTCGTGCCCGGGGCCGTGCGAAACAGAAGCGAGCCCTCATGCACGACGAAGTTGACTGGAAAGATGTCAATCTCATCGTGAACGGCGAGCGCAAGCCGACCCAGTTGCGCGCGACCGAGCAATTCCCAACATGTCTCGGCGCTGAGTTGCTCGACAACGCTCTCGATCGCGGAGTCCACGGCGTCTCCCTTCGACTGCGTACGGCTGATGCCGTGCTACCCCTTACTCAACTCCTCGATCGCCCGAGAGTAAAGGGCCGAAGGTCCCGTGAGCGCGTGAGCATCAGCCCGACTGGTGTTTGCGCTCCGCGCCATATACAGCCGCTTGTGTGCGCCGCTCCATTCCGAGCTTTGCGAGCAGACCGCTGACGTAGTTCTTGACCGTCTTCTCGGCAAGACCCAATCGTTCGCCGATCTCTCGGTTGGTAAGCCCTTCAGCGATCAGCGAGAGCACCTGACTCTCCCGAAGTGAGAGCGCAGGAGCGCTGTTCTCATCGCGGCGTTCGCGGTCGGAGTGGAGCGTGCGTGCCGCACGCATCATGACCTCGGATGCCTGAATCGTGCCTCCGGCCGCGGCGCGGCGAATCGCCTCCACGAGCATGCCACTGCGAATGTCCTTCAACACGTACCCGCTCGCCCCAGCAAGCACGGCAGAACGCAACGCCTCGTCGTCGTCGTACGCGGTGAGGATCAAGCATGCGACCGCAGGATGCGCCGAGCGAATCTCTCGGCACAGATCCACCCCGTTCCCGTCGGGAAGCCGCACGTCGAGCACGGCCACATCGGGCAAGCACGCGTCGACTCTGCGAAGCGCCTCCGCGACGGTACCCGCCTCACCCACCACTTCGAGGTCAGGCTGAGTGTCGACGAGTTGTGCGATACCGCGCCGCACGATTTCATGGTCATCGACGAGAAATACGCGGATCATGATTCGTGGCTCCGGTCGTCTATAGGCACCTTCCACCGCACGTGCGTGCCACCGTCTCGCTCACTGATGATCTCGCATTGCCCACCGCGTAGCAACGCCCGGTCTGCGATATTCGCCAGCCCACTGCGAGCCGCACCCTCTGCAATGCCTCGCCCGTTGTCTTGCACTTCGAGCTGGATCCAGCCGTCAAAAAGAGCGACGCGTACCGAAACCACCGTCGCGTGTGCATGCTTGCCAACGTTGGTGAGCAACTCGCGAAGCACTGCAACGACATCATCGGCGAGCGCCGACGACGTGAGACTGTCTACCGGTCCTGCAAACGACAGGTGAGGCGGCGGCGACCACGTTCCCGTCACGTCCGAAACGACATCGAGCAGGCGATCGCGCAGCTGCTTGACCCCCTTTCGGTCGCCACTGCTCAGCGCGAAGATGATGGTGCGAATGTCTTTGATGGTCGCGTCGAGCACGTCAATCTGCGTTTCGATGGCATCGGATGCGGGCGAATCCACACTCGCTGAAACTGCTTGCAGCGACAGGCCAGCGCCGAAGAGCCGCTGTACGACATGATCATGCAGATCGCGGGCGATGCGGGCGCGGTCGCGGTTGGTCGCGGTGCGGCTGCGTTCCTCTCGGGCACGCACCACCTCAAGCGCGATGCTGGCTTGCGCGGCGAACGTGAAAGCCATCTCGAGGTCGGCCGCGGTGAAGCCGGGACCTCCGGACTTGCGAGACACCACGAGAGCACCCAGCGGCTCATCACCTACGAACAACGGAATAGCAACCGACGGCCCCAAGGCCGTCTGCCACTCAGACATCTCGCCGCTACGTTGCGCGTCGGCGCTCACCGCACGACGAGTATTCAGCGCGTGGGCGGTCAGCGTTCCTTCGGCGGGATACACCCGACCGCGTAGTGCGTCCGCGTTGACGCCGTGCACCGCCGACAGCTCTAGATCGTCGTCGCCGTGCGGAGTAGCGACCGCCACGAGATCGGCTTCGATTGCTGCGGCCACCCTATCGGCGATCACATCCAACACGTTGTCGCCGCTGACATCGAGCATGGCGGTGACGACGTCAGCAATAGCCGCCTGCCAGGCCTCGCGAGTGCGCGCTGCGTCGTAGAGGCGAGCGTTCTCGATTGCGATGCCGGCGGTAGCAGCGAGGGCAACGATCAGTTCTTGGTCGTCTGCGCTGAACGCACCGTTCTTTCCCTCGGTGAGGTAAAGGTTGCCGTAGACCTGATCTCCGACTCTCACGGGCACGCCGAGGAAGGAGTCCATGTCAGGGTGATGGTCGGGCACGCCAGCCGAGCGCGGATCCGATGACAGATGTTCCAAGCGGATCGGCTCGCCAGCGGAAATCACAGCGCCAAGCAGCCCCTTGCCCGTGGGCAGGTGACCCAGCTGCGCGACGACGTGTGCGTTCATGCCGACATGGATGAAGCGCTCGAGTGCGCCGTCTAAGCCGATCACGCCGAGCGCGCCGTACTTCGCGTCAACCAGTCTCATTCCAGCCTCGACAATGCGTCGCAACACGACATCGAGGTCGAGCCGTTCCACTATGGAAGTGCTCGCGCGCAGCAGGTCATGCATGCGGCGCCGGTGCTGCTCAGGCTCAGCCTCGCGCGGCGTCGGCAGGGGCGTATCGCCGCTCTCGAACATTCCGCGTCTCCCGTCGGGCGAAGGTTGTCACGCTATGCCAACTTCGGGTTGCTCTTCGCTACGAAGGAACTACGCAAACCGGAATACGCGACCCCCTCAGCGTATCCTGGGCCACCGATCCCAGCAGTGCGCCCTCGAGCAAGCTGCGGCGATGGGTGCCGATCACCATCAGCGAGCATCGCCTGGCCTCGCTGAGCAGCGCACCGCTGGGTGCACCTTGCACGAGGGCTGCCTCGACAATCAGTTCTGGATGCTGAGCTCGCACCTCGCTGCGAAGGTCATCGAGGATGCGGCGGTGAACGGTCTTCTGCTCCAGCGGCGATGCCAAGTAGGCGAATGCCCCGTCCGTCGTTGGGGACGGCATCTGCCACGCGTGCAGAAGCAACAATGGCAGGCCGAGCCGATCAGCCTCGCCGGCAGCGAATTGCACAGCTCTTGCGGAAGAATCATCGTCGTCAATTCCCACCAGAACCGGGCCGGCAGAATCCGACCAGTCTTCAGGCACTACCACAACCGGGCCCTCGGCCCTCGATGCCAGCCGCAGTGGCGGCCATCCAGCAAGGGCTGCCCGCACTGGGCGTTGGCGGTGTGCACCGATTACGAGAAGTGTGGCGCCTGCTGCAGCATCCAATAGCGCTTGCGGCATCTTTCCAATCACGTGCGACGCGACGATCTCGACTGCCGGTGCGATTGCTTGCGCCTGCTGTACACCTCCGGCGCCCGCGTCGAGAAGCGGATCCTCGGCAGCGACGGCAACCGTGACGATTCTTATCTGCGCTATATGCTTCGCTGCGCGGTGCGCTGCCCATTCGAGAGCATTCACGCTGGGCGCTGTGCCGTCGAATCCAACCACCACGGTGTCCACGAACGACTCCCCTCATCGGCGCAAGCGACGCATTACCGCTCGTAGTCCCGAGATTAAAGAAGGCAGGGGCGATGCCACAGGGCCCAAGGTCCCGTGGCACGAGCACGGCGGCGCCTAAACTGATCAGCCGCGGTAGTCACGTTCGAAGTGCTGACCGGCAGCATCGCCGCCTTGGGCGACACGCTGCGCTTCCCAGCCGCGCAACTCCACGCGACGGATCTTGCCCGAAATGGTCTTGGGCAAGTCTTCGGCAAACTCAAGAATGCGCACGCGCTGCCAGGCGGATAGGCGCTCGTCGCAATGAGCGAAGATGCTCCGCGCCGCCGCTTCATGGTCGTGGCCAGCGTCAGTGAGACGCACGTATGCTTTCGGCACGGCGAGGCGAAGCTCATCGGGGCTTGGTACGACCGCTGCTTCGACGACGAGCGGGTGCTCCATGAGCACCGACTCAACTTCGAACGGTGAGATCTTGTAGTCGGAGGCCTTGAAGACATCGTCGGCTCGGCCCACATAGGTGAGATACCCATCAGCATCCCGAGAAGCGATGTCACCGGTGTGGTACATGCCGTCGCGGCACGCCTCGGCGGTGCGCGCAAGGTCGTTGTGGTATCCGTCCATGAGACCGAGGGTGTGCACGGAAAGATCGAGGCAGATCTCGCCTTCGTCGTCGCGTACCGCGCCAGTGACTGGATCAGCGAGAACGACCGGATACCCGGGCATCGGTTTGCCCATCGAACCGTCTTTGATCGGCTGCCCTGGTGCGTTTCCGATCGCGCAGGTCATCTCGGTTTGTCCGTATCCGTCGCGAATACTGGCGCCCCACGCCGCTCGAACGCGACTGATGACTTCAGGGTTGAGCGGCTCACCGGCGCCTACCAACTCTCTAGGCGGAGTGGCCAGCAGGCTGAGGTCGGCTTGAATCAGCATTCGCCAGACGGTCGGAGGTGCACAGAAAGTCGTCACCTCGTGTGTGTGCATTACGTGCATCAGCTGGGCTGCGTCGAAGCGCTCGTAGGTGAAGACGAACACCGTCGCTTGGGCAAGAAAAGGCGCATAGAAGTTGCTCCACGCGTGCTTGCCCCAGCCAGGCGACGAGATGTTCAAATGGATGTCGCCCGGTTTGACACCCAGCCACCACATGGTGGACAGGTGTCCCACGGGATAAGACACATGAGTGTGGCGCACGAGTTTGGGTTGCGATGTGGTTCCTGATGTGAAGTACAACAACGCGGCGTCACCCGCGGGTGTGGGGCCGTCCGGGGCGAATGCGGGATCAGCCTCATAGGAGTCATCCCAAGGGATCCATCCTTCCGGAGCAACACTTCCTGTTCCGACCCGAATCACGTCCGCGTCAATCGCTTCGGTAATCGGTGCCAGCTTCGACTCGGTGACGATGGCGCGCATGGCGCCGTGCTCCACGCGGTACTCAAGGTCGGCTGCCGAAAGCAATGTCGACGTTGGTACCGACACCGCACCGATCTTGGTGATGGCGAGCATCACCTCCCAGAGCTCGATGGTGTTGCCGAGCATGACGATCACGTGATCGCCACGGCGCACGCCGATCTCGGTCAGCCAGTTAGCCACCTGATCACTGCGGGAAGAGAGGTCAGCATACGACCACGATCGGGTGCTCAGATCGGCCGAAACCAGCGTGACCGCCGCGCGATCAGGGTGCTCGCCGGCGACAACGTCGAACCACTCAAGTGCGAAGTTGAACTCCGTCAGCTGAGGCCAGCGAAAGCCTGACACCGCCGTGTCATAGTCATGCGAGCTCGCGAACAGCGCCTCGCGCTGCTCAAGTATCGCCGTTGTCGCTGCCGTTGCCTGACGGGGCACGAATGTCATTTGGTTCTCCCTAAGCCACGTAACAGCATCGCACGACGTCGCGCTCAGGCGCGGGCGTGAACACTCCTCGCTGCCACGAGAGCGTCAGGACCCGCGCTGGTGTCGGTCATCACCTAGCTCTCGAGTCGCACCTGATCGACTGCGCCCATTGCCGGGCCACGCTCAGCGGACGATCTCGATGCTCGTTGTCTGGGCTGCGTCTTCGAGCGAGCCAAGGTTGGTGAGGTCGGAGAAGCCTGCCTCTTCCATGAGCGCTATGGCTTGGCCTGCTCGGTTGCCACTACGGCAGTAGACGAGATACTCGGCGTCGGGGTCTAGCGTCGGAATGGCCGCCGCGACTTCGCCGCCGTTGAAGTCGAGCAGCTGGGCACCCTCAAGGTGCCCCGCGTCGTACTCCTCTTGAGTGCGCACATCAAGAATGATCGTGTCATCGCTGAGCTCAGGGGTGGCGTCACTCGCCGACGTCGTCGACGTGCAGGCAGCGAGGCCCAGTGTGAGAAAGATGGCAGAGATAGCAAGAGGAATGGAGCGACGCATGAGCGTTCCTTTCAGTAGAGACGGTTGGATCAAAGAACTGTTTTGGTCACACGACGGCGAGCGTCGCGACCAGCTGCGGAACTTCTTGGACGAGGATGAAAACCCCCATCGCGAGGACGAAGATCCCAAATCCTCGTCGAAGCGCACGCTCGGGAATCTTGCCCGCGAGTGCGACACCGACGAACGAGCCGGCCACCGCTGCGGCGGTGAATCCTAAGACGACTGGCCAGTCGAGCTGCACGGAAATCAGATATCCGCCAAGCCCGGCAAACGACTTCATCGCGATGACCAGCAACGACGTGCCAACGGCAACTGCCATCGGAAGCCCACCCAGCAGGGTCAGGGCGGGAACAACCAGAAATCCGCCGCCGGCTCCCACCAGGCCCGTGGCGATACCTACCAGCAACCCATCGATCACGATGCGCACGACGGGCAGGGGGTGCGCAGCGCCAGATTCGCCCGTGGCACGCGGCTTGCGGCCTTTGATCATCGCGATTGCGGTGACGATCATCATCCCGGCAAAGAGGATGAGAAGCACCGCCCCGGGAATGAACCCTCCAAGCAATCCTCCGGCAAATGCACCCGCCATGCCCGCGAGGCCAAAGATGATGCCGGTTCGCCAGACCACCCGGCCTGCTCGGGCGTGAGAGATCACGCGTACCGCGCTCGTTGTTCCGACGATGAACAGCGACGCAGCGATGGCCTCTCTAGGTGGCATGCCCAGCACATAGGTCAGGATCGGGACGGTAAGAATCGACCCACCGCCGCCGAGCAGGCCGAGCGAGACTCCCACCAGCACGGCGAGAAGCAGCGCAATTACTACTAGCGACTCCATCAGCGACGGCAACCAGACACGCTATGCAGCAACAGGGGTATTGCCCGGCACTGCGAGCCAGCCAAGATAGCTACCCTCGAGCTCCACCACGTCATAGCCGTCGCGGCGCAGTTCGCTCGCAGCAACGCTGTTGCGCACGCCGCTCTGGCAGTAGGTGACGATCGTGCCTTCCGCGGGCAACTCGTCGAGGTGCCACATGAGGCGACCGCCCGATAGCTGTGCGGCGCCTGGCAAGTGCCCCTCGGCATACTCGGTGCGGTTTCGCACGTCGAGCAAGAGCGCAGCATCCACCGAGTCAAGATCCGCTGGATCAACGGTTGCGGGCTTCACGAGCTCAAGTCCGGCAAGTGACAGCACGTAGCCGTCGACGGTGTCAATGCCAACTCGCACGAAGTGGTCGCGCATCTGCTCAGCCTGTTCGCGGGAATCAGCGAGCAATACGAGCGGGCGCTGCTCGTGCTCTGGGTCATACACCCAGGCACCGTAGCTTGCTGCTTTTGCTACGCCCGGCACGTTCAGTGAACGCTCAACGGTGCCCTCGTGTACGGCGCTGTTGGCTCGCGTGTCGACGAAGATCACGCTGTCAGCGGTGAGCGCAGATGTCAGCTCGTCGACAGAGTATTCACGCAGCTCAGGGACCGTTCCCATAACGGCGGGGCCAAGCCTATTTTGCTTCTTCATCCGCGCAAAGTATGCGTGGGCATCGAGCTGGCCATTGAGCAATTCGTTGACGAACCCCTGCTCGTCATTGTTCTCAAGGTATTTCGCCCACCAAGAGAAGTTGCGTTCGTACCCGACCGTTGACGAAGCGATCGCGCCGAGGGCCTTGCCACACGCCGAACCTGAACCATGTGCAGGCAGCACTTGCACATAGTCCGGCAGGGGCAGGAACTGATCGCGCAGACTGGCGAAGAGGTCTTTCGCTCCCCCGAAGCGCGTGTCGACAAAACCCGCGGCTTCGTCAAGAAGGTCGGGGCGACCAAGGTCGCCGACGAAAACGAAGTCTCCGGTGAGCATGAAGCCCGGAGCAGTCGCCTGCGCACCGTCGGTCACAAGGGTCTGCTGAAGGTTTGGTTGACTCCTGTCCGCTTCCCGCGAGGGTGGCGAGATCGGAATAATTGATCATGATGAGGTATTCGGAAGAGTTCAA
>NZ_JBFBMP010000005.1:0-336637 GCF_040687125.1 Microbacterium sp. NPDC076911 | reverse complement strand
GCTCACACCGGTCGAGTTCGAGACCATAATGAGAACCGCGGTCGACCTGGTCGCGTAGACAAGAAACCCGAGTCAACCAAACCTTCAGCAGACCCCCATGTTCTCATCGCCGACGACGGTCGTGGCGGTCAGCCCCGCGACGTCGTTGCCGGGGTCTGCAGTCAGCTGCCACGCGCTGGCGGTAAGCTCGCCGCCATTGTCGTTGACGACGTGCTTGCGCAACACCAGCGCGGCTGTTTCGTTGATGGCTTCGCAGTCGACGTGCTGGCCTAGCTGCACCTCGACCCAGCCGTTCAGTCCGCCCGCTCCTTCGCTGCCGCGAGTGCCATCTTCGTTGAGGATGTAGCAATGCCATGAACCGGTTGAACCCGTCACCGGATTCGCCCCGTCAACAACCTCCTGCGTGTACAGCGGACTACCGTCACTCTCGGCGAGCACGTAGCGAGCACCAGGCGTGACATCTATCAGCGAGGTGGGAGCCGAGCCGGTCGGTCCGCTCAGCGCACTCTCGGGACCGGTTCCAGTGAGTGTCCACGAGCTAGCAGGCGCATTACCCAGCACGTTCTTCGACAGTTGCAGCTTCGTGGTGCACGTCACCGTGTTCGTAATCGTCACGACATTGGGGTCCGGGTCTGCAGTCATGGTGTGCGACCCTGTGCCCGTAGCAACGTTGGTGCAGAACGTCGGAAGGCCGGTCACCGTCTCAGTGATGGCCACGGTTTCGCCCGTGTTGTAGGTGTACTCGTTTCCGAAGACGGCGTTGCTGCCATCGAGCTTCAGCGTTGCCGAGCCGAATGGACGACTGGAGTCGTCGTTCTCATAGTTCTCGCCGTTGATCACCCACTTCTTGACCACCTGCAATGTGACCTGCGGGTTTGGCGCCTGGTTGTACACCGAGCACGTGACGATCTGCCCGCCCGTCGCGTTCGCTCTAAACCCCAAGGCGCCGTCATTGGTGACGCTCACGGCGTCGCCGCGGTTGTTCTCGCAGACAGCGTTCTTGCCGTTCTGTTGCACCAGTGTGTATCCGGTGCGATCTTCTTCCGTGATCGCGACCTCGGCCGATTCGCCACCCGCCAGACCATCGACCTTGAAGCTTATTGCTCCAGAGTCATTCGTTTCGCCGCTGCCCGGCGTCACCGTGTGAGCACTTTCCGCGTCGAAGCCCCAGCCTGGTGTGGCGACGGCGTCAGAAGCGTCTCCCCCCACGGGGATGGTCAGCTTTGTCACGTTGATCGTGCTCTCGCACTGGCCCTTCGCGAGGTTCTCCAAGAAAAGGGCGAGCGCCTCGTAGTTGTTGACCAGGAAGTAGTCGCTATTGACAGTCGTGCCTGAAATCGCCTGAATGTTGGCAACCGCGTTGTCCACACCGATGCCGACGGGGATGACGCGCGTGCCGAGATTCTTCACCGCGTTCGCAGAGAACACGGCGGCCTCAACCTCGCGGAATCGTGAGTAGTCTCCGGGGCCGTCGGCGCTCGGACCGTAGAAGGTCGGAGTGCCATCGGTAAGCATCAGCAGCACGTCAACCTGATTCGCAGCGTCTTCAGCAACCTGCCAAAGTCCCTGGTCCCAGTTTGTGCCACCGTTTTCGCCGCCGGGGCGCGTCAGGCCGTCAATCTTGTCGCGCACTGTGGTTGCGCCGGCGCCCGTCGCGACCGATGTCAAACCAAGTGCACCGTTGCTTGCGCCGAGCGCCGGCGCGCTCGTTGCGAACGTCCACAGCGCCAGCGTCGAGGGGGTGCCTTCGAGCGCATCTACAAAGCCATTCGCCGCGATCTTCAGCTCCACAAGCTCGTCGGAGCTGATCGAATTCGACAGATCGATCAGCAGACCGACACGGATGCCACACGCCTGCAACGCCGCTGGGTTGTCGAATACGTCTGCCCAGTACCCCGAGGATGTTTTCGCGCCGTCTCCGGTACCGACCCGTGGATAGGTGGTGTTGGAACCCGACTCGACTTCTTCAGTGCGGAAGCTGTAGACGATGTTGGATGCCGGGTCACCAGCGCTCAGTTGCACGACGGGGGCCCAGCCCGTCGGGGCAGTCTTCTCAACGATCCAATACCGTTGCCCTGAAGGCACGTCCACCGAGCAACGTCCGTTCGCGGGGGCTGTCTGGCAACTGCCGACGAGATTGGCAGGCGCCGTGTCGGGGGCAGTGTTCGTGCCGCCGCTGTATATCTCGAACGTAGCCCCGCCGAGCCCCGCTACCGCCTGGTTGCCGGTACGAAACCCGCCCTTTTGCACCGTGATCACGCCAGGCTCAGCCTTCGTCTGCGTGAATGTGCATGTGGCAGACCTGTTATTGCTTTGGGGGAACTCCACAGAAGGGTTCGGAAGCCCCGTGATATCGATGTTGTTGTTGCTTCGCGTGCAGGTGAACGTTGTTTCATAGCCGTCTGTGACGCCGCCGGAGGGCGTGGCAGAGAGCGTGTACGTAGAGTTGCGCGGCACATCGCGCTCCTGGCCCGAGGTGAACGCATACTCATCGCCAGCGTTGTTATCTCGCACTGCCAGGAGCGACCAGTCTGCGGGCGTGGCGCTGCCGCCCGAAACGACAACTCTCAGAGTCAGCTCGGCGCAGCTTGATGTGCAGTCTTCGGCGATCAACGCGAACGGTTCGATCGCAATCTTTTCGACTTCGCTAGGGGCGAGTAGGGCGTCCGTCACCTCGGGTGCCGACGATGGTGAAACGGTGACAGCAGGCTTCTCTTCCGACTTCGGGGTCTCGCTCGGCGCAGCCGCAGGCGTTGACGCGGCGAGACTCTCGGCAGTCGGTGTCGGCGCCGCCTCACTCGTCGCTGTCGGCGACGGAGTTGCGGTGGGCATTGTCTCGTTCGCAAGCGCGGGCGTCATGCCCGTGAAGACAAGGGCGGCTGACACGACCGTCGCAACGGCGCCCGCGTACCAGCGATGGCGTGTGACGAGCTTGCGCTCATTCTCCCGCTTTGCCCGCAGATTGCGTCGCGTTTCCGACCGGCCGTTTTCCCCAAATTTGCGCACGCCAAACACCGCTTTTCACCTCTGTCATCATCGACAGGTGCCCCCCAGTTTTGGGACTCCCCAGTCCGAGAGTCCGCAGTCATCACGCTTCCCCAAGGTGATCGTCGCGGACATCTCGTCCTCCCCAGAACGTAACCCGCAGCGGCTGGCAGATCAATCGAATCTGGGAGGCCTCTGGCCGAACTGAGCCAAACCTTAGGGAACCGTTATCGATATGTTGCCGGCATCACCCACACGCAGAGAGCCCCGGGTGGATACCACCCGGGGCTCTCTAGACGACTTCTTACTCTTCGCCGACCGACTTGTCGAGGTTTGCCCGCACATCGTCGACGGTGTCGTGGTGGCCTTCGGGCGCAACCTTCTTGGCAGCGTCCGATGCGGCATCCAAAACTTCGTCGCTGATGTCTTCGGCTTGCTCAGACTTCACAAACCCATCCACCTGTTCTTTATTCTGCTCATACAGGCCCTTGCCCTGGTTGACGAGATCACCGAAACCCATGGTTCTTCCCCTCTGGACGCCCGATACGACGTGCCACAGCCATTCTGGCGGCGCACCCGTTGCTCTCACAGTGGCTTCGGTGAATCTTGGGCGATTCCTTGCACGTGGACCGCTCGTGAGCACGCAACAAAGGCCCCCGGGAATCCCCGGAGGCCTTTATTGAAGCGGCAGATGCTACTTGAGCACCTTCGTGACCGTGCCGGCGCCGACGGTGCGGCCACCCTCACGGATCGCGTAGCCGAGGCCCTCTTCCATGGCGATGGGCTGAATCAGCTCAACCGACATGTCGGTGGTGTCGCCAGGCATAACCATCTCGGTGCCCTCGGGCAGCGTGATGACGCCGGTGACGTCGGTGGTGCGGAAGTAGAACTGCGGGCGGTAGTTCGTGAAGAACGGGTTGTGACGGCCGCCCTCTTCCTTGGAAAGGATGTACGCGGTGCCCTCGAAGTTGGTGTGAGGGGTAACCGAACCGGGCTTGACAACAACCTGGCCACGCTCAACGTCGTCGCGCTTGGTGCCGCGAAGAAGCAGACCACAGTTCTCGCCGGCCCATGCCTCGTCGAGCTGCTTGTGGAACATCTCGATACCAGTCACGATGGTCTTCTGCGTCGGGCGGATGCCGACGATCTCAACCTCGGAGTTGATAGCAAGGGTGCCACGCTCGGCGCGACCCGTGACAACGGTTCCACGACCGGTGATCGTGAAGACGTCCTCAACGGGCATCAGGAACGGCTTGTCCTTGTCGCGTACCGGGTCAGGAATCGACTCGTCAACGGCGTCCATGAGCTCGACGATCTTCTCAACCCACTTCTCGTCACCCTCGAGAGCCTTGAGGCCCGAGACCTGGACGACAGGTGCGTTGTCACCGTCGAAGTCCTGCGACGAAAGAAGTTCGCGAACCTCGAGCTCAACGAGCTCAAGGATCTCTTCGTCGTCAACCATGTCGCTCTTGTTCAGTGCGACGAGCAGGTAGGGAACGCCAACCTGCTTTGCGAGCAGAACGTGCTCGCGAGTCTGTGCCATCGGGCCGTCGGTGGCAGCAACCACGAGGATTGCGCCGTCCATCTGGGCAGCACCGGTGATCATGTTCTTGATGTAGTCGGCGTGACCCGGGGCGTCAACGTGTGCGTAGTGACGCTTGGGGGTCTCGTACTCGACGTGCGAGATGTTGATCGTGATGCCGCGCTGACGCTCTTCAGGAGCCGAGTCAATCGACGAGAAGTCGCGCTGCACGTTGGTGGCCGACGGGTACTTGTCGGCGAGCACCTTCGAGATAGCAGCGGTAAGCGTGGTCTTACCGTGGTCAACGTGACCGATCGTTCCGATGTTTACGTGCGGCTTGGTCCGCTCGAACTTGGCCTTAGCCACTGGGTCCTCCTCAGGACTGTCGTGTAGAAGTTCCGGGCGCTGGTTTGCGACCGGCTCTCTACGAGGGATTGTCTCCACCTTAGTAGAGACGCGTTAGATGAAACTGTGTGTCTGCTCACGCCACCTTCGACCAAGCTTCCACACACAATATGCAGTTGTGACCGGATGCCACACCCTCCGCTGCTGCTCGGGGTGTGGCATCCGAAGTATTACTCGCCCTTTTTCTGGACGATCTCTTCAGCGACGGCCTTGGGAACCTCGGCGTAGCTGTCGAATTCCATCGAGTAGACGGCACGGCCCGAAGTCTTCGAGCGCAGGTCGCCAATGTATCCGAACATCTCGGAAAGCGGAACGCTCGCGCGAACCACCTTGACGCCGGCAGCGTCTTCCATCGACTGGATCTGTCCACGACGCGAGTTCAGGTCGCCGATGACATCGCCCATGTACTCCTCAGGAGTACGCACCTCGACGGCCATGATCGGCTCGAGGATGATGGGCTGTGCCTTGCGGATCGCTTCCTTGAAACCGATCGAGCCAGCGATCTTGAACGCCATTTCAGACGAGTCAACATCGTGCGAAGCGCCATCCATGAGGGTGGCCTTCACACCCACCATGGGGTAGCCGGCGAGCACGCCGACATTCATGGCGTCCTGGAAGCCCTGGTCGACCGGAGCGATGTACTCGCGCGGGATACGACCACCGGTCACCTTGTTGACAAATTCGTAGATCTTGTCAGGCGTGACCTCGAGCGGCTCAATGGCAAACTGGATCTTTGCGAACTGACCCGAACCACCGGTCTGCTTCTTGTGCGTGTAGTCGTGACGGTCAACGGCACGCTTGATGGTCTCGCGGTAAGCCACCTGGGGCTTACCCACGTTGGCCTCAACGCGGAACTCACGCTTCATGCGGTCAACGAGGATGTCGAGGTGAAGCTCACCCATTCCCTTGATGACAGTCTGACCGGTCTCGCCGTTCTGCTCGACGCGGAACGTCGGGTCTTCTTCGGCGAGCTTCTGGATCGCGAGACCCAGCTTCTCCTGGTCAGCCTTGGTCTTGGGCTCGATCGCAACCTCGATAACCGGCTCGGGGAAGGTCATCGACTCAAGCACGACCTGGTGCTGCGAGTCGCAGAGGGTGTCGCCCGTGGTCGTGTCCTTGAGGCCGATAACGGCGTAGATGTGACCTGCCGTAACCGCCTCGACGGGCATCTCCTTGTTGGCGTGCATCTGGAAGATCTTTCCGATGCGCTCCTTCTTGCCCTTGGTGGAGTTGATCACCTGAGCACCCGAGTCGAGGTGACCCGAGTAGACGCGGATGTAGGTCAGACGACCGAAGAACGGGTGCGTCACGATCTTGAACGCGAGGGCAGCGAACGGCTCTTCGCGGTCAGCGTGACGAGGAATGAGAATCTCTTCGTCCTTGGGGTCGTGCGCTTCGATAGCGGCCACGTCCAGGGGCGAGGGAAGGAAGTCGACAACAGCGTCAAGCATGGGCTGAACGCCGCGGTTCTTGAACGCCGAGCCACAGAGCACGGGGTACAGCTCCGAGTTGATCGTCATCTTGCGGATGGCGCCCTTGATCTCGGCAACCGTCAGGCCTTCGCCACTGAAGTGCTTCTCAAGAAGCGCCTCGTCGGACTCAGCAACCGTCTCGAGCAGCATTTCGCGGTATTCTGCAGCCTTGTCGACGAGGTCAGCAGGAATCTCCTGAACTTCATACTTGGCACCCATCGTGACGTCACCCTTGGAGTCACCGGGCCATACAAGTGCGCGCATTTCGATGAGGTCAACGACCCCGACGAACTCGCTCTCAGAACCGATGGGCAGCTGCAGAACGAGCGGCTTGGCCTTGAGCTTGTTGATGATGGTGTCGACGGTGAAGTAGAAGTCCGCGCCGAGCTTGTCCATCTTGTTGACGAAGCAGATACGGGGCACGTCGTACTTGTCAGCCTGACGCCACACGGTCTCGGACTGGGGCTCAACGCCCTCTTTGCCGTCGAAGACGGCAACAGCACCGTCGAGCACGCGGAGCGAGCGCTCCACCTCGACCGTGAAGTCAACGTGACCGGGAGTGTCGATGATGTTGATCTGGTTCTTGTCCCAGAAGCAGGTCACAGCAGCAGAGGTGATCGTGATGCCACGCTCCTGCTCCTGCTCCATCCAGTCGGTGGTCGCCGCACCGTCGTGCGTTTCACCGATTTTGTGGTTGACACCCGTGTAGAACAGGATGCGCTCGGTTGTCGTCGTCTTGCCGGCATCGATGTGCGCCATGATGCCGATGTTGCGGACCTTGGTGAGGTCGGTGAGCACTTCTTGTGCCACGGGGTGTTCCTTACTTTTGGAATCCAGGTAAATCGATTATGTCGATCAGACGTGTGTGGGAGGTGGCGACTTCGCTGCGCGAGCAGTGAAGCCGCCACCGCCGCTGTTTACCAGCGGTAGTGCGCGAAGGCGCGGTTCGACTCAGCCATCTTGTGAGTGTCTTCGCGGCGCTTGACCGCGGCACCCAGGCCGTTCGAGGCATCCAGGATTTCGTTCTGGAGGCGCTCAGTCATTGTCTTTTCACGACGGCCCTTGGCGTAGCTCACGAGCCAGCGAAGAGCGAGCGTGTTGGCGCGGTGAGGCTTGACCTCAATCGGCACCTGGTAGGTCGAGCCACCAACGCGGCGGCTCTTGACCTCAAGGGTGGGGCGCACGTTGTCGAGTGCCTTCTTGAGGGTCGAAACTGCGTCCTGGCCGTTCTTCGCCTCAACGCCACGAAGAGCGGTGTAGACGATCGACTCGGCGATGGACTTCTTGCCGTCAACAAGAATCTTGTTGACGAGCTGGGTGACGATAGGTGCGCCGTATACCGGGTCGTTGACGACGGGGCGCTTCGGGGCTGGTCCTTTACGAGGCATCTAACTCAACCCTTCTTTGCGCCGTAGCGGCTACGAGCCTGCTTACGGTTCTTCACGGCCTGGGTGTCAAGTGCACCACGGACGATCTTGTAACGAACACCGGGAAGGTCCTTAACACGACCACCACGGACGAGCACCAAAGAGTGCTCCTGAAGGTTGTGACCCTCACCCGGGATGTACGCGGTGACCTCGGTGCCGTTGCGGAGCTTGACACGGGCGACCTTGCGCATCGCCGAGTTCGGCTTCTTAGGCGTGGTCGTGTACACGCGAGTGCAGACGCCTGCCTGCTGGGGGTTCGACTTAAGTGCTGGCGCTTTGGTCTTGGTGACCTTGGGCGAGCGACCCTTGCGAACCAACTGCTGAATGGTTGGCACGTTCTCTCCTTGTTGGCTGCGCGGTTCTTTAGTTCCGCACAGGTACTGCACGGTGTTGTTGGTTCCGCACAGGTGCTGCACGGTGTTGTTGGTTCCGCACAGGTGCTGCACGGTGACAGCTTCGTGGTTTCACCACAAACCCACCGGCGCAACAAAAGTCATCGCGATTTGTGTGGTGGGTATGCCGTGGGGGCGACCTGTTCGCAGGCCTCTCCCTGAAGTGTGTTGCGACACACCGAGTCCGCACCGAGGCACGGCAGACGGCGTGCATTAGCACACACCCGATCAATGATACGCGGGATTGGCTGTCGCGGCAAACGAGCGCCTCAAGCGTTCAGCGAGAGCAGAACGGCAAGGGCGGCAACCGCGAGCACAAGACCGAGGGATGCTGCGACGATCACGAGTGCGGCACGAATGCGGCGTCGGCGACGCGAGGCGATTGCAGCACCACTGTCAAGGGCCGCCTGATGCTCTCGTGACTCGGGCGCGGCCCGCGCGACGCGGGCGGGAGCTGCCTTTCGCACGGCGTAGGTCTGCACATCGTTCGACTCCGCTGTTCGGCTGTTCGAAGCCTCCGCCGGGTTCGGAGTCTGTGCGAGGTTCGAATGTTCGGTGGCGAAATCGGCGACCGGCGCTGGCTCACGCACGGCGCGCTGCACGCCGCGCCGCACGACAATCGTCGACCCGTCGTCAGGGTCGACGCTCGCTGGGGCCGCGGTGCCCGCCCTGCGCCGCGCACTAATGGCGGTCTCCGAGGCGGCGGCCTGTTCGCTGGTGCTTTGGCGGCGCGAAGGCAGGGTGCTCTCGTCAGGAGGCTCGGCGGGGTCGACGAACTGGCTCACCAATCACTCCGCACCAACCGCACCTCAGCATCCCCGAGCATGAAACGGTCGCCCGCTTCGGTTTCTTCGCCCGGGCTGGCCTCAACCTCGGTCCCCACCAGCGTGGCAAACACCACACCGTTGGTGGACGCAAGATCGGTGATGAACCAGCGATCATTTTTCAGTTCCAGCCGCGCATGAGTCTTCGAAACCGTGCCATCGTCGATCGAGACGAGCTGAGCAGTCGGGTACTGAGGGTCAGCGGCAGGCCTGCGGCCGAGCAGCACCGTCGTAGAGCCGAGCGCGACCGGCTCACCCGTTGGCAGCACGATTGACCAGTTTGTGCGTCTGCGCCGCGCAATGATCGTCTCGTCGAGCACGTCTTCGGGGATCTCGGGGCGGGTATGAGACGCCGAGACGGAGGTTCTGGCAGCGCGCGGCAAGCCAGCGGCCGGTGCTCCCACGACTGCTGAGACCGGCCCCGACGTCTCGGGAAACGCTTCGGGGTCACTCGGCGCCCACGGGTCGCGCTCCGTCTGGGCCGCGCTCGCCGCTGGCACTCTCGTGACAGGCGGTTGCATCAGGTCGTCGCTGGTGTCTCCCGTGGGCAGAATTGCTCCCCCCCGACCTCGAAGAACGCCCTCGGGAAGAGACGCTGGATCAGTCGGGGCGAACTTCATCGCTGGCATCGGGGCTGGCGCGTCCGACGGCGTATCGGTGTCTAGCCAGTCCGATTCGTCTTCAATCACGGGTTCCTCCTTTGCGCCCTCTGGTTCGGGCGCCCAACTGAGAGTAGGGGGTGGGTCTACTGAACTGTGGGCATCGGTAGAGGATTTGTCAACTGAATTGGGCTGACTCGATACTTCTTCGTGATCGACATAGCTCTGTCGAGCGTATGCGGGTCGCGGCACGCTCGCATCCAGGGCTCGACGCTCACCTGCACCGAGCCAACGGGCACTGCCAAAACCCAGCACTGCTGCCCACACCGGAAAGAGCAACGCCGCCAGCGCCGTCATCGCAGCGTTCACGCCGAAGGCGAGATTGATGTGATGGCACGCGATCACCTGTGCAATCCACACCGCCAGCCAGCCGAGGCCAGGTATCAGCCAGAACAAGAGCAGCCAGGGTGACAGGCCCCCGAGCCGAAGCAGGATCACCTGGTTGTAGACCGGCACCCATGCATTCCAGGCCTCGTCGCCAGACTTGCGAAACACTGCGCCCAGGGCGAGCGCTGTCCACACGTAGATGCCGATCGCAACAACGACCGGTATCGGTCCGAAGAGCACGGGCGTGAGTACTTCGAGGGTCATAGTGTGGGGCGCGCGGGTGTTGCGCGCCGTCCCTTCTGGACGATCGGGGAGCGAGCGCCTCTGGTGGGCTCGAGCCGATGAATGAACGATCTCAACGATACGGATGCCAGAAGCCGCCGTAGAGCAGGCAGCTCAGCGCGAAGCGCGGCGCTCTGCCGAGCAACTCGCGTCCAGACCACGTCAACGTCGCTGTCGGTGACCGCTGTTCCTGAGAACACGGCGCGGTCTGCTGCGTCGGCGATACTCACCGCAGCAGGGGTATGGAATGTAGCAGCGAGCTCACGGCGGGTGAGTCTGACCGGAGCGTCAAACCCGACATCAATCGCTGTATCAACGTATTCATCCCACGCACCCGCGATGCGCTCGGCGGGCGCAGTAGCGCGCTGGCGCGAGCGTCGCCGCACCGCTTTGGCCGTGACGACCATCAAAAAAGGACCAAACGCGATCAACAGCACCAGCAAGACAATTGCCGTGATCCGCAGTGCCGACCATAGCCAAGCCAGATCGATGCCGCTCGAATCGTTGTCGTCATCGGGTAGCGCGGCATCCTGTTGCACAGGATCTGGGGGCAGCACCGGTTCGGCAGCGTCGGGGCGAACCTCGGTGACATTTTCGGGGTCGCGCAATTCGGTCACGTCGAGGCTGGGTGTGTTGGCGTACTGCGGGGTGACGTCGATGGCGACCCACTCACCGTCCGCCGACGCTACCTCGGTCCACACCGAAACATCCTGTGCCTCACAGATGCCGTTGTCGCACGCCGCAGCGCCCGCCGGCGCATCGCCGATTCGCACACCCATGACGACACGCGATGAGAATCCCAGCTCACGCGCAATCAGCGCGGCGGCCACCGCGAACTGCTCATCGTCACCGATCGCGGCGACGTAGTTGTCCGCCTGCTGCGCGCGCGGGTCGCTTTCTCGCTCGAGCAATCGCGCGAAGAGCGTGTCGATCCGCGCGAGGGAGTGGCCAGAGGCACTCGGCTGAACCGTGTAGTCGACCAGCGCGCTCGCCCAGGCGGGTTGCTCTTGGTCGGCGAGAAGCAAGCCGTGACTCAGGTAGCCGCGCTCGCGCAGCAAACCAACGAGTGATTCCAGAGCGGCACCGTCAGTGCCTTGCGCGTGTTCTTGCACCCACCTCGTCAGATTTTCAGGAACGGCGACACCGTCGTTGACAGCGCCTGACGCTTCGATCTCAGCGAGTGCGGGCATCGGCTGCTCTATCGCCCGCAGCGCATAGCTGTCGCCCGGACTGAGGCCACCTCCGGCAGTCTGCACTCCCGCCGCCGCATCCACGCTGTAATAGAAGCCATCCTCGAGATCAGCGCTTCGCGCCCCGGCGAAATCGACCGCTTCCAGCCCGCTCAAGGTGGGCATCCAGATACCGCCGAGCGCACCGATAGTGATCTCGGCCTCTATGGGAACGCCGTCTCCGGCATCGAGCGTCGATGGCACCCGCACGAACTGCGCGGCTTCAGCCAGTTGCTGAGCTCCACCGCTTCGATACACCTCTCCGTCATACGCGTCGAGAGTGGCAATGCGAACGCTTGAGGGGAGCGCCCCATCCGACGTAACCGTGAAGATGACGTCGCTCGCTCGCTCGTCGGCGAATAGGGCACGGTACTGCGAAAGTGGACTAGCGGCTTGAGCCAAATCGATGTCGGGCCCGACCGAGGATCGCAGCACCTCGCGGTCCGCATCCTGGGTACTCAGCGGCACCACCACGACGCCGATCAGCACCGCAACGGCAACCATGCCAGCTCCCAGCGAAGCACGGCGTCGATCTGCCTGCGAGAAACGGTGCGGCGCGCGAATGCCGCTGGAGTCGGCGGCCCGTTGCAGCGCGCGCACACGCTCGTTGCCCGTGCGCCACGCAAGCCACGCGAGACACACCACCAGAATGCCCACGCCGATCGTGGTCTCGACAGGTGCATAGAGCACCATCGGCGGCAGATCGAGCGGTGCACTCACCGAGGTGCGCCCGAAGAAGAGGCCGAAAGACGCCATCGCGATCGCCAGCGGAACGGCCAGGTAGGCCAGACGGTCGGGCCGCCACGACAGCCGCAACAGCACACATGTACCAGCGAGAAACAACACCAGCGGCGGAACCAGCAGGTTGCGATACGAGCCGACGGGCAGCTCGACGGTGACCAGATCTTTCCACGCGAGGAAGAACCCTGCCACCACCTGTCGCAGGCTTTCGCCCCACCCAGCGAGCGCGCCGAACTGTGCGGGAACCGCGAGCGTCACGCCGAGCACGAGCAGTGCGGCAACCAGCACCGCCGCAACCACCCAGCCGCGCCACTGCCGACGCCAAGATACTGCGGCGAGCAGGGTGGCTGTGGCGACAGCCACGGCCACCAGCAAGACAAACTGCGTCGAACGGTAGATCGGCCACGCCGCCACCGCCGAGATCAGCACGATGCCGAGAGCAAACAGCGAGCCCGCCACGACGCGCGGGGTGAGCCACGGCGAGCGCCGGGCAGCGTCGTCTCGAAGAGTCTTCATTCGGTCGCACCCCGCAACAGCAGGCCTGCCAGATCATCGAGCGTGCCTACCGTGAGCACAGTGACGCCCGAAATTGGTTGAATTCGAGGGTGGGCGCGCTCATCGCAGCGCACCGCGATCACCGCGGTCTCAACCGAGAATGCAAGCGCCGCTTGTTGCAGTTGCACCAGCGGAACTGAGGAGCCGGCGACGATCACCGCAACCGACAGCTGATCGCCCGATTCTGCCGCGAGGCGGCACGTGTCGGCGAGCGGCATGGTGTTCTCGCGCCGCTCCACCCCACTGAAGCCATCAAGCAGCATACGAGGCGACGTAGCGGGTATTCGGGTGATGGCACGCAGTCGACCTCGCACGGCGCGGGGAACCTCCGAACCGGTTGCGATCACCACATCGCGAGCGTCACGCACGGCACGCAGCCCCAACGATGCCGCACACGCCACGGCTAGCTCGAACTCGTCGACGTCGATGAACTCCCGCTCTGCCGAGGCCAACACGATGGCCATGCGCGAGCGGCGAGACTCTTCGTATTGACGCACCATCAGGCGACCGGTCTTAGCCGTGGAACGCCAGTGGATCTGACGCCGCGAGTCGCCCGGAACGTACTCGCGAATGGCATGGAAGGTGATGTCGGCATCGACAACCCGCTTGGTGGCAGCACCTTCCAAATCACGGATCAAGCCTGCACTCGTAGAGGGAAGGGCTACTGTGCGAGGGTGCACGTACACCTCATGCACGTCACGGAATGCGTGTTCACGCCGCAGCAGGCCGACCGGATCGCTGCGCACGGTAGTGACCGGGCCCACTGTCACGATTCCTCGACGCAGCCCGGGAATCTCGAGGGGGTGCCCAATCGAGTGACCGGGTCGGAGTAGCGGCACCCCGAACTCCACCAAACCAGCGCCCACGGGAATATCGATCCGGCCAGGCAGTGCCGTTCGTCTGCCGTCGTTGCGCACCTGAATTTCGCCCACCAGGCCGTCGCCCGCAACGATGCGCTCGTGCTCGAGCCTCAGGTCGACCTCGTACGAACGCCCGCCGAAGAGAAACGGAATGCTGGCAAGCAACAGCAGCAGCGCAACCACGCCAGCGACCATCCACTCAACCCACCCGAAGGCGATACCGAGCACAAGACCGATGGATGCTGCCGCCGCCACGAGAACGCCGGCGGGCCGTACAGTTCGTGCACTCCACAGCGCTGCGCGGCGAATCGCCATTCCCGCGTTTCTCCAGACCCGAGACCACCACACCACAACGCGCACCACCGCGCGGCCAGGCCCAGACGAAGTCACCGACGTCGACGTGACATGGGTCGCTCCCCCGGCGCTCGTGGCGGCGGAGGTGCGGGTGAGGCGAGACTCGGTCGTGCTCATGCGGACTCGGGTTTGCTGGGCGGCGCAACGTCCAGTAGCACCTGCGAAATCACGGCTTCTTGAGTGACGCCGTCGAACTCGGCTTCGGGATGCAGAATCAGGCGGTGCGACAGCACCGGCACGGCGAGGGACTTCACGTCGTCGGGGGTGGCGTATGTGCGCCCCTGCGACACAGCCCTCGCCCGGGATGCTCTGGTGAGCGCGAGCGCGCCACGGATGCTTACGCCCAGACGTACCTCATCCGCGTTGCGCGTGGCCTCGACCAGTCGGGCTATGTAGTCCAGCACGAGTGCATCGACATAGGCCATCGCAGCAAGATCAGCCATACCGACGAGGGCTTCGGGGGTGATGATCGGAGGGAGCTGGGCAGTTGCCACGGCAGCTCCATCAAGAATGCGAACTGTCGCCGCGTGGTCGGGATACCCGAGCGACGTGCGCATCATGAATCGGTCGAGCTGGGCCTCAGGGAGGCGGTAGGTGCCGGCTTGCTCCACGGGGTTCTGCGTTGCAAGCACCAAGAAGGGCACGCCAACCTGGCGGGAGACGCCGTCGATCGTGACGCTGCCCTCTTCCATGACCTCTAGCAGCGCCGCTTGCGTTTTAGGGCTCGCACGGTTGATCTCATCGGCGAGCACAATGTTGGCGAAGATCGGCCCCGAGTGAAACTCGAATACGCCCTCTTTCTGGTCGTAGACGCTCACGCCTGTGATGTCACTGGGAAGGAGGTCCGGGGTGAACTGAATGCGGGTGTTCGTACCCTTGACCGACTGCGCAACCGCTCGGGCGAGAGAGGTCTTTCCGGTACCTGGAACGTCTTCGAGAAGCACATGGCCGTCGCTGAGCATGGCAGTGAGCACAAGGTCCACCACGTGTCGTTTGCCCAGGACCGCGCGCTCGACGTTGTCGGCGATCTGATCGAACGTCTGCGCAAACCAGGTCGCCTGCTCTTGGGTGAGCGTCATTGTGATTCCTTCGTCATAGGTGCCGCACCGGTTCAGGGTGTCGGTTCAGGTGTGATCGGCAGGTTGGGGTCGCACGTAGCCGAGAGTGTGCTCGACGCGGGGGAAAGCCCCCACCCCTGCGCGCTCCAGCCCGCGGACACGCTGACACCCTCTACCAAGACCGCGCCAACTGGAACGGTCCACGTGTTTGCCGCGTGGGCGAGCAACGCGCCGGAGGCATCGTAATAGCGCACCGTGCTGTTGCCGAAGGTCACGTTGGCCTCCGAGCCATTGGGCGCCTTCGACGAATCCCAGGCGGTGCGCAATTCTGATCCACCCACACAGGAGGTGATATTCCAGCTCACTTGTAGCTGATAGGGAGCGCTGCCAGCACGCGGGCTGACCGTGGCCCACGGTGTCGACCAGTCTTGCCAGTCGTCGTGCACGTACCTCACCCGCATTCCGGGGTCTTGCCCGAAGATGCTCGTCGATGGGCCGCCGCTGAACTCGGCGTGCGTGCGGCGCGGAATATCCTCGGTAGTCGTGGGCTGGTCGCGGATAATCCACTCGGCGCGCTGCGATGCGACGTTGGGGGTCGCATCAACAACGAAACTCCAATTCTGCGGCGCCGTGCGATCTTGGTACGCACGCACTGTCTGCTGCGCCTCAGTTCGTCCGTATGAGATCTCGTTGCGGTACGACTCCACACACGCGGTGAAAGAGTGAGAGTCACCGGTCGCGACTCCCGTGAAGACGACGACCGGTCCGGCAGTGCCGACCGTGCAAGTCTGGCCCTGGGGAACGACGCCGTAGCGAAGCGTCGAGCCGGTACCGTTTGCCGTTGCAGACACCCGAGCCTCGATAGTGGCGGTGCCGTCTGACTGAGACGTTGCCGTCAGCGCGAGCTGCACATTGCGCGGTGCGCCGATGCCATTGGTCGTCACCCTGGCCGACAATCCTGAGGAGCTGCCAGGCAAGCCATTCGGGATCTCAAACCGAGAGAACGGGGTAACGGTGACGGAGGTAGCCACGTTGGTCGCAACTCGGTAGGAGCTCACCTCGACCGTCGACTGGTTGCGGGCGACCGGCACGCGCACGGTTTCACCCGTGGCGCTCGTGATCTCGAGGCTGCCGGTCTGATCGGAGTCGATGCCATCGATCACCAGCGACACGGCTCCGCCCTCGCCCGCGGTTACCACCGGAGTGCCCGTGACCTTGGTCGGCGCGGCCGGCGGGTCATATGCCCACGCAATTGTGCGCACACTGGAATGCGACTCGCCCACATCGCTCACCGCTGTCGCTACATACGTGCGCTTCTGCCCGTTTACAGCAGGGATGGCACCACAGGTTCCGTTGGCCGCACACCGCGCGACCGTCTCGCCATCAACGCGCACAATGAAGCCGGTCAACGCCGGATACGCCAATCGAGCGTCACCGGGGTCGACGCGCAGCGTCACGCTGCCACTCTCGTAGGCGCTCTGCACGACGCTGGCGGGAGCCTTGGGAAAGCCGAGAAGATCGAGTAGCAGCCGCCCGTCACGTTGAGCGCTGGTCACTCGCCCCTGTGCGTCGCTCACAGAAAACGTCGCGGCGCAGGTGGCGCCCGGCGCCTCGTCGGTCCAACTCGCTGTCACCGAGGTCAGACTAGCCACGGTGAAAGTCACCCCCACGCACGCACCCGTGCCACGCACAGCCTCGACCTCGAGTGGTGTACCCGGCAACGGATTGACCTCACCGGAGGCACCGATGACATCGAATGTGCACGACGATCCGTTCGACTGAGAGCACTGTTGGGTGACTGATCCGCCCTGCGGAAGCGTCGACGGCGCTGCCCCAACGCGCATGATGAGCCGCACTGCGCTCACTGACGGGTGGCTCACGACGGCTACGGCTGCTGCCTCTTCGGTTCCGGGCACCGCCGCATCTCGACCGGTGACGAAGACCTCCGAGCCGCTTTGCGTCACCACGAACGCGGCACCTGAGTAGTCAACCGAATACTCGATGCTGTTCCAGTCTTCACGCAGCTGCCACGACGTCAGATCGCGAAGATCAAAGCTTGCGGTCTCGCCGGGCCCGACGGTCATCGAGCCTGCCTTGAGCACCGGCTGAGGGTCAAGGGCCTGAATGACAACGGGCACCGAGAGGTAGGTCCAGTCTTCTTGCCCCTCAAGCCGCACCGGAACCACACAAGCGTCAGTCCACGGCGCGCCTACGCCCGCGTCATAAGTGACACTCGTCGCGCCGCCGTGGGCACAGCTGGCCTCGCCGCGCGCGCCCGACACGGTGACGGAGGGTGACACCTGCAACGTTGCGCCACGAGGAACAGCGACGAGTTCGGCCATATCAAAGGTGAGCGATTCCAGCTCTGTGACCTCGAGCGGCGGTGTGCCAGCCCGCAACGAGAGCGCCAAGTCTTCATCCCCGGGTACGCGCAGGAAGGCGTACGTCGTCATCTCGCCTGACGTGCCCTCTCCCGTGACGGCGAAGGGAATGAGGCGGCTTCGCGCAGGAAGGTCTCCGCTCAGCATCCGCCCGTTCACATCGACATCGGTCGGGTCTTGCCACAGCGACAGTTCAAGGTCACCGATGTCGCCGCCCGACCACGCAACCTTCCCGCTGAGGACATCGACTCCCGACTCAAAATCCTCGCGAGTTTCCACTGTCAACACGGTGTCGTCCACGACCGGAAAGTCGGGGACGCTTTCACGCACTACTCGCACCACAATGAGTCCGCGCGCGGTATTGCCCGAGTCAGACTCGAGGTCGTACAGGTAGGACTTCGTGCCAGGGTCAGTGCCTGCATTGAGCACGATCGTAGAATCATCCATCGATTCGACAAGGCCATCGAGGCGCGCGTACTCCGGGTTGTCGGTGCCATCGGCGAACTGCGCGGGAAGATCGGGGCGTACCGCGGTCAACGTCAGGGTGCCGTTGGTCGGGTCGATGTCGTTGGCGAGGGGACTGATCCTGATCTGATTGCCCTCACCTGCCTGCACTTGCACGTAGTCCGAGAAGGTAACCGGGCTCGGGTTCGATTGAGCATCGAGCACGCCGATGCGCGCTGTGCCCTCGGCTTGCTCTCCGAATTCATCAACCACTTGATAGCGGAAAGTCGCCTGTCCGCGGTCCCCGGTGACACTGCTGTAAAGAATGGAGCGCCCGTCAGCGGCTATCGTCGCCGCGCCTCGCTCAGGCTGAGTCACGATTCGTTCCAGCGTGACGGTATCGCCATCTGGATCCATACCGAAGTCGTCAAAGTCAATCGCCACGGTCTGGCCGCTGAGCACCCGACCTTCGAGGGTCTCTGGCACTGGTGCCCGGTTGGTGTCTGCTGAAAGCACCCGCACGCGCACGGTCGCGGTGTCGGCCAGCGAGGGCGCTCCCGTCGAGAACGCCTCATAGTCAATGGTGTAGTCGCCGGGCGTCGTTGGCGCCAGATATCGCAGGGTCTCTCCCGAAGCGAAGGCAAGCGCATCAGAGGCTGATGACACGACCGAAGCCGGATTCAGCGTGGGCGCACCACCCGAAGGGGCAATATCGTTCTCGAGCACTGGGATGTCTATCTGGCCACCCGCACGCACAACGACAGAATCATCCACCGCAATGGGCGCGAGTTCAGGCGCCGGCGGCAGCAAGTAGACCGTCGCTTCGCCTTCGATTCGCGCGCCAGCGTCTTCGGTTCCGTCGCTCACAACGTACGACACCGTGCCCAGACGCCCTGCGGCACCCGTTGCTGTCGTGCCCGAAACGCGCAGATTGTTCTGCCCCACGGCATCCACCGACAACTGCGCTCCCGGCTCTGCGGTGGCAACCGCATCGCTCAGCAGCAGAACGCGTCGCGTCGGATTCGAAACAGCGGTGAACACGTCGAGTGTGGCGTCTTCTTGGGGATAGACAAACGCAACAACGGGCGACGTCGACAACTCGGCGGGGGCGTCAGCCGGCACCAGCGTGATGAGTGCGGTGCCCGTCTCGTCGCTTTGGCCATCAGTCACGGTGAAGTCGACGCGGTATGTGCCAGGATCAGCCGCCGTGAAATCGAACTGCGTCGTGCCGCCCACAGCGGTGGCAGTAGCGTTCGCGTCATCGAGCACGCGCACCGACTCGAGCGACAGCGCACCGGTGGTGCCAGTGACGTGCGCGGCGACATCTATCGTGGTGCGGCCGCCCGCGAGATCGATGGTCGAGAAAGACTGCACGGTGAGTTGTGGTTGCGGCGACACCCTGATGGCCAGCGCGCGTTCGGTCTGCTCACCAGCAGTGTCGGCGACCGTCACCGTGAGCTCGACAAGCTCTTCGCTGCCGCCACCGCTGTCACTGTGTTGGTAGACCACGTCGCCCGCTGGCGTGGCCGCAACGCTGCCGACTTGCGAGGGGTTTTCTACAGCGAGCAGCAGCAGCGGATCTCCATCGGGGTCAACCCAGCCCGGCAACACTGGCACTGTCACCGTGCCGCCGCGCGCGACCTCGGGCTGTGGCCACTCGAGCAAGCAGCCCTCGACGCCGCACCACTGCGGGGCGGTGTTCTCGCTCTCGCTGTGCACGGTGAGCGTGACGGCTGTCGGCTCGGAGCGAAGCCCGTCTGGTGCCGTGCCGTCTTGCACCGCGTAGGTGAAATCAGCACTGCCGTTCGCCCCGGGGGCGACGCTGACAACGAGCCGCTGACCATCGTCTGTGATGCGCACCGTGCCGAAGGTCTCATCGAGCCCAATGATCGAATCAGGAACGATCGTCAGCACGTCTTCGTTCGGGTCATGGTCGTTCATCAGCACGGGCAACGTCACCAAACGGCCAGTGCGCACGCCGAATGCGTCTGGCTCAGCGATGGGTGGCTTGGGGTCGAGAACCACTTCACGCTCTTCGTCGCTGGGCACTGCCTCTGGATCTGTCCGGTCATCGAGCGACCAATCCTGGCTCGATGCCAGCAACTCACCGGTAAACACGTTCCACGCCCAGCCCGAGCGAGTGTCGTTGAGGATGGCCGTGCGTTCGCCGAGCACGAAGACTGGTCGGCGCTGATCGGGCAGACTTTCGCCGCCGTAGTCGAGCAAAACGTCGCCGACTCCCCGCGTCCACAGCACGCCTCCGGTATCGGCCTGCCCCAGCCACGCGGCGTACAGCGCACCGTCCCGGCTGACGGGGGTCGCGGGGATGCCCCTCACTGTGGTGCCGTCACCCACCAGCGTGGTGACCTCCGATCCGTCCGTCGGCACGGCGATGAGTGAGGTCTCGTCGGCGAGGTAGATGGCATCGGCCCCGGCATCCGGAGCGGCAACGACAACGGTTCCGGTGGTGGCTGCGACCGCGCGCTCACCGCCGCTCAGCCACACTTCGCCGTCTTCAGCGTCAACCAGTGCCCACTGATCGCCCGCCGCCGTGATCAACGGGGCACCGAGCCCCTCAACCGTCAACTCATCGCGCGCTCGCACATCATCGGCGGCGATGTCATACAGCAGCACCGCGGCGTCGGCGCTCGAATAGGAGAACAGCAGGCCTCGCTCATCGACCGCGATCGCGTCGGCCGCGTACTGGGGAGCAGTCTCGTCGTCGGTGAGAAACGGATCGAGTTGGGTTGTGGTGCCGCTCGAGAGCGTTCCGACAAATACGTTGCCCGAATCGGTGCGGTAGGCCACATAGTCACCCGCCGTGACGACAAAAACCGTGCCCGCGGGGGTTGAGGTAGCACTCGCGAGAGCGGCTTCGTCAAGGTCGATTGGCTGCGCTTCGTCGATTCGTGTGACTTTGCTCAGGCTGTCGCTGAACAGATATGCCGCGTCAGGTGCCTGCACCACCCGATCCGGGTTGCTGATGTCACGCACGGTGTCGAGTTCGTCGATGACGGTGTTCACGCGCGCATAGCGTCGCCCCTCACCGGTTTGCAACGCCCACACCGCATCGTCGATCTCGGGGGTGTCCTGGGCGTCCAAGCCCGGCCAGACCACGCTGATGCCGATGACCACTGCCGCCACCGCTGACGCTGCGACGATTCCGGTGGTCGTGCTGCGGCGCATCAGAGTGCGCCTGTTGCAAACAGGGTGGCGACGACGCCGATGGCCACCGCGAAGATCGCACCCACGACACCGCCCGCCAACCAGTGCCAGCGTGGGCGCGTCGCGCCCGACGGCGCCGAGAACTCGGTGTCTTCATCACGAGCGAGCGTTGACATGCCCGTGTCACTGCGGGGCTTACGAGTCACGTCTCGCTCAATTCGCGACCGCGCCGGTCCGCGCAGCTCAGCGTCAGAGAAATCAACCGGCGCAGAAGACGGCAGCCACTCTGCGTCGGGAACCTCTACCGGCGTGGGCGAGAGGTGCATCTCGGTCTGCACACCTCGTAAAGCGTTGGCAAACTCCAGCGCGGAAGCGTATCTGCGCTCGGGGTCTCGAGACATCGCTTTAGCAAGCGCGGTGTGAAGCGAGGGGGGCACATCATCGCGCGCTATCTCGGTGTAGCTCGCCCGAGCGATGCGGCGACGCAACAGCTCTTTGGTGTTCTGCCCGCGCTCGCGCCGCTCGAACGGGCTGTGGCCAGCCAACAGTGAATAGACCGTCGCGCCGAGACTCCACACCTCGCTCGCAATGGTGCCAGCGGAAGACTCCGAGATCACCTCGGGCGCGCTCCAGGGAATAGACATCGCAAGCATCTCGTCGGCGCTTCGGCTCATCAACGACGACGAGATGCCGAAGTCAGCAAGCACGGGCGTACCGAAGGTGGTGATCAGGATGTTGCTGGGCTTGACATCCCGGTGCACGAGACCTGCCCGGTGCGCCGATTCCAGCGCACTGGCGATTCGAATGCCGGTCACGAGCACTTCTTCGACGGGAATCCGTTCCAGTCGGTAGCGTTGCGCGAGCGACCCCGGGCAGTACTCCATCACGATGTAAGGGCGACCGTCCGCAGAGATGCTCGCCTGGTAGACGGTGACGATTGACGGGTGCGCAGACAGATGTGCCAGCACATCGGCTTCGGCGTTGAACATGCGACGCAGGTCTGCGTCGCGCACGTCGCTCGGCAGCACCTTCACCGCGACACTTCGTCGGGGCATGTCCTGCTCGTACAGAAACACATCAGCAAACCCACCCGAACCGAGCGGCCGAATGTAGGCGAGGCCAGGCAGGATCGGGGGCGCTGAAGGAAGACGACTTGCCATGCGCCGACCCCCCGCAATTTTCCGCTGTTCGCTTCGTGATGTGTGAGCGCCGCCTGAGCACCGCAAACTCGGTCATGCTAACAAATTCCCACGAGGGTTCCTCACCCTCTCGACTCCGCTGTGTAAAGCCATCACACACAGTGGATGCTGAGCTCAGTCGTTCAACGGATCATTCGGGTCGAACGGGGCGTCGAGTGACCGCGTGAGTTCCTCGAGCATCGCCTCGATCTGCGGTTCGACGAACTCGTGAATGGCAGTCTGAATTCGAAGGCGATGATGCAGCAGCACCGCACAGATTTCACGTCCGACCATATTCGCGTAGTCGTCGGCCAGGCCCACCTCCTGCCGCAACGCGGCTTTCGCCTCCGCGCTCAGCGGGGGAAGATCGGGCACGGCCGAGTCGACCTCTTCGGCAAGGCCGGAGATGGTGAAGAGGAATGGCGCTCCGGGCACCGGGTCGGGGTCCAACGGCAGCCCTTCAAATTCTGGCTCGAGCCCCTCAGCGGGTCGATAGCTGCGCGCCCTGTTGCGCGCGGCTTGCTGGTCGAGCTCGGTTTGAAGCATCGGCAGGTTCACCGAGGTGTACACGGCAACCGCACGATCCACGATCGTCTTGATGCGAGTGGAAAGTCCATGTTGCACCCCATGCGGCACATCCGCCCCGAGCCCGGCTGCTGACAGCACTGGAGACCCGAAGCAACGTCGACACGGAGCGACGCGGCCACGATGCGTGGCTGGCTCCCATCGAGGCAACCAAAGTAGCCAGGCGTCGACTGCCTGGCTCACCTGGGTCTCGATTGACCGCTCCACCCTCCCCACGGTAGCGCCGCATTGCCGAAATCGTTGGTGGGCGTGCCCTTCGCGCGGCACTATTCGTCGTCTTCGCGCTCTTCTCGTTCCCACGGCCAGCGCGGCTGCGAGGCGTGAGTGCGCATCACGGCAATACCCGCCCATGCACATACGAACGCTGAAGCCGCGATCGCGGCCCCAAACCACGTGGTCGCAATCGATACGGCCGCGCTCGTGGCGCGTGCGATATCTGAACTAGTGAAGAGTGCCGTGAGCCAGAGCGCAACGAGGTAGCTGACATACGCGGCCACCGTTGTCGTCGCCGAGGCCCAATACGAGGGATGCTGTTGACGTACGGCTCCCGACAGCACCAGGGCGAACGCGCCCAGCGACGCCAAGAGCCCTACGACAGCGGGCGCCTGTCCGAGACCTGGCACCGCGATGACGTCCTGGTCGAGCACCAGGCTGGTCATGCCGAGGCCGAAGATGACGAGCGCGACATAGCCAATCGACGCAAACGCCAACGCGGCGGCCGGGCGGTTGGACCCGCCCTGACCGCCGCGTTCAGACGTCATGTGTGTTGCCGAGGTTATTGCTGGGTGAGCTGAGGGCCCGCCTCAAGTGTGCGCTCGTACTCCCGCTGCGCCTCCACGTTGAGCTCGGTCACTCGCTTGCCGCGAGCGGCAACCCACGCACCGAACCAGATGGTGAGCTCGCGTCCGATCACGAACGCCGCAATGGCAAGTGGTGCGAGCATCTCGGCTTCAACCAGCGCGGCGCCTTCACTTGCGGTGAGGGTCCAAAACGGCGCCTGGAAGAGTGCGCCAAGAATGTGACCGGCATAGGATGCGACGCCGACGAGTAGGCCGAAGATGACCCATGCTCCCCAACGTCCGCGGTTGATGATGGCTCCGAGCAACCAGAATGCAACGTAGAAAACGACAACCGGGACCCACAGCGACCAGGTAGCCAGTGCGTCCAACGCGGCCGTGCCGACGTTGTCAATGGTCACGGCGCCGGTGATCGCGCCGAAGCCCAGCCACGCTCCGAGATACAGCACACCGAAGGCGATCGCCGCCAGCAGACCGATCGCGCCTGCAGCGGCTCGATTGCCTCGTGGGCGAGGTGCCTCGGGAGCCTGAACGAAGATTGGCTGCTGCGCGTAACCCGTGGCGGCGGGAGCGACGTATTCAATCGCTGGCTCGCTCGGTGTGACGGGAGCAACCTCCGTCGGGGCATCCGCGGGTGCGTAGGCGGTGGTGACTGCGTCGTCAGACGGCGCGTAGGCAGTGGTGACGGGTTCCGCTGCGGCCGGAGTGTTGCCGGCCGTCTCAGCCGACCCGACATTCTCAGTCGCCGGCGCTGCGGCAACGGGCGTTGCCTCGGCAATGGGGTCGCCACCGAGCGACGAGTACTCGTCTGCCCACGCCTTTTCTACATTGGCATCAGGGTCAATTGGTGTTTCGCCGGCTGACGCCTCGTCAGCGGCGGACGGCGAGCCGTCGTAGGCCGGGGCCTCATTCGGGGCACTGGTCGCGTCGTTCACGGCATCGCCGCGAGCGGCTTCCGCGTCGGCAAGACCCTCGTTGGCGCGCCCGACGACATCGTCGACAGACGTCGGTTCGTCTACCGGCTCGCCGTATGAAGACTTGGGATCACTCATCGAAGGCACTCCTCACGCAGGGCTCTTCCCCGCCCTGCCGACAATAACGTCCTGAGACCGATGTTCCCCGTAGGCGTGCCGTGGTTTAGCGCGGGCGCGTCGTGGCGTTTTTGTGACCGCAAGTGCGCCGAGAGCCCCTACTCGCTTTCGGCAAAGGCGATTAGGGTTACCGCATGAGACGACACTCTTTGCCGCGGGTCGCGCTAGCAGCATCCATTCTGGCCACTGTGGCCGTTTTCGCAGGGTGCGCGTCGGAGTCTCAATCCACTCCCTCGCCCACCGACTCAGCGTCCGCGACGCTGGTGCCGAGCCCGACTCCTATCGCCACCATCACCCCGGATGCGACACCGAGTGCGTCCGCAGAGGCGCAGGCCGAGATTCCGGAGGACTGCGGCGGGCTTCTCACGGCAGCCGTGGCACAGGAGCTCGACGGTGTTCCCCTCAACGACGCGGCGTTCGGCCCTTCAGGGTCGCAACCCGACGGGAGCTTGATCTGCATCTGGGGCGATTCCGCAGCAGATACGACAAACCTCACAACCACGATCTCGTACATGTCGCGTGGCCCCGCCCTCGACATGCTCAACGAGCTCGTCGATGACCAAGACTTCACCTGCTACACACCGAGCGGTGGAACGCGATGCGAGAAGACGTGGGAGAACGCCACCTATCCCGTTATCGACGGGCGCACTGTGTTCTGGCGCGACGGCGTGCTGATCGATACTCGCTATTCGAATCTCGCCCCGAGCGGCTACACCGACGCCCTGGTCGCCAGCGTCTACGGATAGCGGCTCTTCGCGGCGTTATTCGACTGGCTCTTCTTCGCCCCATACGAATGCGCTAAGGCGCGAGCCGTACGCTTCGGGGTGCCACGCCGACTCGACGCTTGAGAGCCACCAGCCATCACGAACCGTCTGCGTTTCGAGCACGTCGCCGCTGGTGCGTGTGCAGTACACGCCCGCATCGACGCTCGTGCACGTGAAGCCCTCGCTCTCAAGCGACGCCTCAGCGATGATGACGGCGTCTTCGCCCACTTGAGAGAGCGTCGACACCACGGTGCGACCCTCGTGCCATCGCCAATCACAGGTGACCCGAACCACAGGTTGCAGGGCATCGGTGAGCGCGGTGGCCTCGCTGGCGGGCGACGCTGTTGTCTGAGAGAGCAAGGCGCCCGCTTGCCACGCCATCACGGCCCATAGCGAGTCAGGGTATAGCGCACGACAGTCGAAATCGCCTTCTTCTGCCGCGAGTTCAGTCGGGCTGGGCCCTTCGGCAGGCTCGGGCTCTGCCGCAGAAGCTTCGCGGAGCATTGCGCCACCCCACTGGCCGAGAATGGGTGCCATGGGCACGGCAAGCCAGACCAGGACTGCCACGATCGCCGCGCAGATCAGACCGATAGGCACGGCAAGCCAGGCGTTGCGCCCACCGACTCGTGCCATCGTCATTCCTCCAAGCTCCACGCTAATCGCATCTCGCAAATGCCCTGCATCGGCACGGCATCGGATTCGATAGTGCCAGCGAAAACGACGAAGTGCCCCGGGAAACCCCGGGGCACTTCGTTCACTTCAGACGTGTGACTAGTTGTAGCTCGTGAAGTCGTCGGTCGTGAAGCTGTCGAAATCGACGTAGCTCAGGTCAGCATCGGTGTAGGCGCCGTCCGAAGCGAAGATGCGGTGCGGGTAGCGCTCGCTCTTTGCTTCTTCGGTTGCCTCGACCGTGACGTTGCGGTACTTGGTGAGTCCCGTTCCGGCAGGGATGAGCTTTCCGATGATGACGTTCTCTTTGAGGCCCATCAACGGGTCGCTCTTGCCGTCCATCGCTGCCTGGGTGAGGACTCGCGTCGTCTCCTGGAAGGATGCGGCCGAGAGCCACGATTCGGTCGCGAGCGACGCCTTCGTGATACCCATCAGCTCGGGGCGACCCGAAGCCGGGCGCTTGCCGGAACCGACCGCTTCGCGGTTGATCAGCTGGTAGCGCTTGAAGTCAACGAGCTCGCCCGGCAGCAACGTGGTCTCGCCGTGGTCGACCACGGTGACCTTGCGCAGCATCTGGCGGACGATGACCTCGATGTGCTTGTCGTGAATCGGCACACCCTGCGAGCGGTATACGTTCTGCACACCGTTCACGAGGTACTGCTGCACCTCGCGGGCACCCATGACACGCATGACCTCCTTGGGGTCGAGCGTGCCGACCAGAAGGGGCTGCCCGACCTCAACGCGGTCGCCATCCTCAACGAGCAAGGTTGCTCGCTTGAGTACGGGGTAGACGTGCGGCTCGTCGCCGTTGTCGGGCGTGAGGATGACCTTCTTCGCCTTGTCGGTTTCATCGATCGTGATACGACCAGCCGACTCGGCGATGGGCGACGCACCCTTGGGGGTACGTGCCTCGAAGAGCTCTTGCACACGGGGAAGACCCTGGGTGATGTCATCCGCCGAAGCCGAACCACCCGTGTGGAAGGTACGCATCGTCAGCTGAGTACCGGGCTCACCGATCGACTGCGCAGCGATGATGCCAACGGCCTCACCGATGTCAACGATCTTGCCTGTCGCGAGCGAACGACCGTAGCAGCGCGCACACACACCGACAGCCGAGTCACAGGTAAGCACCGAACGGACCTTGATGGTCTCGATGCCGCCCTCGACGAGCTTGTTGATGAGGATGTCGCCCACGTCATCGCCAGCAGCAGCGAGAACTTCGCCCTTGCTGTCCACAACATCAGCCGCGAGGGTACGTGCGAACACGGAGTTCTCGACGTTGGCGTCCTTGACGAGCGCGCCGTCAACAACTTCAGCGATCGTGAAGTCGAGACCCTTGCGAGTGCCACAGTCTTCTTCGCGGATGATGACGTCCTGAGACACGTCCACGAGACGACGCGTGAGGTAACCCGAGTCAGCCGTACGAAGGGCGGTGTCGGCCAGACCCTTACGAGCACCGTGGGTGGCGATGAAGTACTCCGCAACCGACAGACCTTCACGGTATGACGAGATGATCGGGCGAGGGATGATCTCACCCTTCGGGTTGTTCACCAGGCCACGCATACCCGCGATGTTGCGGATCTGGAGCCAGTTACCACGAGCACCCGACGACACCATGCGGTTGATGGTGTTGTCTGCCGGGAAGTTGGCGCGCATCGCCTTCTGAACCTCGTCGGTGGCCTCGGTCCAGATCTTGATGAGCTCCTGACGACGCTCTGCGTCGGTCGTGAGGCCCTTCTCGAACTGTGCCTGAACCTTCGCAGCCTGCTTCTCGTAGCCGCCAACGATCTCAGCCTTGTTCGGCGGGGTGAGGATGTCGCTGAGCGCAACGGTCACACCAGAACGCGTCGCCCAGTAGAAGCCCGCGTCCTTGATTCGGTCGAGCGATGCTGCAACCTCAACCTTGGGGTATTCCTCGGCCAGCTTGTTGACGATCTGCGACAGCTTGCCCTTGTCTGCCTGCTCGCGAACGAACGGGTAGCCCTTAGGGAGGGTGTCGTTGAAGATCGCCTGACCGAGAGATGCGTCAAGCAGGCCGTGCTTCTCGTAGCCCTCAGGCGCTTCGCCCTCGAGGAACGTGAGGCCTGGAACGCGGATGCGCACCTTGGCCTGCAGGTCAAGAGAACCCTCGTCCTTGGCCATGATCGCTTCACTGACGGAGCCGAATGCACGACCCTCGCCCGCTGCGCCTTCCTTGACCGTGGTCAGGTGGTGCAGACCGATGATCATGTCCTGCGAAGGCAGGGTGACCGGACGGCCGTCCGAAGGCTTCAGGATGTTGTTCGAAGCGAGCATCAGAATGCGCGCTTCAGCCTGAGCCTCGACCGACAGCGGCAGGTGCACGGCCATCTGGTCACCATCGAAGTCAGCGTTGAACGCTGCACATACGAGCGGGTGAAGCTGGATCGCCTTGCCCTCAACAAGCTGAGGCTCGAACGCCTGGATGCCGAGACGGTGAAGCGTGGGTGCACGGTTGAGCAGCACCGGACGCTCGCGGATGATCTCTTCGAGAACGTCCCACACCTCGGGGCGCGTACGCTCCACGGCACGCTTGGCTGCCTTGATGTTCTGCGAGTGGCCAAGGTCGATAAGACGCTTGATCACGAACGGCTTGAACAACTCGAGTGCCATCTGCTTGGGCAGACCACACTGGTGCAGCTTCAGCTGAGGACCGACGATGATGACCGAACGACCCGAGTAGTCAACGCGCTTTCCGAGCAGGTTCTGGCGGAATCGACCCTGCTTACCCTTCAGCATGTCGCTGAGGGACTTGAGGGCACGGTTGCCAGTACCGGTGACGGGGCGACCACGGCGACCGTTGTCGAACAGTGCGTCGACGGCCTCCTGCAGCATGCGCTTCTCGTTGTTCACGATGATCTCAGGCGCACCGAGGTCGATCAGACGGCGAAGGCGGTTGTTGCGGTTGATCACGCGGCGGTACAGGTCGTTGAGGTCGCTTGTTGCGAAACGGCCACCGTCGAGCTGCACCATCGGGCGAAGCTCCGGCGGAATGACCGGAACGACATCGAGCACCATCGACGCGGGCGAAGCACCGGTCGACAGGAACGAGTTGACGACCTTCAGTCGCTTGATCGCACGGATCTTGCGCTGGCCCTTGCCCTCAGAGATCTGCAGGTGCAGGCTGTCGGCTTCCGCTGCGAGATCGAACGTCTGCAAACGACGCTTGATCGACTCCGCACCCATGTGGGCTTCGAAGTACTGGCCGAAACGGTCCTGAAGCTCGTGGAAGATCTCGTCTTCACCCTTGAGCTGGCCGACCTCGAGCGTGCGGAAGTCTTCCCACACCTTCTCAAGACGGATGATCTGCTCGTCGAAGTTCTTGCGGGTTGCTGCCATCTCTTTCTCGGCAGCATCCTTGAGCTTCTTCTTCTGGTCAGCCTTGGCGCCTTCAGCTTCGAGAGCAGCAAGCTCGTCTTCCAGCTTCTGCAGGCGGTTCGCAACGCGGGTGTCGCGACGCTCGCCGAGAGTCTTCAGCTCGAGGCGAATGTTGTTCTCCTGCGTAGCCAGGTCGCGGTGACGAGCATCTTCGTCAACCGAGATGACCATGTAGGCGGCGAAGTAGATGACCTTCTCAAGGTCCTTCGGCGCCATGTCGAGCAGGTAGCCCAAGCGCGAGGGAACGCCCTTGAAGTACCAGATGTGGGTGACGGGAGCCGCGAGCTCAATGTGGCCCATGCGCTCACGACGAACCGAGGACTTGGTGACCTCGACGCCGCAACGCTCACAGACGATTCCCTTGAAGCGCACGCGCTTGTACTTGCCACACGCGCACTCCCAGTCACGCGAGGGTCCGAAGATCTGCTCTCCGAAGAGACCGTCCTTCTCGGGCTTGAGCGTGCGGTAGTTGATTGTTTCGGGCTTCTTGACCTCACCGAATGACCAACGACGAATGTCGTCGGCGGTGGCCAGGCCAATGCGAAGCTGGTCGAAAGAGTTTGATTCGAGCACTAGTTCTCCTGTGTCGGAAATTCGTTCGTTGCCTGGCCGGATCAGATCTCGTCGATTGACGAGGATTCGAAGCGGCTCGAGATGTTGATGCCGAGCTCTTCCGCAGCGCGGAAGGCCTCGTCGTCGGTGTCACGCAGGTTGACAGGGGTGCCGTCCGCTGAGAGTGCTTCAACGTTCAAGCACAGCGACTGCATCTCCTTGAGGAGAACCTTGAAGGACTCGGGAATGCCGGGCTCCTGAATGTTCTCGCCCTTGACGATGGCCTCGTACACCTTGACGCGGCCGAGGATGTCGTCGGACTTGATCGTGAGGAGCTCCTGCAGCGCGTATGCGGCACCGTAAGCCTCAAGCGCCCACACTTCCATCTCACCGAAGCGCTGTCCGCCGAACTGAGCCTTACCACCGAGCGGCTGCTGGGTGATCATCGAGTACGGGCCCGTCGAGCGTGCGTGAATCTTGTCGTCGACAAGGTGGTGCAGCTTCAGGATGTACATGTAACCCACCGAGACAGGTGCCGGGAACGGGTCGCCGGAGCGGCCGTCGAACAGCATCGTCTTACCCGAGGAGTCCACCAGACGCTCGCCGTCACGCGTAAGCGTGGTCGAATCCAAAAGACCGGCGATCTCCTGCTCGAACGCGCCGTCGAACACCGGGGTGGCGACCTTCGTGTTCGGTGCAGCTTCACGAGCCTCTTCCGGAAGCTTGGCTGCCCACTCGGGGGTGCCTTCGACCTTCCAGCCCTGCTTGGCGATCCAGCCGAGGTGAAGCTCGAGCACCTGGCCGAAGTTCATTCGACCCGGAATACCGAGCGGGTTGAGAACGACGTCGACGGGCGTGCCGTCGGGCAGGAAGGGCATGTCTTCGATCGGAAGGATCTTCGCGATGACGCCCTTGTTGCCGTGACGACCAGCGAGCTTGTCACCTTCGGTGATCTTGCGCTTCTGGGCGATGTAGACAACAACGCGGCGGTTGACACCCGAGCCGAGCTCGTCGTCACCGTCTTCAGCGTTGAACTCCTTGACGGCGATGATCGTGCCCTGCTCACCGTGGGGAACCTTCAGCGAGGTGTCACGAACTTCGCGGCTCTTCTCGTTGAAGATGGCACGGAGCAGACGCTCTTCAGCACTGAGCTCGGTCTCACCCTTAGGCGTGACCTTGCCGACGAGGATGTCACCGGGGCGAACCTCGGCACCGATGCGGATGATGCCTCGCTCGTCGAGGTCCTTCAGCAGGTCGGGGCTGACGTTGGGCAGGTCGCGCGTGATCTCTTCCTTGCCGAGCTTCGTGTCACGAGCGTCAACCTCATACTCCTCGATGTGAATCGAAGAGAGGGTGTCGTCCTTCACGAGGTTCTGGCTGAGGATGATCGCGTCCTCGAAGTTGTGACCTTCCCACGTCATGAACGCCACGAGCAGGTTCTTGCCGAGCGCGAGCTCGCCATTCTCTGTCGCAGGACCATCGGCGAGAACTTCACCAACGTCGACGCGGTCACCCGCGGAAACGATCACACGCTGGTTGTAGCTGGTGCCCTGGTTGGAGCGGTCGAACTTGCGCAGGTAGTACTCCTGCGTGCCGCCCTCGTCGAGCTGAACGGTGACGACATCTGCCGACACCTCCATGACCACACCGGCCTTTTCTGCGGTGATGACGTCACCCGCATCGATGGCTGCGTAGCCCTCCATACCGGTTCCGACGACAGGCGACTCGCTGCGAAGCAGCGGCACAGCCTGACGCTGCATGTTGGCACCCATGAGTGCACGGTTCGCGTCGTCGTGCTCGAGGAAGGGGATCAGCGACGTAGCAACCGAGACCATCTGGCGGGGCGAAACGTCCATGTAGCCGATTTCGCTGGCGTGGAAGAGGTCGACCTCGCCACCCTGACCGCGACGGGCAAGTACGCGCTCGTCGACGAATGCGCCGTCAGCCTTCAGCTCAACACCGGCCTGAGCAACGATGAAGTCGCTCTCTTCGCTGGCGGTGAGGTAGTCAATCTGCTCGCTGACCTTGCCGTCGATGACCTTGCGGTACGGCGTCTCAATGAAACCAAACGAGTTGATGCGCGCGAACGATGCGAGCGAGCCGATCAGACCAATGTTCGGTCCTTCAGGCGTCTCAATCGGGCACATACGGCCGTAGTGCGAGGGGTGAACGTCACGAACCTCGACACCGGCACGCTCACGTGACAGACCGCCGGGTCCAAGCGCCGAAAGGCGACGCTTGTGCGTCAAACCCGCGAGCGGGTTGTTCTGGTCCATGAACTGCGACAGCTGCGAGGTGCCGAAGAACTCCTTGATCGCCGCGACGACGGGGCGCACGTTGATCAGGGTCTGCGGGGTGATCGCTTCGATGTCCTGCGTGGTCATGCGCTCGCGAACGACGCGCTCCATGCGGGAAAGACCGGTGCGAACCTGGTTCTGGATGAGCTCGCCGACAGCGCGGATACGGCGGTTGCCGAAGTTGTCGATGTCGTCGGTGGCGAGACGGATCTCGGCGGGCTTGCCGCTGCGGATGCCGTCGTACGCGAAGTCGCCGCGGTGCAGGCGAACCATGTACTTGATCGTGGCGATGATGTCTTCGACGCTCAGAACCGAGTCGCTCAGCTGCTTGTCGATGCCCAGCTTGTGGTTGATCTTGTAGCGACCAACCTTTGCCAGGTCGTAGCGCTTCGAGTTGAAGTAGAAGTTGTCGAGGAGCGCACGCGCTGCCTCAGCGGCAACCTGCTCGCCCGGACGAAGCTTGCGGTAGATGTCGCGAAGCGCATCTTCCTTCGTGAGGATGGTGTCTTTCGAGAGCGTCTCTTCGATCGAGTCGAAGCCGGCGAACTCAGCGAGGATGTCTTCGGTGGTCAGGCCGAGAGCCTTGAGGAAGACGGTGACCGACTGCTTGCGCTTGCGGTCGATACGAACGCCGACCTGGTCGCGCTTGTCGATCTCGAACTCAAGCCATGCACCGCGGCTGGGGATCACACGCGCCGAGACGATGTCTTTGTCACTCGTCTTGTCGGGCGTCTTGTCGAAGTACACACCGGGCGAACGCACCAGCTGCGAAACGACGACACGCTCGGTGCCGTTGATGATGAACGTGCCCTTGCCGGTCTGCAGGGGGAAGTCGCCCATGAAGACGGTCTGAGTCTTGATCTCACCGGTCTGGTGGTTCATGAACTCGGCCTCGACGTAGAGGGGGGCGGCGTACGTCTTGCCGCGCTCCTTGCACTCTTCGATCGAGTACTTCTCGGGCTCAAGGTAGGGGTTGGTGAACGAGAGTTGCATCGTCTCGCTCAGATCCTCGATCGGTGAGATCTCTTCGAAGATCTCCTCCAGACCGCTGATCTCGGGGACGTCGGTACGTCCCGCCTGCTTGGCCTCCGCGACACGTGCCGCCCATGCTTCGTTACCGACGAGCCAATCGAATGACTCAGTCTGCAACGCGAGCAGGTCAGGGACCGTCAGCGTGTCAGAGATCTTGGCGAACGAGAGCCGGGATACTCCGCGGCCGTTCTTGAGGGTGGTGGTGGATGCGTTACGCGCAGCAGCCAAGGGGATTACCTCCGTGGGCCCGGGTAAGGGCTCGTTTCCTTGTCGTCAGGTGAAGGCTCTTCTTCCCCAAAATCAACTCGCCCCACTCCGCAACAGATCCGAAAATCAAGCGGGGGGCGCGCAGACACAGCCGACCACCATATGAGGGCAGGGGGATTCCAAGAGCGCAACTACCAACTATATGCGGGAAGACGCGCCATGTCCAGCCCGATTCTTGACGAGGGTTGGATGCTGCGGTATAACTACGCGCAAGACGCGCGTTTCGCCGCACACAACCGGGCATCTCACGCCTCAGCGCGGCGCGTGCCGAAACCGCACCCGGGTGCCTGGGCGCGCTTGGCCGAGCAGCGAGAGTGCAGCATCCGTCACCACAGCGATCACCGGATAACCGCCCGTGACCGGGCCATCAGCCATCAGCACCGTGGGCTGTCCGCTCGGAGGCACCTGAATCGCGCCGGGCATCATTCCCTCGCTCGGCAGCTCACCAACGCGCTCGCGCGCCAGCGGTGGGCCATCAAGGCGGATGCCCACTCGGTCGGCATTGTTCGACACGACCCACACGGTGTCAAAGAACGTTGCGCGCGCACGCTCGTCGAACCAGTCTGCGCGCGGCCCCTCCGCAAGCTCGATGTCGAGATCACCGTCGTGCGGCGCCTCCCACGGACTGAGATCAACCGGTGGAATCGGGCTGGCATCCGCCTGGCTCAACGACAGCTGATCGCCGGAGCGCAACGGCGGTTCGCCAAGGCCAGCAAGCACATCGCTCGCGCGTGAGCCGAGAACGGTGGGGCCGCCCCACCCGCCACGAACGGCAAGATAGGCGCGAGCGCCGCGCGTGAACCAGTCGAGATGGAGTTGCTGACCCCGGAGCCACTGCACGGGTCGGTAGGGGTCGACAGGGTGTCCGTCGAGTGTCGCCGCGCCCGATGCGCCGGCGAACGCGATCCACAGGTCGCGCTCGGCTCTCGCGCGAAACCCGCCCATCGTGACCTCGATTGCGGCAGCCGTCTCAGCATTGCCGAGCAGCCGGTTGGCCGTGGACAACGCGCGTCGGTCGAGCGCTCCTGACGGAGCCACTCCGAGGGACGCCGCGCCGGGGCGACCGAGATCCTGCAGAGTCGCGAGCAATCCCGGTTCGACGACGCGGATGGCCGTGGGATCGTCGAGCGCCGTGCCGCCAGTTGCCGGAGTAACGGGGGTCGTGGGCGCGAGCGCATCGACCCTGCGAAAGCGCACTCGCATGCCGGGATTCAGCAGCGCGGGGCGCTCGGCCTCGGGTACGAACAGGGGCGCGTCGGTGGCACCGATGAGCCGCCACCCGCCGGGAGTCTCACGCGGGTAAGCACCTGAGAAACCGCCTGCCAAGCCGACTGCCCCTACCGGCACTCGGGTGCGCGGCGCGTCGAGGCGCGCCACATCGTGGGGCCAATCAGCACTCACCAAGTACCCAAACCCTGGCGCGAAGCCGGTGAATGCCACCGTCCACTCGGCGCTCAAATGATCGTCGATCAAGCGCTCCGCTGTGACGCCCAGCAGCGCGGCGGTGTCGGCCAGGTCCGCGCCGTTGTAGACGATGTCAACTTGCTGCAATTCGCCTTGCTGCTGCGCGGCTGTGTCTGCCGTCGAGGCGGCGTCGAGCGCCCAGGCGCGTGCGGCCGCAACGCTCAGCGTGCGCGGGTCTACCCGCACGAGCACGGTGCGCGCCGCGGGAACGAGGTCAATGACACCCGCGGCGCGCGAGGCAGCGAGCGCCGCGTGCGTGGCGAGCACCTCGTCGAGCGTTGAAACTTCAAGCAGAAAAGCGCTCTCGCCCATCGGCAGGGCGCGCACGGTCACCATGGCACGGTCACCACGGCGCGCGCACGGCAAGGCCGTCGGCATCAAGGGCCGCCCGCACCGCACGTGCCATCGACACCGCCGCAGGCGAATCGCCGTGAACGCAGAGCGATGCCGCATCAGCGTCGATGAGGGCGCCATCGGCCGTCTCGACAACGCCCTCTCGAGCGAGTCTCACCGCTCGCGCCGCGACGTGCGCGGGATCGTCAAGCAGCGCTCCGGGCTCGCCGCGCGGTACGAGCGAGCCGTCGGCGCGGTACCCGCGGTCGAGAAAAGCTTCACGCACGAACGGCAGCCCCGCGGCCTCTGCCGCGACGCGGATCTCGCCGTCGAGACCGAGCACCGGCAGGGCACGCCCGAGCATGGATGACAGCTCGCTGATCGCGCGGGCGACAGCATCCGCCAGCTTCTTATCTGAGATCACCGCGTGATAGAGGGCTCCATGTGGTTTGACGTAGCGAATCTCGGCTCCCACGGCGACGAGGTCGGCCAGCTGGTGCGCCACGCTCGCGGCGAGCGCGTCGGACTCGATCGCCAGGGCGCTGCGCCCGAAGTTGGCGCGGTCGGGAAACGAGGGGTGGGCGCCAACGGCAACCCCAAATCGCGCAGCCCGCTCGACGGCTTCGCGCATCGACGCGCCATCACCGGCGTGACCGCCGCACGCGATGTTCGCGCTCGAGATGACAGCGAACATCGACTCGTCATCGGCGGTCGGTTGGCCGTCGACCGTCTCACCCAGGTCGGCGTTGAGATCGATCGCGCTCATGACTCCACGCTAGCCGGATCAGGCGCGCTGCGGGTGGGTACGCCACAGCTACCGTTGAGTCATGGCCCGCTCGAGAAACAACGCCCCTCCTCCGCCAGAGGCTCGGCTTCTCGACGGCACCATCGCGCGGGTGATCCCTTCGCAATACGCCGGCGGGTGGGAACTCGATGTCAACGGCACCCCACAATCACACGTTGACCTCGATGACCCCACGCACCTGCACTTCGAATACGTCGCTCGTATGGGCGCGGTGATCGATCAGCTGCGCATGCCACGCCAGCCGATCACCGCGGTGCACCTCGGCGCCGGGGCACTCACCATTCCGCGGTACATCGAGACCACCCGCCCCGGGTCACGCCAGCAGGTCATCGAGCTCGAACCCGCCCTGTGGGACCTCGTGCGCGAAAACCTTCCTCTCCCCCGTGGCGCGTCAATCCGGGTGCGGATCGGCGACGCGAGAGATGGGCTCGGGCGGCTTCCGCCGGGCATGGTCGGCGCCGCCGATCTCGTTGTGTCTGACGTGTACTCGGGGGCCCAGACACCCGCGCACTTGACCACCGTGGAGTTCTACACAGAAGCCGCGCGCTTTCTTGCGCCCGACGGAGTGCTGCTCATCAACATCGCCGACGGAGCGGGTCTCGCATTCGCACGGCGCCAGGTGGCGACCGTCTCACGCGTACTTGAGCACGTGATCATCCTCGCCGAGGTTCAGACGCTCAAGGGGCGCCGGTTTGGAAACCTCGTCGTTGCCGCGTCCCACGCGGCGCTGCCCACGGCGTGGCTGCCGCGACTCATGGCTGCGGGGCCCCACCCTGCCAAGGTCGCCGAAGGCCGCGAGGTCGATGAGTTTGCACGCGGTGCACGCATTGCCAGCGACGGCGATGCGACCGACTCGCCGAAGCCCTCGTCGACGCTGTTCGAGCGATGATCGGATGCTGCAGATCGGCGTGCCGAGCCCACGATTTCTGACCCACCGGTCACACTTGAATGGCGACCCACAGCACTGCAAAGGAGGTCAGGGTGAGCTACATCCTCGGGTACGACCCAGAGACCCTGCGTGAGAAGGTCAATCCCGCTCAGTGCCAGGAACGCCTTGACGAAATCGGCGAACAGCGCTCGCTGCCCGCCCTCCTTGAGCGGGTATGGCTGCTGAAGGTTCTCGGCCGAGCAGACGATGCTCTCGTGATCTCTGAGCAATCTGTTCGCGTGGCACGCATGGCTGGCACCCGCAAAGATCTGCTGCGGGCACGTATTCTGCACGCCTCGGTGCAGCAGGTGCGTGGGGCGTATGCCGCTGCCGAACAAGAGCTCGGCACCTGCGCAGAAGAAGCCGAAGGTCATGGCTGGGCAGGCATCGCCGCGTTTGCCTATCAGCACCGCGGCAAGGTTCACTTCGACGAGGGAAGCCTCGAGTCAGCGCGCCGCGACTTCAAGCGCGCACTTTTCTTGCGCCAGGACGCTGGCGCCCCCGACGATCAACTTGAATCGACGTTGCTCGCCATCGACACAGTAGAGCGCCGCCGCGCCGCTGAGTCGGTCGCCAGCTGAGTCGACGCTTGCACCTATTGATCGCCCAGAGTGTCGTAGGTATGTTCTAGTCTCGCGCCATGTCGGATCTAAACCGCGTGCGCCACTGGGCTGAGGCGCTGATCACCCTCCACCTGGACGACTCATGGTCGTTCAGTTTCGACAACGCAAAGCGGCGTGCCGGGCTCTGCGACTACACACGAAAACGCATCAGTGTGTCTCGCTACCTCACGGCGCGCTATGACGACGACACCAATCACCAGACGCTGCTGCACGAGGTCGCTCATGCATTGGCTGGGCCGAGCGCCGGGCATGGCACCGTCTGGAAGCGAGTCGCCCGAGATTTGGGCTACGTAGGTGGCACCACCCACAACGGTGAAACGGCGACCGATCTGGCCCCGTGGGTAGGCACCTGTCCGGCGGGGCACGTCGCCTACCGCCACCGCAAACCCACTCGGGCCGCGTCGTGCGTGAAGTGCGCGCCGCGCTATGACGAGCGTTACCTGTTCGCTTGGGTGCGCCGAGAAATCACTCCCGCAACAAAATTGGCGGCGCAGCTACCCCGCTAGCCAGCGACCTCGCCGTCGACGAAAACGCCCTCGCGCAGCACTGGCACCGCCGTCGACGCGTCGACCTCTGCCGCAGCCAGTACCTCGTCACGCAAGCCACTCGCGATGAGCTGCTGACCCGACCCTGATGCGGAAAGCAGGTGCCGCGTCGCCCCTCGCATGCCTCGAAACGCCTCGGCAGCGCACGCCGCCTCAGGTGAGGTGTGGTCGATGCCGAGTTCAGTAAGTGCATCGATGATCGCCCCCGCGCCGAGGTGATCTTCGACGGCGAAACGCAAGCCGGTTTCGCCAGCAACTCTTTCACCCGCAGCAATGACCGCAACGCTCGTGCGAGAACCACGACGAAGTTGTTCGGCCGCAACCTCGCGCGCGACAGTCGATGCATTCCGAAGGCAACCAATGACGACGAGAGAACCGGTCGCCGCCGCCAAGTCGGCCACCGCCACACCATTCATTGCGCGCGCACGTGCTGCGGAGAGCGAGACCGTCTCGCCAGCCTCGACGGCTCGAGTAGTTGTGGTCGAGAAACGCAACACGTCGACCACAATGACGATGTGCGCCGGCTCGAGGTGAGCGAGCCCCTCGACGCCCCATTCACACCGCACTTGGTAGCGGTGTTGATCGAAGAAGGAGTCGTCGGTAGCGCCCCCTGGCGTCGCAGAATCTTGCACCCACCGAGCCTAATCTCTCGAGTGCGTGCGATCGAAGACAGCAAACTAAGTGCAACACTGGAACGCATGCGGATCATGCTCAAGCTCGTCATCGACTGCGATGCGGATGCCGCGTGGCGCGCACTTCACTCTCCGCGGGCAGTGGCTGAGCTCTATGGCCCGATGGTTGACATGTCGCCGCTTGAGACCAAGGGGCTCCCGACGACCTGGGAACCAGGTGCCGACGTCGCCGTGCAACTCGCCGCGTTCGGCCAGATCCCGATGGGGCGCCAGTTCATCAGCGTGAGCGAGCGCTTCGTCGATGAACCTGCCGGCAGAGTGCGCATCTTCCGCGACACCGGCATTCCCCTCACCGGTCCGCTTGCCTCACTCGATGTGTGGGACCACCAGATGGCAATCTCTCCCGCTCCGGGCGACCCCTCCAAAACGCTATGGCGCGATCGTCTCGTTATCGGTGGGGCATCTGCGCCTGTGCTGTGGCCGGTGCTGTGGACAACATGGCAGTGGCGCGCCGCGCGCATTCGTGCTCTTGCGCCGAGTTGGGCGCATGACCCCGCGCCCGCATCACAGGACTAACTCTTCCCCCGCCGCTGAGATCGGTGCGGTGAGAGCCCCCGGCGGCTGCGCTTCGGGCGCAGCATCCATTCGCGTATCGATCACCCCCGGGGTCTTGCCCTGCATCGCTTGCAGGCTTTACTGTCACGACACAGGCCGAAACCGCTGAGAAATGTGGGGGCTGTTTGATCGGGTATGCAGGGAGGCCACCCCGACCCTCCCTCTCGGCGGCAGATACAAATGCTCGCTCGAGCATGGACGGAGAGACAATGACGACGGTACGTGCGGCGATTACGCAGACAAAGTGGACTGGCGACAAGGAGTCGATGCTCGACAAACACGAGCAATTCGCTCGGGATGCTGCCGCCGAAGGCGCACAGGTCATCTGCTTTCAGGAACTCTTCTATGGGCCGTACTTCGGTATCACCCAAGACAAGAAGTACTACGAGTACGCCGAGCCCGTCGATGGTCCAACCGTCACCCGCTTTGCGGCACTCGCCAAAGAACTCAATATGGTGATGGTGCTGCCGATCTATGAAGAGCAGCAGACCGGCGTGTACTACAACACCGCTGTTGTGGTGGATGCTGACGGCACCGTGCTTGGCAGCTATCGCAAGCAGCACATTCCGCAGGTGGAGAAGTTCTACGAGAAGTTTTACTTCAAGCCCGGCAACCTCGGCTACCCCGTCTTCGACACCGCTGTCGGCAAGGTCGGCGTCATCATTTGCTACGACCGCCACTTTCCTGAGGCGTGGCGAATGCTCGGACTCAACGGCGCCCACCTCGCGTTCAACCCGAACGCGACCAAGCCCGGTCTATCAAACCGTCTGTGGGAGGTCGAACAGCCCGCCGCTGCCGTCGCAAACGGCTACTTCGTGCTCGCACCCAACCGCGTCGGCCTCGAAGACAACGAGTACGGCGACGAGGCAGTCAATTTCTATGGCAAGAGCCAGATCGTTGACCCCCGAGGAAACTACGTCGGAGAGATGGGTTCGGGTGAGCACGAAGAGCTGCTCATTCGCGATCTTGAGATGGACCTCGTTCGCCAGATGCGCGACGACTGGCAGTTCTACCGTGATCGCCGGCCCGATGGCTATGGCGAAATCAGCGCGCTGTAAAACAAGGGAGCAGACACCATGGCAACCACACTCATCAAAGGCGGCACGGTCGTGTCGGCGACAGGTCGCGGCAAAGCCGACGTTCTGATCGACGGCGAAACCATCATCGCGGTACTGCAGCCAGGCTCAGCCCTGCTCGGCACCGACATTTCTGCGGCAGTCGACACGGTCGTCGACGCCACCGGAAAGTACGTGATCCCCGGCGGCATCGACGCACACACGCATATGCAGTTGCCGTTCGGCGGCACCGAGGCATCAGACACCTTCGAGAGCGGCACCCGTGCTGCGGCGTGGGGCGGCACGACGAGCATCATCGACTTCGCCGTGCAGACGTATGGGCAGAAGATCCAAGACGGCCTTGCCGCGTGGCATGAAAAGGCCGCGGGCAACTGCGCTATCGACTATGGCTTTCACCAGATCGTCGGCGACGTCAACGACGAGTCGCTGCTGGCGATGCGCTCGCTCGTTGACGAAGGCATCTCGAGCTTCAAACTCTTCATGGCCTACCCCGGAGTGTTCTACTCCGACGACGCGCAGATCCTCAAGGCGATGCAGCTGTCGCGCGACACCGGCATGATGACGATGATGCACGCGGAAAATGGTCCCGCCATCGACGTGCTCGCCGCCCAGCTCATCGAACAAGGCAAATCCGACCCGTTCTACCACGGGGTCGCACGCGCCTGGGAGATGGAAGAAGAAGCCACCCACCGCGCCATCATGCTGGCCAAGCTCACCGGGGCACCGCTGTACATCGTGCACGTGAGCGCGAAGCAAGCGGTCGGCCAGGTGGCATGGGCTCGCGACGCCGGTCAAAACGTCTTCGCTGAGACCTGCCCGCAATACCTGTACATGTCATTGGAAGACCAGCTCGGCGCGACGAGCGAGAAGTACGGACACTTTGAGGGTGCCAAGTTCGTCTGCTCGACCCCGCTGCGCTCACACGAAGAGGGCCACCAAGACGCCATGTGGCAGGCGCTGCGCACGAACGACCTTCAGATGGTCTCCACCGATCACTGCCCGTTCTGCATGAAGGATCAGAAGGAACTCGGTCTCGGCGACTTCCGCAAGATCCCCAATGGCATCGGCTCGGTCGAACACCGCATGGACCTGATGTATCAAGGCGTTGTCACCGGAAAGATCACGCTCGAGCGTTGGGTGGAGCTCACCTCGACGACGCCCGCGCGCATGTTCGGTCTCTACGGGAAGAAGGGCGTCATCGCCCCGGGCGCCGACGGTGACGTGGTCGTCTACGACCCGAACGGTCACACCTCAATCGGCTACGACAAGACGCACCACATGAACATGGATCACTCCGCGTGGGAGGGCTATGAGGTAGACGGTCACGTCGACACGGTCATCTCACGAGGCAAAGTTGTCGTCAACGATGGCCAGTACCTGGGCCAGAAGGGTGATGGCCAGTTCCTCAAGCGGGGCTTGTCGCAGTACCTGACGTAAACCTGCATCGCTTGCGCGCCGTCAGCGCTACTCGACCGGCGGTGCACGTCACACAGGCGGCACTTGCAGCATCCGCATTGAAGACCTTTAAGGAACACACCATGGATTTCGGAGTCGTCCTCCAAACCAACCCGCCCGCCGCACGCACGGTGCAGCTGGCGAAGCTCGCCGAAGCACACGGATTCAGCCACGTCTGGACGTTCGACTCGCATCTGCTCTGGCAGGAGCCTTACGTGATCTACTCGGCAATCCTCGCCGAGACGAACCGCGTCACCGTCGGTCCATTCGTCACGAACCCTGCCACACGTGACTGGACCGTTACCGCCTCGATCTTCGCCACCCTCAACGAGATGTACGGCAACCGCACCGTATGTGGCATCGGCCGTGGCGACTCGGCCGTGCGCGTCACCAACGGCAAGCCGGTGACTATGAGCGAACTGCGGGAGTCAATCCACGTCATTCGCGAGCTAGCCAACTCGCGCGCCGTGGAATACAAGGGCGCGACGCTGCAATTTCCTTGGAGCCGCGGTTCCGAACTCGAGGTGTGGGTTGCCGCGTATGGTCCGATGGCGCTCAAGCTCACCGGTGAAGTCGGCGACGGCTTCATTCTGCAGCTGGCAGACGTCGACATCGCCGCGTGGATGATCAAGACGGTCAAAGATGCTGCGGCTGCCGCTGGACGCGACCCCGAATCGATCGCCTTCTGCGTTGCCGCCCCCATGTACATCGGCGACGATCGCGAGCACATGCGCGAGCAGTGTCGCTGGTTCGGCGGAATGGTCGGCAATCACGTTGCTGACATCGTCGCGAAGTACGGCATGCACGGCGACGTCCCCGAAGCGCTGACGAACTACATCGCTGGCCGCACCGGCTATGACTACAACTCGCACGGCAAATCGGGCAACGAGCACACGGACTTCGTGCCAGACGAAATCATCGACCGTTTCTGCGTTCTCGGCACTGCCGAAGAGCACATCGCCAAACTCGAGCAGCTCAAGGCGCTCGGGGTCACCCAGTTCGCGGGCTATCTGCAGCACGACAACAAAGAAGAGACCATGCGGGTCTACGGCGAAACCGTGATTCCGGCTCTTTCGAGCCACGTGACGGCGAAGGCATGACGGCGGGCCCCCCGGGCGATACCGCGGTTTTCGCCGAAACCGCGACGGCAGTCGCGCGCCCGGCGAAACCCAAGCGTTCTTTTCCCGCGTCGAGATGGGCGTGGGGTGCACTCGGCATCATCGCCGTCATGGCGATCTGGGAGTTGTACAAATGGCTCGGCCCCGAAGACGGCGTGATCATCTTCGGCGTCGCCGGTGACGACCAAAGCGGTCTGCGCATTCTTCCCCGTACCCACGATCGGGCGATGCCCCATATCTGGACGATGTGGGAGCGCCTCTTTGAGCCGACCGGCGGTACCGATACCCCACCGCTGTGGTTCGCTGTCGCGGGCGCGGCTCTCGTCACCCTGGGAATCGCGGCGGTCGGTTGGCTCATGGGCGTCGTGGTCGGTCTCGCCCTCGCACTTGTCATGCAGCGCTGGCGTCTCGCCGAATGGGGACTGCTGCCCTGGATCATCGTGTCGCAGACCGTGCCACTCATCGCCTTCGCGCCACTGGTGGCAAGTATCGGAACACAGATAGACCGTGGCGGTTTTCCTTGGCCGCAATGGCTTTCGATCGCAGTGATCGCCTCGTATCTGGCATTCTTCCCGGTAGCCATTGGCGCTCTGCGCGGTCTCACCTCACCCGACGCGATTCACCTCGACCTGATGCGCAGCTATGGCGCGGGGTATCGCGCGACATTGAGGTCACTGCGCCTGCCCGCATCCGTTCCCTATCTCTTGCCCGCCCTGCGTCTTGCCGCTGCCAATGCGGTCGTCGGCGCCGTGGTGGCAGAAGTCTCCATCGGCATGCGCGGAGGCCTTGGTCGCATGCTCATTCAGTTCGCCGGCCAAGCCTCGAGCGATCCCGCAATTCCGTGGGCCCCCATTTTCGGCGCCGTCCTTCTCGGACTCATCGCCGCCGGTTCCGTCGCCCTGCTCGGCGCGAGCCTGACGCCATACCGCAGAGGAGAAGCCACCATATGACCTCCCCCACCGCTAACGCACCCGCTGTTCACGTCGCGGGCGTCACACGTGAGTTCGCCACCAAGACCACCACGGTGCACGCTCTCGCCGGCGTCGACCTCGATGTCGCGGCGGGTGAGTTCATCTCACTCATTGGTCCGTCTGGATGCGGCAAGTCAACGCTGATGCGATTGATCGCCGACCTTGATCAGCCCACCGCTGGCACGATCGAGGTATTCGGAAAACCTGCCGCCCGCGCACGGCTCGATCAGGACTATGGCATCGCCTTTCAGCAGGCGGGCCTGCTGCCGTGGCGCACTGTTGAAGCCAATATGGCACTGCCACTTGAGTTGCACGGAATCGCTCCGGCAAAGCGCAAGGCGCGGGTCGCAGACCTTGCCGCGATGGTCGGACTCTCGGACTTCACCGAGCACTACCCCGACCAACTCTCGGGCGGAATGCAGCAGCGCGTCGCGATTGCTCGTGCCCTTGCCGAAGACGCGAAGCTGCTGCTGATGGATGAGCCTTTCGGCGCACTCGACGAGATGACACGCGAGCGCATGCAAACGGAGCTTGCCCGCATTGCCGCCGACACCGGTGCTGCTGTGGTCTTCGTCACGCACTCCATTCCCGAGGCAGTGTTTCTCTCTGAGCGTGTCGTGGTCATGTCGGCGCGACCCGGTCGCATCGCCGAGATCGTCGAGGTGCCACTCGGCGAAGCGCGCACTGAATCGCTGCGCGAAGCGCCCGAGTTCTTTGAGCGAGTCACCGCGGTGCGCGAAGCGCTGCACGGCGCCCCCACCGAACGGGCGAACGAACGGTGAGCATGCAGCAAGCGCCCATGCGCACACGAGATCAGGTGCTGCGCATCGCTGCGCCCATCACCTTCGGCGCGCTGGTGCTCATCCTCTGGCAGCTGCTGGTCGAAGTCGCTCAGGTGACCCCACGCATGCTTCCCAGCCCCACGGCGATCGTCGATGCGCTCATCACGCACTGGGGCATCATTTTGGAAGACGCGATCATCACCGGCGGCAACGCGCTCGTCGGTCTGGTGTGCGGCAGCATCCTGGCGATCATCGCGGCGGGCATTGCCGCGTGGGCGCGGCCGATCGATGCGATGGCGGCCCCTGTTGTCGCGGCGATCGCGGTGGTGCCCATCGTTGCCCTCACTCCCCTGTTCAACACGATGTTCGGAGCATCCAGCCAGTTCGGCCGCCAGGCCATCGCGGGAATCGCAGCCTTCGTGCCGGTGTACCTGAACATGCTGCGCGGACTACGCCAGGCACGCCCTGTGCAGCGCGACCTGTTTCGCGCGTATGCGGCGAGCGGATCGCAATCGTTTCGCAAGCTCACCCTGCCGACGTCACTGCCGTATCTGACCATCGGCATTCGCATCGCGAGCTCGCTCGCCGTCATCTCGGCGCTCGTCGCCGAGTACTTCGGCGGCCCCGCCGACGGTATTGGCACGGCGATCGCGACCATGGCCAAGAGCGGCAATGCCGCGCTCGCGTGGGCCTACGTTTTCGCCGGCATAGTGATCGGCCTCATCTTCTTCCTCGCCACGGTGCTACTCGAGCGCCTTACGGCCAGGCGGATCCCGGGCTAACCCGGAAGCGGTAACAGCGGTAGCACCTTGCACCACCCACCATCACGAAGGGAAACACCATGCGACACAGCAAACGGCGCGGGCTCCTGCTCGCTTCAGCAGCAACAGCAACCGTCCTCGCGCTTTCAGCGTGCAGTGCATCAACATCCGAGTCGACCGACTCCACCGATTCGGGTGACTTCGAGCCGATCACCGACCTCTCGCTACAGCTGCAGTGGTTGCCGCAGGCACAGTTCGCCGGCTACTACGCCGCCCAAGAGCTTGGCTACTTCGAGGAAGAGGGTTTCGACTCGGTCGAGATCATCCCCTCTGGTGGCGACATCGTGCCGCAGGATGCTCTCATCGCGGGCGACGTCGACTTCGCCGTGGCATGGGTGCCGAAGGTTCTCGGCACCATCGAGGCAACGGGTGTTGAGCTGACGAATATCGCGCAGATCTTCGAGCGCTCCGGCACGCTTCAGGTTTCGTGGGCAGACGACGACATCACATCGGTCGCTGACTTCGAGGGCAAGCGCATCGGCTCGTGGGGCTTCGGCAACGAGTGGGAGATCTTCGCGGCTATGGCTGACGAGGGACTCGACTCGCAGAGCGTGTCGATCACGACACAGGACTTCTCCATGAACGCGCTCCTTGATGGAGACGTGGATGCAGCGCAGGCAATGACCTACAACGAGCTTGCGCAGGTGCTCGAGACGATTGACCCCGAGACCGGCGAGCTCTACACGATGGACGACCTGTCGATCGTGTCGTACGAAGACACTGCGGGCGCCATGCTTCAAGACGCCATCTGGGCTGACACCGAGCGTCTCGAAAGCGACCCGGCATACGCCGACGCTGCCGAGCGCTTCTTGAAGGCCGTCGTCAAGGGTTGGGTCTACGCCCGCGACAACACCGAAGCCGCCGCAGAGCTCGTCTGGGACGTAGCCTCGAACGCAGAAGCCGCCTTCCCGGTGGGCCCGACACACCAGCTGTGGCAGACCAACGAGACCAACAAGCTGATCTGGCCTTCATCCGCCGGAATCGGCATTGTTGACTCGGCCGCTTGGGATCAGACAGTCGCCGGTGCACTGGCCGCGACTAACCAGGACGGCCTCAACCTGATCACCGCCGACCCGCCCGCATCGGCGTACGACAACACGTACATCGAAGCAGCGCTTGAAGCGCTCTCCGCTGACGGCGTAGACGTCGAGGGTGCTGACTTCACCCCGATCGAGGTCACTCTCACCGAGGGCGGCCAGTAGCAGCATCCATTCGGCGGGCCGGGCACCTTTTGGTCGCCCGGCCCGCCGTGTGCTTGGTGGAGCGAGATCACCTCGTCGCCCGTGCGGCTCGCCCGGCCAGAATGGGGCGGTTCTCGTAGAACGTTTGCAGCACGACGGTGGTGCGGGTGTTGACCGACGCCGCGACACGGATATCACGGATCAGCACTTCGAGGTCGCGCGGTGTGGGCACCCTCACGAACAGCATGTAGCTTGCGTCACCCGCCGTCGAGTGACATGCCTCGATGGCCGAGAGGTGCTCAAGCAGCTCGGGCGCGTTGTCGGGCTGTGCCGGGTCAAGCGGCGTGATCTCAATGAATGCCGACAGCGGACGCCCTACTGCCTCGGCATCGACCGTGGCGCGATAGCCGGTGATCACTCCGCGGGACTCCAACCGACGCAGCCGCGCTTGCACCGCCGAGGTCGAGAGCCCCGTCGCCTCCGAGAGTTCGGCGAGCGTCGCACGGCCGTTGCTAGACACCTCTCGCACTATGCGCAGGTCTGTCTGGTCTTCAAGACGGGATGTGCCTGATTGCTCGATCGACGTCATGTACCGAGGCTATCAGTCGTGGCCGGATACTTTCCTGTCTTTTGGTGTTGTAGCGAGATAACTTCCCGTAGACTTCCTCCAACTCAGACGAACGGAGGTTCAACATGCCCATCACCACTGCCCTCACTACGCAAGAGATCGTCGGCGAACCCGAGGTCGTCGAAGACTCGGCCGCCTGGCTGAACCTCAAGGCCGCCGCCACCGCCCTACAGTCTCTGCAGGTGCAGGACGGCTCGATCCCGGATGCTGCGAACCACCCCAGCGCACGTGCGCACGTCGACACCATCGTCGAGGCAATTGGCACGCTGAGTCCGCGGTTCCCCCACGATGCCGACTATCTGGCAGCCTCCATTGCTGACTTTCAGCGCTGGACTGACAGCTCATTTGGTGTGCCTGACTTCTTGGACTCACTCAACGCCTTTCAACCGCAACAGCACCGCATCGACGGACTGCGCCACCTGGTCATCTTTCCGATGTACACCCAGAACGGCTCACGCAACCGTTTCGTTGAAGCGCTGCTGGTCGAAGTCATCTGGCCCGAATTCATCGCGCAACTCGAAATCGAATACACCAACCGCCTGTTCGTCTCACTGCGACTGATCGATTTCACCCCCGGCTATGAGACCAACTCGGCGGTGTTGTTCCCTGAAACCGTCGCGATGCGTGAGATTCCCACGTTCACGTGGGGGGCGATCTTCCAAGACCGCGAGGCCGCGCGCTACCGTCGCGTGGTGCGCGCTGCTGCCGACATCACAAAGCTCGACTTGCCCGCCGATGCCGCACGCATGCTCGGCGATCAGCAGCTCGCCGAACGCACCTTCGTGATGTGGGACATCATTCACGATCGCACCCACATGCGTGGCGACCTGCCGTTCGATCCGTTCATGATCAAACAGCGCATGCCGTACTTCTTGTATTCGCTCGAAGAGTTGCGTTGCGACCTCACCGCATTCCGGGAGTGCGTCGCAATCACGCAGCGTTTGCGAGCACGGGTTGAGGCGGGCGAAGAGTTGGATGCTGCCGAGACTGAGACACTCGAGCAGGCCGTGCTTGTGCAGTACGCCGTCATCTTCGACCGCATCTTCCGCTTCGCGATCACCGGCACTCGCGTGCGTAACTACGACGCTGTCGGCGGTCAGCTGCTCTTCGCCTGGCTGCACCAGCGTGACGTGCTGCATTGGACCGACACCGCACTCACGTTCGACTGGGCAGACGTACCCGCCGCAGTCGTGGCGCTCGGCGACGCGATCGACGAGCTCTACTGGAAGTCGATCGATCGCCCCAAGGTTGCCCATTGGCTTGCCGCGTACGAGCTCGTCAGTGCCACGCTCGCGCCGAACCCCGCGTCTGCGTGGGCTCGGGGCCTGCCAATCGACGTGCTCGCGGGGCCGCCCAAGGGCTACACGGATGCCGTGCTTGACGATGAATTCCCGCTGTCGATGTTCTTCGAGGCGCTTGAGAAGAAGATGCGCCCTGTGATCGAATCCACGGCGGGCATCAGGGCGTCGGATGCCTGAATCCGGCGTAGCCAGTCGCACGGTCATCCTCGCTGGGGGCACGAGCGAAGCAGGGCGTGCCGTGGCGCGCGCCCTGCTTCGCTGCGATGCTCGCGTGATCGTTGTGGGGCGCGATCAGGCTCGACTAGATCAGGTGGCCGATGAAATACCCGGCGTCGCAACAGAGGCATGCGATCTCACCGACGAGGCGGCAGTGCTCGCCTTGGCGCAGCGAGTCGGACCAGTCGACGGCGTCATTCATCTCGTCGGCGGGTGGCGCGGCGGCGGCGGTCTTGACGGACAGAACGAAGCAGACTATCGATTTCTCGAAGCCGGATTCACCTCCCTGCGCCATGTCAGTCGCGCATTTGACGGCGACCTGCGCGCCTCGACGGCTGGACGAATGGCAATCGTGTCTTCCACCGCTACGTCGCGCCCGCTCGCGGGTGGAGCGAACTACGCGGCTGTCAAGGCTGCAAGTGAGGCGTGGGCGCGCGCCGTTGCGCAGGGCTTTGCAAAAGCAGCACGAGACGGACACACGCCGCTCGCGGCAGCATCCGTGGTTTTTCGGGTCACGTCACTCGCCGGCTTCGAGCAGGATCTTGCCGACGCAATCGTCGAATTGTGGAATGCCCCAGCAACCGACATCAACGACACCGTTGTCGCCCTTGAGCGTAACTAACTCAATCTGCACGGCGGAAACGGGCAGTTTCACGATCGCGCAGGTTCGCCGGGCGGCGCCCATGCGCCCAGACTGAGTTGCGCACCTTCAGCACTAGATTGGAACCTTGTGAGCACGTTGCACGACACCAACATCCGCGGATTCGCTTCCGATAACTACTCCGGCATCCACCCCGAGGTGCTCGCGGCTATCGCCGCGGCAAATCAGGGACACCAGGTCGCCTACGGCGAAGACGTCTATACCGCTCGGCTACAAGAGGTCTTCACGCACCACTTCGGCGAAGGCGTCGAGGCGTTTCCCGTTTTCAACGGCACCGGTGCGAACGTGATCGGCCTGCAGTCGATGCTCCCCCGGTGGGGCGCGGTCATCGCAGCATCCACCGCCCACATCAACGTCGACGAGGGCGGTGCCCCCGAGCGCGTCGCCGGTATCAAGCTGCTGACTGTGCCGACCGACGATGGCAAGCTCACCACCGATCTCATCGACCGTGAGGCCTGGGGGTGGGGCGACGAGCACCGTGCGCAACCGCTCGTGGTGTCAATTACACAGTCGAGCGAGTTGGGCACCCTCTATACGCCCGACGAAGTGCGAACTATCGCCGATCACGCACACGCGCGCGGAATGCGTCTGCACATGGACGGAGCGCGTATTGCGAACGCGGCAGCGGCACTCGCGGTTCCGGTGCGTGAGTTCACCCGTGATGCTGGCGTCGACGTGCTGAGCTTCGGCGGCACGAAGAACGGGGCCATGCTCGGCGAAGCAGTTGTGGTGCTTGATCCGGCAGCCTCCGAGGGGCTGCGTTTTCTTCGCAAGCTGAACATGCAGCTCGCAAGCAAAATGCGATTCGTCTCCGCGCAGCTGATTGCCCTGCTCGAGGGCGATCTGTGGCTGCGCAACGCCTCGCACGCGAACGCCATGGCACAGCGGCTGCGCTCTGGCGTCGAGGCGGGGCTCGCCGAAGGCAAGATTCGCGGCGTCGGCTTCACCCAACAAACACAGGCCAACGGCGTATTCGCGACGCTCCCCGACGGGGTCGCCGACCGCCTGCGCGAGTCGTTCCGCTTCTATGACTGGGATGCTGCTCGCAACGAAGTGCGCTGGATGTGCTCGTTCGACACCACCGAAGACGACATCGACGCGTTTATCACCGCGATCGCCCGCGAAACGACTAGTTAGCGGGCGACGTCTCGTCGCCGCCGTCAGCTTCGTCGCCGCCGTGCTCTTCGGTGGCTTCCACCTCCGTGTGCTCCTCGTGCTCGACGACCTCGGGCTGCTCGTCTGAGCCGTCGGTTTCGGTGACCTCGGCGCCATCAGCGTGCTCAACGCCATCGGCGTTCTCCGAGTCGGTCGCCTCGGCGTTCTCCGAGTCGGTCGCCTTGTCGGTCGCTGGCTCGGAGTCGCCGGCGCCACCGAAGGCTCCGTCCGGGCGAATCAACTCTTTCACTTCTGACATGAAGCTCGTGAGTTGGTGCTGCTGCCAGCGCAGCTGACGCGTGCGATCCTCTGCGTCACGAAGCACCGACTGCGAGTGCTCCGTCACCGTATCGATGATGCTCTGCGCCTTCGTGTGCGCTCGTTCCAGTGTCGCGTGGGCTCGCACTTGCGCGTCCGCTTCGATCTGCTGAGCCTGCGCACGCATCAATCGTTCGAAATCATCCGCCTTCAAGGCGACGCGCTGAGAGTGCTCGAGCGAGGCAGCGACCTGCTCGTTAGCGTCTTGGGTGATGCGATCGGCGTGGGCTACTGCTTGATTGTGCAGCAGCAGAAACTCTTGCTGCGCGTCGTCTTGGCGCCGGGTGAGTGACTCTTCGAATTCGAGGGCCCGCACTCGCAACTCGCGCACCGCGTCTTCGGCCTCAGCGCGAGCCTCTGCGGTCTCTCGAGCCACCATTGAGCGCAACGCTGCCGCGCCCTTCTCTGCCTCGGTGCGAATGACTGCCGCCTCCTGCTCGGCCTGCGACACCTGTTCAGCTGCCCGAGCGGCTTCTCGTTCGATGCGCGTCTGGTGCGCGGTGAACTCCGTATCGATGCGCAACCGCACCTGCTGTGCATCGTGCTGCGCGTGCGAGAGGATTGCCTCGGCCTCAGCCTTGGTTTCTTTCTGGCGGTTCTCGATCTCTTCGCGGGCTGCCGCGATCAGACGCTCACCTTGCACCGTAGCGTTGCGCAACAGCACGCTGGCTTGGTCTTCGGCGACTCGAAGCACTTCTTCGAACTGGTGCCGATTAGAGGTCTCTTCGGGCGCAGAGACGAGTTCGTCGCTCAGCGCTTGGATGCGATTCTCTGCATCCGTCACCTGAGCTTGGGCGGCGGTCAACTCCGCCTCAAGCTGGGCGACACGGTCGCGAGTTTCAGCTATTGCGTCATCGGTCTCTTGCTTGGCGCGCTCAGCGACCGTGCGGTTCTCTTCATTCGCGGCATCCAATTCTGCCTGCAGACGCTCGATTTCAGACTCGCTCTGCGCATTCATCGCACCGGCCCGGCGCTGGCGCTCTTTGAGCACCTCGACCTGCTCTGCCTGCACGCGCAGTCGCTCGTTGAGTTCGGTCACATTGGTGTCGACTTCGTCTTTGTCGTAGCCACGGAAAGCGGTCGTGAACGTCGGCCCATTGCCCGTGCGCATCGGCGCAACAATCAGTTCGTCGAACGACTTTGCGTTCTCGTCGACGTTCGAGCTGTCAGAATCGGCATGATCAGCCATGGCGCCTCTTTCACGGAGGTAGGCGCAGCGAAAGAACTGCGCATCGGTACCCCGACACTACCCGGGCTCACTATGTGAAGACGCCCGGATTCAGCCGATATTCACAGCAGCGAAACGCCGCTTTTACGCAATGATGCTCGCGCTGGATCAGCGAAGCGCACCAACGCTCGCGAGGGCCAAACGGATCAGTGTTCCGCGACCACCTTCCATCTCATCGGCGAGCGCGTCGGTCGCTGCTTCCTCGGGGGTCATCCATGTCACCTCGAGCGCATCCTGTCGTGGCTCGCACGTGCCGGTGACGGGCACGACGAAGGCAAGCGACACCGCGTGCTGGCGGTCGTCGTGAAACGCGCTCACCCCGGGAATGGGAAAGTACTCGGCGACGGTGAACGGGCTCGGTTGCGGGGGCAGCAGCGGAAAGGCCATGGGCCCGAGGTCGTTCTCGAGGTGGCGAAACAGAGCGTCGCGCACGGTTTCGCCGTAGCGAACCCGCCCCGACACGATGGTGCGGGTCATCTCACCCATGGGAGTTGCTCGCAACAGGATGCCGACCTCGGTGACCTGACCCATCCCGTCAACTCGCACCGGTATGCCTTCGACGTACAGCATCGGCATGCGACGTCGCGTTTCAGCCAGTTCTACTTCGCTGAGCCAACCCGGGTTCGAGTTTCCTGCGGGCTGGCCGAATGGCTCGTCACCGGTGGGCTCTGGGTCTGGAGTGCGAACGGACATGCTTCCTGTATACCCTCTCGGACGAGCCGCTGCCCGACTGGCTGACTGTGTGCGCAGAAGTAAGTATCCTCATCTCAGCGCAGAAAGGCCTCGACATGACCGAAACCGAACAGAGCCGCATCAGCAAGATTCAAGACGTCGTCGCCGTCTTCGTGCTCTCAATCACGGCCGTTCTCACCGCATGGTGTGGTTTCGAGTCATCAAAGTGGGGCGGAGAGATGTCCATCGCTTTCAGCGAGGCCTCCTCGGCGCGTATCCAGTCGGTGGCGGCTGAGGGCGAAGCGCGCGATCAGCGCCAGTTCGACCTCACGATCTACAGCCAGTGGGTAGTGGCCGTGGCCGACGGTAACGATCAGTTGGCTGTCTACATTGAAGAGCGCTTCGCACCGGAGTTCGCCGTCGCGTTCGAAGCGTGGCAAGCCGATGGCATGGCCGAGAATGGACCTTTCGGCAACGAGGCATATGTTCTGCCTGCCGCACTCGAAGCGGCAGACCTCTCAGCAAGAGCAGATCAGAAGTTCGCCGAGGCTCTCGAGAACAACCAGCGCGGTGACAACTATTCGCTCTTGACGGTGCTGTTCGCCCTCGTGCTGTTCCTGACCGCGATGTCGCAGCGCGACGTGAAGACCTGGATCGGACGAGCGTTCCTGAGCATGGCCATCGTCGTAGCGGTCGTGGGCATCGGCATTCTGGTGACCTTCCCGGTTCGTATCTGATCGCCGCGGATCCGTCGGTGCACGGTGGCAGGATAAGAAGATGCCTGAGTCACTGATTCTTGATGCAGAAGCCGTGCTGTGGTCTGCAGAGCCCACCACCGTTGACGGCCAGGACCTTCTGGTGGTGTTGCATGGATATGGTTCTGATGAGCATGACCTGTTCGCGCTTCGGGGGTACTTTCCACCAGATCTTGTGGTCGCCGCGCTCGCTGCACCGCTGACCCCGCCTTGGCCGGCGCCCGGTCGCTCCTGGTATGCGATTGAAGGACTCAATACTCGGGATGCTGCCGGCATCACTGCCGCAGCCGAAGCCGTGCTGGCGTGGCTCGATGAGCACGCGCAGGGCGCAGCATCCATTGGACTGTTGGGCTTTTCTCAGGGCGCCGCTGTGTCATTGCAAACATTGCGACTCGCGCCGGAACGCATCGACTACGTCGTCAACCTCAGCGGCTATGTGACCCCCGCTGCGCTCCCCAAAGACGAAGAACTCGCAGAACTCAAGCCACCCGTGTTCTGGGGACGCGGCTCTCACGACGAAGTGATTCCTGCTGCGCTCGTCTTGCACACGACCCAGTGGCTCCCCGAACGAGCCGAGCTGAGCGGCCGCGTCTACCAGGACATGGCTCACAGCGTGTCAGAGGCAGAGCTTGCTGATCTGCGCGTCTTCATCGACAAGCAGCGCGAGCGTCTCGCAGAACAGGGTAGCTAGCCCGCTCGCGCGCGTGCCGATACCGCATGCTCGCACCGTGTCAATAGGCGCCGATCAACAGCGCCAATGTCGCCGGCACACACCAAGATGGAGTGGTGGCCGATGTGCTTGAGCGATTCGGTCCTGCGACGCAGGACTGGTTTCGTGGCGCGTTCGAGGCCGCCACAACAGCGCAAATGGGTGCGTGGGACGCGATCTCGGCAGGCAAACACGCGCTCGTCGTGGCCCCGACTGGGTCGGGAAAAACGCTGTCAGCTTTTCTCTGGGCGATCGACCGGGTGTTTCGAGAAAAGAAGCTGCCCGAGCCCACTGCCATCCCCGCGCCGAAACGCACGCGTCGAGCGCAGACCTCGACCACCCGCATCCTCTACATCTCGCCGCTGAAGGCCCTGGGCGTCGACGTCGAACGCAACCTTCGCTCGCCGCTGATCGGCATCGGTCAGTCTGCGCGCAGGCTCGGAATCGCTCTGCCCGAAGTGACGGTGGGCGTGCGATCGGGAGACACCACCTCAAGCGATCGGCGAAAGCTCGTGTCGGCACCGCCCGACATTCTCATCACCACTCCTGAGTCGCTCTATCTGATGCTCACCAGCCAAGCCGGTGAAACACTGCGCGATGTGCACACGGTGATCATCGACGAGGTACATGCCGTTGCCGCCACCAAGCGCGGCGCGCACCTCGCGGTGAGCCTGGAGCGGCTCGACGAGCTACGCGCGACGCTGGAGCCCACCGCAAAGCCCGCGCAGCGAATCGGGCTGTCGGCCACGGTGCGGCCGATCGACGAGGTCGCTCGTTTCTTGGGCGGAGCGCTGCCCGTCGAAATCGTCGCGCCGCGCGCGACCAAGGCGTTCGATATGCATGTGGTCGTGCCGATCGACGACATGATGAACCCGCCCGCAGCACCGAGCGCCTATGCGAGCGCGTCGAAAGCAACTCCCGCCACGCACGACGAAGAACCCGCGATCGACGAAGACTGGTTCGCCGACGGCTCAAATCAACCTCACAGCGACGGCTCGGCAGAGATCACAGGCTCAGTCTGGCCCCACGTCGAAGAAGCGATCGTCGATCGCATCGTGCAGCATCGATCGACGATCGTCTTCTGCAATTCCCGACGGTTGGCGGAGAGGCTCACCGGACGGCTGAACGAGATCTATTCAGAGCGGCTCGGTCTAGAAACGCTCGAGGTGCAAGCGCCCCCCGCAGCCATGATGGCGCAGGCAGGAGCCACCAGCGGTGCCGAACCGGTGCTCGCCAAAGCGCACCACGGCTCGGTGTCGAAAGAGCAGCGCGCGCAGGTTGAAGAAGAACTGAAGTCAGGCTCGCTGCGTTGCGTGGTTGCCACGAGTAGCCTCGAGCTAGGAATCGACATGGGCGCCGTCGACCTTGTGATCCAGGTCGAAGCACCGCCTAGCGCCGCGTCTGGACTGCAGCGCATCGGTCGCGCTGGTCACCAAGTGGGTGAAGTGAGCCGCGCCGCGCTGTTTCCCAAGCATCGGGGCGATGTTCTTCACACCGCAATCGTCACGGAGCGCATGTTGGCCGGCCAGATCGAAGCGATCAAAGTGCCCCAGAACCCACTCGATATTCTTGCTCAGCAGACCGTCGCTGCCTCAGCGCTCGGTGCTATCGACGTGGAACGTTGGTTTGAAACGCTCAAGCGCAGCGCGCCGTTTCGCTCACTGCCTCGCTCAGCCTATGAAGCGACTCTGGATCTGCTCGCCGGTCGCTTTCCCTCCGATGAGTTCGCAGAGCTCCGCCCCCGTCTGATCTGGGACCGCGACGCGGGCACCCTGACGGGTCGGCCCGGCTCGCAGCGCATCGCGGTTACCAGCGGCGGCACGATCCCAGACCGCGGCTTGTTCGGCGTGTTCATCGCGGGCGAATCGCAAAATGCTCGCGTCGGTGAGCTCGACGAAGAGATGGTCTACGAGTCGCGCGTCAATGACGTCTTCACCCTCGGCACCACGAGCTGGCGCATCGTCGAGATCACTCACGACCGGGTCAACGTCACTCCCGCTTTCGGGCAGCCTGGCAAGGTGCCGTTCTGGCATGGTGACGGCCTCGGCAGGCCAGCAGAACTCGGCGAAGCCCTTGGCAAGTTCTCGCGCGAACTGGCTGCGGCGCAACCCGAGCAGGCAGATCAGCGGCTCCGCGATGCGGGCCTCGATGACTACGCCCGTGACAATCTGCTCGCGTATCTCGCCGAGCAGCGCGAAGCCACTGGCACCTTGCCTACCGATCGCCAACTCACCGTGGAACGTGGTCGAGATGAGGTCGGCGACTGGCGCATCATCCTTCATTCCCCGTACGGCATGAAGGTGCATGCGCCCTGGGCGCTGGCGGTGAATGCCCGCATTCGTGAAAGGCTCGGCGTCGAAGGCTCGGCGGTCGCGAGCGATGACGGAATCATTGCCAGGATTCCCGATGCTGCCGCTGAGCCGCCCGGCGCAGACCTTTTCATCTTCGACGCGGATGAGCTCGACCAGATCGTCACCGAAGAGGTAGGCGGCTCAGCCCTGTTCGCTTCGCGCTTTCGCGAGTGCGCGGCGCGCGCACTGCTCATGCCCCGTTTAAACCCCGGCAAGCGGAGCCCGCTATGGCAGCAGCGCCAGCGATCGGCGCAATTGCTCGAGGTCGCGCGCCGTCACCCGACCTTCCCGATCATCCTTGAAACGCTGCGAGAGGTGCTGCAAGACGTCTATGACGTGCCCGCGCTGCTGCGGGTCTCTCGATCGATCGCCGATCGCCGCATCCGCCTGGTCGAGACGGCTCCCGCGCAGCCATCTCCGTTCGCGCGTGATCTGCTTTTCGGCTATGTCGGCGCCTTTATGTACGAGGGCGACTCGCCGCTCGCCGAGCGTCGGGCTGCAGCGCTCGCGGTCGATCCTGCGTTGCTCAGCGAGCTTCTCGGCAAGATCGAGATGCGAGAGCTGCTCGACCCTGAGGTCATCGCGCAGTTCGAGCGCGAAGCGCAACGGCTCGACCCAGACCGCCGCGCAAAAGGAATCGAGGGTGTGGCGGATCTGCTGCGCGTGCTCGGCCCACTTGACGCTGCAGAGGTGGCAGCACGCCTGCAGGCAGCCGATGACGCAACCACCGCGGCAGACAGCGCGGCCGCTACGTCACATCTCGCTGCGCTGGTGCGAGCGAGACGCGCTATCGAAGTGACGATAGCGGGCGTGCGCCGGGTCGCCGCGATCGAAGACGCGGGGCGACTGCGCGATGCCGTGGGAGTCGCACTGCCGATCGGCATCCCGAACGCCTTCCTTGAGCCCTTCGCCGACCCGTTGGGCGACCTCGTTGCCCGCTTTGCCCGCACGCACTCCCCGTTCACCTCAGATGCTGTCGCACAGCGGTTCGGCATCGGCATTGCCGTTGCACGGTTGACGTTGCAACGACTCGACTCACAAGGCCGGGTCACCAGCGGCTACTTCTTGCCGGAAGGCACGGGCGCGCGCGGCGAAGACCTGGAGTGGTGCGACACCGAGGTGCTGCGACGGTTGCGCATGCGCTCACTCGCGGCAATCCGCGGCAGCGTCGAACCCGTTCCCCAAGACGCCTTCGCGCGCTTTCTGCCGGTGTGGCAACACGTTGCTCGCCCGCTTGAGGGCATCGATGGCGTCGCGACCGTCATCGATCAGCTTGCTGGCGTGCCCATCCCGGCAAGCGCGTGGGAATCGCTGATTCTGCCCTCGCGAGTGTCTGATTACAGTCCAAGCATGCTCGACGAGCTCAGCTCAACCGGCGAGATCGTCTGGTCGGGGCACGGCAGCCTCGCGGGGCGAGACGGGTGGATAGCGTTGCACCCGGCAGACACCGTCAGCCTGTCGTTGCCGATCGCCGACGACGAGGTCGCGGCGGGAAGCCTCGACGCCCAATTACTCGCGACGCTCGAGGGTGGCGGCGCGTACTTCTCCGCGCAACTTCGAGGACTCACCGGCGCAGAAAACGAGCAAACACTCGTTGAGGCGCTGTGGCGACTGACCTGGTCGGGCCGAGTAACGAATGACACCTTCGCTCCCGTCCGCACCCTGGTCAGCGGTGGATCGCAAGCACATCGAGTAGCCCGCAAGGCCCCCCGAGCTCGGATGTACCGTGGTGCCGCAGCTCGCACTGTTGCGTCGTCGATTCCGCCGCGCTCCCCCTCGGTGGGAGGGCGCTGGTCGCTGCTCCCGCCTGCAGAGCCCGATCCCACCATGCGCGCGACCGCTGCCGCGAGCCTGCTGCTCGACCGATACGGCGTCGTGACCCGTGGATCGGTGCAGGCCGAGGGCGTCCCAGGTGGATTCGCTCAGACCTACCGCGTGCTCGCAGGGTTCGAAGATGCCGGCCATTGCCGACGTGGCTACGTTGTAGAAAAGCTCGGTGCCGCGCAGTTCGCTGCTTCAGCCACGGTCGACCGCCTGCGCGAGTTCGCTACGGTACCCGATACCCCACCCCTGCGAGCGGTAACGCTCGCAGCAACCGATCCCGCTAACCCCTACGGGGCAGCCCTGGCGTGGCCACCGCTCGAAGGCGTCGGACACCGACCCGGGCGCAAGGCCGGGGCGCTGGTGGTGCTCGTCGATGGCGAACTGATCCTCTACCTCGAACGCGGTGGCAAGTCGGCGCTGGCGTTCACCGACGATGATCCGACGCTTGCTGCCGCGACCGCAAGCCTGGCTGAAACCAGCCAGCGTCACCGACTCGACACCCTCACCATCGAGCAAGTGAACGGTGTTTTTGTCTATACGACTTCTGTCGGTCGCGCGCTGCGGGCGGCCGGATTTGTCGAGTCCCCCAAGGGGCTGACACTGCGAAAGGCGAGCGTTCGTGCCTGAGGGCGACACCGTCTTTCGCGCTGCGCGTCGCCTCCACAATGCGCTCGCTGGCGGCACGGTTAATCGCTTCGAGCTTCGTGTGCCCCAGGTGGCGACCGCGGACCTACGCGGCGAGACGGTGCACGAAGTCACTTCCCGGGGCAAACACATCTTGCATCGCATCGGCGCCTTCACCTTGCATTCGCATCTGAAGATGGAGGGGCAGTGGCACGTCTATCGGCGAGGTGAACGCTGGCGAAAGCCTGGCTACACTGCTCGCGCCGTGATCGGAGTCACCGGAAGGGATGAGGCCGACTGGGAGAGCGTCGGATTCGACCTCGCCGATATCTCTCTCGTGCCTACGCGTGACGAACACACTCTCGTGGACTATCTGGGGCCAGATCCGCTTGGCGCAGACTGGAACCCGGCAGAGGCGGCGACTCGGTTGAGCGCCGACACACGCAGCATCCACGTGGCCTTGCAAGATCAGCGAAACATCGCAGGCTTCGGGAATGAGTACGTGAACGAGATTCTGTTCGTGCGCGGCGTGCATCCCGAGACCCCCGCCACGGTGACCGATGTCACCGCGATCGTAGATCTGGGCGCGCGCATGATCCGCGCAAACCGCGATCGTCGCGATCGCACCTTCACCGGAGACAGTCGCCCTGGTCACACCACCTGGGTCTACCGGCGCGAGGGCACGCCGTGCCGACGTTGCGGCCAGACGGTTCAGCGCGGAGCCTTGGGCGCCGCGGCGACGAGTGAACGTCTGGTGTTCTGGTGTCCGCGCTGCCAGCCCCAAAGCCAGAGCGGCGCGCGCGAGCGCTAGCCCAAATCGTTGCCCACACGGACGTTCTGTAGGCATCCCCGGCCATTGCCGGGATAGGCGCCGACCGCTACCCTTAGGAAACCCGCGTTTTTCTGCCTGTTACATAACTCCGGACATTCTGTTTGGCATCGTTGCCTCTCGTCTCTAATCGTCCGGTTCGCGCCGCGGTGCGTTGCACGGCTGTGCTCCGCGATATGTAATTCTGAAAACATCACACCGGCTCCGCAACGTTGCGCAGCCCTCGACCAGAAGGACTCCACCAGGTGACAACGGTGACGGATGCGGACTCGACCGCAACGACAAACTCTGGCGCGGCTGACGGCCGCGGTGGCGTCCGCCTTGAGGGCATCACGAAGCGGTACGGCGATCAGACCGCCGTCGACAACCTCTCGTTGACCATCGAGCCTGGTGAGTTCATCTCATTCCTCGGCCCCTCGGGCTGCGGCAAGACAACCACCCTGCGCATGATCGCTGGATTCGAAACGCCCAATGCTGGCGACATCCTGATCTCAGGCACCTCGGTGCTCAATGCACCGCCGTACCGCCGCGATGTCAACACGGTGTTTCAGGCCTATGCGCTGTTTCCGCACCTGTCGGTCGCCGAGAACGTTGCCTACGGGCTGCACCAGCGGCGCACCTCGAAGTCAGACGTGCGCGACCGCGTCACCGCGGCACTCGACATGGTGCAGATGCGCTCGTTCGGCGACCGCCGCCCCACTCAGCTCTCTGGTGGTCAGCAGCAGCGCATTGCGCTTGCCCGCGCCCTCGTGAACCGGCCCGCCGTGTTGCTACTCGACGAGCCGCTCGGTGCACTGGACCGGCAGCTGCGTGAAGAAATGCAGATGGAGCTGAAGCTTCTGCAGGCGCGCCTCGGCATCACCTTTGTCTTCGTCACCCACGACCAGGGCGAAGCCCTCTCGATGAGTGACCGCATCGCGATCATGCGCGCGGGACGCATCGAACAGCTCGCAGACTCAGACACCGTCTACGCGCACCCCGCCTCGGCCTACGTCGCCGCATTCGTCGGGCAGCAGAACTTCTTCCGCGGCGATGTGACCGAATCTGGCGCGGCGGTGGTGTCTCCCCACGCGCTGGTTCGAGGCGCGACAGCGTCGCTGGCAGATGCTTCGCAGGGCGAGGCGGCAGTGCGACCCGAGTTCATCAAGATCGAAAAAGACGGCACTACCGCTGGCACCGCCGACGACGCAAACACCACGCGCGGCACGCTACTCGGCGTCTCGCACCTTGGTGACACGATGCAGTTCTTGGTGAGCCTCGGAGATGACCAGAGTTTGGTCGTTCGCCGGCCCACGCCCGACGCTCCCTCGCTCCGCATCGGCGACTCGGTGCTTTGCACCTGGGAAGCCCGCCACGTTCTGCTCTTCCCTGCCGATGACTCTGCCGCCGAGGGCGGCTACGTCGCACCACCTACAGCCTGATCCGTCGCCACACCACAGCCACCGGCGCCAAACCCGAACCAGGAGTCTCCGATGACCGAATCCAGCAACCCCCTCCGCATTCTTGCCCCGCAAGAAGCCGTTCCCACGATCGCACGCGAGATCTCGCGTCGCCGATTCCTCAGCGTTGCGGCGATCACCGGCGGCGCAGCTGTGCTCGCTGCGTGCTCGCCCGGCGGCGACAGCACACCCTCGACCGCGGCGACCGGCGGCGAACTCGAATCCAGCCTGTCGGTGTACACCTGGGGTGACTACGACTCCCCTGATGTGATCGCTTCATTCACCGCCAATCTGGGCCCGTCAGTCACACTGGACTCCTACTCGTCGAATGAAGAGCTCATCGCGAAGCTGATCGCGGCAAAGGGAACGTCCGGCTACGACATCGTCGTGCCTACGGGCGTATTCATTCCGCAGATGATTGAGAACGGTCTGCTGACGAAGTTCAACAAAGACCTGTTGCCCAACATCTCCAACATGGACGCGGCCTACCTGGGCCGCGCCTGGGACCCGAACAACGACTACTCGATCTGCAAGGCATGGGGCACCACAGGCTTCGTGTACGACAAGAACATCATCACGCGCGAGCTCACGACCTGGGCCGACTTCTTCGACGCTGCACAGAACGAGGCCAGCGGAAAGACGACGATGTCTGATGACCCCGCCGGTGTGGTTGGCTCCTACTTCTGGGCGAACGACACCGACTGGAACACCGAAGACCCCGAACAGCTTGAAGCCTGCCGTGAGTACCTCGTGAACACCATCGCGCCGCACATCTCGGCATTCGACTCGTACCCCGGCACCAATGCGATTCCCCAGGGTACTCAAGCGCTCATGCAGGCATGGAACGGCGACGCTCGCCTGGGCCTGATGGAGTCAAGCGAGCCCGACCGCTGGCAGTGGGTTCTTCCCGGCCCGATCACCGAGCTGTGGATGGACAACTGGGCGATCGCTGAGGGTGCGCCGAATCCCGAGGCTGCCCACGCGTTCATCAACGACTCGATGACACCCGAGAACCTCTTCTTGAACCTCGACTACATCGGCTACAACGTCGGTGGAAAAGACATGGAACAAGAAGCGATCGACGGTGGCATCGAGCTGACCGACTTCATCTTCTTCAGCGAAGAGCAACTCGCCACCATGAAGGAGCAGGTCCTCAACGACTCGCAGACCGTTCGCGTGGAGATCTGGAACGAAATGAAGGCCGCCGCTGGTGCGTAAAACCTCTGGTGCCGCGCTCGCGGTTCCTGCGTGGGCGTGGTTCCTCGTCTTCTTCGTGGCCCCAGTCGGGATGGTCATCTGGTTCAGCTTCGGCTACAAACCGGGCATCTTCGGCACACACGCGAATGACATCCTGTCGTTCGACCGTTACGTCGAAGCGCTGACTCCGACGTTTCTGGCAACGTTCATGAACACCCTGTGGGTGGGCGTCGTGGGAACGGTGCTGTGCTTCCTGATCGGCGCTCCTGTCGCGTATTGGATGGCGTTCAAGGTAAAGCCGTCACGTCGTGGTCTGCTGATCGCCCTGGTACTGGTGCCGTTCTGGACGAACTTCCTCGTGCGCACGATCGGTTGGCAGATCATCCTGTCGCCGGAAGGTTGGATGTCGACGGGCCTTCAGACAGTCGGGTTGCTCGATGGCCCCCTTGATTTGCTCTACACGCGCACGGCAGTGGTCATCGGTGTGGTCTACAACTACCTGCCACTGATGATCCTGCCGCTGTTCGTCGCGTTCGACCGCGTCGGACCGGCGTTGCGAGAGGCATCGAAGGATCTCGGCGCGGGCAAGGTGAGCACGTTCGCACGCGTCACCCTTCCCCTCGCGCAGCCCGGCATCATCGCGGGCGTGCTGCTGGTGTTCATTCCGCTGATGGGTGACTACATCACCGCCACAGTGCTGGGTGGCGCCAAGGGCAACATGATCGGGCAGCTGGTCGCAAGCCAGTTCCAGACCGCACAGAACTGGGCGCTCGGCTCAGCCATGGCCGTGCTGCTGATGCTCGTCATCACGTTGACGATCGCTGCTGGCGCCGCTCTCATCTGGCTGGTCACCCTGCCGTACCGTCACCGCACGCGGTTAGTGCTGGGCCCGGTCGATGATGCGAAGACGGATGCCGCCCCCGCTGAGCGCACGGAGGTGCTGACGTGACCCAGACCGTTACTGAAACCATGCTGCGTGCGCTGCCGGCGCCCGACGCCCCTCGTGAGCGCAAGCTGAAGAAGACGTGGTCCGACGTCGCGTTCAACGTGTGGGGTGTCCTCGTGATGCTCTTCTTGTTCGCGCCGATCATCGTGATCGTCATCTATTCGTTCAACACCGGGCGCTTGCTCGTATCGTGGGACGGATTTGGCTTCGACGCGTTCGCCACGATTCTGGTGAAGCCGGCGATTCAGAGCGCAGTGATCGTCTCATTGCAGACGGCGTTGTTCGCGGCGGTGATCGCGACCGCACTCGGCACGCTGGCTGGCATCGCAATGGCCCGCCACCCCGGCAAATGGACCTGGTGGTTCCTGGGGTTGCTGCTGATGGTCTCGGTGACCCCCGAGATTGTCGACGCCGTTGCTCTGCTGCCGTGGTTCGTCTGGCTTGGCCAAGACATGGGCATTGGAATGTTCAACAACGGTCTGGTGCGCCTGTCGGTCGGCTCCTCGCTGTTCGCGACTGCTGTGGTGTCTTACATCGTGCGTGCACGATTGATTGGCCAGGACGCCAATCTCGAAGAGGCGTCGAGCGACCTGTATGCCAAGCCGTTCACCACCTTCCGCAAGGTCACCCTCGCCTTGGCGATGCCGGCGGTGCTCGCGGGCTTCCTGCTGGCGTTCACGCTGAGCCTCGACAACACCATCGTGGCAGCGTTCGTCCAGGTCTCGGGTTCAACGCCATGGCCGGTGTATGTGCTCAGTGCGGTGAGATCTGGCCTTCGCCCTGAAATCGCTGCAGTTTCGACGATCATGCTGCTACTCACCCTCGTGGCACTCGCGCTCGTCGCACTCGTGCTCAAGCGCGCCGGCGACTCGGCTACCGAGATCGCCCGCACCATGACTGGCGGCTGATTCTGGGGGTGGATGCTGCGCACTGGCGCAGCATCCACACCGGCGCCTGTCAGCATCCGCTCCACCAAAAGGACCCCCATGCCCTCCGCAGAGATCGTGTTTACCGGTGGTGCCGTTTTCACTGCCAACACCGTTCGCTCGCGCGCACGCTCTGTCGCCGTTTCGGGCGGCCGGATTGTTGCGGTCGGCGGTGATGAAGTGCGCGAACTCATCGGCGCGAAGACAGAGGTGGTCGACCTTTCAGGACGCATGCTGACACCCGGTTTTCAAGACGCGCATGTGCACCCGGTGTGGGGTGGCCTCGACATGTTGCGGTGCGATCTCGCCGAGTACAGCACGGCGACCGACTACCTCGATGCGATCTCTCGTTTTGCGTCGGCAAATCCCGATGACGAGTGGGTGCTGGGCGGCGGGTGGCAGATGTCGGCCTTCGCCGGTGGAACGCCGACCGCGACCGCTCTCGATTCGGTAGTGGCCAATCGCCCTGCTTTTCTACCGAACCGCGATGGTCATGGTGCATGGGTGAACTCAGCGGCGCTGCGACTCGCGGGTATTGACCGCCATACGCCGGATCCACCGGACGGACGCATCGAGCGTGACCCCGATGGCACCCCGACCGGCACCCTGCACGAAGGCGCCATGGGCCTGGTGAACCGGCTGTTGCCCGAAGAGCCACTTGATCGCCTCACCGAAGCTCTTCTCGTCGGCCAGCGATACCTGCATTCATACGGAATCACCGCGTGGCAAGATGCCATCGTCGGCAGCTACGGAGACGCTGGGGATCCGGCACCGGCCTATATGAAAGCTGCCGCCGACGGCACTCTGACTGCCCGAGTGATTGGCGCGCTCTGGTGGGACCGAGCCAAAGGCCTCGACCAGATTCCGTCTCTCATTGAGCGCCGCGAACGCTTTCGCGCCGGCCGCTTCGCTGCGACCAGCATCAAGGTGATGCAAGACGGGGTCGCAGAAAACTTCACGGCCGCCATGATCGAACCGTACTGCGACGGCCACGGCCATTTCACCGACAACTCTGGGATCTCTTTTGTTGCGCCCGAGATCCTCAACGAAGCAGTGCCACTGCTCGATGCGGCCGGTTTTCAAGTTCATTTTCACGCCATCGGAGACCGTGCCGTGCGCGAGTGCTTGGATGCTGTTGAGCACTCGATAAGCCGCAACGGGCGTGGCCCCAACAGACACCACATCGCCCATATACAGGTCGTGCATCCCGAAGACATCCCGCGCTTCCGGCGCCTCGACGTTGCCGCGAATATGCAGTCACTGTGGGCAACGCTTGAACCGCAGATGGTGGATCTCACCCTGCCCTTCCTCGGCTCGACCCGCAGCGCGTGGCAATACCCGTTCGGCGACCTGCTGCGTTCAGGCGCCGTGTTAGCGGCTGGTAGCGACTGGTCGGTGTCGTCGCCTGACCCTCTCGCCGCAATCCACACGGCGGTTAACCGCCTTGCCGGCCCCGGTTACGAAGAAGGCGACTACGAGCCGTTCCTGCCGGAACAAGCCATCGACTTGGCGACCTCGCTCACTGCCTACACGGCGGGATCTGCCTGGGTGAACCATCTCGATGCTGACACCGGAACCATCGAAGTCGGCAAGTACGCAGACCTCGCCGTGCTCGATCGCGATCCCTTCGATGCCCCCAGCGACGAGATCGGGCACACCACAGTGCTGCAGACCTTCGTCGAAGGTGAACGCGTGTACGCGGCCTCCGACGCCTAATCACCCTCGTTGCCGCGACTCCTCGGACAACCCGTACGAGCACGCTCAGAGTCATGACACCAAGAAGTGGCGAGCGCACCGCCACGACACGAAGATTGAATGAACGAAACCCCTGAAAGGGTGATACCCGTGGGAACGACTGTCTTCGAACGACGTCGGCCACCGGCCGCGGCAATTCAGCGCGGCCTTGCAGATGCGCAGCACAGCGTGTTCTGGCTTGACGACCTGCCAGATGCCCCCACCCGCCCGTCGCTGACAGGGGTGGTTCACGCTGACCTCGCGATCGTCGGTGCCGGCTACACCGGACTATGGACCGCGCTCCTGGCAAAGCGCCGCGATCCGTCGTTGCGCGTCGTAGTCGTCGAAGCGCGCACCGTCGGGTGGGCAGCCTCCGGCCGAAACGGCGGTTTCTGCGAGGCCAGCCTCACACACGGTCGCGACAACGGCGTGAGCCGTTGGCCTGACGAGATCGACCAACTCGATGAGTTGGGGCTTGCGAACCTCGACGGCATGGGGGAAGACATTGCCTCGCACGGCATCGACGCCGATTGGGAACGCGTTGGCTCGCTCTCGGTGGCGACCGAGCCACACCAGCTTGAGTGGCTCGACGAGTGGGAACAAGACGCGCGCTCACGCGGCGACGAATCGCTCGTGCGGCTCGACGAAGCCCAAATACAGGCGTCGGTTGCCTCGCCGACGTATTTGGGTGCGGTGTGGGAAACCCACACGACCGCTCTCGTTCACCCTGGAAAGCTCGCGAGCGGACTGGCACGCGCCGCGGAAGAAGCGGGCGTGGTGATTTACGAGTCCTCGCCAGTCAGATCGCTCGATGCGGCCGACGACTCTGTCGCGGTATTGACCGCCGCGGGACGAGTCGTTGCTTCTCAGGTAGCTCTCGCCACCAACGTCTTCCCGTCGCTGCTCAAGCGCACCCGTCTGATGACTGTGCCGGTCTACGACTACGTCTTGATGACAGAACCACTATCGAGCGAACAGCTGAAGGCAATCGGCTGGAACGACCGCCAAGGAATCGGTGACCTCGCGAACCAGTTCCACTACTACCGCATGAGCAAAGACAACCGGATTCTGTTCGGCGGCTACGACGCGGTCTACCACTATGGGCGAAAGGTGCGCTCGCAATATGAGAATCGCCCCGAAACCTGGGAGTCGCTGGCCAGCCACTTCTACACGACCTTCCCCCAACTTGAAGAGCTGAAGTTCACTCACAAGTGGGCCGGTGCGATCGACACGTCCACCCAGTTCTCGGCGTTCTTCGGCACCGCTCGCCGCGGTCGTGTGGCATACGCCGCCGGTTTCACTGGTCTGGGTGTCACGGCGACACGGTTCGCTGGTGACGTCATGCTCGATCTGCTCTCGGGCGAAGCGACCGAACGCACCGAGCTTGAGATGGTGCGAAAGCGCCCGTTGCCCTTCCCCCCAGAGCCTGCCGCGGCAATCGGCATCAACGCCACCCGCTGGTCTCTCAATCGAGCCGACCATAACAACGGCAAGCGCAACCTGTTGCTGAAGACGCTCGACTCGCTAGGACTGGGGTTCGACTCGTGAGCGCGCTGACCGCTGGCGTTTTGGTCGACGCCGCGGCGCTGTCTCTCGCCCACGAAGCAGTGCCGCCTGAGCAGGTCGTTGCAGGCGCGCCCACCACCGGCTACGCGACGATTGACGAATCAGACGCGTCGGAGATCGGTGTGTGGGAAATGTCTGTCGGCGCCATGAGCGACGTAGAAGTTGACGAAACTTTCGTGGTGATAGCAGGAGCAGCAACCGTAGAGTTTGTCGATCCGCCGCTTCCGACCATCGCGCTGGCGCCAGGATCCGTGGTCAAGCTGGTAGCGGGAATGAAGACCGTGTGGACTGTCCGCGAACCGTTGCGCAAGATCTACTTCGCGACCTAGAAGCGCCTCAACGACCGGCGCTGCGTCGAACCAGCAACGCCAGGTGCAGTGCGGTCTGCGTCTCACCATCATCAAGGTCGAGACCCAGTAGCTCTTCGATAAGAGCGATGCGCTGGTAGAACACCGAACGCGATAGATGAGAAGCGGATGCCGCGGCCGTGCGGTTTCCCGGGTGCGCGAGCATAGCTTCGAGGACATCGAGCAGATCACCACCGCGCGCGAGGTCGTAGTCGATCAACGGCGCCAACATGCGCTCGCCATGTTCGAGTACACGCCGGTCGTCGCGGAGCGACGTGACCAGATGCACGAGTGGCCGGTCTTCTGCACGGCGAATCTGCAACCCCTTCAACGCCCGTCGACGGCGACCCCGAGACAGGTCAACCGCATCGTGTAGCGATGACAGCGCCTCGTCGAGACCTGCCGCGGCACGCCCGATCGAGACGACGAGCCTTTCAGCGTCTACCGGCGAGTCTGCCGCGTCGCGAGCGAAGACGCGCGCGGTTTCATCGTCGAACACCGCACCCGCTGGCAACGAAAGCAACATGAGCGCCGCGGGACCAGCTGCCCCCTCGGGTGCCGAGCCCATGAGCACCTTGCCGCGCACCGTGCGGGCTGCAGCATCCACCCGCTCTGGTGTCACGGGCGCCCCCGAGAACACGACCCCGTACACCGACGCGGAGTGCACCGGCAGTCCTGCGGCCTCAAGCCTGGCAGCTGCGCCGCTTGCGCCCGCGAACCTGCCGGTGAGCAACCCGTCGATGAGTCGGCGGCGTCCAATGCGCCCCCACTCGTCAGAGTCACCGTCTGCGAGACGGCCGACCGCGAGAGCGATTGCCCCCTGCTCCAACACCGCAGATCGCCCCGCGGGATGTTCGGGGCCGGGAAGCGCGATGAGGCTCCCCCAGCGGATTCCACGTGCCTCGATCGGCACGACCAGCCAATCGTCGAGAGCCGGGGCCGCGCCACGCTGTGACCGATGCTCCGAGCGACGCTGTGCTGCCCTCGACTGAAGCTCCCATTCGACGAAGAGCTCCTCTTCAATCGCGGGCGGCACCTCGGCCGCGACAACCTCATGGGCGAGGTTTTCGAGCACGATCGGCGCGCTTAGCGTCTGGGCCAGTTGCTTCACGATGAAGTCGGCCGGCGAGCCACGCAGCACCAGCGAAGTAAACCGCTCTCGCACCTCGTCTCGCGCGCGAAGCGCGTCGTGCTGACCGGTGATGATCATGCTGTGAACAGTTTCGGTGACCGCGACAAACTTCACTTCGCGATGAAGAACGATCAGCGCCAGGCCGCGCGCCTGTGCAGCCTGCGCCACCACCGCTGGGGTGTAGCGATAGTGAATACCAAGCTCGAGCACCAGCCCCGCGATTTCAGCGTCGGCGAGCGCGTCGATGAACCGACGCATGTCGACAGGATCGGTCGGCCATGACGACCCCGTCGACAACAGCAGTTCGCCACCGTTGAGCAGCCGTGCCACGTCACCGCTATCAGACGCATAGACCCAGCGAACCCGTTTGTCGAGAGCGCTATCGCCCACGAGGACTTCGGGCACGCCCTGTGCAAGCACGTCAAGAGCAAGCACGTCACGCACGGTGGGAAGTGTCTCACTCGCGGAACGGTTTGTCGGACGATCCGTGCGAATGGAATGATCTTCGCGACGTTCGGCCACTCTTGCCGCCTCTATTCCTCTGACAAACTGGGACAAATCCACCATAGATGATGCCCGGTCGATTTGTCCGACCAACGCAAGGAGATCTCATGAGCCTCATCCAGCACCACATCAACGGTCAGGCGACCGGCACCGCGGAGCGCACCGGCAATGTGTACAACCCCGCTACCGGAGCCGTGCAGCACGAAGTGGCATTCGCCAGCGTCGTCGAGGTCGAAGAGGCGATCGCCGCGGCAAAGGCCGCGCTGCCGGGCTGGCGTGCCACCGGCCTCATCAAGCGCGCCGACGTGTTCTTCCGCTTGCGTTCGCTGTTGCTTGAGCGCCAGGACGAGCTGGCCGCGATTCTCACGAGCGAGCACGGCAAGGTGCTCTCAGACGCGAAAGGCGAGATCAGCCGCGGTCTTGAGAACGTCGAGTTCGCTGCCGGGCTCGTTCACCTGCTCAAAGGAGAGCGCAGCGAGCAGGTTGCCCGCGGGGTGGATATCCATTCCACCAAGCAACCTGTCGGCGTCGTCGGCGCCATCACACCGTTCAACTTTCCCGTCATGGTGCCGTTGTGGATGACTGCTTCAGCAATTGCATGCGGGAACACGGTCGTCCTCAAGCCCAGTGAGAAAGACCCGAGCGCGTCGGTCTTCCTCGCGAAGCTGTTCGAAGAAGCAGGGTTGCCCGCAGGGGTGCTGAACGTCGTGCACGGCGACAAGGTTGCTGTTGACACGATCATCGACTCCCCCGATGTGCGCGCCGTGAGCTTCGTCGGCTCGACCCCTATTGCGCGGTCGATCTACCAGCGTTCCAGCGAACAGGGCAAGCGCGTGCAGGCACTGGGCGGTGCCAAGAACCACATGGTCGTTATGCCGGATGCTGACCTCGACGGCGCGGCAGACGCTGCGGTTTCCGCTGCCTACGGCTCTGCCGGCGAACGTTGCATGGCTGTCTCGGTGCTTGTCGCGGTCGGCAACGATGTCGCCGATGCACTCGTCGAGAAGGTGGCCTCGCGCATGAAGTCGCTCACCATCGGCGATGGCACCGACGCCGCGTCAGAGATGGGCCCGCTCATCACTCGCGCGCACCGCGACAAGGTCGAGTCGTACGTGACGGGGGCTGCTGCCGAAGGAGCGACCGTTGTCGTCGACGGCACACAGCAGGAGTTCACCGGTGACGGCTTCTTCACCGGCGTCAGCCTCATCGACAACGTCAAGCCCGGCATGAAGGTCTACGACGACGAAATCTTCGGCCCCGTGCTGTCGGTCGTCCGCGTTGAAACCTATGCAGAAGCTGTCGACCTGATCAACGCAAACCAGTTCGCCAACGGGGTGGCGATGTTCACCCGCGACGGCGGCACGGCCCGCCAGTTCGAGGTCGACATCGAAGTCGGCATGGTCGGCATCAATGTTCCGATTCCAGTGCCCGTAGGTGCCTACTCGTTCGGCGGATGGAAGAACTCGCTGTTCGGCGACTCGCACATCTACGGCCCCGAGTCGATCCACTTCTACACGCGCTCCAAGGCCGTCACGACCCGCTGGCCCGACCACACTCCCACCAAGGTCAACCTCGGCTTTCCGAGCAACCACTGAGCTTCGCCGCTGCGCACCCGAAAGGACACACCGATGACTGACGTTTCGATCGATCTCGACACTGAAGCGCGGGTACGTGCTGATGATCGCGGCCACGTGTTCCACTCGTGGAGCGCGCAGGCGCTGATTGACCCGATGCCAGTCGCCGGAGGGAGCGGTGCGACATTCTGGGACTACCAGGGCAACTCGTTTTTGGATTTCGGCTCGCAGCTGGTCAATCTGAACCTGGGCCACCAGCATCCTGACCTCGTCGCCGCCATTCAAGAGCAGGCAGGCCGCCTATCGACGATCGCGCCTGCAATGGCCAACGACGTTCGTGGCGAGCTGGCTCGGCGCATTTCAGAGGTCGCGCCAGATGGCTTTGAGAAGGTGTTCTTCACGAACGGCGGGGCCGACGCCAACGAGAATGCCGTGCGCATGGCTCGACTGGTAACAGGCAAGCGCAAGGTGCTGTCGATGTACCGCAGCTATCACGGCAACACCGCCACAGCGATCTCGCTCACTGGCGACCCTCGCCGCTGGGCGAATGAGCCCGGCGACGGCTCGGTGGCGAAGTTCTTCGGTCCGTACACCTATCGCTCGCCGTTTCACTCTTCTTCACCCGAAGAAGAGACCCAGCGGGCCTTGGAGCACCTTGAGCAGACCATCGTGCTTGAAGGCGCGTCGACCATCGCAGCGATCATCATCGAAACGGTTGTCGGAACCAACGGCGTACTCATCCCACCGCCCGGCTATCTCAAGGGCGTGCGCGAACTCTGCGACCGCTACGGCATCATGTACATCGCCGACGAAGTCATGGTCGGGTTCGGGCGCATCGGCCAGTGGTTCGCATTCCAAGAGTTTGACGTCGTTCCCGATCTGATCACCTTCGCAAAGGGAATCAACTCCGGCTACGTGCCTCTCGGCGGCGTCGTGATTTCTGAGCGGATTGCCGCGCACTTCGACACCGTGATGTTCCCGGGCGGTCTGACCTACTCGGGACACCCGCTGGCATGCGCAGCGGGTCTCGCGACGTTTGAAGTGTTCGAGCGCGACGGAATTCTCGAACGGGTGCGCGATCTTGGCGCACGCGTCATCGAGCCGCGCTTGCACGAGATCGCATCGCGTCACCCATCCGTAGGCGACGTGCGCGGGATCGGCATGTTCTGGGCCATTGAACTGGTCAAAGACCGCGACACGCGCGAACCACTTGTTCCGTTCAATGCGGCAGGACCCGACGCGGCACCCGTGTCAGCGGTCGCTGCGGCCTGCAAACGAGACGGGCTATGGCCATTCGTGCATTTCAACCGAGTGCACGTCGCGCCGCCGCTCGTGATCGACGAAGATGACCTGGTGCGCGGTCTTGGCATCGTCGACCGTGCCCTGGCTGAGGCCGACGCATACCTGAACTGAACGCGCAGCAATCCGTTCCGAATCGGGCTACGAACAACTCCTGAGACACAAACATCTGGGTTTGGGAATGAATGATCCCACCGAGTAGTTGGTGTCGATAGTCGGCAAATTGCCGTAGGAGGGGCTCGTGGGTAAGAACTACATCGACATCGAGAACGATCTTGGCGAAACACTGCGTTACCGCAAGCACGTCAACGGTCGAGGGCTGATCGCGCACGGGGCAAAAGTGCACCCGAGCGCCGTGGTTGAAGCTGGAGCGTATGTCGAACCCGGAGTTCAGATCGCCGCAGGCGCGCACGTGGGCCGCGGCGTATGGGTTGAGACAGATGCTGTCATCGGACCAGAAGCGCGCATTGAGCCGCACGCTCACATTGGTTCCGGAGCCGCAATCGGTGCGGGCGCAAAGATTGGCGTACGCACTCAAGTCGGAACTGGTGCACGTGTGGCCATCGGCTCGTTGATCGGCGACGATGAGACCATCAACGACGGCGAACGCGTCGCTACCGACCAGCGTGGACTTCGTCTCGCCGCTTAGCAAGACCCGGTCGGAGGTTGGCGCTAGCCTGTCGCAGTGATCAACCGTTCTCGACGAAACGCGCGTTGGGGCCTTTTTGCCTTGGCCATCACCATGGTTCTGGCGCTGGGTTTGCTCGCGTTGTCAGACTCTTTAGGCGAACTCGGCGCCGCAGATTCAAGCGACGAGTCAAGCGCATCGACCTCGGCGGGAAGCATCCTGGAGCGGCCCGACGATGCCTTCGCTATGACAGTCGAATACGTGACCGACGGCGACACCATCAAGGCACGGGCAAATCACTCGAATGAGGTGATTACCTCTGCCGCACCCATCTCGGTGCGACTGATTGGGATCGACACTCCAGAACTGCGTCCCGAACCAGAGTGCTGGTCAGAAGAGGCTACGGAGCACCTCAGCGCGTTACTGCCCGAGGGTTCTATCGTCTGGGCGGCCCCTGACCAGGAATGGTACGACCACTACGACCGTGCCCTCATGTACCTGTGGACGGAATCAGGCGATTTCATCAACTATGAGTTGATGGCTGCCGGCGATGCGCGTTCACTCGTGGTGCAGCCGAATGATCGATACGCAGAGCTCTTCGCGCTCACCGAAGCTCAGGCGCGGGCGACCGATTCCGGCCAGTGGGGCGAGTGTGAGTTCTAGGCGAAGAGGAAGAGCACGAATCCGATCAGCGGAAACGTTCCCTGAATGAGCGCAGGGCGCAGGTACTTCGATCCTGTGGTGATCAACACCATCGCGGCTGCAGCCATTGAGCCGAGGCTGAACAGCACAAGAGTACGTCCGGCGACATCTGCGGTGGTGTCGGGGCCACCCGCCCAAAACAGTGCGAGTCCTAGAATCGCGCCGATGGCAAGAAACAGGTTGTAGAACCCCTGGTTGTACGCCATCGGTTTCGTCGTCTCAGCGGCTTCCTGCGAGGGAATGGCGAAGATCTTCCATACCCGCGGTTGTGTCCACTGCACACTTTCCATGACGAAGATGTAGACGTGAAGCAGCGCGGCGAGTGCCGCGAGGAGTGTGGCGATAATGGCGAGCATCCTCGAACCTTAGCGCCACGGCTACGCTTGGCGGCATGGTTAAGGGCGGCGGGTCGCGCGGACGTCCGCGCAAGAGCGGGCGAGATACTGCGCTTCGAAGAACGGGCAAGTCGGCTCCGAAGTCAGCATCTGCAAGAACGGCGCACACGGCGAAGGGCAAAAAGTCTTCAGTGGAGGCAACACCCGAGGTCGAAATGCCGCCGCGCTTCACCCTCGGCGTGATTCCCGGTGCCACCCCGGGAAAGTGGATCGATGCCTGGAATGCCCGCATGCCACGCACCTCACTCGATCTCGTTCAGCTCTCGGCCGCAGAACAGCATCATGCCTTGATGAGGGGCGAAGTAGACGCTGCGATCGTGCGGTTGCCGATCAACAAAGACGGCCTTCACGTGATCGAGCTCTACAGCGAAGAGCCCGTCGTCGTCGCTTCCATCGATTCTCACTTGACTGCGGCTGAGACGCTCATGCTCGCTGATCTCACTGACGAAGTAGTGATCGTGGCGGAAGACGATGTGTTGAACCTCGCCGTGCCTGGTGCAGTCTCTCCATCTTTCACGGCCCCCGCCGATGCTGAAGAGGCGATCAAGATAGTAGCCGCCGGTGTCGGAATCATCATCGTTCCAATGTCGATCGCGCGGGCGCACCGCCGAAAAGACACCGCCTACCGCGTTCTCAGCGACGGCCCTGTCTCCCCCGTCGGCATCGCATGGATCGCTGACTCTACCAACCCTGCGATCGATGTGTTCATCGGTATCGTCCGTGGCCGCACGGCTCATTCGTCACGCTCGTAGCGGAAAGCGGGGGATGTCGCCGACCTGGGTCTCTGCGACATCCCCCGTGGTCCGGTTGCGAAGACCACGCCCCCAAGCGTGCCCGAATCGTCTTCGCAATGGCTTCCAACCCCCCAGCCCGTCTGGTCGCCATCCGTTCCGATGATCAAGAGCGCGCTATGTGCGCGCTGATACATCGAAACGAAGTTTTCTTGAAAGTTCCTTACAGACCCGCACCATGGGCTTGGAATGGCGCGATGATTCCACTCTTGTCGGATGCAGCGGCGAGCGCCTCCGCGGGCGGCAACCCGGCGGCGAGCTGCTCGTGCATCGAGCCCAACAGCTCACACGCGTCATCATCCGCGACGATAACGGGCGTTGCGATGACGCACCGGGCACCCGCGTGCAACCAGATTCGCGTCATGCCGATCGCCTCCTCACCCCAACGCACCGATGAACGACCCACCTCGCAGGCCGAGAGCACGACAAGGTCAGGCACCACGGGAATAAGGTCGATGTCGTAGCCGAACAGTGCTCCGTCGGCCAGTTCGAGACCCGAGAACATGGGGTTGTCGATCGCATGGCGGCCGTGGGCGGCAACGTGCAGTGTGCCGGTTCGAGCGGCGAGCGCCGTGACGGCGTCGACCGTCGCGTCGTCACCCATGAGCAAGTGCGCTCCGCCCCGAACTGCACGTGAGCGCTCTACCTCTTCACGCGCTCGCGGCACCCGCGGCCCGGCAACAAACCCAACCCCGGGCCGTATGACCTTGCGCCTGCAATTCAGCCAACTTGTTGCTGACGTGGCGAGCGTGAATGCCCGACCGCGCAAACCGGGCAACATGCCCCACGGAATACCGCTGAGAACGCCCGGGGCCGTGATCACCAAGCGCCGTGTGCCCGCTGCGTGCACCGCAGCATCAAGCAGGGCCCGTGACAGGGCCTCGAGCCTCTCATGCAGTGATCGGTGAACGATGCTTGCCATCGGGCCCGGAACCAGAGTCGCCGACACATCGAGGTCAGCTCGCAATCCTGCCATCAGCGCACGCGCGTTCGGCCATTCCGATACATGGATGATGCGCGTACCCACTGCGGTCACCACGACGCATGTGAGAGCCTCACCGCTCCATACGTACGCGAGCACCGCTGTGTCGGCGTCAAGATCCGCGCGCAGCGCGCTCAGCGTGGTGTGCCTCTCGACTTCTGTGCCGCGCATATCTCGCCATTGACGTTCGCGAACACGATCTCTCAGTACTTCCGCTCTCGGGTTGCTGAGCCAACTGTCGCCCGACGCTTCCTGGCGAATCTGGCGTAGCTCGGCAAGGTCAGCGGCAAGCTCGACGTCCGGGGGCGGACGCAGCGGCACGACGCTTTGATTGAGGTGCCGCGCGCGCTCAGACCACTCGAAGAGCACATCTGCACGCCCGGAGGCCACTGCCGCACGCAAGCCCGTCACTATGAGGGGCCTGGCATGCACGGCCGCAGACGTGCGCAAGTCGAGACTGCCAAACGTCGATTGCCGACGCAGCAGCTCATCGAGTCCGTGCGCGGCGTGACGGCGCACTGCGGCCAAGTCGCCATCGTTTTCTGCTCGACGCGCCCGCACCTGGTCGGCAAGCAGGCGGTTAGCCAGTGAGGCATCCCGCCGAACCCTGATCGATCGGCGAGCGACAGGCGCGACACCCGCGTTGTCTTCAGCGCGGAGGTCTGCCGCCAGCCTGACTGCCGTCGCCGATGAGGTAAGCCCTGCACCGTCAAGGTCTGCCGCGAGGGCTGGCGCGCGCTCCATGGCTTCGTCGCTGCGAGACACAGTCCTGCGATCGCCCGGGGCAGCTGAGACGCCAGGAGCCAAGGCCGCCCGCACCTCGGTCGCTTCTGCCCGCAGGGCCCATGTATCGCTACCTAAAGAACGAAACCGCCGGGCGGCGACACGGGCGAGCCTCATCGCGCCACCAGGATCCAGCATGAGGCGAGACCGCGCCAATCCCAGCTCGGTCTCTGCGCGCGCCTGACGCATGCGATGCGCGCCAAACACTCGCGCAACCCTCGCCAGAATCTGCTCCGCCTCGGTCGTGAGGCCGGCATCGCGCAGCACTTCGGCGCGGTCCAAATCAGATTGAGCCGCTGCCACGGGAGATTCCTGTTCGAATGTGGGTCGTGCTGTCTCCATGTGCGCGAGCGCGGCGACCAAATCACCCGCAAGCAGCTCTACGTAGCCGAGGTTATGCAACGCTTTTGCGCGCTCCACCGGTTCACCGAGATCGGCGAAGATCGACGCGGCGCGTCGTAGATCGTCGCGCGCCGCGTTCAGATCGCCCGCGAGCATCGAGGCCACACTTCGGTTGAGGCGCATGCGCCCTACGCGCGCATGATCTTCAGCGTTCTGCGCTGGCATTCCCGCCAGCGCCGTGGTGAGCAGAGCGCGAGCGGCAGCGTTCTCGCCGCGCATCAGCGCAAGAACACCGAGTTGCCCATAGAGAATAGCCTGCGTTTCCTCGCCCACACCTCGATCCGCCATCGCCTCACGGCAGAGCACTTCGGCGGCGGCCGGATCGCCGGTGCGAGAGGCAATGTAGGCGAGAGTGCCCGCAGCCCGTGCGCGCAGGTCTGGGTCACTCGTGCGTGCCCGCGCGAGGAGCAAGTCACGACGTGCGGCAGCGTTGCGCCCCGCGTTGCCGTGTTCAACGCCGCGTGCGTAGAGCTCAGTTGCGCTCAGACCCATGGAGTTGAATCTACAAGGGCTTGCCGATCGCTATCGCTTCGATGTTCTTGACGGCGTACGCGGCACGGTCTGCAGGATCGTTCGACCAGTCAGAATCGCGCATGGCGGGGTCCAGGCGCGCCGCCAAGGTTCCCGCCACTAACGGGGCGGCGAAGGATGTACCGCTCCACACGGCGAAACCACCGGTGAAGTCGTCGGGATCGATGCACTCGCGCTCCCTGCCGTGTGCATCTTTGCGAGTCACCGCCTGTGCGCCGCCGTCGAAGGCGGGGAAGGTTGAGATGACCGCGGCGCCGCGCGCGTAGAGGTCTACCCACGGCGCAGTGTTGCTGAAGAGTGCAACGGTGCGCTTGTTGGGGTTGCACGCACCCACCGAAACGAGCGGCGCGAGTTCCGTTTCACCGGGGAACGCTGCTGGGAACATCGGGCGATCGGTCGCATCGTTGCCGGCGCTACAGACAACAGCACACCCGGCCGCATTGATCTCCAGCAGAATCGCGCGCAATCCGTCACTGAACAGCACGTCGGCGGGGGTCTCGTGGTAATACCCCAACGACAAGCTGAGCACGTCGATGCGCAGCCCGTCGCTAATGCCCTGAGCGTCGCGCAACGTCAGCTCAGCCACCTGATCGAGCGCGTCGATGAGGTCGGACTCAATCACGCGGCCGAGACTGTCGGCAATACGCGGCGTGAGGATGGTCGCTTCGGGACACGCCTGCAATACGATGCCCGCAATAAACGTGCCGTGCCCTGAGATGGGATCGATCTGCCCATCGAGTGGACCGAGAAGGTCTGCGTTCACTTCCGGGTCGTCTGCGACATCGGTCCGTCCGATCGCGACTCCATCCACCTCAACTCGACGTTCAACCACGCCGCCGTCGAACCACTCGTGCTCGCCGCAGCCCGTGTCGAGCACCATGACGGTCGGGCGATCGACCTTTCGGCTACGAGTGCGAGCAGGGCGTTGACCTACCCATGCGACCGGCTGGCGCCCGCCGTAGCCCGGAAGAGAGTAGCTGCCGAGCCCGGTGCTCGCGGGGTTGGTCGAGGTGAAGGGGTTCGTTGAGGTGAACGGATTCGTAGACGTAAATGGGTTCGTCGAGGTGAAGGGGTTCGTCGACGTGAACGGGTTCGTAGACGTGAACGGATTCATTCCGATGGGGCCGACGGTGAGCAGATGATCGAGGCTTACGCCCTCAAGGTCGACACCTTCGTCTGCCGCCGCACGCAACACCGCCCATGCGTCAGGAGCCTTGGCGTCACCACTCGCCACGATGGCCAAGCGAGTGACTGCGGGCTGTTGCGTGCCAGAACGCCTGCGCGCGGTGCGCTCGAACCGCGGGCCGGTGAGTTGAGGCACAAGTTCCACCCCGGCGTCTCCGAGCGCTGCCCCGAGCAATTTTGCTACCTCGTGTGGGTCACGTCCCGCCGCGACCAAGATTCGGTCAGGCACATAGACCGTCGGGAAGACCTCTTTTTCAAGAGAACCAGCTGCGGGATTCAACACCACGCCCAGCGGTTTGATCGCTTCCTCGCGACGCTGCCAACTTGATTCGGCCTCGCCGTCAGCGTTGTTGCTCTCAGCGTCGTCTCGGTCCATTGCTCGCGCCATCGTGCCCTCCTTGGGTCACACTTCGAATTGCGGTGTGTGGTACTCGTGAGTCTGTTCGCCGTTATCCTCTACCACCAGGCGAAGATGAGAGATCCCTGCGGGTACTTCGCCGAAGGCGAACCGACCCTGATCGCTCGGGTCGACACGCCACTCACGATCACCCTGCATCAACAGGATCGCTGCCACCGTGCCATCCACCCACCCGTCAACGCGGCGCCCACCGGACTCGGTTGTGCTGACGTGCACGAGCACACTGGTAACGCCGTCGCTGAATTGCAGCGTCGCCGTGTCGGTATCGCCTCGAACAGCTGCGAGTGATCCTTCAACGAGAGTCAACATCGCGTACTCGCGCGAGAGATCCGACGACGCCACAGCAGCGACCATGCGGTCAATCAGCTCGGCTGGCACGGGATCATGTTCGGCCCACAACACGCGCAGTCGCGCGAAAAGGGCAGCATCCGCCCCTGAGTCTTCAGGTGCCATCATGGTCTCCTTTCCATCCAGCGCCTTCGAGTAAGGCGCGGAGTTTGCCAAGACAGCGTTGGCGGGTGGGGCCTATTGAGCCCACCGGCATTGATAGGTCGTCGGCGATGCGGGCATAGTCGGGTCGTTCTTCGAACGCCACCACTCGCAGCAATCGTTGACAGCGCTCATTGAGTGTCGTTACGGCAGCCCACAACCTGCGAGATTCGTCTGTGGTCACAGCCGCCTGTTCTGCCGATTCTTGAGCAGGAAGACGTGATTCCAATACATCGGTATCGGTCGCATCTGCCTGGCGGTGTTGCTTGCCAACGCGCCACGCCTCGCGCCGCGCGCACATGGTCAACCAGCCCGAAACCGCCTGCGGATCCGCAATCGACTCGTGTCTGCGCACCAGCGTCATCCACGTGGTCTGCACGACGTCTTGAGCAAGGGAGAAATCAAGACCGTAGGCGCGCACCACATGCCAGAGGGTTGGGGTCATCAGCCGCACCAATTCGTCCATCGCCCGGCTGTCGCCGCCGCGCCATCGCAAGAAAAGGGCAGCCGCACGCTCCCAGCGCGCTGGCTCAGTTGACTCGACGGGCACGTCGGCACTGTGATGAGTCATAGGCCCCATTGTGTCCACACCTTGCAAGAGCATGGAAGAGGCAGCGTGATACACAGTGGGGAAACGAATCGTGTATCGACGTTTTAGACTGCAACAATGACGTCCGCGCCGCTGCTGTATGTGTGTGTTCGGCCCCAGCAGGGTGCCGCTGCCGCCGAGTACGAGTCTTTCCGAAGCGCGATGCAGTTAGACGCGTCGCTTCTGCACCAGCACGACCTTGTTCGCACACCGTTCTCGCACGACATCTTCGATCGCTATAGCGGCTTTGTTGTGGGCGGCAGCCCCTTCAATGTGGCCGATCCTGAGCCGACAAAGACCGAAGTTCAGTTGCGGCTCGAGAAAGACCTCGAACACCTCGCCGCACATACAGCCGCGGGTGATGGCGCTGCCGCATTGTTCACCTGCTATGGCATCGGTGTTGTCACCCGCATGCTGGGCGGCGAAGTCACTCGCGCCTTTCCTGAAGACACCGGACCTGTCTCCATTGAGTTGACTCCAGACGGACGAGCCGACCCGTTGTTTGGTGGGCTCGCAAACCGCTTCACCGCCCTCACCGCGCACAAAGAAGGCACATCGGCGGCTCCGCGCGGCGCAGTTCTGTTGGCACAGAACGAAGCATGCCCCGCACAGGCCTACCGCGTCGGCGACCGCCTCTACACCACACAGTTTCACCCTGAGCCGACGTCAAAGGCATTCACTGAACGCATGGCCGTATACCGCGACGATGGCTACTTCGACGCCAATGCCTTCGACGAGATCGCAACGCGCGTGCTGTCAGCATCCGTCACCGAGCCGGTGCGCCTGCTACGAACCTTCGCTAAGCGGTTTGGACCGAGCGCGGCTCACGCAGACCTCGAACAGTGAAAGCAACCCCCGCGATGAGAATCACCGCGGCAACAACCACGGCGGTGTAACCGATCGCGAGGCTCTCAGGCTGATCGGTGATTCGGGCCACCGCAAGCCATGAAAGCCCCCAGGCAAGCGCGAGCGAAGGGGCAAGGCGCTTCGACGCCCATGAGATTGCCACTCCGATCACCGCGACGACGGCGAGGACGGTCATCCCCCACACCGCTGCGTGCTCTTCCCAGCTTGCTGGAAGATTCACCGTCAGCCACGCGGTGAGGTTGGCGACTGTTGCAAGCGTGACCCACCCGAGGTGCAATCCGGTCACGCCGTCAATCAGAATGCGATCCACCCAGCCCGTCGAAGGTGACAAGACGACGGCCCGTCGAAACGTCACTGAAAGCGCGGCCAGCAGCACGGCGATCCCGATCACCGTGAGCACAAGCGTGGTGAACTGAGCGAGCACCAGCCACACCCCGTTGAGCACCATGGTGAGCGCGACCCACCATCCGAGAACACGCTGGCGCTCATTCGCTCGCTGCGAGGGTAGCGCCTGCCAGAGCGTGTAGGCGAACAGGCCAACGTAGACAGCTGTCCAGATCGAGAAGGCTGAGCTTGCAGGAGCCAGATAGGTGGCATCGGCGGCGAGCGCACCGTCTTGCAGCTCTTGTACCGGCGTGCCCCCGAATACACCCACGCCCACCATGGCTGCGATGATCATGAAAACGGCAGCGCTGATAACCGAAATCTGCCGCACAAGGTCTTTTGCCACAGGGTCTTTCGCCGAACTGTCCATGACTACACCGTACAAATGCCACTGGCGGTGCGCCACCTGCTTGACACGTTGAGCGAACCGTGGCATCCGCGACCTATGTCGCTCCCCCAGGCGGATTCATGAGCAAATCGATCCGTTCATCGAGGTATTTGCTCAGCGGCATCCAACCGCCACGAGGGTTCCACCGCACGCTGATGACACCGTCGACCTGCGCAAGAACAGAGGATGCTGATTCAGCCGTGAGCGCGCTGAGCGTAAGCGGGCTCCACCCAAGGTGCACCGGAGTGCCCTCGCTGAATCCACCGCGGTACGCGGCTGCAGCGAGCTGTGAGCGCTGCCGCTGAGACTCCGCGGTGTAGCCGCGGGGTGCGTCGTGTCGCGAGCGAACAATCTCGCCGGTAGCGAGCAATGCATCGTCTGTCAGAAGCAGCACCCCCAGGTGCCACGCGGTTGTGCGTGGCACAACTTTGGGAGCCCGTGCGATCCCCAGAATGCGCCGTGGCACGACCAACTCTCCGAGAGCTTCTCTCGGCACGTCGATCAGAGCGCGGCGCGCAGCTGTGAGCAGGTCATCAGGTGGAGCACTCACCGCCGCGTCTGCTCTCAGGCTTCGTTCTCAACGAGAGCCTCGGCGTCGCGCGACACTCGATCGCCGTGAACCGTCATGGCGACAAGGGGGAACAGCAGCACGGAGAGCATGCCTGCGCCGACCAGTACCGACGCTGCGCCGCTCGACAAGATTTCGGCATCGACGCCGATGGCTGTGACAGCGACGATGATGGGCAGTCCTGTCGCCCCCATCAGAGCGATCGAGAGTCGTTCGGGGAGCTTGGCTCCCTTCGGCGCCACCAGCATTGACGGCAGGCCACGGATGGCGAACAGCAATACCAGCGCGACCGGAACAAGCAACGCAAGTGTGGGGTCTTCGATCAACGCTTCCAGATCGAACGTGACCCCTGTGTAGATGAAGAAGATGGGCACCAGAAAGCCGAAGGCGAGTCCTTCGATCTTGCTCTCGACTGCATGGCGGTCTGATTCACTCGCTTCCCGCATGATGAGGCGCCACAGCACGCCCGCGGTGAAGGCTCCGAGAAGCATGTCGATGTCTAGCGTGATGCTCAGTGCCACCATGGCGCTGAGGATCAACAGCACCGTCCTGACAGCGAACTGGCCGGAGGTGTGCAGCGACGAGCTCACGAATTCGTGCAGCCTCCCCTGCGGCACCCTCATCGCCCACCAGACGGCAAGTGCGGCGATGACAGCGAAGCCCAGCAGAACTACGGTCGAAATCCCCGGTTCCCGGCCACCGAGAAAGATCGATATCGCGATCAGTGGGCCGAACTCGCCGACCGTGCCAAGTGCGCTCGCTGCCATGCCAAACGGCGTCTTCAGCTCGCCAGCATCGCGCAGAATCGGCAAGAGGGTGCCCAGCGCGGTGGTCGACAGCGCGATCGCGACGATCATCGCACCCTCGCCCGGCATCAGAATCCACCCCAGGCCGAACCCCGCGGCGAGACTGATGATCCAGCCGAGCCACGCCATTCGGCCTGTTCTGCCGCGTAGAGTGCTCGCCTGTATTTCGGTGCCCGCAACAAAGAAGAGCATGGCGAGACCGAAATTGCTCAGCGCCGAGATCAGCTCGGATTCCTGAATCCACCCCAACAGGCTCGGTCCCATCAGAATGCCGAGCAACAGTTCGAAAACCACGAGTGGAATGCGCACCCAACGCCCCAGGCCGCGTGCCATCAGTGGCGCCATGACCGCGAGAAAAGTTACAACCATAAACGAGGTATCGACGTCATCCACGCCGTTCAGCGTACCGGTGAGTTCGCGCCGCGCCTGCGCACGGGCCGTTGTCTAGATGCTGATCGTGCGGGTCGTCGTCTGAAGCGCAGCAGTCACTGGCGGCGACGCCTCGGCCGTTGCCGGCATCCCGCCGCCTCGAATCTCGTGGTGAAGCCCCTCCATGCGCTCATCGAGTTCAGCGGCAGTGGTGGCGGCGTCGCGCAGACTGTCGAGAAGATCCTGGGGCACGTTGCTGTCGTATTTGTAATAGATTTTGTGCTCAAGACTCGCCCAGAAGTCCATCGCGATCGTTCGAAACTGCACTTCGACCGGAACCTCAATGCGCCCCGTTGACAAGAACACGGGCACCTCGATGATCGCGTGCAGGCTTTTGTAGCCGTTCGGCTTGGGCGCCGCAATATAGTCCTTCACCGAGAGCAATCGGAGGTCGTCCTGCGCTGTCAATAGATTGAACAGCCGGTACACGTCGGCCACGAACGCGCATGTGATCCGTACCCCTGCCACGTCATGGACGTGCTCACGGATGCTCTCGAAGTCAGCTTCGATGCCCTTGCGGGCCACTTTCTCCACCAAACTGTCGGCAGACTTCACCCGGCTCGAAACGTGCTCAATCGGGTTGTAATCGTGCATCAGTTGAAACTCATCGCGCAGAATGCTGATCTTCGTCTCAATCTCTTGCATTCCAAAGCGGTACTCGAGCAAGAAGCGTTGCAGGTCGTCGCGCAGGCTTCGCAGCGCAGCGGGCGAGACTGTTATCTCGTCTGCTTCAGATGGAGTCTGCGGCAACGTGAAGGATGTCGGCATGATGCAACGGTAGGCAACGCCCTTACGAGAGCGCTGTGAAAGCTAAAGGTTGTCCGCTGATGCGTGAGCCCGCTCCGCGTTGCGCTTCAACGTACGGCTGCTCTCGGCTGCCGCCGCGTACTCGTGCTCGAGCGCATCGAGCGTCGAGGCGATTCCGGCTGCTTCTGCTTCCAGCTTTGCGAGATCTTCGCGCAGGTCGTCCATCCGCTCGTGAACATGCGCGGCGCGCTGCTGCACCTTTGCGCGGCGCGCATCAATCTGACCGAGCGTGCGTGAGGCTTCGTTCGCGAGACGATCGGCGTCTCGAGATGCCTTCTCGGCGGCTTTGCGTGCGCGTCGCTCAGCGAGGTCGTCGACGGCAGATGGCACCGGAGGGTGATTGCCGGGGAGTGAGCCGCCTACGGAGTCGGCCGATGCGCCGAATCCGTCTGCTTCGAGAGCCTTCACCAATCGCGCTGTGCGCACGGCATCGGTGGCCGCGGCATCGACGACAGCGGCGTTGATCGTCTTTTCGATGTCGGCCAAAGCGCCCGGGCTCACCGCGACTCCTTGTTGCGCGGCCAGATCGGCCGCGCTGCGAGCCAGGGTCGCCACCAGCGTGCGGCGCTGCGGAGCGAGCGACGCCAGCTCGGCGGCGTCCAGGTCATCCTGGGCTTCTCGAAGCGCAACGGCGAGCGTCAATACCTGATCAAGCTGGCCGTCGCGAACGAGCAGGTTGACGGCCCATGCGGCCACCGAAGGCTTTCGGAGCCCCCTGATCGCGCGCGCAAGCGCTGGCGGAGCTGTCTGCGCGCGCGCGTTTCGCTGGGCCGTGAACTGGTCTGGCCGCAGTGCATAGAGTTCCGCAGCGACATCATCGAGGTCGCTGCGGCGGTCGGGTGACATAGCCCTATTGTCTCTCCGAGAGAGGTCGTTTTCGTGGGCGTGGCGGCTAACGCGCTGCGAGCACATTTGCCGCTTGACGTGCAGCACCAAGCGCCACGTACTCGCCGGGCTCAGGCACTTCCACCGTGAGTCCCAGCACGAGCGGAGCGATCTGACGTACCGCCTCAGACTGTGCACCGCCACCGACAAGAAGCGCGCGCTCGAGGGGCACACCGAGCGCGCGCAGGGCGTTCATGCCACCTGCGAGCCCTGACAGCATGCCCTCCACTGCGGCGCGCGCGAGGTTTTCGCGGGTGGTCGATGCGAGCGTCATGCCCGAGAGTTGCGCGGTCGCGTCGGGAAGGTTCGGTGTGCGTTCCCCTTCGAAGTAGGGCACGAGTGTCAGCCCATCGGCACCCGGTTCGGCAGTCAGCGCGAGACGGCTGAGCTCGGCGTGGTCAACGCCGAGCAGCCGGCCGATCGCGTCGAGCACTCGCGCAGCGTTCAGCGTCGCTACCAGCGGCAGGAAGTGCCCAGTGCAATCAGCGAAGCCTGCGACGGCGCCAGTGGGATCGACCGTGCGCCGCTCGCTTACCGCGAAGACGGTGCCACTGGTGCCGATCGAGACAACGACATCACCCACGTTGGCACCCAAGCCGAGCGCGGCTCCGGCGTTGTCGCCCGCTCCGGGGGCAACACGACGACCGTCAGCATCCAACACGAAATCCTGTGGGCCAAGCACCCGCGGAAGCGCCGCGTCATGCCCGAGCGCCGCCGCGAGCAATTCACGGTCGTATCCGCCCGTGGTCGGATTCCAGTAGCCGGTTCCCGAGGCGTCAGAGCGATCGGTGATGAGCTCTTCGAGCACCGGCCCCAGCGCCGAATCGCCCGTCGGACCGTAGCCCCGAAGGCGCCAGGTGAGCCAGTCATGCGGCAATGCCACTGCGGCCACCCGAGCGGCATTCTCCGGCTCGTGATCGCGCAACCAGCGAAGCTTTGTAATCGTGAACGAGGCGACCGGCACCAGCCCCGTGCGGTCCGCGAGCGCAGCGGCACCGAACTCGGCGATCAGATCATTCGCCGCATTGGCCGATCGGGTGTCATTCCACAGCAACGCGTGACGAATGACGCGTCCGTCCTCATCGAGCACGACCATGCCGTGTTGCTGACCACCGACCGACCACGCCACGATGTCGTCTAGCCCACCCGCATCTGAGAGCGCGGCCTGCAGCGCTTGCCACCACGCCGCAGGGTCGACCTCGGTGCCGTCAGGGTGCGCAGCGCGCCCCTGACGCACGATCGCTCCCGTGGTGGCATCGGTGACCAGCACCTTGCACGACTGTGTCGACGAGTCGACTCCCATTACGAGCGCCAAAGCTCACTCCTTCTTGCGGGGTTGCCGTTCCTAGCGAGCGCCGAGCAAGTGCTCAGCCGCAAGCTGCTGCAAACGCACGAAGCCGAAGCCTTTGCCACCTACGTAGGCGTCAGCGTCGAAGTCTTCGTACGCTGAGCGGTCTGCCACGAAGTCGTCGTAGGTCTCACCCTCACCAAGGGTCGGAGTCGACAGTTCGTAAACCTTGGCGGCTTCAAGCGCTTCCTGAACTTCAGGGTCGGCACGGAAGGCATCAGCCCGCTCCTTGAGCAGAAGGTACATGCGCATGTTCGCGGCAGCTGATTCCCACACACCCTTCTCGTCTTCAGTGCGGCTGGGCTTGTAGTCGAAGTGTCGGGGGCCGTCATATGCGGGTCCACCATCGGGGCCGCCGTGCTCGAGCAAGTCCACCAGCGCGAAGGCGTTGTACAGATCTCCGTGACCGAAGACGAGGTCTTGGTCATACTTGATGCCACGCTGACCGTTGAGATCAATATGGAAGAGCTTGCCGTGGTAGAGCGCCTGAGCGATACCAGCAGCAAAGTTGAGCCCTGCCATCTGCTCGTGACCCACCTCGGGGTTGAGTCCGACTAGCTCGGGGCGCTCGAGCGAGTCGATGAACGCGAGCGCGTGCCCCAGTGTGGGCAGCAGGATATCGCCGCGCGGCTCGTTGGGCTTGGGCTCGATTGCGAAGCGGATGTCGTAGCCCTTTTCAGTGACGTAGTCGCCGAGGAAGTTGACCGCTTCGCGGTAGCGCTCAAGCGCCTGACGAACGTCTTTCGCTGAGTCGTACTCAGCACCTTCACGGCCGCCCCACATGACGAAGGTCTTGGCGCCCAGCTCAGCGCCAAGGTCGAGCTGGCGAAGCACCTTGCGAAGCGCGAACCGACGCACATCACGGTCGTTCGACGTGAACCCACCGTCTTTGAACACCGGTGCGGAGAAAAGGTTGGTGGTAACCATCGGAACGACAAGCCCGGTGTCTGAGAGCGCGCCTTTGAGCCGATCGATCTGCTTCTGCCGCTCAGCGTCGGTTGACCCGAATGCGAAGAGGTCGTCATCGTGAAAGGTCAACCCATAGGCGCCCAATTCAGACAGCTTCTCGACGGCGTGTACGACATCGAGCGGTGGCCGCGTCGGTCCGCCGAAGGGGTCGGTGCCGTTGTAGCCGACAGTCCAGAGACCGAAGGAAAACCTGTCGGCGCGAGTGGGTTGATTCATGGTTGCTCCTCGTTGAACGCAATAAGTTGTTCGATACAACCTATCGCACTACCCGCAAATTGGCGACTCAAAAGACAAATTCCACAGCTGATTCGTCTACTGTGAGCAGATGGGGGAGATAGGGCTGAACGGCGAAGAAGTACGCCGCCAGAATCTGGCACATCTACTACGGTTGCTGCATCGCGAAGGGCCAACATCCCGGTCGCGACTGACCGAGGCGACCGGCCTGAACCGGTCCACTATCGCTGACCTGGTGGGCGAACTGAGTCGACGAGGTATCGTCGAAGAACAAGCGCCCGTGGGCACGCACCGAGTAGGCCGCCCCTCGCTGATGGTTAGACCGCGCGAAAACTGGATGGCGATCGCCGTCAATCCAGAAATCGACGCCGTGACTTTTGGTGCCGTCTCTCTCAACGGCATCGTGGCGCTGCGTGAGCGCATCGAAGTCACAGGAGCGCCCTCGCCCGCCGCCACAGCTCAGATGATTAAAGAGCAGATCGAGCGATGGAAGGAGGGGCCGCTCGCAGAAGCGCACCTCCTCGGTATCGGCATCGCGGTCCCTGGACTCGTGCGCACTCGCGATGGGTTGGTGAGAAACGCCCCACACCTTGGCTGGCGTGATGTTCCATTGCGCGACATGGTGAGCGCTCTCACGCAACTGCCAACGATTGTGGACAATGACGCGACACTCGGCCTCGTCGCCGAACATGTATTCGGCGCGGCGAAGGGAATCGCCCACGTCGTCTACCTCAACGGCGGCGCGAGTGGAATCGGCGGCGGAATCGTCGTGCACGGCCAGCCGGTGCGAGGGGCCAGCGGATACGCTGGTGAGTTTGGGCAGAACCGCCCGGGGATTCTGGCTGACGGTGATCGTCAGGTGGCGAAGGGCGTGCTGGAGGACGAGGTCAGTCGCGCCAGGCTGTTGCACGTAGCGGGTCTCAGTAGCGCTGACGAACCGACTCTCGCGCACGTATTGACTCATGCATTAGGCGAAGCCGCCGGTCACGAGATCGCGCGACAGCGACGCATCCTGGCGACCGCGTTGGCGAACGCAGTGAACGTTTTGGACCCTGAAGTCGTGGTGCTAGGTGGTTTTCTCGCCACACTTGCCTCGACAGATACCGAGGGCCTTGCCACCATGGTGCGCACACATGCGATGAATGAGATCGGCGACGATTTTGAACTCAGAGTGGCTGCCCTTGGCGAGGACCGATTACTGATCGGCGCAGCCGAAGCTGCCTTCGCGCCGCTGTTGTCCGACCCTGCCGCAATGGCCCCAGCTGGCTAACCTTCGGGACGGTCTAGTTTTCGACCGGCAAAGATGCTGACACGCGGCGCTGGCTTGCAGGATCATCCAATAGCGGAGCGAACACGAGTTCAGCAGCACCGATGAGCAACAACTCGTCGCCGAGATGGGTGGCCGAGAGTTGGATGTCTTCTCGTCCACCGGGCAGGGAGGGACCAATCTGCTCGGTGAGCGCTTGCTCTCCCACCGCAACGAGAATTGCCGCCAGGTACCCTCCAAGCACCAGCTGAAGCGGATTCAGAGTGTTGATGATGGTCCGGAACGCCGTCGCAAGATACGGCAACTGACGGCGCAGCTCGCGCCCCGACGACGAGCGTGAGTCACGCCAGGCATCAGCCACCAGTGCGTTGAGCTCGTCGGTCGTCGCGGGTCTACGACCCGCTGCCGCTAGGAAGCGATCCAGCCGAACCTCGGTTTCAAGACACCCAATCGCGCCGCAATGGCAGCTCGAACCTGCCGAGTTCACAAGCGTGTGCCCGAACTCGCCCGCGTGACCGCCACTGCCACGAATCAGTTGTCCTTCGAGGACGATGCCGCCACCGATACCGCTCGCACCGCCATTGAGATAGACGATAACTCCGGTGCCGCTCGCTGCGCCGAACGCGACTTCGGCGAGGATGCCGCAGTTCGCATCGTTGGCCCCAACCACGGGCAACCCGATCTTGTCCGCGAGCATGGTCGCCACCGATACGTCGCGCCAGTCGAGGTGCGGTGCCAACAGAACTCGCCCGTCCGCCTCGCGCACGAGGCCCGGAATCGCCAGGCCCACTCCCACCGAACGCAGCCCCAGCCGATCCGGGCGCATTCCTTCTATGATCGCGCTGACGATGTTGACGAATTCAGCGGGTGTCGGAACATGATCGTTGGCATAGCGAACCCTGTGTACAACGCTGCCCCCGAGCGATACAAGTGCGACATCGATCGCATCCACTTCGGGATTGACAGCGATCGCAACAGTCTGCGTCGACGCAGACACCGTTGCGCTGGGACGCCCTACCTTTCGAGTTGGCGTGGCAGCGTGCGCGTGGACCAGACCGCGCTCTTGCAGTTCCACGACCAGCCCACCGATCGTGGAACGATTCAGGCCAGTGGCTCGGGTCAGTTCCGCGCGCGAGAGCGGCCCCGAGCGATGCGCGAGGATGAGCACTTGTCGCAGGTTCTGTCGACGAATCTCGTCGACCATCGTGCGTGATGCGGTGCCGTGGGTAGCGGAGTCTCCCTTCGGCACCGCATCACGTTCAGCCACTATTGGCGCCTCGAAGTCAGGACTGCGAGAATGCTGCGTCGAACGCAGCATCCGAAGGAACATAGGTCGAAAGACGACGCATGAACGTCAATGCCTCCGGAGCACCCACGAGACGATCCATACCTGCGTCTTCCCACTCCACCGAGAGAGGTCCCTCATAGCCGATCGCGTTCAGCATGCGGAACGAGTCCTCCCACGGCACGTCGCCATGGCCCGTCGAGATGAAATCCCACCCGCGCCGCGGGTCCGCCCACGGCAAGTGCGACGAGAGGCGTCCGTTACGACCGTTGGTCAGGCGCACTTTGGTGTCTTTGCAGTGCACGTGAATGATCTTGTCGCGGAAGTCCCACAAGAATGCGACGGGATCGATCTGCTGCCAGACCATGTGCGACGGATCCCAGTTGAGACCGAAGGCATCGCGGTGGCCGATCGCCTCAAGAGCACGAACCGTCGTCCAGTAGTCGTATGCGATCTCGGATGGGTGCACCTCGTGAGCGAAGCGCACACCGACCTCATCGAACACGTCAAGGATCGGATTCCAGCGGTCGGCAAAATCTTGGTAGCCTGCGTCGATCATCGCGTCGGAGGCTGGCGGGAACATAGCAACACACTTCCAGATGGCTGACCCGGTGAAGCCGGTGACAATCTTGGCGCCGAGCTTTGCAGCGAGCCGCGCGGTGTTCTTCATCTGCTCCGCCGCGCGCTGGCGCACGCCTTCGGGATCGCCGTCGCCCCAGACCGCGTCCGACAGAATGTCGCGGTGACGCTGGTCGATAGGGTCGTCGCAGACAGCTTGGCCTTGCAAGTGGTTCGCGATCGCATGCACAGCAAGGCCATTGCGCTTGAGTATGTCGAGCTTGCCCTGGACATACTCGTCATCATCCCAGCGCGAGGGATCGAGATGGTCTCCCCAGCATGCAATCTCGAGGCCGTCGTAGCCCCATTCGCCTGCGAGCCGGGCCACCTCCTCGAAGGGAAGATCCGCCCATTGTGCGGTGAGAAGAGTAATCGGTCGAGCCATCACGTTTGCCTTTCGTCGTCGAATCAGTGACAGGGGTAAAGCCGGCGATCAGCCGACCGGGGTCCAACAGCCAGACTCATCAGAGCTGCGCTCCACGGCATCGAGCACGCGCTGAACGTGCAGGCCGTCTGCAAACGACGGCGAAGGCGCAGTGCGCTCGCTCACGGCGGTGACGAAGTCAACGACCTGGTGCGAGAAGCCGTGCTCATAGCCGAGCATGTGGCCCGCGGGCCACCACGGCGCGAGATATGGGTGGTCACTCTCGGTGACGAGAATCGTGCGGAACCCCTGCTCAGTGGCGGGGAGTGTCGCATCGTAAAACTGCAGCTCGTTGAGTCGCTCTAGATCGAACGCCAACGCGCCGCGCGAGCCAGAGACCTCAATCGTGAGCGCATTCTTACGGCCAGTCGCGAAGCGGGTCGCCTCAAAGCTGCCAATCGCAGAAAAGGCCCCATCGGCAGCCGTGAATCGCCCAGAGAACAGGGCAACATCATCGACATCGACTATGCCGCGCTCGCTGGACGCTGTGCCAGATAACCCGATGCCTTCACCGAGCAGTGGCCGCTCCTTCACGACAGTTTCAAGTAGTCCAGAAACCTTCTCAAGGTGCAGACCAGTGATGTACTCAGCAAGGTCGACCGCGTGCGCGCCAATGTCTCCCAATGAGCCGGAGCCTGCGCGGTCCTTTTGGAGCCGCCACGTCATAGGACCCTCAGCATCCATCAGCCAATCTTGACGATAGGCCGCGCGAATCTGACGAATCTCTCCCAAACGCCCCTCGGCGACAAGTTGACGGGCGAATGTCGTGGCTGGAACACGTCGGTAGGTGAAACCGACCATCGAGCGCACTCCGTTCGCGGCGGCGCGTTCAGCGGCATCCCGCATTGCCTCTGCTTCGGCAACCGTGTTCGCCAGCGGCTTTTCGCACATCACGTGCTTGCCTGCCTCGAGCGCGGCGATCGCGATCTCCGCATGCGAATCGCCGGGAGTCACAATGTCAATGATGTCGATGTCTTCGCGCTTGATGACCTCACGCCAGTCAGTTGCGACTTCACCCCAGCCCCACTTTGCGGCGGCCTCGTGGGCAGCCTCAGCGTTGCGTCCAACCAGCACGGCCATCTCGGGCTCCGCGGGCAGATCGAAGAACTTAGGCGCGACGCGCCATCCTTGGGAATGGGCGGCACCCATGAAGCCATAGCCAATCATGGCGACGCGAAGTCGTTCGGTCACGTTTCTCTCCATTGAGGGTCGGGGTGTTGTCTCGGCATGCCGAGAGGGCTGAGTGACGGGGGGCTCCAGGCGCCCGGAGCCCCCCGTCACGATCGGGTTAGGAAGCGAACGCCAGGTCGATGTACTGGTCGACGTTCTCCTGGGTTACGACAGGCGCGTCGAGCACGATACGGTTCGGCACGCTCGGCGTGATCAGGTCACTCATGGTCTTACCCTGTGCGATCAGACGGGCAAGCGCAATACCATCAGCAGCCTGCGTCGAGGGGTAGATGATGGTCGCCTTCAAGACCGAGTCGTCAGCCTCAATGAGCTCCATCGCGTCGCGCGAACCGGCACCGCCGACCATGAAGAACTCGTCGCGACCAGCAGAGTTGATTGCCGCGAGAACGCCAATGCCCTGGTCGTCATCGTGGTTCCAAATAGCATCGATCTCAGGGTTGGCCGAGAGCAACTGCGAGGTGACGGTTTCGCCGCCCTGAACCGTAAAGTCTGCAGCGACGCGAGCTGAGACCTCGAGGCCACAGTCATCGAGGGCCGCAGCGAAACCTTCTGAACGATCCTGCGTCAGCGGAAGCGAGTCGATTCCGGCGATCTCAGCGACCACTGCGTCGGGGGTGTCGGCCAGCTGCTCGCAGATGTACGTGCCAGCGCTGACGCCCATGCCGTAGTTGTCGCCGAGCACCGTGGTGCGCGCGGCGAACGGGCTCGAGAACTCGCGATCGACGTTGATCACCGGAATGCCGGCGTGCATCGCCTTGATGGCGACTTCTGTCAAAGCTGCTCCATCACTCGGCAGCAGCACGATCGCGTCGACACCATCGTTGATGAACGTCTCGACGGCGGCGATCTGAGCCGTGACGTCGTTGGTTCCTTCTGCGAGCTGCAGCTCGACGTCCGAATAGCTGTCAGCAGCTGCGATTGCACCAGAGTTGATAGCGCCGAGCCAACCGTGGTCTGCGGCAGGACCCGAGAAGCCGATCGTCACGGTGTCGCCGGTCTCGGCATTCTCTTCGGTGGTCGTTCCCTGATCGACGACCGAATCTTCTTCGGTGGTGGATCCGGTACAACCCGCGAGTAGCGCGATCGCAGCGACTGACGCAGTCGCGCCCCAAACCATTCGCCGCGTGAGTGAACTCTTGATTGCCATGAATCTCTCCTTTGAGGTGATGCAATGTTGCATGAATATGGTGCTGTGTCGCCAGCGAGCCGTCGAGAACAACTCAAGTCAAATTGGCGTTCGCCACAACATAACACCAGTCGAACGGTCCCGTCCAGCATTTTCCGCGCAATCACGATCTTGCCGAGAACGGCGTAACGACGCGGCAACAACCTCAAAATTCAGGTGCAACGGCGCCATGGATCTGTTATGTTGCGGGAATGATCAAAGTCGACCACGAGGTAGTCCTCAACGTCCGAGGGCTATCGAAGTCCTTCGCAGGCGTGCGCGCTCTGAAACATGTGGACCTCGAAGTGCGGGCCGGGGAAGTGCATTGCATCCTTGGCCAGAATGGCGCTGGAAAGTCCACAATCATCAAGACTCTCGCTGGGGTTCATCAGCCCTCGGGCGGTGAGATTGTCTGGCTGGGCGAAAAGACTGAAATCTCATCACCACTGGCAGCACTGGGCCTCGGTATCGCGACGATGTATCAGGAACTCGACGTCGTCGATGGGCTGACGGTGGCCGAGAACATCTTCCTCGGTCACGAGCTACAACGCGCTGGTTTCACCAAACGCAGCCAAGCGAATCGAATGGCGAAGGAACTGATGAAGCGGCTCGGCCACAGCTCACTGTCTCCGAACACCGAAGTGGGAACGCTGAGCGCTGCCAACAAGCAGATCGTAAGCATGGCCCGCGCGCTCTCGCACGACGTCAAACTCATCATCATGGATGAACCTTCAGCTGTGCTCGACAGCGAAGAGGTCGAGAATCTGTTCGGCGTGGTGAGGGAACTCACGTCCGCCGGAATCGCTGTCGTCTACATCACGCACCGTCTCGAAGAAATCCGTGAAATCGGCGATCGCATCACCGTGATCAAAGATGGGCGCACGACTGCTACGTCGCTCCCTGTCGGAGATACCCCGACGACAGAGCTCATTCGGCTGATGACCGGGCGCACGGTCGAGAATGTCTTTCCGCCAGCAACACCGATCGCTCCGGACGCTCCCGTCGTGCTAGAAGTGCGCGACCTCGCGCTCGAAGGATGCTTCGAAGACGTCTCGTTCAACGTCCGAGCGGGCGAGATCGTCGGCCTCGCGGGTCTCGTTGGATCGGGGCGATCTGAAATCGTCGAGACCATCTACGGAGCGAGACGCGCAACGTCTGGCTCCGTGCACGTGGCAGGCAAACAGCTCAAGCGCGGATCGGTAGTCGCCGCAGTCAATGCCGGAATCGGCCTTTCTCCGGAAGAACGCAAGAGCCAGGGGCTCGTCCTCGAACAGCCAATCTATGTAAACGTGACGTTGTCATCTATCAGCAGGTTCGCGAAGGGTGGCTGGCTGCGAGAGAACTCGGAGCGCAAAGTTGCGCGCGACCAGATCGAAGCGCTGGATCTGCGTCCCGCCGACCCTGATCGCGCCGCGATTACTCTCTCAGGCGGAAACCAGCAGAAGATTCTGCTCGCCCGGTGGCTGGTTCACGGCACCGAAGTGCTGTTGCTTGATGAACCCACACGCGGCGTCGACGTCGGCGCGCGTACCGAAATCTACGCACTCATCCGCCGTCTAGCTGCCGCCGGCAATGCGATCGTCATCATCTCGAGCGAGATCGATGAGGTTCTCGGGCTCGCCGACAACGTCTTAGTCGTCGCCGAAGGGCGCGTGTTGGACACTATCCCCGCTTCACAGATCGACGAGCACGGAGTGCTCGACCTCGTTATGAAAGGAACTGCCGCGTGAGTCAGCAGACCCCCCCAGGCGTGGAGGCCACCGACACGGCAACCACCACCACAGTCACCACCACTGAGGCCACACCGATCTGGCGAAAGTTCCTCGGCAGTTCTACCGGCCGCAATATTGGGCTGATCGTCGCGCTGGTGCTCATCTTCGCAGCTGGCGCGATTACCGCTGGCGACAGCTTCACAAGCGTCAACAACATCCTCGTGATTCTCCGTCAGGCCTCTATCATCGGCGTGATCAGCATCGGCATGACCTTTGTGATCATCTCCGGCGGCATCGACCTGTCGGTTGGTTCTGTGATGGGGCTGGCATCGGTGGTCGCGACGCTCGACGTGATGCAGCACCTCGTCGACCAGACGCACTGGATCTTCATGGTCGTCGTCGCGATCGCCGTGGGCATCGTGGCCGGAATTGTCAACGGAGTCGTGATTGCGTACGGCAACGTCGTCGCGTTCATGGCGACGCTCGCAATGTTGGTTGCCGCGCGCGGCCTGGCCGAGATTCTCGCCGAGCGACGCACACTGACCGTAGATTCACGCGATTTCATCAACTTTATGAACGCTGACTTTCTCGGCGTCGACATCCTCATCTGGATGTTCGCGCTGGTGGCGCTCGCTGGCTGGCTCGTGCTCAACCGCACCACATTCGGCCGTCGCACGGTAGCGATCGGTGGAAACCGCGAAGCCGCACGCCTTGCGGGAATCAACGTCAAGCGCCACACAGTGTGGCTCTACGCGATCGCGGGACTCAGCGCTGGCATCGCGGCGGTGATGATACTCGGTCGCACAACGGCAGGAACATCAACCCATGGCACCCTTTACGAGCTTGACGCTATCGCCGCCGTTGTTGTCGGTGGAACCCTGCTGATCGGCGGCCGCGGCACGATCGTCGGCACTGTGTTCGGCGTGCTGATCTTCGCAACGCTGTCGAACGTTTTCGTACAGAACAATCTGTCATCGTCGGTCCAAGCGGTCGCGAAGGGAATCATTATCGTGGTGGCGGTTCTCCTCCAGCAGCGCTTCGCTGCTCGCAGCGCTCGAGACTAGCTGCAGCGCATAGCAAACGGCGCCGGCTGCGAGATCAACTTCTCGCAGCCGGCGCCGTTTTCAGATGCCCGGGCCCTCTCACCAGCGAAGCGATTGCCGCGTCACCGGGATGCACGGCACCGCCGTTCAGCGTCGCTTGTTCCGCAGCTGAACCATCACCACAACCGCGACGACGCCTGCGACGAGAAGGCCCCCGAGAACCACGACGATGAGCAGCGCGTTGTTGCCAATGCCATCGGACGATGCCGCTAGAGCCGGCTCTTCACTCACGACGGTCTCCTCGTTCGATTCAATCGCAACCGGAGGTGCAAGGGGTTCGACTGTTACCTCGATGACTGCATGCTCTACCTGGGGCGTGGTTGTCTTCGCGGTGACTGTCCAGTCACCATCACCGACTATCGGCCCTTCCGTCACCCAACGCCCGATGCCTTCGCTGGATGAAACCAGCGCAACCGGGCCCACCTTCGTGCCGTCCGACGCGACAGCGGTGACGACCGCGTCCATGATTGCCTCTACGACGTGCGCATCGCGCGTGTATCGCGCGGAAACGGTGAAGCCACCTGCTCCGTCATGAGCCACCGTGAGTTCATACGGCCCGCCATGCGCTACTGCTCGCGCCGGAAGCACAGCAAGCGAAATGATGAGCGCCGCAACAAGCACCAGCGCGACGCGCCTTGCGAGCAGAGATACAGTCATGGAAATTCTCCGTTGAATTCTCGAATGCGGCTAGCCGTGCAGCGCTGCGGCTGCACGGCTAGACACCGTCTTTCAGATTTTAGTAGCTGCCGAGGTCTTGCCAGACGCTCGCGCCGGGGGTCGCGTTGCGGGTCCACCACTTCGCTTTCCAGACGTGACCGTTATGAGCAACAACCTCACCACCGGTGTACACCCACGATGCGGTCCACTCACGAACACCCGTGCCTGCTGCCGGCACCAGGTCGCCCTGCAACATCCACGAACCCGTCGTTGATGCATCCGGCTGCGCGTTACGCGTCCACCACTGCGCCACATACGTGGACCCGTTAAACGACACCTCATCACCGGTGTTGTACACCACGCTCGCATCCCACACCGGCGCTGCCGGAGCAGGCTCCACCAGAGTGAACATCAACTCGGTAGCGTTACCCGCCACATCGAACACGACCACAGTGTTCTCACCCAACACCGCACCAAACGTGCCCGGAACAATACCGTTCACATCCGACCACTTCGCGTTAGTGAGATCCTTCACCGTCCCATTGATCTCCACCCGATCAACCAGACCCGCATCAAACAACTTCAGGCTCAACTTCTCATACCCCGAAGCCGCATCACCGATCGTGAACTCATCACCAGACTTCACCGTCACCGTCGGAACAGTCGCATCAATCGTGAACGACACCACACCCGTCGACGAGACATTCCCCGCCACATCCGACGCGTTGTACTTCATCGAATACGAACCATCCGGCAAAGACACGGTCGCCGTATGAGACAACTCCACCGCCCCATCCGCCGCAGACTGCGTGCTCTTGACCAGGAACCCGTCCTTGTAGATGTTCGCGACAACACGGTTCAACCCGGCATTGTCTGCAGCATCCACCTGAATGTCGAGCTCCGAGAACGGACCAGCCGTCGAAGGCGACACCAACACCACCACCGGACGCTCGGTATCCGCTGCGACAACCTCAGGCACTTCCAGAGAACCGCCATCTGACACGTTGCCAGCGGAGTCGGTCGCGCGGTATGTGATCGTCTGAGCATCATCGCTGAGCTCAACGGTTGATTCGTATTGCGTCCACTCGCCATCACCTATGCGGTATTCGATCGAGGCGACACCACTGGTGTCATCTTCGCCCGTGAGCTCAAGCGTGCGTGGGCGCGCATCGAGGTCTGTCGAATCTTCGACTGCGGGGGGCGTTGCATCGATCTTGAACGTCACTTCGCCGTCGACCGGGTCGACTTCGGGGCTCGATGCGCGGTACTGCACGATGTGCTCGCCATCATCGGCGACCTCGATTGGGGCGGTGTATTCCACCCATCCGGCGCCATTGACATTCACCTCGCGGTACACGCTGCTCTCGCCGCCTCCGGTGATGTCTACCTCCACCGTCACGGGCTCGGTGTACCAGTCATCGGTGCCATCGGGGTCAGCAGGCGTGAGGGTCGAGCTGATCTCAAGAGGCTCGACTACCGCATCTTCAACCACCCGGAAGTAGTCAAAGCGCGCGGTACGCGACACAGTGCCCTGGCTGGAATTGCCGAGTGCGTAGACCCCGACCTGTCCATCCGCAGCGGCGGCGTTCGACATCGTGTCCGACATCGCGATCCAGGTGTCGCCGTCAGTACTGTACGAACCGCTGAACGTGTCGCCATCTCTCGACAGGCGCAGCCACACGTTTCCGTCAGTGGCCAAGCCGCTGACAGTAGCTTGCGGGGTCTGGATAGCACCGTCGATTTCGCTTCGCATCTCTAGGTTGCGTACGACTGCCGAACCACCAGCGTTGGTCGACACGAGGTCGATCTTCACGTAGTTGTCGTCATCGCCGAGCGCGATCAACCCTGCCTGCTGATAGCGGCGGTCAAGAGCCGAGGCATCTACCTTGGTCTCGATCGTCCACTCATCACCGGGCTGCTCTTGCACGATGAAGTTCGGGGCGCCCGTGGCGTTGGTGTAGATGTCCTCCGCAGTGGTATCGATCTCGAGGTAGCCGTCCGCTACGCGATATCCCTCGGGCTCGGGGTCCACGACGCTCCAGCGGCAAGTGTCAAGCGAGTCGCCATCGAATTCGTCATTCGGTGTGGCAACACTTGCCGTGTCGTCAGGAGTGATGTGGAACCAGTCGAACTGTGCGTCGACGACCTCGCGTGGCGAGTTCGAGTTTGCAAATGCGGCGAGGCCGATTCGCGGATTCTCGATGCCCGCCAGCTGCTTCGTCTGCGACATCATCGTGAAGTCGATGCCGTCGGACGAATACCACGCATTCAGGCTGGTTCCGTCACTTGTGAACCGTACGAAGTAGGTCTCGGGGAACTCCGAACCAAGGTTGCCAGTGTTGGACGCTGCGACCTCGTTGGTCACGCCCGCCTCTTCCCGAATGAACTGGAAGATGCGCGTGCCGGTGGTGTTTCGGGCTTGAAGCACCATCTTGGCGTAGTTGTCATCGTCGCCGTAGACGATCAGGCCAGCCTGCTGGTACTGCGCCGTAGCCTCGAAGGTGACCTTGGCGGTCGCCTGCCAAGCGCCGTCAGGCAGTTCTTGCAGGATGATGTTCGGCGCATCTCCGCCGGCCCCATTGATATCGGTCTTCGTCGCGGGGATGACCAAGTGCCCGTCTTCGACAACCACTTCTTGGTTGAGGCGAACGTTGCTGTCCCACCGGTCAGTGTCGAGTGCGTCACCGAGGAAGTCATCTGATCGCCCTGAGAAGCACATGCCCAATGCTGGCTGCTCTGCAGTGATCGTGAGGGACTCTTCGCTGGTAGCGCCCGTGTCATCAGTTGCGCGAACCGTCAGAACGTACTGACCGGCCTGGGTGTAGACAAACTGCTGCTCGCCATCGCCTGCGACGAATCCGTCGCCCAGTCCTGCGTTCCACTCGAGCGTGACATCGCCACCTTCAGGATCGACGGCAGACGCGGTCGCGTTGACTGTCAACGGTGCGTTGCCAGTGGTCTGGTCCGCGTCGAGCGTGATAACCGGAAGACCGTTGGCGTCGACACCAGCGCCCACCCACTCGAAGTAGTTGACGTTCACCTTGCCAGCGGTGAGCACAAAGTAGAGCGTGCCCGTCTCGGTCGGCAGATCTGCCAGATCGACGTCGAAGTACTGGTAGTTCTGCCATCCAGCTGTCGAGGTGAACGGAATGGTTGCCAGCTCTTCACCATCGGGGGCGTTCCAACGCATCGAGATGCTGCCTGAACCGTTAGGTACAGCCAAGCGGGCTCGCACGGCGTCAATGCCCTTGAAGTTGATCGGCTCGTACGACCACCAGTCACCCACGTCGACATATGACAGGTTCGACCCGCCGCCTTCGTCTCCGGTGTCTTCGGTACGCACGCCGTCGCTGCCGTCCAGGTTGGCGGACTCTGCGAAGAACTCCGCTTCGAGGTACTTGGGCGTCAGCAGGTTTGTGCCATAGCCAGTCAGCGGCACGCCCGCGGCACCACCGTCATCGGTGTAGCGCACATCGACAACCCAGAAGAGCTTCTCGGTAATGCCGTGCCCACCATCGCGACCTGTCGGGATGCTTCCCTCGCAGCCGCTGAGTTGACCCATCGGGTGCTGATGAGAGTCGTGGCCCAAGGCCGGCAGCACCTCGACCTGAGAGCAGTCGATTTCGCCAGTGCCGTCGGGGTCATCAACAACGATCTGGTAGGCGACCTCGTCGCCCCACTCGAAGAATCCGCCGTTCTCAGGGAACACGATGTTCACCGTCGGTTCGACGTTTCCGACAACCAAGTTGACTGAGGCGATCGCGAACTGTCCCTCAGCGTCTGACACCGTCAGCGACGCGGTGTACTCGCCATATCCGGTGTAGGTGTGTTCGGGGTTCGGCTCGTCAGTCGTGGCGCTGCCGTCACCGAAGTCCCACAGATAGGTGATCGCTTCGCCCGACGGGTGGCGCGAGCCTTCCGACGTGAACTGCACGGTCAGAGTTTCTTCCGACCCGCTGGTCTTGTCAGCGCTCGCACGAGCGATCGGTGATGGGTTGCCCTTGACGTAGTCGATTCGGTAGATGCCCGAGCTCGAGTTGTTGCCGCCGAAGCCCTGACCCCAGTCGATCACATACAGCGATCCATCGGGGCCCCACTGTGCGTCCATAACTCGGTAGAAGCCCTGGTCGGGGTCGAGAATACCGGGAAGCATGCGCGTGACGCCCACGATCTCAGAGTGCAAAGGAGCATCGGTGGTGTCTTCGTTCATCGTGACGCTGAACGCCTCACCGAGGTTCCAGTCACCGAAGAACGCTTTGCCATCCCAGTACTCAGGCCACTTGGTGTCGGAGTCCAGGTCAGGGTCATACGCGTAGGCGGGTCCGCCCATCGGGGCTCCCGTGTAGCCGGCAGCTCCGATCTCGGGGAACGGGTTGTCGCTCGCATTTCGCACACCCCAGTACTCGGGGGTGATCACTGGCGGGAGTTGGCTCAGCCCGGTGTTGCCAGGGCTGTCGTTGATGATGGCGTTCGGGTCGAACCGGTCACCAGATGTCGACGTCGCAAAGTCGTAGTCGACATAGCAGGTCTCACCAGTGCAGTAAGGCCAGCCGTAGTTTCCCGGCTCGTCAACGATGTTCCATTCAGTGGTCGCGGCAGGTCCGCGGGTGTCGCTCGAGCTGCCTGAGTCTGGGCCATAGTCGGCGACGAGGATGCTTCCGCTGTACGGGTCGAGGCCGATGCGAAACGGGTTGCGGAAGCCCATCGCGTAGACCTCGGGACGTGTCTGGTCGTTCGCGTCAGCGGACTCATCGAACAGGTTGCCCGCCGGAATCGTGTACGTGCCGTCATCCTGCGGGGTGATGCGGATGACCTTTCCTCGAAGGTCGTTTGTGTTGCCCGAGCTGCGCTGGGCATCCCACGATGAGCGCCCATCGCGTTCGTCAATCGGCGTAAAACCGTTCGATGCGAAGGGGTTGGTGTTGTCACCCGTGGCAAGCACGAGGTTGCCATCCAGGTCGAAGACCATGTCACCACCGGCGTGGCAGCATTCGTCCCGCTGCGTGGTGATCTTGAGCAGGGTCTGCTCTGACGCAGAGTCGAACGAGTCGATCGCAGGGTCGTAAGTGAACCGCGAAATGCGGTTGTGTGGACCGTCTTCGTCCGACACGGTGGACGGCGACCAGTAGACGTACATCCACCCGTTCTCAGCGAAGTCGGGGTCAAGCACCGCGCCGAGCAAACCGTCTTCGTTGCCCAGCGTGACGCTGAGGTTCAGCGCGGTGGTGCGCTGCTGCGTGTCGGGGTCGATCCGCTGGATTCGGCCATTGCGCTCGACATAGAACACGGTGCCGTCTTGGGCGACCTCGAGCGACATCGGGTTGCCGGTGTCGTCGGCGAGGGTGACGAGCTCGTAGCTGTCTGATTGAGAAGCACTGCAGTCGGAGTCAACGACGCCGGCCGCGGTGCGCACGCCCTCAAGAACGTGGGTCAAGAAGTCGGGCTCTGCGAAGGCCTCGTTGGTGTGTCCGCCTGCGGTGTACCAGGATCGTCCACCGTCGTATACGTTGCACCACGCGATCGGGTGGTCCTCACCCATGCCGCCGTTGCTATACGACGACTCGTCCAACGAGAGCAGGACGTGAACGTCGTCGCGCGGGTTGGTCTGGAAGTCGTACCACTCGTCGAAGCGGGTCCAGGTGTCACCGAGGTGAGAGGTCGACTCGTGAGCGTGATCTTCAACCTCGATCACACCGTTCTGCTGCGCGGGGTGTCCTTCGAAATATGCACCGACAAGGCCTTCGTACCATTCCCAGGTGTACTCAGTGTCGCTTGCCGCGTGTATGCCGGCGTATCCACCACCTGCCTGGATGTAGCGCTCGAATGCTGCCTGTTGGGTGGTATCGAGAACGTCGCCGGTCGTCGATACCCAGACAACAACGTCGTATTGCTCGAGATTCTCGTCGGTGAACGCAGTCGCATCTTCAGTAGCGTCGACTGTGAAGCCGTTGTCGATGCCGAGTTGCTCAATCGCAGCGACCGCAGTGGGGATGTTCGCATGCCGGAAGGCGGCGGTCTTTGAGAAGACCAGAGCGTTGAACTCGGGAGTCTCCTCAACTGCTGAGATGAGCGCGTCACCTGAACCGACGAGCGTCGCTTCTGCCGCCTGTGCCGGGGCGACCGACATCATGCCCAGTGGAAGTGCTATCGCTGCACTCGTCAAGAGTGCGAGGGCCTTTGTGCGGCCATTTCGTACTGCTTCGTACACGTTAATCCTCTCGGCGCGTCGCGTCGATGCGACCTTGCTCGGATTGCGCTACCGTCACCTCTTCGCGACGATTGCCTGCTATTGCGAGAGTAGAGACCCTGTTTGTTGTTTGTCAAGATTTATTTGCATCAGGGGTTGGCGCGACGCACTCCTTCGCCTTCACGATAAGGACCGGTTTTCGCGTCCGCGTCACCAAATTGACCGCTGCTATCCATCGAGAGGGATCGGCGGCGAAGGAGCTGAGCTACTCGAGTGCGTTCAGCGCTTTACCGAGCGGCGCGAGTCCGAGGATGGTCACTCGGTGAGGTAGTGCAGTACCGCGAGCACCCGCCGGTGATCATCGGCATCGACAGGAAGCCCGAGGGCGTCGTAGATACGAGATGTGTGCTGCACCACTGCTTTCTCTGAGCAGCCGAGACTCGCAGCGATCCATGCGTTGCTGCGCCCCTCAGCCATCAGAGCGAGCACCTCCCGCTGGCGTTGCGTGAGACGATCCACCCCGCCTCCCAGCATTCGAGCACGAGAGACCAGAATCTCCACCACATCGGGATCGAGCGCGGTGCCCCCGGCTGCCACTCGCCACAGGTCTTGGGTGAAGGTGTCAACGTCAGCGATGCGCTGTTTGAGCAAATAGCCCACGCCGCCACGCCCATCCCCGAGCAGCTCTTCGGCGTAGCGGCGTTGCACGTGCTGCGAGAGCACAACGACAGCGGTCTGCGGCCAGCGGGTCCGGATGCGCACCGCTGCCGCGAGCCCTTCGTCGGTGAACGTCGGCGGCATACGGATGTCGGTGACAACGAGCTCAGGCTCATGCCGAGCGACCGCAACATCGAGCTGTGCGGCGTCGGCGACGGTCGCTACGACGTCGAAGCCGTCCTGCGCCAAGACCAGGTCGAGACCCTGCCTGAGCAGTGCTTCATCTTCGGCAATCACAACTCGCATGGCAGCTCCACGGTAAGGGCCATTCCCCCGCCATCGGGTGAACGAAGATTCACAGTTCCACCGAGCGCGTCGACCCGATCGGCAAGCCCACGCAGCCCACGCCCTTCGACAATCACGCCACCTCGACCGCTGTCGCTCACGTGAATGTGGAGCGCGCCCGCGGTCTGCACAAGGCTCACCCTCGCCGATGCAGCATCAGCATGCTTGACCGTATTGGCAAGGGCTTCAGCGACCACAAAGTATGCCGTGTTGCTTACCGGCTCAGACAAATGCAGATCGGGTGGGTGCACCTCAAGCGCGGTGGGGATCGGCATGCGATCAACGAGGTCTTCAACGGCATCGCTCAGACCTCGCTCGGTCAGCGTCAGTGGCAAGACGTCGTGGACCAGCCGTCGAAGGTCTGCCGCCGCGGCATCGATGCGCTTGCGCAGTGTGGTGGCAGCAGACTTGGTCGACGGCGATGAGTCAGCAATACCCGCAATCTGTTGGGCTTCGAGAGCCAGCAAAACCAATTGAACCTGCAACCCATCATGCAGGTCTTGGGCTATGCGCAGTCGTTCCAGATCTGCCGCTTCAACGATGCGCGTTCGGGACTCGCGCAACTCCCGTTGACTCCTCAGAAGCTCCGCTGAGAGTCGCGTGCGATCGAGCGCCACGGCGAGCACCTGCCCCGCTCTGCGCACATGCTCAGCGTTGCCATTCATGCGGGAGTCGTACTCGATGACGGCGACACTCTCACCCGCCACAGTGACTTCAACAACCTCTCGTCCTTGGGCACGGCCGACGACGTTCACCGTCTCCCCGGCCTCGTCAACGAACTCTCCCGGGGCGCCGCCGCGAAGCCCCAGGCGCACGGTGTCATCTCCGAGAGTCAGTGCCAGCGCGTCTTGAAGTGAGTCTGCTGCCACATCGACGCTCAACCACACCCCCAGATCAGCGAGTTCTCCCACGTGCGTGAAGCCACCGCGCAGCATCCCGAACACAAAAGCAATCGGGACGCCCGTCAGCAACACCAGTTGCACCACTTCGCGCGTCGGTGGCGCAAACCCATCGAACAGCAACGTCGCGAACGGGACGCCAAGCACCACAAACATTCCGTAGGAGAACAGCGGCAAGAGCACCCTTCGGTGCGCAGGATCAGCCGCCCGCACGCGCAATGCGAGCATCAACGACGTTGCTCCCATCACGGTGAACCCGCATAGGCGCTGCGTAATGATGGCCGTCTCGAGCACCGTCTCAGACGTCGCGAGGTACAGCGGCGCCTGCAGCACTACGGCAACGAAGTAGGCACCGGCAACAACCACGCGTGCAGCGTTGCTTCCGAGTCGCCCAGAGGGAAAGGCGAGTAGCAGGTGAACGATCACCGCCAAGATCGTGGTGGTGAAAACCAGCCCGATCCCCACCAATATCGGCGGCGAGGCGTTGCGGAGGTTGGAGAGGTACACCACCAGGGCACCCGCCAGAATCAGGGCAGCCATCGGGTTGCTGGGCCGCCGGTACCACGCGACCAGCCCAGCCGCGAGGTACACCCAGAACACCACGGTGTAGAGCACCAGCACGCCGGGAAACTCAGAACCGGGAAGGACCAGCACCAGCTCGAGGAGCCCCCCAAGCGTGCCGATCAGCCCAATCAGCAAGAGAGCTCGAACGAAGGATGCTGCACGCGCAACGCGCGGCGCCGCTTGCCCCTGCTGCGCTCGCATGCCCCTCGCTTTCACCGTTGTGACCACTATCTTCGCGCAGTCTTCTCTCGGCTATAGACCTAGGTCTATCGCGCCGATCTCGCAACACAGCCAGAGTGGATGTGATCCGCAACAGCACCGGTTGGCGCCGCCTGAACCTGCGGGCGCAGGATGCGAGAACTGGGGACGTATCCTGCGCCCGCATCTTCGCCGGACGGTCCGCCGCTCGCGGCCTCTGAATCGGACGAACCGGCGTGGCCTCGCGGAGCCGCTCACGAGTAATGTCGATCAGAAGGCCTAGAGCGGAGTTTCCATGTCGACATCGTCCGAGCGCGCCGCGCGCACCGAGTCAGAACTGCAGGAGATGGCGAAAGACCATCTATGGATGCACTTCGCGCGCCAGTCGGTGATGACGGAGGGACCGGGAGTCCCCATCATCACCAAGGGCGAGGGGCACCACATTTGGGACTCGCAAGGCAAGAAGTACATCGACGGCCTTTCTGGTCTGTTCGTCGTCGCCGCGGGTCACGGGCGCAAGCGCCTCGCACAAGCCGCGGCCAAACAAGCCGAGCAGTTGGCATTCTTTCCAATCTGGTCGTACGCGCATCCAGCCGCCATTGAACTCGCTGACCGCATCGCGAGCTACGCCCCCGGAGACCTGAACAAGGTCTTCTTCTCCACCGGCGGCGGCGAAGCTGTTGAAACAGCGTTCAAGCTCGCGAAGTACTACTGGAAGCTGCAAGGCCAGCCCACCAAGCACAAGGTCATCTCACGCGCCGTCGCTTACCACGGCACCCCGCAAGGCGCACTGGCGATCACGGGCATTCCGGCAATGAAGTCGATGTTCGAGCCCGTCACCCCCGGTGGGTTCCGCGTGCCGAACACGAACTTCTATCGCGCCGCTGAGATGGGCGGCCCGACGGAAAGTCTCGAAGAGTTCGGAGTCTGGGCGGCCGACCGCATCGAGGAGATGATCCAGTTCGAGGGCCCCGACACTGTTGCCGCGGTGTTCCTTGAGCCGGTGCAGAACTCGGGTGGATGCTTCCCCCCTCCCCCCGGCTACTTTCAACGAGTGCGCGAAATCTGCGACAAATACGACGTATTGCTCGTCTCAGATGAAGTTATCTGCGCCTTCGGACGAGTCGGCCACATGTTCGCCTGCGATGCATACGGCTACAAACCCGACATGATCACCTTCGCGAAGGCCGTCACCAGCGGCTACTCGCCGCTGGGCGGAACGGTAGTGAGCGACAAAATCTACGAACCGTTCGCGCACGGCGACACCGCTTTTTATCACGGCTACACGTTCGGCGGGCACCCCGTCTCCGCCGCTGTGGCACTGGAGAACCTCGACATCTTCGAAGAAGAGGGGCTGCTCGAACGCGTTCGAGAGAACTCGCCGATCTTCCGTTCTGAACTCGAGAAGCTCACCGATCTTCCCATCGTCGGCGATGTTCGCGGCGATGGTTACTTCTTCGGAATCGAACTCGTCAAAGACAAGGCGACGAAAGAGACCTTCAACGACGACGAGTCCGAAAGACTGCTGCGCGGATTCCTCTCCAAGGCGCTGTTCGACGCCGGACTCTATTGCCGTGCTGACGACCGTGGCGACCCCGTGATCCAGCTGGCGCCGCCGCTGACGATAGGTCCGGCCGAGTTCACCGAAATCGAGCAGATCCTTCGCAGCGTGCTCACCGAGGCCTCGAACCGTCTGTAACCTGACGTGGCGATAAACGCGCTGGATCTCACTCACCGGATCCAGCGCGTTCGTCGTTTCTACAGGCCCAGCGCGGCCCTCACTCCCGCGTTGGTCACGACGCCATCTCGAACGTTGAGCCCCAGTGCGAGCGCCGGGTTGCGTTCAGCAGCCGCGTCCCATCCGTGATTCGCGATCGACGCAATGTAGGGCAACGTGGCGTTGCTGAGCGCACGGGTTGAAGTGTGCGGCACAGCGCCGGGCATATTGGCAACGCAGTAGTACAGCGAATCATGCACGGCGAACGTCGGGTCGTCGTGCGTCGTTGGGCGTGATCCCTCGAAGCATCCGCCCTGGTCGATAGCGATGTCTACCAGCACCGAACCCGGCTTCATCGCTTTGACCATTTCTTGCGTGACGAGCTTGGGGGCCGCCGCGCCCGGGATCAGTACCGATCCAATCACCAGATCTGCGTCGGCCAGCTGCTCAGCGATCTCGTACCGCGTTGAGGCACGAGTCTGCACCGCACCGCCAAAACGGGTTTCGAGTTGGCGCAGTCGCGGCAAGGACACATCGACGATCGCGACGTCTGCCCCGAGGCCTAGCGCGTTTGCTGCTGCATGCTCGCCAGCAACGCCCCCGCCGATCACCAGCACCTTTGCTTTCGGTGTGCCGGGAACGCCGCCCATGAGCATTCCGCGTCCCCCCTTCGCTTTCAGCAGAGCGTGCGAGCCGACCACGATTGACAGTCGCCCGGCCACCTCGCTCATCGGCGCGAGCAGGGGCAGTGCCCGGTCTGGCGTCTGCACTGTTTCGTATGCGATCGCTGTCGTCCCCGCCGTCATCAACGCCTCAGTGAGCGGTCGGTCCGCCGCCAAGTGCAGGTAGGTGAAGAGGGTCAAATCTGAGCGGAGCCTGGCGTACTCGGCAGCGATGGGTTCTTTGACCTTCACCACCATTTCGGCGCGTGCCCACGTCTCGTCAGCAGTGTCGACGATTTCCGCCCCCGCGGCGCGAAAACTCTCGTCAGTGATATTGCTGCCGAGCCCCGCGCCCGACTGAATGATCAGCTTGTGACCGGCCTGCACGAGTGTGTCTACGCCAGCGGGTGTCATTCCGACGCGGTTCTCGTTGTTCTTGATCTCAGTGGGGATGCCAATGCGCATGGACACTCTTTCGTTGTGTTGAGAGCGCCCACATTGCCAGATTCATTCGAGTGTTAGCCAGTTATTGATAGATTCGTCACAGAATGTACCCATTTCCCAAAGAATAGTCGTTGCCGACCGTAGCAGGGCAGTGCAGCATGAAGGATCGTCGCCATGCCGAATGAGCTCACCGACTTGGATGAACGCATCATTGAGATCCTCTCGGCCGACGGGCGGGCGACTATCGCCCATATCGCTTCATCGCTCAACGTCGCGCCGTCAACCGCCCATACCCGTGTGCGCGCGTTGATCGACAGAAAGCTCATCACCGGAGTGCACGCGGCACAGAACTACGCCGCTTTGGGCAGAGGACTGCAGGCGATGATCGGGGTAACGCTGCGCCCAGGTGCTCGTCAAGAGAACATCGGGCTGTTTACCGACGAGGTGAGAAGCCTCCCCGAGGTGATCCAGCTCTTCTTCGTCGGCGGAAGCGATGACTTCTTGGTGCACATCGCGGTACAAGACTCTTCAGCGGTGCGTCGTTTTGTCGTTGATCATCTTTCTGCGCGACCGAGTGTCGCATCCACTCGCACGAGCATCATCTTCGAATACCACCGCAACGCTGTGGCTGCCGACTTCTCTTAGTGAGCGCCCGCGGCGAATTGTGGCGGAAGCACTCGTTGTCGGCCATGATCTGATCATGGCCGTTCATGATCTTCGTCCCGCGTGGGATCTGCCGATAATCTCCCGCGCTGACGCTCGCGCGCTCGGACATAAACAGCGCAAAGCGGTGCCACGACGCTCGCTCGGCGAGTTGACGGAAGTGCCCCACCGCGATGCGGTCGCTCACCTGCGCGAGCAGAACGCTGACCGCGTCGCGGAACTCGTCCCGTTGCGCATGCAGCGCATGCTCGCGAATCCCTTTGCGTTCTATCGGGGCACGGCAGGGCTGATGGCTGCCGACCTCGCCGACGCGCCCAGCTCAAACATTCCCGTCGCTGCCTGCGGGGATGCGCACATCAGCAACTTCGGGTTCTATGCCTCGCCGGAGCGCCGATTGGTCTTCGATCTCAACGACTTCGACGAAGCAGCGATCGCTCCGTGGGAGTGGGACGTGAAGCGACTAGTGACGAGCGTTGTCATCGGCGGTCGGCACGCCGACTATGACGAAGACCTTGTCACAGTCACGGCGGATGCCGCGGTGCGCGCCTACGTCAGTTCGCTGCGCGCGAGCAACAGCATGAGTGCGCTGGAACGCTATTTCATGCACCTCAACAGCGAATTCGCCAACCAGCGCATGAGCAAGCAGGGCAAACGCGCGGCAAAAGCAGCCATCGCGGCAGCCGAACGGCGAACCGGATCACGGGCGCTGGACCGACTCACCGAACATGCTGAAGATGGCACGCTGAGATTTCGCGAACAGCCGCCAACGATGAAGCGAATCACTCTCGACGAGGCGGAGGCTGCTGGCGGCATCGCGCACTCTACCCACGAAGTCGGCTACCTCTTTCGGCAGTATCGCGAGAGCGTGCCAATCGACATCGACATCGTGCTGTCGCAGTACCTTCCGAAAGACCTGGCGCGCCGTGTGGTCGGCGTGGGAAGTGTCGGCACCCGTTGTTATCTGCAGCTTCTCACAGGCGCTGACGATGACGCGATTGTCTTGCAGATCAAAGAAGCGGGCGAATCGGTGCTGAGTCTGCACGGCAAGATGACGCAACCCGAACGTCTTGCGCGAGGTGTCGCCGAGCATGGGTACGGTTTTCGCGTCGTCGGCCTGCAGCGCATTCTGCAGGCCGTCTCCGACCCGTTCCTGGGGTACCTCGGGGGACCGAATCGCGACTACTACGTGCGGCAGTTCCACGACATGAAAGGCTCCATTGAGCTGGAGGGGCTCTCTTATGAGGCTTTTCACGACTACGTGCTTGGCTGCGCAGCCGTACTCGGACGCTCACACGCCCAGAGCTTCACCGCGGGGCGCGTGGTGGGATATATCGGCAGCCCCGAGTCGGCGAGCGCAGCAATCGTGGCGTGGTCGCGCGCATACGCCGACCTGTCGATGCGCGACTACGAAAGCGCGTGCCAGGCATGGGACCCGACGACAGGTGAAGATCTCGGCTAGAACGGCCAGATGAGTGGCACGTAGAGCACAGCCATCGCGATGAAGAAGACAGCGAGCGGAAGCCCTAGCTTCCAGTAGTCGCCAAATCGGTATCCGCCGGGTTCCATCACCATGAGGTTGGCGGGGGTGGCGATGGGTGTGAAGAACGCAGCCGCTCCCGCGACCGTGAGCGCCATCATGTAGGGCATAACCGACAGATCGAGAATGCCAGCCAGCGCGACCGCGATCGGCGCAACGATCAGCACGGTCGCCATATTGCTGATGAGCTGACCGAGCACGAGCGTCAGCAGGCAAAGCACCAGCAGCGAAAGATACGGGTTCGCGCCGCCCAGCCAGTTGATGAGCGAGTCGGCGACGAGGTCCGCAGTGCCGGTCACGGTGACGGCGGTCGCAAGTGGCATCATGCCAGCGATCAGCACCACGGTGGTCCACGACACCGAGCGATATGCCTGGGGGAACGTGATGGTGCGGGTGAGAATCAGCACGCCCACCGCGAGCAGGCCCGCCACTGCTGGCGGCACCCAGCCCGTCGCAAGCAGTACCACCATGCCAGCGAGAACGACCAATGCACGGCGTGCGCCTCGACCCAGGGGCACCGACCGACGCAAAGCGCGCGGCGGGTCAACGCTGAGCACGCCTGGCCGTTCAGAATTGCGCACGAGCTCATCCCAGGTGCCCTGCATCAGCAGCGCGTCACCGGCGCGCACCACGACCTCTTTGTCGTTGATGGCGTCATCTCCGCGACGCACTGCCAGCACCACCAGAGCTTCGCCTGGAACGGCCATGCCAGGCGCCACCCGCTCGCCGATCAAGGGCGAACGAGGGGGCACCACAATCTCGGTCACGCCATCGGTGGAGTTGATGATCGCTGCGGTGTCGAGAGTGACTTCGTAGTGGCTGCGAAGCAGGCGAGCATGTCGAACCAGATCGACCGGAACCGCGACTGCAGGGCGATCAGGCAACAACCGTGGGCCGAGCAACAGCACGATTGCGATAGTGCCCATCAACAACGGGATGCCGACCAGCGCAAACTCGAAATAGCCGAATGCTCGACCACCACTAGAGGCGGCGAGATCTGACACGACAATGTTGACGGGCGTGCCCGTGAGCGTAAGCATCGATCCCGCCGACGCAGCAAAGGCGAGGGGAATCAGAAGTTTGGATGCTGCGATCCCCGCACGCGCCGCCACGACCACAACGAGTGGCAACAGCGCGGCGACGGCACCGTTGATGCTGATGAATGCCGAGACCACGGCCACCAGCAAGCTGATCACGACCACGATCTTGCCGCGTTGGGTTCCCGCTCGCCCGATCACCCATTGGCCTGCCCAGGCCATCGCCCCCGATGAATCCAGGGACTCGCTGACGATGAAAAGCGTCGCGATGAAGATGACAGTGGGATCCCCGAAGCCTGACAGGGCCTCGGGAAGGGTGAGGATGCCCGTGGCCCACAAAGAAAGCGCGACTCCGACCGCCACGATCTCCAGCGGCACCCGATTGCTCACGAACGCGATGATCGCCATCACGAGAATGATGAGTGTCGTTATGACGGGGTCCACGCGGCCCAGCGTAGCGGCAGGCCCACGACGAGCACGCACCGGGTCCGGCCGGGCCTACGCCAACTCGGCTAGTGTGAGCCCGCAGCGGCTTTCGCGTACGCGTTTCTGCGAAACGAGGAGAAAATGATCGAGCCCGTTCCTACGATCCCTGGCTGGTATCCCGACACTCGCACCGGCGGATCCAAGTACTGGGATGGTTCGCGGTGGTCAGGCGGCAAGCGCCCAGCGCGGCGCCGCTTCGCTGCTCCTTTCGGCACCGGTTGGATGGGCTACGTCGTGCTCGTCATGGCCGCGATGTGGGTTGCGATCGGCTTGGGCGCATACAGCGACACCCACGCTGTCGGCTACCTCTTCGCCGCGGTCCTGATTCCCGTTGGTCTTGCGGCCATCAGCGCCTACATGCTGCGAGGACGCGGGCCCACGACGCGCGAAGTGCGCACCCGTCTGGCTACCGAGCGTGGGCGCAAAGTCGGCAACCGCAAGACCTGAACCGCAGGTCGGGGCGAGACACTGTCACGCCAGTGCGCCGATAACCTCGCGCTCAAACAGCTGAATTCCACTGGTGTCGTAGGCCGCTTCAGGAAAATAATGAATCGCATAGCCCAGGCCTCGGCGCTCACGCTCGGCGAGACGATCGATGACCTGCTCCACCGACCCGAACCCAGGAGAGTCCAAGTACTGACGCTCGATGTCGTTTGCGCGTTCTTCGCCCACGTGCGGCAGCAACCGTTCTTTCACCACGGCCAGACGTTCGACCGCTTCAGCCTCGGTGGCACCGACGATCGTGTTGAAATTCGAGGAGCGTGTGATCGTCGAGAAGTCCCGGCTGATCGCGTCGCAGTGACCACGAAGAACCTCACTCTTGTGGTCGAACTCCTCGAGCGTTCCCGTGAAGTTCGTGTATTGGGCGTATTGCGCGGCGATCTTGAGCGTCACCTTCTCGCCACCACCTGCGATCCATAGGGGCACGCCGCCCGACTGCAGCGGAGTCGGTTGCACGATGGCGTCCTTCACCTGGTAGTACTTGCCATCGAGCGAGGCCCGACCGGTTGCCCACGCCTGCGACATGATGTCGACGCCTTCGCGCAGCATCCCGAGTCGTTCAGAAATCGCAGGGAATCCATAGCCGTAGGCTTCCCATTCGTGCTCGTACCACCCCGCGCCGATGCCCATCTCGGTGCGCCCGCCCGAGATGACGTCAACGGTTGCCGCCACCTTCGCGAGGTATGCGGGGTTCCGATACGCCACGCAGGTGCACATCTGCCCCAGTCGGATCCGTCGCGTCGACGCCGCGAACGCCGCCATCAACGTCCACGCCTCGTGCGTGGCTTGCTCGGTCGGGACCGGAACCGTGTGGAAATGGTCGTAGATCCAAAGTGATTCCCACGGCCCTTCGTCGGCACGAGCCGCGACGGTCGCCATCACCCGCCACTGGTCAGCAGGATCGATGTCAACGAGATCTAGGCGCCAGCCCTGGGGGATGAAGGTTCCGAATCGCATCGCGCCAGCATATCGGGAGCGCTCCCAAATGTGACCGTTGCATGCGGAATTCGCCGGCGCATCACCGCGATCGCGTCGGGGTTCTCGTCGACGAGCACGGCGTTGCGCCCGAGCGCAGACGCGACCGCACCCGTCGTACCGCTACCCGCGAAAAAGTCGAGCACACTGTCGCCTGGTCGGGTCGACGCCTGCACGATTCGCCGCAGGATGCCCTCGGGCTTCTGCGTCGGATAGCCCGTCTTCTCTCGTCCGGTGGTGGGAACGATCGTGTGCCACCATACGTCGGTGGGCAGTTTTCCCCGTGCAGCTTTCTCTGGTGTCACGAGGCCGGGCGCCATATACGGCTCGCGGTCGACCTCTTCGGAATTGAACCAATACCGTGACCGGTCCTTGACGTAAACCAGGATGGTGTCGTGTTTCGTCGGCCACCGCTTACGGGTCTTCGCGCCATAGTCGTACGCCCAAATGAGCTCGTTGAGAAATCTCTCGCGGCCGAACAGCGCGTCGAGCATCACCTTCGCGTAGTGCACCTCGCGGTAGTCAAGGTGCACGTAGAGAGTGCCGTCATCGGCGAGCAACCGCCAAGCTTCGATCAGGCGCGGCTCGAGAAAATTCCAGTAGTCGTCAAAGGTGTCGTCATAGGTGCGAAGGTCGCCGCGCAGTCGCTCGTACTCACGGCCGTGGAATCCTCGGCGCACGATCGGCGGCTCGCCGCGCGGTGAAGCTTGCTCAGGCGCGGCTGCGACCGCCGAGCGCGCGGTCTCGACCGCGCGGGTCTGCTGCCGCCCCGTGTTGAACGGCGGATCCAAGTAGATCAGCGTGAAAGCCGCGTCGGGCAACTCTCGGATCACCTCGAGGTTGTCACCGTGATAGATCTTGACCGCGCCACGCTCTGGGGGTGACGTTGGCTCGCTCACGGAACCCGTCGCAGCCACGCGTCAGTTGAGAACTTCGACTCAACCAGCGCTTCGGCTTCGGCGTACTCGTCGTCTGTGATCGAGCCTGGCGCAGCACCATAGAGGCGGGTGAACGTTTCGATGAAGCGGTCTATGATTCCTGCGCGCGGCAATCCGCTCTGTCGACGCAATGGGTCGACCCGTTTGGCCGCCGAGGTCGTTCCCTTGTCACTGAGCTTCTCGCGACCGATGCGCAGCACTTCGGTCATCATCTGACCGTCCATGTCGTAGCTGAGCGTGGCGTGGTGCAGCACTCCTCCGTTGGCGAGGCGTTTCTGCGCAGCACCGCCGATCTTGCCCTGAGGCGAGGCGATGTCGTTGAGGGGCTGGTAGGTGGCTTCGATGCCAAGCGATCGCAGAGCTTGCAGCACCCAGTCGTCGAGAAAAGCGTAAGAATCTGCGAACGTCATACCCTGCACGAGGGCAGCAGGCACGTACAGCGAATAGGTGACGATGGCGTTTGCCGCCATCAGCATCGCTCCACCACCAGAAATGCGACGCACCACGTCGAAGCCGTGCCGCGTCGCGCCCTCGGGGTCGACTTCATTGCGCAATGACTGAAACGACCCGATGACCACCGCGTTCTCGTTCCACTCCCAGATGCGCAGGGTGGGTTTGCGCAGGCCTGCGCCCACGCGTGTGGTGAGCACCTCGTCAAGCGCGAGGTTCATTCGTGGCGAGACCGGCTTGTCGTGCACCACTTCCCAGTCGAAGTCGCTCCACCCCGGTGCCGTGACCAGCGCTCGCCGCACCGCTGTACCCACCGATTCGGGCGTGAAACCGAGAAGCTGTGCCCCCTCGGGCAAGGCAGCGCGCACGGCGGCCGCGATCGCGGTCACATCGGATTCTGCGTTAAGCCCGTTGACCGCGGCATTGATGTCTGCGAGCGCGCCATCAGGTTCGAGAAAGAAGTCTCCCGCGAGCCGAAAGTCAGCGATTCGGCCGTCGCGCTCTTCCAAATCGACGACGACGAGTTTGCCGCCGGGGACTTTATATTCGCCGTGCATGAATTCAGCTTAACGATGCCGACCGCTCAGCTCGCTACGCGAACATCACTCGCGTGAGACGAACCGTATGTTGAGCCACGCGATCAAGTCGGCGTTGACGTCTCCCTTGGCGAAGTCGTTGAAGATCTCGTGTCGCGCATCGGGGTAGACAAGGGTGGTCACGTCTGTGAGCCCCGAGCGTTCGCGATACTCGGCAGCGAGTTTGTGAACGCTCTTGGGTCCGCCGACTGAGTCGTCACGACCGACCATCAACAGGGCGGGAATGTCGTAGCCCAAGTCTTTGCGCGGGCGCCCATACAAGCGCGCGGCATCCACAACACCGAACAATTTGAGCAGCGGAGTGCTCGTCGTGAGCGGATCGTCGAGAAAGTCTTGGCCCACACGCAAGTCGGCAGACAACCACTCGGTGCCCATGGCGCCCTTGGCCTTCCACCGGGCATTGAGGTCACCGCCGTTGAGTGACGTGGGGGTGCGCAGCGCAGAACCGCTGAGCACGAGGGCGTCGTATGCCTCGGGGTGCTGATTGATGAGCATCTGCGCCATGAATGACCCCCATGAATGCCCGAGAATCACGAGCGGCAGCGAGGGGTTCTCATCGCGAATTAGCTGTGTGAACTGCCACACACTGGCAAGTGCCGCGGGCATTCCGCCGGCGCCGAGGCGGCCGAGCTTGGATGCGTCACCGTCGTACTGCTTCACGCCAGTGCGCCCGTGACCGCGGTGGTCATTGACGTACACCGTGTAGCCGCTGGCCACGAGGTCGTTGATCACCCCGTGATAGCGCCCGGCATGCTCGCCCACACCGTGAAGTAGTTGCACAACCGCGCGGGGCTCGGTCGCGGCGGGGTAGACGTCGTAAACGATCGCGATGCCGTGCGCATCAATGAACTCAGGCATGACGAGAAGTCTAAACACCATTGCTCTGACTAGCGTCTGCAGATATTGCTAGATAAGCTAGCGAATTGTGACGCAAGCAAACCCCCGCCGCTGGTACGGCCTCGTCTTCATCAGTATCGCTGTCTCGCTGATCATCGTCGATTCGACGATCGTCAACGTCGCGATCCCGTCCATTGTCGAAGATCTCGACATCACCTCGACACAGGTGCAGTGGGTGCAGGAGGCCTACACCCTTGTGTTTGCCTCGCTTCTTCTCTTGTTCGGCAGCCTTGCTGACCGCATTGGGCGCAGACGGATGCTGATCATTGGCGTGGTGATCTTTGCCGCCTCGTCTGTACTGGCAGCCCTCGCGCCCACGGGAGAGCTGCTGATCTTCGCGCGCCTGATTCAGGGTGTCGGTGGGGCGATGATTCTGCCCACGACGCTCTCGCTCATCAACGCCACTTTCAGGGGCAAAGAGCGCGGCATCGCCTTTGCCGTGTGGGGATCGACCATTGGTGGCATGGCTGCCGTCGGCCCACTGCTCGGCGGATGGCTCACGACCTACTTCTCGTGGCGGTGGGCGTTCGGCATCAACATTCCGCTCGGAGTTCTGATCATTTTCGGTGTGCTGCTGACTGTGGCCGAGTCACGCTCCGCCACGAAGACGAAGCTCGACGCGGTTGGCGCCGCGCTCTCGGTCTTGCTGTTCGGAACGCTCGTGTTCGGGCTGATCGAAGGACGCACCTATGGGTGGTGGACGACCAACGAGACCATCACCTTCGGCGATGTGGAGTGGCCGTTTGACCTCTCTCCCGTGCCAATCGCGTTCGCAATCGCAGCGCTTTCACTCGTTGCCTTCCTGGCGTGGGAAGTGCGCCGCACACGTTCCGGCAAGTCGACGCTTCTTGAACTCTCGCTCTTCTCCATCGGATCATTCCGCAACGGGAATATTGCCGCCCTGGTGGTGTCGCTCGGCGAGTTCGGCATCATTCTTTCGCTGCCGCTGTGGTTGCAGTTCGTGCTCGGCTTCGATGCGTTGCAAACGGGATTCATCCTGCTCGCGCTCGCCGGCGGCTCATTCGTGGCGAGCGGTTTTGCCGGTGCGTTGAGCGGCCGCATGCGACCGGTGATCATCGTGCGAGGCGGAATTGTCGCCGAGATTGTCGGGATCGTATGGATCGGCATCATCGTGGCACCGGATGCTGCGTGGGGGTGGCTTGTGCCAGCGCTCTTCGTCTACGGCTTTGGCGTCGGGCTTGCGACAGCCCAGCTCACCGGAGTGGTGCTGCAGGATGTACCGGTAGAACTGTCGGGTCAGGGCTCGGGCACTCAGTCCACCGCGCGCCAGGTCGGCGCAGCGCTCGGCATCGCGATCTTGGGCACCGTGCTATTCACCACCACCGCGAACTCACTCGCCGCCAAACTCGACGACCGTGGCATCTCCAGCGAGCAGGGCGACGCTGTCGTATCAACCGTCGTCGATAGCGCGGGTGCGGCGATCGCCGGCCTTGAAGCAGATCCTGAGACCGAAGAGATTGGCGAAGACGCGGCCGCCGCATTCTCGTTGGGCACCCAGTTGAGCGCGTTCACCGCGGCGGGTTTCCTCACCGTCGGCCTGCTCGCAACCGTTTCGCTTGGTGCAACCAAACGCCCCGAAGAAGATGCGATTGAAACCAGCTCCAAGACCGAACTTCCGCCTGTGGATTGAGTTTACTTAACATGGGTAATGACCTATGTTAAGTAAACCGATGAACCACACACCTCTTCCTGACGCCCCTGCTTCGGGCGACCTCGCCTCCGAAGCCTCAAACCTCCGCATCGCGACCTTCCGGCTCGCGAGGAGGATGCGCACCCAGCGGGCCGTCGACTCGATGAGTGACGGACAGTTTGCCGTACTGGCAGTGTTGTGGACCTTCGGCGATCACGCTCTGAGCGAGCTCGCCGAGCGGGAACGCATTTCACCCCCCGCGATGAATCGCACGGTCAACTGCCTTGAGAAATCTGGGTATCTCTCGCGCAATGCCGACGAGTCTGACGGCCGCAAAGTTGTGATTTCGCTCACCGACGAAGGTCGCGCCGTTGTCAAAGAGACTGCGCGCCGCCGAGATGCCTGGGTCGAAGAAGCACTCGATGATCTCGACGCAACAGAGCGCGATGTGCTCGCCGCTGCTGCGGTGCTGATGCAGCGGATGGTGGATCGGTGACGCGCACACCGATCACCGGCCCCACCCCTCGCAAGGCTCCGGCGATGTTTCGCTCGTTTTCGGTCTTCAACTACCGTGTCTGGTTCATCGGGGCACTGGTATCGAACACCGGCGCGTGGATGCAAGCAACCGCCATCAGTTGGGTGGTGTTGACTGAGCTGACCGCAAACGATGCCGGCGCAATGGGCATCACGATGGGCTTGCAGTTCGCCCCGCCCCTCGTGCTCGTCGGCGTCACTGGCTTCGTGGCCGACCGCTTTGACCGACGCCACCTGCTGTTGGTCACACAGGCACTGCTGTTGCTCCTTGGGCTGACGATCGGTCTGCTGCTTCTCAACGACGCTATGACTCTGCCGGTGATGTATGCGTTCGCACTCGCACTCGGCGTAGTTGCGGCGTTCGACAATCCTGCCCGACAAGCGTTCGTCTCCGACCTCGTCACCCGTGAGAACGCCTCGAACGCGGTCGCGCTCAACGCCGCATCTTTCAATGGTGCGCGAATGATCGGTCCCGCCGTTGCCGGAATTGTCATCGTCGCGGTCGGCACGGGCTGGGTCTTCATGGTCAACGCTGTGACGTTCCTTGCGATGCTCGCAGCGCTACTCCTGATCCGCGCAGACGAACTCATCCCTCGCGCCCGTGCCGACGGCGCAGGGCGGCTGGCAGACGGCTTTCGCTACGTTGCCAAACGGCCAGACCTCATCGTCACCTTCTCCATGGTGTTCGTTATAGGTGCGTTCGGAATGAACTTTCCGATCTTCGCTTCGACCATGGCTCTGGAGTTCGGCCAGGATGCAGACGGATACGGGCTACTCAGCTCCATCCTGGCGATCGGGTCGCTCTTCGGCGCACTGCTCGCCGCTCGACGTGATCGGGCTCGCATCAGGGTAGTGATCGGGGCGACTCTGATGTTCGCCGTCGCCGCAACCGTGTCGGCGTTCATGCCGTCGTACTGGCTGTACGCCGTCACGCTCATGTTCACCGGCTTCTCTGTCGTCACAATGCTCACGACCGCGAACGGCTATGTGCAGACGACGACAGACCCCGCTCTTCGCGGCCGCGTGCTTGCTCTCTACATGGCGATCTTGCTGGGCGGCACTCCGATCGGGGCACCCATCGTCGGCTGGGTTGCCGATGCGTACGGGCCCCGGATGGCTATCCTTCTCGGCGCGGGTGCCGCATTCACCGCGTTCACCATCGGAGCGACATGGCTTCTCGCCTCAGGGCGGCTACGGCGACACGACGAAAAGCGATTCCGCCTCACGATCGATGAGACGCGACCGTTGAGTGTGGTCACTCCCGAGCAGTTCAGCGACCAGATCGCCGAGACCACGCCTATTCGCCTGCCTGCCGACGATGATCACCCGATTGGCCGTGGGCGCGGATAGCACCTCGCGCACGGATCATCGCGAGCGAGAGCCCGAGCGAAGCTAGCGCACACCGACGCGAGCGAGATGATCGTTGACGAAACGCCCTTCAGGATCGCAGCGCTCAAAAACCGCGCGCGCATCAGCCACGCGCGGGTGAACCCGTTCGATATCTGCTCGAGTGAAGTCGTGCAGCTTGCCCCAATGCGGACGCGCATCGAAGGGAGCGAGCGCAGCTTCGATCTTCGGCAAGACTTCCCGCACGGCTCGGGGCTCATTGCGCCACGTGAAATGTATCGCGAGGCTGTCCCTGCCATACGCGGGGCTCAGCCAGAGCTCGTCGGCCGACATAGTGCGCAGTTCGCTCACGAACAACAGCGGCTCGATGAGCGGCCCGAGCTCACGAACGGCAGCGAGCGCCGCGGGAGCATCGTCGCGAGCGACGAAGTACTCGCTTTGGATTTCATCGCCGAACGAAGGAGTGCCATCCAACCGAAAGTGGGGCAGGCGCAGCATCCACGGTCCTGGGACTCCCCCGATCTCGGTGACGTCAGCCAACTCTCCGAGTGGCGCCGCTTGCGGATCCAACACCCCATCGAGCAGAGCGCCAGCGACAGGGGCGCCGTCGGTGGCGAGTCTCGTCTTCACCCAAACCGCACCGATTGACTCGCCCAGCCAGCGGGTGAAAACCGAAACGCTATAGCCAGCGCCAGTGAGATCGTCGAATGCGCCGAGCGCAGCATCCCAAGATACGCCGGTGTAAATGTCTTGTCGCATGCGATAGCTCCGCTGTGTCTCAAGCTCCAAAGACACGATGACACCAAACGCACCGACGCCGACAGCGAGAGCTGCGAAGTCAGCCTCGCCGCGGCGCACTTCGCGCACCTCGCCGTCGAATGTGATGAAGCGCATGCTGCGCACAGCACTCGTCAGAACGCCATTGCCGTTGCCTGATCCGTGCGTTCCCGTCGCCGTTGCGCCGGCAACTGAGATATGCGGCAGCGAACCAAGGTTGTGCAGCGCCAACTCCTGCTCATCGAGCCAGGTAGCGAGAACCCCGTAGCGGGTGCCCGCGGCGACGCACACGGTTCCGTCGCCCAGCGTGAAGTTTCCACTCAGCGCCGACAGATCGAGCAGAATCCCTGTGGTGTCGGGCAGATCGGTGAATGAGTGGCGAGTGCCAAGCGCATGCACCGGCCCCGAGGTCGACACGACGACGCGGCGCACCTCAGCTTCGCTTGCGGCAGGGATGATGTGCGCGGCCGCGTAATCGTGTGTGCCTGCCCAGTTGCGTGTCATGCTCACACGCTACTGGTGTCTCCTCGCCACTCCGACTTCTCAGTCAGCGGCACGACTGCGGGTCGATCGACACTCGATGTCACCTCGACCCGCGCGCCGGTGTCAGCGGACTGCAACAGCGCTGTCATGACATCGAGCGAGTGAAGCGCGATGGCGCCATTCGCTCGAGGTTCGCGCCCCTCGGCGATCGCGGCTGCGAAGTCGAGCAGACCTGCCCCGCGCGCGGCATCGACGTAGCCCGCCGAGGCGGCTAGCGGATTCCACTGCTCTGTCACGGGGTCGTTGACGAGCACGTCGCCCGAGAACTGGTTGGGGTCGGGCGCGACAAGTGACGCGAGATCACCGTGCACCTCAAGATGGGCGGCCTTCGTCGCGCGCGCATCGAAGCTCGTGGTGATCGTCGTGAGCACACCGCTCTCGTGCTCGAGCACTCCCGAGACGTGGGTGTACACCGAGACGGCAACAGTTTCGCCAGCGCGGGGGCCAGTCGCGATCGTGCGCTCGTCGCGCAGCTTGCTCGCCGAGCCGACCACAGATCGCACGGGGCCCAGCATGTGAATGAGCGCCGCCACGTAGTACGGGCCCATGTCGAGCAATGGTCCACCGCCGGGCAGGTAGTAAAAGTCCGGATGGGGATGCCACGCCTCGTGCCCCGGAGTAACCATCGTCGCGGTGGCCGCCATCGGGCGACCGATGAGACCAGCATCGATTGCCGCACGAGCGGTCTGGGCTCCCGTGCCGAGCACGGTGTCGGGTGCTGATCCCACGTGCACACCCGCTGCCTGAGCGGCGTCCATGATGGCGCGCGCTTCTTCCATGGTGACGGCGAGAGGCTTCTCGCCGAAGACGTTCTTACCCGCGGCGATCGCCGCGAGCGCAATCTCGGCGTGCGCTGCCGGAATCGTCAAGTTGAGCACGGTATCGACCTGATCGCTGGCCAGCAGCTCACCGACCGTCATCGCCGTCGCGCTCGGCAGTGTCGCGGCCACGGTCGCCGCGCGCTCTTCGTTGAGGTCCGCGACCGCGGTGATCGCGATCGCCGGAGCATCACGCAGCGTGTCTAGATACGCACGTGAGATGACCCCGAGTCCGACGATTCCTATGCGGTGCGGCTTGCCCACAGCATCCCCCGTTCAATGATGGTGCGTACGTTCGGGTTTTCCAGAACCTCGACGTTGTGGCCCGGCGTCGCCACCATGACGCGGCCTGAACCCCACTGTCTTGTCCACACCGCGGGTGACACGTGCGGACGATGCCACTCCTGCCACGGCTGCGCAGGGTGAGTGGTTGTCGCGAGCACGTCGTTGAGGTCGTCACTGAGCACCCAGTACTGCTCGGTGGTGAGCGAAAAGTCATCAAGGCCCGCGGTGATGGGATGCTGGCGCCCAAGGTCGCTGATCTCAATGACGTGCGGCAGATATGAATCTTCTTCTACGCCGCCGACGACATCGTCAGGGTGTTTGCTCGGGTGGGCAGCGAACTGCCCTCCGATGAGCTGCAGATAGCCGGTGTCTGCTCGGAATGAGTCGGCGATGCCGCCATGCCAGCCGGCCATGCCGGTGCCGGCAGCAACGGCTTTGCGCAGGCCGGCGGCCTCGTCTGCGCTGATCTCAGACATCGTTACCGACTGCACAATGAGGTCGATGTCAGCCATCACCTCGTCATCGGCATAGACGGCGGTGGAGTCTTCGATGCTGACCTCAAACCCGTTGCTTTCAAGGAACGGAATGAAGAGGTTCGTCGCTTCGACGGGATGGTGCCCCTCCCATCCGCCTCGGACGATAAGTGCTGAGCGCGCTGACATGATGCTTTCCCTCGGATCGGCGTCGACCTCGTCGGCCACCGCTTTCATCTCGTGCTTAACGTAGACGCCAACACACTATCGCTCGCCAGCTACGCGATCTTCATGCAGCCGCACAGCCGGGATTGCTTGTGCCCGAAGCCGCAAGAGCCTGGGCGAGACACCGCTCGCCAGGGTGACGAGCACACCATGCATCCGTCACTCTTGCCCTACCTAAACCCACTGCGATTTCAAGAGGTTTCGAAGGCCCGTTCTACGTCCTCCGGAGAGCACCCAACCTTGTCAGCAATTTCACGTCGAGAGAGGCCCCGTTCATACCAGTAGCAGACGTCTGCGTGACGATCCCTCGCCTCAGCTGATCGGATGCCTTCCTCGGCTCTACTAGCTCGCTGGTGTTCGAATCGCTCGCCAGCCATGCCTTTATCCTACCCGCGGAGTTCGGATGGCATGGGTGAGGGGCGGATGCTCGCATGGTGCTTTCCCTCAGTCGATCGAAGGGTTCAGGCTGGCGGCCGTGTGGAATCACGTACGACGAGTTCTGGCTGAAAGACAATCTGCTCGGTGACGCCGGCACCGCTGACTTCGGCGATGAGCAGCTCGACAGCTCGCAGCCCGATGAGCTCACTTGGCTGTCGAATCGACGATAACGGCACGACCGCAGCTGACGAGAAATCGATATCGTCGTATCCGATGATGGCAATGTCGTCGGGAACGCTGACTTCACCGAGCATCACCAACGCCTGCAGCACGCCCACAGCAAGAAGATCGTTTGCGGCAAAGACTGCATCGGGCCGCTCATCGGGAACACGCTCGCGCAGCGACTCACCGGCTGCCCGACCCTCAAACACGGTGAGCGCTGTCGTGGGTACGACTTCTAGGGTGGCTCCCGGATGCTCCGCGATGGCTCGTGTGGCACCCGTGAGACGGTCCGAGACCTGACGCATCGTCGCTGGTCCGCCAATGAAAGCAATTCGACGTCGACCGGTGTCAAGCAGGTGGCGCACCGCCATGTATCCGCCCGCATCGTCGTCGACCGACACAGATGAGAAGTCGGCTCCATCGCTCGGGCGATCGACAAGAACCGCCGCAATGCCGTGGTCACGAAGTCGCGTTAGCCGGTCTCTCGGGTTACCCACCGGACTGATGAGAACGCCGTGGACCCGCTGCTGTTCAAAGAGGTCCAGATAGTTGGCCTCACGCGAAGGGTCGTCGTCGCTGTTGCCCAACAGCACCGACAGTTTGCTCTCGGCAGCTCGACTCTCGGCGCCTCGAGCAATATCGGTGAAGAATGGGTTGCGGACGTCGAGAACGACCAGCCCGATGCTGCGACTACGACCGTCGCGAAGCTGCCGCGCCGCGTCATTGCGAACGAAACCCAGTTCGTCGATGGCCGCCTGAACGCGCTCGAGGGTCGCGGTCGACACTTTGTCGGGCCGGTTGAGAACATTAGACACCGTCCCGACCGAGACGCGTGCCAGCGCTGCGACGTCTTTGACGCTGGCTGCCATTTTGTCTCCCCCGACGCTCCGACGCTCCGACGCGCTCGCACCAGTTTAGAGAAGGGTAGCGCGGCGACGGCTGACAGCTAGCCACCGAGGCAGACTCTTCCACTGTTGCTGAACTTGGAGTTCTCCCCTACCCTTGAAACGATTCATCCTGCTATCCAAGGACACACTCAATGACGAGCACCGCGACGTTTTCGGATCCCGAAAGACCCCGCACGACACGAGTCTGCTTCCAACTGCAGATCATGCCGGAGCTACTCGACGAATACACCGCCCGCCATACTCCGGTATGGCCCGAGATGCTCGCTGAGATCGCTGCATCAGGCCGCCGGAACTATTCGCTTTTTGTCGACGAGGCGGGCCGCCTCGTCGGGTACTACGAGACTGACGACGATGCAGCTGCCCAGGCGTATCTCGCCGCTTCAGCCGTGGCTGCCCGATGGGAATCGCAAATGGGCCACTTCTTCGTCGACCTCGACGGCCGCCCTGATCAGGCAGCGCAACCTCTCACCGAAGTCTTCAACCTTGAAAACCAACTAACCGCAGCCACGAAAGAGAGCGATGCATCGTGAGCATTCTCACCCCTGAAGTTCTTTCCACCCTTGAAAAGCAAGGCATCGAACTCCCCTCGTGGGCATTCGGCAACTCGGGCACCCGCTTTCGCGTGTGGACCACCGAGGGCACCCCGCGTGACCCACGCGAGAAAATCGCTGACGCCGCCCAGGTGCACAAGTACACCGCGCTCGCGCCGAGCGTCGCCTTGCACATTCCGTGGGACAAGGTCGACGACTATGCCGCCCTTCGCAGCTATGCCGAAGACCTCGGCGTAACTCTCGGCACGGTCAACTCGAACACCTTCCAAGACGAGGACTACAAATGGGGTGCACTGACGCACCATGACCCACGTATTCGCCAGAAGGCGATCGATCACCACCTTGAGTGCATCGACATGATGGATGCGACCGGCTCGCGCGATCTGAAGATCTGGCTCGCCGAAGGCTCGAACTATCCTGGCCAGAACGACATGCGCTCACGTCAGGATCGCCTGCAGAACTCATTGCAGCAGATCTACGCGCGTCTCGGCGATGAGCAGCGCCTGGTGCTCGAATACAAGTTCTTCGAGCCGTCTTTTTACCACACGGATGTTCCCGACTGGGGCACGTCGTATGCGCACGTGGCAGCGCTCGGCGAGAAGGCGATGGTCTGCCTCGACACGGGCCACCACGCCCCTGGGACGAACATCGAGTTCATCGTCATGCAACTGTTGCGCCTGGGCAAGCTCGGCTCGTTCGACTTCAACTCGCGCTTCTACGCCGACGATGACCTCATCGTGGGCGCGGCCGACCCGTTCCAGCTCTTCCGAATTCTGCTAGAGGTTGTCCGCGGCGGCGGGCTCAACAACCCCGACGTGGCGTTCATGCTCGACCAGTGTCACAACGTCGAAGACAAGATTCCCGGCCAGATCCGCTCGGTGCTCAACGTGCAAGAAATGACGGCGCGCGCGTTGCTCGTCGATCGCGCAGCACTCGACGCGGCTCAGCGATCGAACGACGTGTTGGCGGCCAACGCGCTGCTTATGGACGCGTTCTACACCGATGTTCGCCCAGCTCTTGCCGAGTGGCGTGAATCTCGTGGGCTCGGCGCTGACCCAATGGCGGCATACGCGGCATCGGGCTACCAGCAACAGATCGCTGCCGACCGTGTCGGCGGAACACAGGCGGGCTGGGGCGCCTAGCCCAACGATGAAGAACGAGACGGGTGGTGTCGTTGCGGCAGTTGACCTCGGCGCCACTAGCGGACGGGTGATGATCGGGCGCGTCCGTGACGGCGCGCTAGAACTTGAACAGGTAGCGCGCTTTCCGAACGGGCCGGTGCCGCACAATGACGGGCTGCACTGGGACTTCACCGCGCTCTATCGTCATATCGTGGCGGGGCTTGCCGAAGCGCTTCTACGAGAGCCGGCGATCGCGAGCATCGGCATCGACTCCTGGGCGGTCGACTATGGACTGCTTCGCGCCGGACGCCTCGTCGCCGAGCCATTTCACTATCGCGACGAGCGCACGCACGCGGGCGTCAAGGCGGTGCATGCGGCCGTGCCCTTCGCCACCCTCTATCAGCACAACGGCCTGCAGTTTCTGTCGTTCAACACGCTGTATCAGTTCGCCGCAGACAACCAGCTTCAATGCGCGGATCGAGCTCTGCTCATTCCCGACCTTGTCGCATACCTGCTCACCGGCGCGGAGGTCGCTGAACGCACGAACGCCTCCACGACGGGTCTTGTGAATGTGGCGACGGGCGAATGGGACGCTGAACTGCTGGCGCGCCTTTCTGTCTCGCCTTCGGTGCTCCCGATGCTCACCGATCCTGGCGCTCGGGTGGGGACGCTGAGTGGCGATGCGCAGAAGCAGGTGGGCGCGCCTGTTGAGGTGATCGCGGTGGGATCGCACGACACCGCCTCTGCAGTAGTCGCAGTGCCGATGGCATCAACGAACGCGGCCTACATCTCATGTGGCACATGGGGCTTGGTCGGTGTTGAACTCGACCACCCTGTCACCACCGATGCCGCCCGAGAGGCGAACTTCACCAACGAAGGCGGCGTCGACGGACGCGTGCGATTTCTGCACAACGTCACTGGGCTGTGGTTGCTCAGTGAGACAGTTCGTGCCTGGGAAGAAGAAGACGGCGCGAGGATAGATCTTTCTGAACTTCTCAATGCCGCCACGAGGGTAGCGGGCAAGATCGCGCTGTTCGATGCCAATGATCCGCGTCTGGCGGCACCCGGGAACATGCCCGCGCGCATCGCCGAGGTGCTTCGCGATGATGACCAGGCAGTACCAGTGACGCGCGAAGCGTTCACACGAACGATCGTCGAGAGCATCGCCCAAGCATTCGCTGGGGCCCTGCACACCGCGGGTGAACTCACCGGGCGCGAGATCGACGCTGTACACATCGTCGGTGGCGGATCGCTAAACCGACTGCTGTGCCAAGCGACGGCTGACCGCGCTAACGTTCCGGTGCTGGCTGGCCCTGTTGAGGCGACCGCGATCGGCAACGTCTTGGTGCAGGCACGCGCTCACGGGTGGTTCGGGCCCGATGCAACACTCGAAACGCTGCGGGCCGCTGTGGCCCGCGAGTTTTCGCCAGCGCGCTACGAACCGCGTGGCGGCAACCCAGGCTGATCGCCCACACGTGCAGCGCGTACATAAGGGTGAGGGGTGGATGCCGCGGCATCCACCCCTCACCAACTTCGCCCTGATACCAGGGCGCGCCTCAGTAGTTGAGAATCTGGCGACCCTCGTTCACGAGTTCGCGAATGCTGGCCTCGCCAGCTGCCTGATCGAGCAGCGGCCACCCGCCAGCGACAAGCTGGTCTTTGACCTTGTGCCCGGTGGCGCAATAGGCGCATGCACCGCGCACGTCGTCTTTGAGAGACACAAGCAATCCGTGCAATGGGTTGGAAGCGTCGCTAAGAGCAGCAAGTGCCTCGACGCCTGATCCATCGAAAACGACGGCGACATCGTCGCCTGCCTTGACGAACTCAGCGGCAGTCTTTAGTCCCCGGTAAATGCGGGAGGTGTCTCCCGAGGCGGGTTCGTAGATGACGACGGCGATCTTGTTCTGCTCAGACATGAAGACTCATTTCTCGAAGTATTTGCCATACCGGTCGGTATACCTAGACGATAACTGAACCGATCGGTATAATCAAACTCATGACGCCCACAACCGCAACAGCTCCTCGCGTTCCCGCCCGAGACCGCCTGCTCCGGGCGGCGAGCGAGCTGTTCTACGAAGATGGCATCAACGCCACCGGAGTCGAGCGCGTCGCATCGCATGCGCAAGTCACTAAAGCCACGCTGTACAACAACTTCCGCAGCAAAGACGAACTCGTGGCGGCATACCTCTCAGCGAACCTGGCCTCTGCCACGGCCGGCATGGCCCAAATCAACCGAGACGAACCCACCCCGCAGCGCCGGCTGAGCGCGATGTTCGAGCAGCTTGCAGACGACGTCAGACTCGAGCGTTTCCATGGCTGCCCCTTCGCCAGCGCGGCGGTCGAAGTGCCGCGGAGCGAGGCTGCAATGGTGCAAGTACGCACGCACCGAGCAATGAAGCTCGATCAGATCAGCCAGATGATCGATGGCGATGACACGAAAGCCGAACTCATCCTCGCGCTCTATGACGGCGCCATGATCGCGGTCAAGTCAGGCGCGGGGCCAGCCACCATTGGCCGCGCCCTCGAAGCCAGCATCCAGATATTGAATCTGGATGCGTGATCTCGCGCAAGCCCCTGTCGCAACGGTTCGATGCAACCTACGGTGGGTTCATGGATGAGCGTCGCGATGAAGACCGAGCCCCCGAAAGAGATTCACCCAAGGGCGGCGACGACACTACTGAAGACCAGCTGGACGCCGACAACCCTGCCGAAGAAGCCACCGTCGCGGCGCTAGACCCCGACGACTCCCCCGCCTAGCATCTCGGGCGCCATCACGCCTCTCGGGTGATGGTCACCTTCACATGAAGGGTTCCCTTGAACGGGCCTGCGTAGACGCCGCGCAACGGTGGCACATCGCCGTAATCACGGCCGCGTCCCACCAGCACGTGGCTATCGCTGATCTCGATGTTGTTGGTCGGGTCGAACCCCTGCCAGTCCCCCGCGAACCACTCGATCCAGGCATGGGATTCACCCGCGACCGGAACACCGATCTCAGCTTCGGGTCGCGAGTGCAGATAGCCAGACACGTAGCGAGCGGGAATGCCCACTTCGCGAAGAGCGCCGAGAGTGATGTGTGCGATGTCTTGGCACACGCCTTTGCGCGCATCCCATGCTTCAACTGCAGTCGAGTGCACCCCCGTGATGCCGCCCACGTACTTCATTGCGTTGCCGATGGCGACAGCGATCGCACGAGCGGCTTCGCCCGGGCGCTCGTGCTGCGAAGCGATCGAACGAGCAATTTCAGCAACCTCGGGGTGAGGCTTCGTGCGCGGCGTCTGATCCAGCTGCTCGACCGATTCGATCAAACGTGACGCTTCGCGGTTGAGCTCATCCCACGTCATTTCCGGCTCTTCAAGAGGTCGAGGACGCACCTCGACGAGAGAACGCGCGGTGAGCGTGAGCGTATTGTGCGGGTTCAGAACGTCAAAAGACGCGACGCGCGTACCGAAGTAGTCGACGTACTGGTTGACCGACGTCGACGGTTCGATATCGAGTGAAGACGTGAGCACGAACTGACTGTCTGTGGAGCTGGGCAGCATGCGTGCCTCGTTGTATGACGCTGACACGTCGCCCTGATAGGTGAAACCGGTCTCGTGCTCGATGCGGAGGCGTTTCATGAGATTTCTCCGATCCAGCTCGGCTGAGCTTGCGTGGGGAAGAACCGATCGCGAACAGCTTCGGATGCCTCGCGAGTGACCGTTTGAACGCGCTGCATGTGATGCGGCACCTCGTCGAGGATCTCGGAGATGGGCCGATACTCCAGCTCATTGCGGATCTGTCCGAGCGCACGCAACACCGTGTTGGAGTGTCCGACTCGATCGTTGCGAGGATCGATGGCGTGCATACACTGCTCGGCTTGCTGGATCGAGTAGATGATCGAGCGCGGGAACAGCCGGTCAAGCAACAGGAACTCGGCCGCATTGCGTGCACTCGGAATTCCGCGGTACGTGCGCAAGTATGCCTCGTAGGCACCGCACGAGCGAAGAATCGTCGTCCACGATGGGCCCGACACCTCGGTCAACGACCGAGTAGACAGCATGCGCGCGGTCATGTCGGTGCGCTCGATAGCTCGGCCGAGCGTGAAGAACTGCCACGATTCGTCGCGGCTGGTTGAGGCATCCACGAGTCCCACCGAGAGCGCCGAGCGCTCGCGCACCCACTTGAAGAAGTCATGCACCTGGTCGATCTGAAGGCGGCGCGGCATGCGCGCGTTCGTGGTGTTGAGCGTCTCCCACAGGTCGGTCGAGACGATCTCACGCGCGCGGCGCGCATTCTCACGCGACGCCGTGAGGGCATACGCGATGCTGGCCGGATTTCCCGCGTCGACGGCGAGGCGCTGCAACACGTCGTTGCGGTTCACCTTCTGCACACCTTCCGGCGGCGCCGACCCCATCACATTAAGCAAAGACCGGCACGCAGTGTCTTCGTCAATCCACGGGTCTTCCAAGAGAAGCTGCAGATGTACGTCGAGGATGCGCGCTGTTCCATCGCTGCGCTCAATGTAGCGACCGATCCAGAACAGACTTTCGGCGATGCGACTCAGCATGATTCACCACTCTCTGTCGGAGCGTCAAGCCGCTGTTGCTGCTGTTGCTCTTGCTGCTGCTCCTGCTGCTGCGAAGTAGAGGGCGACGGGTCCTGGGGCGAGTGACTCACCGCAGGCTGGTCGTCATAGATAACGGGGATCGACGATGTGTGCTGTGCCACATCTTCCGGGTAGATGATCGAAATCGCAGATGTCGCTGCTGCAGGTTCCGCACCCTCGTCAGGGGCAGTGGTTTCCTGCCCGTACTGCACGCTTCCGGGGGCTGAGCCGCCGACGATCCAGGTGTCTTTCGAGCCACCACCCTGGCTCGAGTTGACGACCAACTGACCCTCGGGCAATGCCACACGGGTAAGACCACCGGGTAGAACCCAGACGTCATCGCCGTCGTTGACGGCAAACGGACGAAGGTCGGCGTGACGCGGCCGCATCCCATCTTCGACGAGGGTCGGAATGGTCGAGAGCATGACCACTGGCTGGGCTATCCATCCGCGCGGATCTGCGATGAGACGCTTGCGCAACTCATCGAGCTCTTTTGGCGACGCATCCGGGCCGACCACGAGACCCTTACCGCCCGAGCCATCCACAGGCTTGACGACGAGTTCAGGCAGGCGATCGAGAACTTCTTCGAGCGCCAGCGGGTCTTCAAGCCGCCAGGTATCAACGTTCTTGAGGATCGGCTCTTCTGAGAGGTAGTAGCGAATGAGGTCGGGTACGTAGGTGTAGAGCAGCTTGTCGTCGGCGACTCCGTTGCCCACAGCGTTCGCGATCGTCACGTTGCCGAGGCGAGCGGCGAGCATGATGCCTGGGGCACCGAGCATCGAATCCGCGCGGAACTGCAACGGATCGATGAAGTCATCGTCGACGCGGCGATAGATCACGTCAACACGCTTGGGGCCACGAGTGGTGCGCATGAAGACCTTGCCGCCGATGCACATGAGGTCGCGGCCTTCGACGAGTTCGACGCCCATCAACCGGGCGAGCAGCGTGTGCTCGAAGTACGCGGAGTTGTACACGCCAGGGGTAAGGACGACGACGTTCGGGTCTTCGATGCCCGCCGGCGCGGAGGCACGAAGTGCGGCAAGCAGCTTGTTCGGGTAGTCGCCCACCGGCTGCACCCGCATCGAGACGAACAATTCGGGCAGCGTCTGCGCCATCACGCGACGGTTCGAGATCACGTAGCTGACCCCCGACGGCACGCGCACGTTATCTTCGAGAACGCGCATCTCGCCGTTCTCGTCTCGGATCAAGTCGATACCCGAAACGTGAATGCGCACACCATTCGCGGATTGGATGCCCGCGGCCTGCCGATAGAAGTACTGCGACGAAGCGATCAGCGCTGCGGGCAGCACGTCGTCACGAACGCAGTGCTGACGACCGTAGGCATCGTCAAGAAAAGCTTCGAGAGCCTGCACGCGCTGTTTTACGCCTGCTTCGACGCGCTTCCATTCGTCGTACGCGATAACCCTTGGCACCGCATCGAGCGGGAACGGGCGCTCTTCACCAGCGAAGTCGAACGTCACCCCCTGCGCAAGATATGAACTTGCGAGCGAGTCAGTTCGCCCTCGAAGTTCTTCCTGTGTCATCTGCGCGAGCGCTTGATGTAGCTCTCGGTAGGCCTCGCGTGATTGATGCGGGCCGCCGGGCTGCGCCGGACCGCCAAACATTTCATCGAACGCGGGAACACCCGAGGGCGTCTTGCGCGGCGCGAGAGTCGAGCCGTAACCGTCGAAGAGATCACCCATGGGCCGAGCCTAGTCCGAAGGTGTTGCAGATGTGTTTCCGCTTGACGTATCGATCTGAGCTGGTACAGAGCTTGTGAAACTCTTACGGATCTGCTGATTGTGAAATAGGCCCCCACGGGCCGACCTACGCTGTGAACGTGGCAATCGAGCAAGCTGGTGATCGTCCCGCCTACCCTTTGACCTGGGCCGCGGGGGTCGCGTCGATCACGGTCGGCGCAGGCCTTGGCGAGTTGACCGCAGGGGTGATCGCTCCAGAGTCGTCGCCTTTCGCTGTCGTCGGTGATGCTCTGGTGGATGCTGCGCCCGTCTGGGCAAAAGACGCGGCCATCGCGCTGTTCGGCACCGCCGACAAGATCGCGCTGTTTGTGGGCATTGCAATCGTCGCCCTCGCTCTCGCCGCCCTCGCAGGTTGGCTACAGTCACGCACTCCGCCGTGGGGGCTCGTGGTGGTCGGGGCCTTTGGCGCCACGGGCGTTGTCGCCGCGATGACCCGCGCCGACGCTGGCCCGGTCGCCTGGCTGCCCTCACTGGTGGCAGGCGTTGCCGCAGCGATTGCTTTACATCTGCTTACCGGCCTGCTCACTCCTCCTCCACGTGCGTCGAGTGCACCCCCGGTTGTTTCCCAACGCAGCCCAGCCGGAGCGAGCGCTGCCGCGAAGGCAACCGCGACTGGGGATCAGCACCCTGATCGCCGCACCTTCTTCATCTGGGCGGGTGTGGCCACCGCAGGTGGTGTGATCGCAACCATCGCGGGCTCGGCTGTGCGCGCAGGTTCGCGCACCGTTACTGCCGCGCGCCAAGCCATCGGGCTTCCTGCCGCGTCGGTTCCCGCCGCTGCGGTTCCGGCGAGCGCAGAGCTCGGGATCAGCGGCTTGGCCCCGGTCATCACACCCAACGCCGAGTTCTACCGCATCGATACCGCCCTGATCGTTCCGCAGGTCGACACCTCCGATTGGAGTCTGCGCATCTATGGAATGGTGAAGCAAGAAGTCACGATCACCTGGGACGAGCTCGTCGCGCTCCCCCTTGAAGAGAGCTACACGACGCTGTCATGCGTTTCGAACTCGGTGGGCGGCGACCTGATCGGCAATGCCAAATGGCTCGGCTACCCGATTCGAGAGCTGCTCGCTCGAGCAGAACCGACGGCGGATGCCGACATGGTGCTGTCTCAATCGATCGACGGCTTCACCGCATCCACCCCGCTGAGTGTTCTCACCGATGACCGCGACTCGATTCTCGCCATCGGCATGAACGATGAACCGTTGCCGATAGAACACGGATTTCCGGTGCGCATGGTGGTTCCTGGCCTCTACGGCTATGTCTCGGCCACCAAATGGGTGACCGAGCTGAAGGTCACCACATTCGAACAAGACAAGGCGTACTGGTCTACCCGTGGGTGGACAGAGCGAGGACCAATCAAGCTGCAGTCGCGCATCGACGTTCCGAGCCGCAACCAGAGTGTGGTTGCGGGCGAGACCGTGATCGCGGGAGTCGCCTGGCAGCCTCATGTGGGAGTGTCAAAGGTCGAGGTGCAGATCGACGGCGGCGAGTGGCTTGAGGCGACTCTCGCCACCGCGATCTCAGATGACACCTGGGTGCAGTGGAGCATGCCATGGACGGCGACAAGCGGTTCGCACACGATCAGCTGCCGCGCGACCAACGTCAACGGAGAAACGCAGACCGACGCGATCGCGCCTCCCGCGCCCGATGGTGCCACGGGTTGGCAGCAGATCAGCATCAACGTCGCTTAGCCTGCGGCAACCACAGTCGATCAGCCGGCGAGCACGACTCGCAACTGCTCGATGGCCCAGTCGATCTCGGTCGCGCGAATCACCAGCGGCGGCGCGATGCGAATCGTCTGGCCGTGCGTGTCTTTCACCAGCACGCCGCGAGCAAGAAGCTTCTCAGCGATCTCGCGACCGGTACCCAGCGACGGGTCAATGTCAATGCCCGCCCACAGACCAGCCACTCGAACCTCGGTGACTCCGTCGCCGAGCAGGGTGTTCAGGCCAGCCTCGAGATGCTCACCGAGTGCGTTCGCGCGGGCCTGGAACTCACCCGACTCAAGCATCTCGACCACGCGCAACCCGACCGCCGCCGCAAGCGGATTTCCGCCGAACGTTGACCCATGCTCACCTGGCTGGATCACTCCGAGCACATCCCGGTTCGCGACAACGGCCGAGAGCGGAACAATGCCGCCGCCCAGCGCCTTGCCGAGCAGATACATGTCAGGAACGACCTGCTCGCGATCGCACGCGAAGGTGGTTCCGACCCGGCCGAGTCCGGCCTGAATTTCATCCGCGATCATCAGCACACCGCGACGGGTACAGATCTCGCGCACCGCACGAAGGTAGCCCTCCGGAGGAATGACTACCCCCGCTTCACCCTGAATAGGCTCGATAAGCACCGCAGCGGTGTTGTCGTCGATGGCGGCGTCAATCGCGGCAGCATCGCCGAATGGCACCTGCACGAAGCCCGGCGCGAACGGACCGAAGTCGTCGCGCGCGCTCGCGTCATCACTGAATCCAACGATCGTGGTGGTGCGCCCGTGAAAGTTTCCGTGTGCGACGACGACTGTCGCAGCATCCGGCGTGATGCCTTTGATCCGATAGCCCCAGGCGCGCGCGACCTTGATGCCCGACTCGACGGCCTCCGCACCGGTGTTCATCGGCAGCACCAGGTCTTTGCCGCACAGCGCGGCGAGCGCTTGCGCGAAGATGCCGAGCTTGTCATTGTGAAAAGCACGGCTGGTGAGCGTCAGACGGTTCAGCTGCTCTTGCGCCACCGCAAGAATCGCAGGATGCCCATGGCCGAAGTTCAACGCCGAATATGCCGACAGCAGGTCCAGGTAACGCTTGCCTTCGATGTCAGTAACCCACGAACCTTCACCGCGCGAAACGACAACCTCGAGGGGGTTGTAGTTGTGGGCGAGATGAGTTTCTGCGGTATCGATCACGCGAAGAGCTTCGGTGTGAAATGAGGGAGTCGTCATGGGATTTCCGTTCAGCGTCGCAGTTCCAGGGTGCAGCACTTGATGCCTCCTCCACCCAGCAGGAGTTCTGAGAGATCGACGAGCACCGGGTTGTAGCCGCGCTCGCGAAGTTGCTTCTCAAAGCCCTTCGCGCGAGGCGAGATGATGACGTTGAGACCATCGCTCGACGAGTTGAGCCCAAAAACCGCGCCGTCTTCGTCTGACACCTTGATCGCATCGGGAAAACGCTCAGCGAGAATTCGCTGGCCTTCGGCATCGAATGCACCGGGCAAATAGGCGATGTTTGCCTTCGCTGCGCCGTTGGCCCCTTCAACCGGGTCGAGCACCGAGATGGCGGTGTCGAGGTGATAGAAACGCGGATCGACCAGGTTGAGCGAGATGACCTCTTTGCCGAAAACTCGACCCAGCTCGCTGTGGCTGTCACCGGTCGAACGGAAGCCGGTTCCGGCAAGAATGACGTCACCGACGAGCAGGAAATCACCCTCGCCCTCGTTCACCTCAACCGGGTCGGCGACGGTGAACCCGTTGGCGGCAAACCACTCCATGAAGGCCGGTCCTTCGGGCTGGCGCTCAGTGAAGCGGAACTTGGCCCCGTACGCGACACCGTCGATGATGAACCCACCGTTAGCGGTGTAGACCATGTCGGGCAACGACTCGATGGGGTCGATCAGGTGCACATCATGACCAAGAGCAACGTAGGTGTCATGCAGCTGCTGCCACTGGCTGACGGCGAGCGCAGTGTCGGTCGGGTTGGACGGTTCCATCCACGGGTTGATCGAGTACGTGACGGTGAAGTGCTCGGGGCGGCACATCAGGTACGTGCGGCGCTGTTGGACTCGAGGGGTGGTTTCGACAGCCGGTGCTGACGCGGGGTTCTGCGTGGACATAGTGCTCCTTGCGAAGGGGCGGCGGACGCTGTCCTGGGGCCCGACGGCCTTCGGCTCTTTGCACTCAGTCACAAGGCAAAAGCGAAGGGAACGATTCGGGCACGCCGCATTCATTCTGCCACGTGAAGTTGCGCGGGCTTGAAACAGACAGTGTGCAGGGCATTCGAGATGACACCCGGCAGTTCACTGTCTCGTTGCCCATCAGTCACCTCATTGGTTCCCCCGCGCCATTGTGATCACGCATCGTCGAGAGACCGGAGGAAAAATGGATCGCAACGCAGTGTTGGCGTGGGTAGAGTCGCCCCTGCAGCTCATCGGAGCCGCAGAGTGGGGCGCCGCTCACCGTCGTGCAGTGCCGGTTGCTGGTCGCCTGACGGCACAAATGCCCGAAACGGCCGACGAGCTTCTCGCTCGTCGTGCCTGGTTCGGCCGAATGGATCCATACCTCGGCATTCCGTGGAAATTGCTGTCACAGCACGGGCACTGGCTCATCGGCGATGGCTTCTCGGGACAGTTTCGACTCGCTGCGGCAGTGCTACGGCCGCGACAGATCACGTTTCTCGATGATGGGTCCAACACCATACCGCTCGTCGAGAGTCTTGTTGGCTCACGCCCGTATGCGCGCCCCGGGATCGAAGAACGCGGGCTCACTACTCGGCTACGTCCGTTCGCTCTCGAGAACGTGAGACGAGCGGCGCGGGCCCGCAACGCCACTGTGTACAGCGCTTTTGATCTTGGGGTTGAACGCGAAGATGCGCTCGCCAACTTGGGCTTTTCCGTTCACCATCACTCGTTTGAGTGGACACGCTCGAGCGCGCAGGGTGTCGCGGTGAAGCCTCGGGCACGGCGCATAGTGCTCGGAAGCGCGCGCCCGGTCGACGGACGGATGCCCATTGAGCATTACACCCGCTGGGTTGCGCACATCGCCGCGGCGGGCGCGGTGGAGTACTTCCCCCACCGCCGCGAGACACCCAGTCAGCTCGAAGCGGTGCGGGCAATCGCGGGCGTGGCAGTTGTGCAGACCTCGCTGCCCATCGAACTCATTCTGGCCGGTCATCCGACGCCCGTCGATGTGTTCAGTCAGCCGTCGACGACGACCACCACATTGCCGCTGGTTCTTCGCGGCACCGGATCACGAGTGCACAAGAGTGCCCCGAGTCCAGAGATTGGCATCAGCACGTGAGCGAGACAGTCGCCATCATTCCGGCACGCGGCGGATCGAAAGGCATCGAACGAAAGAACCTCCGTCGGGTGGGCGGCATTCCCCTCGTCGCACGAGCGATTCTTGCCGCGCAACGATGCGCAGAGATCAACCGCGTCGTCGTGACCACCGATAGCGAAGAGATTGCCGCGGTGGCTAGGGAATGGCGCGCCGACGTGGTGATGCGGCCCGCCGACATCGCCGGCGACGAAGCATCGTCTGAGAGCGCACTGCTGCACGCGCTCACCGAACTTGAGGCCCGCGGCATCGGAGTGCAGCTGCTGGCCTTCTTGCAGGCCACTTCGCCGTTCATTGATTCGACGGCTTTGACCGAGGCCGTGCGGGTGGTGAGCTCGCGCCGGCGCGACGTCGCTTTTTCTGCTGTCCAGACTTTCTCGTTCATGTGGCGCCGCGGTGACGGTGGGTGCGCAGTCACCGAAGGCCACGACGTCGACAAGCGACCTCGGCGGCAGGATCGAGAACCCCACTACCGCGAGACCGGAGCGTTCTACGTCATGCGTGCACGCGCGTTCCGCGCTGTCGGTCACCGGTTCTTTGGAAGCATCGGCATCATCGAGGTGCCCGAACAGACCGCCATCGAAATCGACACCCTTGCTGAGCTCGAGATGGCATGCCTGCTCGCCCCGCGGATCGACACGAACGAAGCGATGGATGTCGATGCGCTGGTCACCGATTTCGACGGTGTGCACACCGATGACACCGTGGTGATCAACGACCGCGGCGAAGAGTCGGTGCGCGTGAGTCGCTCCGACGGGATGGGCGTTGCTCTCTTGCGGCGCGCGAATGTTCCGGTGTTGATCCTGTCTGCAGAGACGAACCCGGTGGTGTCAGCCCGCGCGGCCAAGCTTCAGATCGAGGTGCATCAGGGACTCGACGACAAGGTGTCAGCACTGCGCTCTTGGGCAGCGTCGACCGGAGTTGAACTGTCTCGCGTCGCGTACCTCGGAAATGACGTGAACGATCTCGGCTGCCTCGAGATCGTCGGCTGGCCCGTTGCCGTACGCGATGCCCACCCGGCGGTGTTGTCAGCAGCGCGCGTCATTCTCGCAAGCGCTGGTGGATCCGGCGCGGTACGTGAACTTGCTGATCTCACATTGAAAGCGCGCGATGGGTCAGCATCCGCCTACAGCGAAAGGTCCACCTCGTGACTGTCACCATTGGAAATCGTGTGGTCGGGAGCGATCGCCCGGTCTATGTCATTGCCGAAATCGGCCTCAACCACAACGGCGATGTGGATATCGCGAAACAGCTCATCGATGTCGCCGCGAACGCGGGCGCCGACGCCGTGAAGTTTCAAAAGCGCACCCCGGAGCTCGCAACCCCCGAGCACATGCGAAGCATTCAGCGGGAGACACCGTGGGGAACGATGTCGTACCTCGACTATCGTCGCCGCGTCGAGTTTGGCCGCGATGAGTACATCGAGATCTCGGACTACGCGATGCTGCGCGGCCTCGAGTGGTTCGCTTCTCCCTGGGACGAACCGAGCGTCGCCTTTCTTGAAGATTTGGGCGTCGCCGTGCACAAAGTGGCTTCGGCCAGCCTCACCGACCATGGGCTGTTGAACGCACTGCGAGACACCGGCAAGACGGTGATCCTATCGACGGGAATGTCGACGGCTGATGAGATCGACGCCGCCGTCGATGTGCTCGGAACCGGTCGTCTGCTCCTCATGCACGCCACCTCTACCTATCCGATGGAGCCGAACGAGGCGAACCTGCGCATGATTCCGGCTTTGCACGCTCGATTCCCCGGCGTTCCGGTGGGCTATTCGGGCCACGAGCGCGGCCTGCAGATTTCCGTGGCAGCGGTGGCACTGGGGGCTGTCGCAGTCGAGCGCCATATCACTCTGGATCGCACGATGTGGGGATCGGACCACGCAGCATCGCTTGAACCGACCGGCCTCGAGCACCTGGTGCGCGACATTCGTGTCATTGAAGAAGCACTGGGTGACGGCGTGAAGCGGGTTTATCCCGGCGAACCCGCCCCAATGGCAAAGCTTCGCCGCGTTCCCGCGTGACAGCGGTGACGGCGGTGACGGCCGTGACGGCGCAGGGAGCCGGTCGCCATACGCTGCGCATTGTCGGCGTCGGCGATACCGATTCGTACGTGAAGTGGGGTGCGGCGCTGCTGGGCTGCGCACCCGCGCAGTGGTCGAGCAGATTCGTGGTGCTCGAAACCCCACTTGCGGTGAGTGCCGAGCAGCAAGGCGCCGCGCTTGCGGGAAGCGGCCTGCCTGCCCTTGCGGTGTCTCGCCTCACCCTCGACGAGTTTCAAGAGCAGCTCACAGCTGATCCCCCCGATGCCGTGCTCGTAGCGGCGCGTGGCCCCCTCGCCCGAGTCATCGCACGATTGGTCGCGCACATCGAACCGCGTCCGGTGATCGTGACGGGGCTTCCCGGCATCTCTATCCCTGCGACGCGAAAAGCGCTTCTGTTTCGTGCGCAATGCGATCTGTTCGTGTTGCACTCCCATCGCGAGATCGCCAGCTTCACTCACGTGGCGACCTCCCAACGCTTCGAGCCCAGGTTCGCTCTCGCTTCGTTGCCGTTCGCTGTGCGGGCTCGAGTTGATGACACGACGAGCTCACGCGGGACAGATCTGGTTTTTGCCGCCCAAGCAATCGTTCCGCTCGAGCGAGAGGATCGTCTTGAAGTCGCCGCACTTCTCATCCGCGCGGCAAAAGCGAACCCTGCGCGGCGGGTGGTGCTCAAGCTGCGCGCCGCGCAGGGCGAACACCAGACCCACTCGGAATCCATGCCGCTTACTGACCTGATCGACGAGTTGGGTGGGCCGCCCGAGAACTTGGTCACCTCAACTGAACCTATGCGTCGCGCTCTGGCCACGGCAGAAGGGCTGGTGACCATCAGTTCAACCTCGGCAATCGAGGCGATCGCACTCGGGGTGCCGGTGATCGCGCTTGATTCGTTTGGCGTCGCGCCCGAGCTCATCAACGAAGTCTTCGAGGAGAGCGGGCTGTACGGCAGCGATGATGACGTCGTGCACCGGCGCTTTCATCAGCCGAACAAGCTCTGGACTCGCGAGAACTACCTCCATGACGCCCGAGATGACGACTGGGGCATCCGCGTGCTCGAACTCGTCGCCTTGCGGCACCAGGGCGTGCTGGAACCGCGAGCGCCGCTGCGCCGACGAGGCGGCGTCATTCGGGATGCGTGGGAGCGCAAGCTCGCACTTGGCAGGTTCGACAAGTCTGTTGCTGGCTCGCTCGCCATGGTGATCGGTGTGCCGCTGCGGGCTGTGGTGCGCGCCGGCCAACGGGCGCGGCGGGCGATGGCACCGCCGGTATCGGCCGAGTCGCAGAACTGCGAAACTCCCGATGCCAAGAGTCGCCCGAGTGCGGCGTCGCGCTAGTCAACCCGCGACGGTCACGACGGTCTTGCCGACGGTATGACCGTTGTCGGCATGCGCCAGCGCGGCATCCACCTCTTCGAACGACCACACTCGCTCAATCGGCGGCGCGAGCGAACCTGCCACCGCGAGCGCAACCAAGCTGTTCAAGGTGTCTTGGTTGGCTACCGCTGCGAGAGGAAGGAGCTTGCGTTTTGATCCCACCGAAAGGATGGATGCTGCGGCCAACCGCGCGAGCGGCCCCACCAAGCGCCCGCCCTCGCCCGACACCAGCACTACTTTGCCGCCGTCACGCACGAGACGTTGAAGCGCACGCAATTTTGTCGTGCCCGCGATGTCAATAACCACGTCGAACTCCGCCTCGCCGAGCTCGGTGGCACCGGGTTGCACCTTCTTGTAGTCGAAGGTGGTGGTTGCGCCAAGGGATTCCACCAGAGGGCGATTGCGCTCGCCGCAAAGCGCCCACACTTCGGCGCCGCGCTGCGCGGACAGTTGCACTGCGAAGGTCCCCACGCCTCCCGACGCTCCGATCACCAGCACTCGCTGCCCCGCGCTCACGCCGGCACGATCGAGAGCCTGCCACGCGGTGCCACCAGCGAGCGGCAGCGCCGCCGCGACGATGACGTCGAGCTCGGCCGGACGGTGCACGAGTCGTGAGGCGGGCGACACGGCATACTCGGCGAACGCCCCGCCGGGGGCTTCGCCGACCACCTCATCACCGACGCTGAACTGGGTCACTCGCTCACCGACTGCCACGACGGTGGCGGCAGCATCCATTCCTCGCACCGGCTCTTTAGGACGACGAAATCCGAACGCGGCGCGCAAAATCAGAGGCTCACCGCGCATGACATAGATGTCGCCTGCGTTCAGCGACGTGGCATGAATGCGAAGCAGCACTTCGTCGCGACCTACGTTCGGCACGTCTACTTGGGCTCGGGTCACCACACCGGGGCCACCGTACTGCTGTTGACACCATGCCGACATCGTCGTGGGTAGCGAGTTCATGATTCCTTCGTCTCCGGGTAATGAAACAGATCGTCGAGTCCCACACCGAACATGCGCGAGATCTGAAATGCCAGCTCGAGCGTCGGTGAGTATTTGCCCTGCTCAATCGCGATCAGAGTTTGGCGCGTCACGCCTATCTGGCGCGCCAGGTCTGCCTGGGTCATGCTCGATTGCTCGCGAAGTGCGCGAATGGAATTGGTGACCTTGGTGGGCTTGACCATCAGGCGAGTCCCCGACGGTACGCAATGACTTGAGCGACCCCGCCCACGAAGGCCGAGAGGGCGAAGCCGAAGAACATGGTGTTGGCAATCCAAAACCAATCAGCTTCAAACGCGCTCAGCACGATGACTCCGAGGCCCGCGATGACCATGAATGCTTGGCCAACTCTGCCGCCCATGTGCGCAATGTCACGATCACGCGGGTCGGATTTGCCGACACCGTCTGGGTCGCGCATTCCGGCGAACATGCCCCAGAGAATGCTGACGAAAATGGATGCTGCGATGCTCGCACCGATCGTCCATGCCATGATCGGCCACCAGTTGACCTCGACGAGCGGACCGCCAGCAGCTTGTTGAAAGACGACGACCACATAGGCCGTCATAGCGATGGCAGTGACGGCGAGTCCTGCCCAGACGTTGCGCTCTTCGTAGACCACGAGTGACTCCAAAATGTCAGGAATGTTTGACATCAAAAAAGTAGCAGGGCGCGATGCGTCGTGTCAAGAATACTTGACACGACGCAAATTTGCTCAGATCACGTCTGCCGACCAGTCATCGGGATTGCCGAAGCGGTGCGCCGTGATGGTGATCGATTGCTCCCGCAGGAAAGTAAGAAGCTCAAGGCGTCCTGCCGTGGTGACCTCGTTGTCGTAGATCGCGAGATCTGGGTCACCTTCGATCGCGGCCGCCAATGCACGCCGCAATACCGAGACGGTCTCTCGAGCCCCGACAAGGCGCACCCGCGATGGGCGCGGCGCCATACCGCTCGATGCATTGGCGTCGCCGCTCGGCTTGGCGATCATCCGCTCAAGCCACTGCTGCTCGGTTTCCACGAAAACGATGACCTCCTCATCGCTGAGCGCTCGGCGCACCGCCGCCGGCAGACCTACCGGCGCACTGATCGTCAGCCTTGTGCCAGCGCGGATCCCCGCCAGCGCAATGCGCAGCAACGCCTGCCACGATGCGTCCGCCGTGGCGCGCACATCGACGTCATGAACCGGCCGGTAGCGAAAGAGGTTGCGCTCAACGCCCAGGTTGGAGACGTCTTTCACTCGACCGAACTCGCGATCCCAGGCGATCGCATCAGACAGAGCGGCGCGACGCAGCCATTCGAATGCCTCGTAGTCGAGCGTCGCCTGAGCGGCTTCGATCACCGAAGTGATGCGAGAGTCCAGCCCGCGCAAGTGGAGGGTTGCCGACGTCGCCGCGCCCGACGTCGCCCGCCATGACCCCAGACCGAGGAGATAGTTGGGGCCGCCAGCTTTCGCACCCGCGCCGACCGAAGAACGTTTCCACCCGCCGAATGGTTGGCGTTGCACGATCGCTCCCGTGATGCCCCGGTTGACGTAGAGGTTGCCGGCTTCAACCTCTCTCAACCACATCGCAAGATCTTCAGGGTCTTGGGTGTACAGGCCCGCTGTCAGTCCGTAGTCCACGGCGTTCTGCAGTTCGAGCGCCCGGGTCAGCGACGATACGCGCATGATGCCGAGCACCGGACCAAAGAACTCCTCCATGTGAAAGCGCGAACCCGGTCGCACACCGGTGCGAATGCCCGGAGACCAGACCCGACCCTGGTAGTCGCCCGCGGTGTCATCCATCGGCAATTCTCGCGGCTCGACAAGCCACTTCTCCCCTGCGCCGAGAGTGGTCAGCGCCCACTTGAGCTTGCCCCGCGGCGGTTCCACAAGCGGCCCCACTTCGGTGCGAGGATCGGACGGCACCCCGATGCGAAGCGAATTCGTGGCGTCGACCAGCTGTCGCGCAAATCTTTTGGAGCGGCCAACGGAACCGACCACAATCGCCAATGAGGCAGCGGAGCACTTCTGCCCCGCGTGGCCAAAAGCGCTCTTGACCACATCGGAAACAGCGAGATCTATGTCTGCGCTGGGCATGATGATCATCGCATTCTTGCCGCTGGTCTCTGCGAGCAGAGGCAAATCGGGCCGCCAGGAGCGGAAGAGCGCGGCGGTCTCCCACCCTCCAGTGAGAATGACTCGATCAACATCTGGATGCGACAGCAACTGCTTGCCGAGCGAATCTTCGTCCAGGTCCACAAGTGCCAGCACATCCCGCGGCACCCCCGCTTCCCACAGCGCTTCGGCGACAACAGCAGCACAGCGCCGTGCTTGCGGCGCTGGTTTGAAGACGACGCCAGACCCGGCGGCGAGTGACGCGAGCACACCGCCGGCGGGAATTGCGATCGGAAAGTTCCACGGCGGGGTGACAACCGTGAGCCGGTCAGGCACGAACACTGCGCCGCCCATGCTGTCGAGCTCGCGAGCATTCGCCGCATAGTAGCGAGCGAAGTCAACAGCCTCGCTGATCTCGACGTCTGCTTCGGCAAGCACCTTGCCGGTTTCAGACGCGGCCACTTCGATGAGCTCGGCACGGCGGCTCTCAAGCGCGCTTGCGGCGGCGAGCAGAACGGTGCCGCGATCGGCGGCGGGAAGCGAACCCCACTGCGCCGCTGCTTCTTTCACGTGCGCCACGATCTGTTCAAGTTGCTCAGCTTCTGCGACGTGCGCGGCGGCGATCGTCGCGTCTCCGGCAGCGGAGTCACTGATTCGCGCCACGATCTCGCGACCCCAGGCGCGGTTTGCCGGCAGTGCAGGATCGGTGTCGGCGGTATTGACGAAGCCAGGCGCGCCCGCTGCCGCCTGGTTTCCCTGACGCGAGGCGAACACCGCAGTTTCGACGAAACTGTCTGCACCAAAGCGCTGTTCGGCGGCGAGCGGAACAACGGGCACGGTTTCATCAGGGTCTAAGGCTGCAGATCGTGCAATGCCGAGCACCGCCTGTGTCAGGCCTGCATCGACAGCCCGCTCGCGATCACCCTCGGAGTCAAGGGCGAGCGTCTCGCGAAAGAGGCGCGGGCTGTCGCCCTTCGGGCCTTCAGCGTGATGCGAAGCGCTGGCGCGAGTCTGCGCGCGGCGCGCTCCGATTGGGAGGCTGTCATCATTCTGACGAGCCACTGAGGCGACAAACCGGTCGCGCTCGCGATCGAACAGTGACGGGTCATCGGCCAGGTCGAACGCCGCCGAGAGAAAATTGTCGCTTGAAGCGTTCTCTTCGAGGCGCCGAACGAGGTAGCTGATTGCGACATCGAACTCGTCGGGCTTCACGACCGGCACATACAGTCGCACTGCTCCGACGTCACGTGAGATCGCAGCGACCTGCCCCTGCGCCATGCCGAGCAGCATTTCGAACTCGACGCCTTCTCGCACTTGCCGTTCACCGGCGAGCAACCAGGCATATGCGATGTCAAACAGGTTATGTCCCGCCACACCGAGCCGCACCGCGTAGGTGTTTTCAGGCCGCAGGGCAAAGTCGAGGCAGCGCACATAGTTCGCGTCGGTGTCGAGCTTCGAGTCGAAGGTAACCAACGGCCAGCCATGGAGAGCAGCATCCACTCGCTCCATAGCGAGATTTGCGCCCTTCACCAGTCGCACCTTGATACGTGCTCCGCCCGCGTCGACACGCGCGCGTGCCCAATCAGTGAGCGAGGCAAGGGCTGGCTGGGCGTCGGGCAGATATGCCTGCAAGACGATGCCGGCTTCCATCGCCTTAAGCCTCGGATGAGCAAGCAGCCTGGTGAAAACAGCGACGGTCAGGTCGAGGTCGCGGTACTCCTCCATATCGAGATTGATGAAGGTGCCGTTATCGGCTGCGGTGAGATACAGCGGCAGCAGCCGCTCAATGACGGTGCTGACGACCTCGTCGAACGCCCACATCGATACATGGCTCACGATGGCTGAGACCTTCACCGAGACGTAGTCGACATCATCCCGGCGAATGAGCTCGTGAATTCCATCGAGCCGCCGTTTCGCTTCGGACTCGCCCAGCACCGCTTCGCCCAGCAAGTTCAAGTTGACTGTCGCCCCTGACTCGCGGATTCGCACGAGGGCAGGACCCAGCTTCTCGGGCCGCGCGTCAACGATGAGATGTCCAACCATCTCGCGCAGCACCCGCCGCGCGATCGGTACTGTCGGGCTGGCGATCACCGGTGCGACTGCCCCGCCAGCCCGAACAGCGCCGCGCAGGTACCACGGCAAGAAGTCGGGCACCAGAGGTGCGATGCGGTTCAATTGGGATGCTGCCGCGAAATGCGACTCCGGACGCATCACCCCATCGACGAATCCCAGCGTGAAGGGCAGACCTTTAGGGTCTTTCAACACCCCGGCGAGCCGCTGCGCTGCAAGATCGACATCGGCGGTTGCCGCTTCATCAACCCATCGGCGCGCGAGAGTGACAGCGCTATGAACAAGGTCGTCCGCCGGCACTAACGTATCGGCACCTTCGTGGCCATGTTCGGGCCGATCAGGGTGTTGCCGATCAGGATCATTCGCCATGTCGACAGCCTACGTCCGCCACCACGTGGCGCGCGGGTCATCACAGCGAGCGTTTCGTCAGTTCCAAACGCTCGGTGCCGCGGCGCGCGTCGACGGGAGCGCCGAGGCCTTGGCCCACTCGATCATCCACGGCTCAAGTGGCGGCAGAGTGTCGGGCCGGTGCAACGCATCGAACAACTCCTCGTGGGGCACGAGGCCGCCCGAGCGACGCAAGAATCGTGCGCGCACGATCATCTCTGCGTAGATTTCACCCTTCACCACCGCGCGGTGCACCATGTAGACGGACTTCTCATCATGGGCAAGCAGTCGCGTCTCGACGGTGAAGCGCTGCCACAGTTGGAGGGACTTGCGGAACGTGATGGTCTCGCTGGCGACCACCGCGTACCAGTTGTGCGAGTTCACGACGTCCCACACGCCGGTGCGAATGAGCAGGTCGAAGCGACCGAGGTCGAAGAGCGACGCATAGCGGCCGTTGTTCATATGCCGCAGCAGGTCGATGTCGGTGGGCATGACACGCAAGCTGACGCGTCCCACGGTGGTGGGATCCAGCGGACCACGACGACGCAGCAACGTCTTCGCTCGCAGGATGGTCAGCATTGTTCGCCACATCACATTCACGAGGAGCGATCGTAGTGATGCTTGCCCGAATTCGCGATTCGGTTGTGGGGTTTCGACAGTGTCGACGGCAAACGGCGGCACTCCCTGTCGGTGCAACCGTCGCCGTAAGGCCGACTCTTTTACACGATATTCACGCGGTATCCACTCGATTTCTCGTCTTGCCCGCCCCGGCGTAGAGTCTGGCCATGGAAGCTGAAACGCAGACCGACATCGTCGTCCGTCCTGTGCGGGACGTCGACGCTGAAGCACTCGGACGGGTGCACGCAACGTGCTGGCACGAGACCTACGACCACCTCATCAGTAAGGCAGCGCTTGAGGCCGTATCGCCGAAGCGCCTCGCAGAACTCTGGACACACTGGGCGGTTCAGGGCCCTGATTTCAAAATGGTTGCCGCCCTTGCTGACGGCGAGATTGTGGGCTTCGCGGGCTCCGGTCCCGCACGCGACAAGGATGCTCCTCGATTCCGAGAGCTTTACTTCATCTACCTGCTAGACGAGTACCACGGCACGGGCACCGGCAAGAAACTCTTTGATGCTGTTGCCGAGGGGGACGAAGAAATGTATCTGTGGGTCGCTGAAGACAACCCGCGTGCCCATACCTTCTATACCCGCAACGGCTTCACGCTTGATGGCGCGAGCCACACCGAACCGTTCCTCGGAGAGACGCTGACCGAAGTTCGCTTCGTTCGCTGATTCGTAGATGCTGCAGGTTTGGGCGCTCGCTGGCCTGCCCGAAGTTGAGCCCGGTGACGATCTCGCTGCGATGATCGGTGACGCCATTGGCGCAGTAGCCGGGTCGGGGGACGTCACCGGCTCTGGTTCGATTCCCGACGGTGAATCGCTCGAAACCGGTGACATCATCGTGATCACTTCCAAGATCGTCTCGAAGGCCGAGGGCCGCTTTGTTGTTGCCGCCGATCGCGAAGATGCCATCACGGCAGAGACGGTCAGGCTCGTTGCCTGGCGCACCGGACCGGCTGGCACCACGCGCATCGTTGAGAACAAGCTTGGTATCGTGTCAGCCGCCGCAGGAGTAGACGCGTCCAACACCCCCGAGGGCACAATCCTGCTGCTGCCGGTCGACCCCGATGCGTCAGCGCGAGCGATCGCCCAGCAGTTGCGCGAGCGGTTTGGTGTCACGGTCGGAGTGTTGATCACCGACACGCTCGGGCGAGCCTGGCGCGACGGGCAGACCGATCACGCGATCGGAGCGGCCGGAGTGCACGTGTTTGAAGACCTTCGCGGTCACACGGATGCCGAAGGACGCCCTCTCATGGTCACGAAGCCTTGCGTCGCCGACGAGATCGCCGCGGCGGCGGAACTCGTCAAAGGCAAGACGTCAGCACTCCCCGTCGCCATCGTTCGTGGGCGAAGCGACCTGGTCGGCGAACTCGATCTGCCCGGGGCCCGATCAATCGTGCGTCCCGCCGAGTTGGATATGTTTCGCAGAGGTGCGGACGAAGCATACGCCGACGGCTATGCCGCGGCTGTGGCAGAGCGCAACAACTAGCGCCCGCCAGTCGCCTCGAACAGCACCTCGCGTCCTCAGCGGTGCTCGATGACAGCGCGCCTCTAGCGACCGCTGACCTTGCCGAACACGCGTGCGATCGGCGCGAGCGCCAGTGGGCGTGCCGCGACCCATGCTGCCGCAATGACGACGAGCGATGCGACGAAGAGCCAGAAGCCGAGCCAGTTGTCTGCGTATGCGTTCGGATCGACCGAACCCTGCGCGGCGTACATGTGGTTCAGGTTGCGTAGTGCCCCTGTTGAGAGCACAAGGGCGACGTGCACGAAGATGAACGCGACGAAGTAGAGCATTACCGGGAAGTGCACGGCGCGCGCCCACTCGATCGGGTACGCCTTGTTGAGGCTTTTCGCGTCTGCGGGCCATAGCTTCGACATCCGCGCGCCCGAGATTGCTGCCAGTGGAGCTGCGATGAAAATCGTTGCAAAATAGGCAATCTGCTGCAGGCTGTTGTAGTTGACCCAGCCGTTCTCCGTCGGCCAGTCCAGTGACACGTACTGCAGTGCCGCAGACAGAGCGTTGGGGAACACTTCCCAGCTGGTGGGAATGACGCGCATCCACTGCCCAGAGACGAACAGCAGCACGATGAAAATCGCGCCGTTGACGAGCCACAGAATATCGAGCGACTGATGGAACCAAAGTGTGAGAGAGATCTTGCCCTTGGCGTTGTTTCTCGGCGTCCAAAACGCGCTCGGGCGTTTCTCGGTGCGAACGGTAAGACCCGATCGAATGATCAGCACCATCAAGAACACGTTGAAGAAGTGCTGCCAGCCAAGCCACGCAGGGAAGCCGACCGGTGCCCCTTCGGGCAGGTGGTACTCACCGGGGTAGGCCGCCATGAAGCTCTGCATGCCCTCAAGGCTCAGCAGCCATCGGACGGCGAATACGGCCATCGCTGCGGCGAACAGCAGCGCGAAGCCGCCGACGATGACCGAACCGGCCCACTGCATCTTGGTGAAAGGTCCGAAGCGCTCCGCCTCGGGCTTCGACGCGGAGCGCGTGCGGGCGTAGCGCCCTTCCCACACTGTGCGCGTGAAAGGGAGAGGAGCAGCGAGGTCATACCCCGTTGCGGTGCGCGGTTGCGTGGCAACAGGGACTTCTGCGTCGCCCGTCTGGGGGCCGGATGCAGCGATAACCTCATCGTCACGCGGCGCAGCAGCTGCGTCGGCGACTTCAGCCGCAGGCGCGGGCGCGGAGGGCGCAAAGCCTGCGGGTGGCCAGGGCTCGCCTCCAGCAACACGCGGCAAGCCTCGGCGAATCGCGGCGCCGGCCGTTGATGCGGGAACGGTAGCGGCAACGGGTGCGGACGGCTGTGCGGAAACGGGCGCCTCAGTGGCAGCAGGCGGAGGATCGACCACGGCGGCATCCGCAGGTGAACTGGGCACTGCCGACTCTGACGAAGTGCCGGGCGCCGTGGACACAAGGGAAGCGGGAGGCCAAGGTTCGCCGCCCGGCGTGCGGGGCAGGCCACGACGGACGCTGACGCTCGCAGTCGTTGCTGCTGTGCCAACCCCCGCAACAGCCGATGTGGCCGCGGGCACATCGGGCGACGTCGCGGGAAGCGAAGGGGCTTCGTGTGCCACGCTCGCCACGGGAGCTGCGGGTGCGTCAGCTGCGGCCTTCGGCGCCACGTGCTCGGCGACCTCGGCTGCCGCGGGCGCGTCAGCCGCGGCAGGCCATGGTTCGCCGCCCGCCACGCGCGGCAGTCCTCGCCGCAACTCTTGACCGTACGTCGCCATGCGCCGCTACGCCTTCTTCGCGTTGAGCGCGTCGATCAGCTGCGGCACGACAGTGAACAGATCGCCCACCACGCCGAAGTCAGCGATCTCGAAGATCGGTGCGTCGCCATCCTTGTTGATCGCAACAATCGTCTTCGCCGTCTGCATACCGGCCTTGTGCTGAATTGCTCCAGAGATCCCGAGCGCCACGTACAGCTGCGGCGAGACCGAAACACCGGTCTGACCAACCTGCGCGGCGTAGGGCACGTAGCCGGCATCGACCGCAGCGCGCGAAGCGCCGACAGCAGCGCCGAGTGCGTCAGCGAGTTGCTCGACGAGTTCGAACTTGTCACCCGAACCGAGACCACGTCCACCAGACACAACCTTGACCGCACCACGCAACTCGGGACGAGTCGACGACACCACGGCTTCTTCAACGTTACTCACCGACGCAACCCGTCGGCCCGAAGCAGCCACCTCAAGCTTCTGCACATCCGCGTCAGAAACCGCCGCTGCGCGAGCATCGACAGCTCCCTGACGAATCGTGATCACGGGAGCGCCCCACGTGACAGCCGACTCAACGTTGTACGCACCGCCATACACGGAGTGATGTGCAACCACACCGATCTCATCACGTGAGACGCCGACCGCGTCAACCGCGATACCCGAACGTGTGCGCGCCGCAAAGCGGCCGGCTGCCTCGCGACCCTCAATCGAGTGCGACACCAACACGGCATCAGGCTTCACCACGTCAGCAGCCGCCGCCAGCGCATCGGCGACCGGAACGGTCAGCCCCTCGCCCGGCGCGGCAACAAGAACCGCGGCGGCACCGAGCTCAGCCGCCGCAGTAGCAACACCGTCAGCATCCGACACGACCAGCGCGACCGGAGTTCCTACCGAGGCCGCCGCGCCCAATAGGCCTGCTGCAGACTTGGCGAGTTCCCCCGAGGGCGTCACATCGAGCAAAACAAGAATTGAATCTTCAGCGAAAGTCATGGCATCCACCTATGCAAGCCGGTTCTGAATGAGGAACTCCGCGAGCTGTGTGCCCGCATCGCCCTCGTCGACAATCTTCACGCCAGCTTCACGCGGCGGCTTCTCACTGACAGCGGTCAAGATCGACCGTGAGGCCCCGGGATCATTCGCGTCAAAATCCAAATCTGCAAGCGACAACGTCTCAAACGGCTTCTTCTTCGCCGCCATGATGCCCTTGAAGTTCGGGAATCGTGCGTCAGGAAGCGCCTCTGTGATCGAAATCACTGCGGGAAAGTCTGCGCTCAGCTGCGCGGTCGCACCATCGCCGGCACGCTCACCCGTCACCGAACCCTCGGCGATCTGAACCGAACTCAAATACGTCGCGTTCGGCACATCGAGCAACTCAGCGATCATCGCCGGCAACACACCACCCGAACCATCCGTCGACTGGTTGCCCGCAATCACCAGATCAAATCCTGTCCGCGTCAACGCGGCCGCCAGCACCTCAGCAGTGAGCCCCAAATCGGCACCCAACAACGCCTCATCGACAACCTGCACCGCCGAGCCCGCACCCATCGCCAGGCTCTTGCGCACCGTCGCAACCGATGCCTCAGAAGTCATCGACAAAACCACAACTTCAGTGCCCGAATTCGCGTCGGCATAGCTCAACGCCACCTCAAGGGCACGCTCGCCGATCTCATCGATGACCCGCTCACTCGCCTCGCGATCGGCAATGCCGGTCTCAAGGTTGAGCTTGCGATCACCATACGTATCCGGGACTTCTTTGACCAAGACGACAATCTTCATGGCGCTCCGCTTCCGTTCGTCCTGTCGATACTAACCGCGCAGCAATTCCCGATCGAAACGCGTTGTTACTTCAGGTCATGAACCTGCCCCTCGGGGCCGCTTCCGTTATGCGTTTCCGAAATCAGGAGCTCGTTTTTCGCGAAACGCAGCCATTCCTTCCTTCTGATCAGCGGTATCAAACAGCGCCGCGAACGTGTGACGCTCGAAGCGCAGCCCTTCCGCAAGACTCGTCTCCATGGCCGCGTCTAGCGCGGCTTTCGCCGCGTACACCGAGGGCAGAGACTTGGCCGCGATCGTATCGGCGACCTTCCCTGACTCTTCGAGAAGGTCGGATGCAGCCACGACGCGTGACACCAGACCCGAACGCTCTGCCTCTTCAGCATCCATCATTCGTCCCGTGAGAATGATGTCCGCCGCCTTCGCGTAGCCCACCGCACGAAGAAGTCGCTGCGTGCCCCCCCATGCCGGGGATGACCCCGAGGTTGATCTCCGGCTGCCCGAACTTCGCAGTGTCTGCCGCGATGATGATGTCGCACATCATTGCGAGCTCACATCCGCCGCCCAGCGCGTAGCCCGACACCGCCGCAATCACCGGCGTGCGCACAGCCGCGAACTTCGCCCACGCTCCGAAGTGATCCTCCATGATCATGGTGAGACCAGACTTCGATTCCATCTCTTTGATGTCGGCGCCGGCTGCGAACGCGCGCTCAGACCCGGTGACGACAATCGCACCGATAGCGGGGTTCATGTCGAAGGTCGTAGCCGCATGAACGACGTCGTGCATCAACTGCGTATTCAGCGCGTTGAGAGCTTCAGGGCGGTTGAGGGTGATCCACCCGACGCGTCCGCGGGTCTCGGTGAGAATGGTTTCGTAGCTCGTCATTCCTTGATCTTGCCTCTCCTTGATCCAATTCACCAGGATGCGTCAGACCCGCACAGCAACACGCGAGTGTTGCGCGGTGTTTGCCGTCTGGTCACCACGCACAGGTATTACTCAGGTGCGCAATCGCGCGCCTCCGTCACCAAACTCGAGGATCACGATGCCCCTGCATTCATTCCGCCGTACTGTCGCGATGACAGCTGTGGCGGCGCTCACCTGCTCACTCGCGGTCGCCACCGCTTCCGTGGCTTCAGCCGCAATCGTTGCCACTCCACCCGCCTACTCAGCTGACGGCGCAGCGCTCTCGCTCGCTCCGATCGGCAGCTACGAAACAGGCATCTTTGACGAATCAGCCGCTGAGATCGTTCAGGCATACGGCGACCGGCTGTTCGTCGTAAACGCTGAGGCTGGCTCGGTCGATGTGCTCGACTACACCGACCCCGAGGCGATGGAGCTACTCTTCTCACTCAGCTCCGACGGAGTCGCCAACTCGGTCGCTATCCGCGAAGACGGCCTCGGTGTCATTGCCATGGAGGCCCCCACCAAGACTGACGCGGGCCACCTGCTCTTCTTCGACGCCAACGCTGCCGATGCCGCAGCCGCAGCGCTCGGCGCCGTCACCGTAGGCGCTTTGCCCGACATGGTGACCTTCTCGCCCGACGGCGCATACGTCGTCTCGGCAAACGAGGGTGAACCGAACGACGACTTCACGATCGACCCTGAGGGAAGCATCAGCGTGGTTGCCGTACCGGCGACGCTCACCGCCCCTGCCCAGAGCGACGTGCAGACAGCAGACTTCCACGCTTTCGAGGCTGACGGCGCGCTCGACGCAGACGTTCGCGTCTTCGGACCCACGGTTGGCGATGACTACCCCGTAAGCCGCAACCTCGAACCTGAATATGCAACGGTCGTCGGTGGCACCGCCTACGTCACCTTGCAAGAGGCAAACGCGATCGCGGTGGTCGATTTGGCTTCCGCCACGGTCACCTCGGTCGAAGCTCTGGGCTTCAAAGACCACAGCGTTGTAGGCCTCGATGCGAGTGATCGCGACCCGCGCGATGCTCCGACCTTCAACATCGACACTTATGAGGGCCTGTACGGCATGTACATGCCCGACGCGATCTCGTCGTACACCGCTGGCGACACGACTTACCTCGTGACGGCCAATGAGGGTGACGCACGCGAATGGGGCGACTACGAAGAGCCCGTCCGTGTCAAGGATCTCGAGGACGACGGCTATGGCCCCGTCTGCGAGACGGCCCCCGTCGCCGACTACCTCGAAGACGAAGATCTCGGTCGCTTGAGCGTCACGATCGAAAACGGATTCAACTCCGATGCAGGATGCTACGACTCGCTCTACGCGTTCGGCGCACGTTCCTTCTCGATCTGGACGACTTCGGGTGACCTCGTCTGGGACTCCGGCACCTCGTTTGAAGAAGTCACTTACGCCGCCGCCCCCGACTTCTTCAATTCGAACCACTCCGAGTCGAACCTCGAGGGACGCAGTGAAGACAAGGGCCCCGAGGCCGAGAGCGTCACGATCGGCGAGCTGAGCGGGCGCACCTATGCGTTCGTCGGCTTCGAGCGCGTCGGTGGCATCGCCGCGTACGACATCACCGACCCGGCAGCATCCACTTTCGTCACCTACATCAACAACCGCAACTTCGCGGAGTCGGTGGAAGACGGCGGCGATCTGGCAAACGCTGGTGACCTCGGCCCCGAGGGCATCGCGTTCATTCCCGCCGCCGAGTCGACCACGGGCACGCCGCTGCTCGCCGTCGGCAACGAGGTATCGGGAACGACCACGCTGTTTGAGATCACTGACATGCTCGCACCGACGACTACCGAGGTCACGGTGTTGACGATCAACGACTTCCACGGCCGCATCGAGCAGAACCTCTATGGCGGCGAGGCCGGTGCTGCTGTGCTCGCCGGTGCCGTGGACTCCTTCGAGGCAGAGAACCCGAACACGCTGTTCGTCTCGGCGGGCGACAACATCGGCGCGTCAACGTTCACCTCGAACGTGGCACAAGACACCCCGACCATCGACGCACTTGTCGCAGCCGGCCTTGATCTGGGAGCGGTGGGTAACCACGAATTCGACCAGGGTTACCTCGACATCACTGATCGTGTGCTGCCTCGCTTCGGCTCTACAGCGCAGGGCTTGGGCGCCAACGTGTACGACCGAGCTACCGGCGACGCCGCGCTCGATGAGTACGCAATCGAGACGATCGACGGGGTGCGCGTAGCCTTCATCGGCACCGTGACCGAAGACACCGCGAATATCGTGAGCCCGACAGGAATTGCGACGATCGAGTTCGGCGATCAGCTTGAGGCTGCCAACCGTGTGGCCGACGAACTGGCCGAAGGCGACATGGCCGACGTCATCGTGCTGCTCACTCACAGCGGTTCCGCGACGAGCGAATGCTCGGCTGTGGCAAGCGACGCTTCGAAGTACGGCGAGCTGATTCGTGAGGCATCGCCTGACATCGACGCAATCGTGTCGGGTCACACTCACCAGACCTACACGTGCGAGGTTGCCGACACCGAGGGCAACGATCGCCCGGTCATCCAAGCTCACCAGTACGGAACGACGTTGGGCAAGCTTGACTTCACCGTCGACAACGACACCAAGGAGCTCATCTCAATCGACACTGAGCTGGTTCCCCTCGTCGTCGGTGGCGCGGCCGCCTACCCCGCTGACGAGACCGTCGCGGCGATCGTCGCTGAGGCGAAGGCCGATGCTGACGTACTCGGAAATGTGGAGTCTGGCACCATCAGCGCAGATATCCTGCGCGGCGGAACGCCCTCGGGAAGTGACCGTGGCGTCGAGTCAACCCTCGGCAACACCGTCGCCGATGTCTACCTCTGGGCAACGTCGAACGACGACTACGCGGGCACGCCGGCTGAGATCAGCATCATGAACCCCGGTGGGCTTCGCGACGACCTGCTCTACGGTGAAGATGGCACCCTGACTTACCGTCAGATCGCCAACGTACAGCCGTTCGCCAACACCCTCGTCACCGTCACCCTCACGGGTGCGCAGCTCGAGCAGATCCTCGAAGAGCAGTGGCAGCCGGGCGCTGAGCGACCCAAGCTGCACCTCGGTATCTCTGAGGGCTTCAGCTACGAGTACGTCGAAGACGCGGCTGCCGGTGAGCACATCGTTTCGATGACGCTCGACGGTGCTGCAATCGCCGCAGATGACGAGTTCACCGTGGTGACCAACTCGTTCCTCGCCGGTGGTGGCGACAGCTTCTTCACCTTCGCCGAGGGCACCGACCGCACCGACACCGGCCAGGTCGATCTTCAGGCAACGATCGCGTACTTCGAAGAGTTCGAGGTTGTCGACCCCGCGCCGCTCGGCCGCGCTGTGCCCGCGGGTTCGACCGATCCGGTTGACCCGACCGACCCCATCGATCCCACTGACCCGGGTGACGGCGACGGAGACATCTCCGGCACCGACTGGGCAACGATCGACATCGGATCGGGCTCCGTCGAGCAGGGCGGTTCGCTGCCGGTGGACATCTCGGGACTTGAGGCTGGCCAGCAGATTGGCGCCACCCTCTACAGCGACCCGATCGTGATCGAAGGCATTCCTGCCGCCGGCACCGACGGCACCGTGTCGTTTGTGGTCAGCATTCCCGCTGACCTCGAACTTGGCGCACACACGCTGGTGATCGAATCCGACGGCTTCGACGACATCGAAGTTGCGGTCACGGTGGTGGCGCCGGGTGCTCTCGCCGTGACTGGTTCACAGTTGCCGTTGGGGATCGCGTTGTTCGCGGCACTGATGTTGGCCTTTGGTGCAATTGCGCTGATGGCTCGTCGTCGGCCGGTTGCGTAGCATCCTCTGAATGATCGCTTTGCGGCCTCGACCTTCGGGTCGGGGCCGCTTTGCGTTTGCGCTCTAGATCAGGTTTGTTCAGGACCGCTGAACGGCATCGATGCGTCAATGATGCGTCGCAGCGACAACCCCACCGTCCATCTGTCGGAGCGATACGTGATGTGCCCGCCCTCTTCTCGTGCGAGTGCGTCGAGGTATTCGCTCAGCATCTGTTCAGCGATCTGACGCTGCTCATCAGGAGCTGTCGTGCCGTCAAATGCGGCGACGAGGTCGGCGCTGGACCGAACTGACGCTGCACAGTAACGGCGGGCGTCTGCATCGACGAATACCACCCCCGACTCAGCTAGTCGAGCCAGCACGGCAATGAGATTCTGTGCATGAAAGGCCATGCGCTCAAGCGATCTGAGGCGGCGATCATTGCTGCGCTGCTCGCCACGATGTCTTCGGGCTCGGGGGTTGGCTCGACTGCTCTCTTGAGCGCTGCGGACGTCGGAATCGACCTCGCGCAGGAGTTCATTCAACCGCTCCGCAGAGGCAGCGAGCGCAGTAGCGTCGACTGATTGCTGCTCTATCTCATCAGCCACTCCTACAAGCGCGTCATGCAAGGCATCGCGCAAGGCCGAGAGCTGCTCGTCAGCCTGTTTGAGATACAGAGGCGGGATCACAACGAGGTTGACCACTACCCCCACAACCACACCCCAGGCCATGGTGACGAGGTACGACAGTGAGTAGCCGTCTACGTCGCGGCCGCTGAGCAACATCACGAACAGCGCGGCCACCGCCACCCACTCGCGCCCCGCCCCGAGCGCGCGCACGCCACCCAGCGCAACGCCGATCCCAACCACGAGCGCCATCGCGACCAGTGCCGGCACGCCCCACAGCACGAGCGTCACCCCCGCAACACCCAGCCCAATTCCCAGACTCAGTCCCAGCAATGCCTGAACGCCCGACTTCGCTGAGGCCGCCACCGTGGGGTACATGCTCACCAGCACGCCCAGAGGCGCGTAGTACGCGTACTGTGCGTCTGCGAAGGGAACGTAAGGCGCGCTCACCCAAGCGATCGCCGCAGCAAGCGCGGTCTTTCCTGCGAGCAGAAGTCGCGATCGATCGGTCATCTGTCGCCACCAGGTCGCCACACTCGACGTCGGTTGAACCATGCGATCACCCCCCAACCCATTCTGTGGGTCGGGGTGGTTTCGCACACCGACTTGACGCAAGCAGCAAGCGCGACTAGCGCGCCCGATCGGGCTGCGGCCGCGCTACATGAGTTTCGTCGAGTGCAGCATGCTTTCCATCTTCTCGTTCACCCCGATGAGAGGCTTGCGCAGCACCAACCCGAGCAGCAGCATCGGGAGCAGGAACGCGAGCAGCCACCCCAGCGAGATCCAATAGCCAGCGCGGTAGATGCCCGCCATCGCGGCGCGGAAGGCATCAATCGCGTGTGTGGCAGGCAAGAACGGACTGACGTTCTGGAACCAATCAGGAAGCAGCACCAGCGGGTATGCGCCACCCGCGCCAGCGACCTGGATGACGAGCAGGAAGACGGCCAGCGCTTTTCCGGCATCGCTGAACGACACGACAAGCGTATAGATGATAAACGTGAACACGGTCGAGGTAACCCAACCGACCAGAATGAAGAGGAACGGGTGCGCGGGTTGAAGCCCCACGATCAGAATGTTCCCCAAGAACACCAAGGTGCTCTGAGCCAGACCGAGCACGGCGAATAGGCCATATCGACCAAGGAACCTCTCGTGAAGCTTGAGTTCCTTCCCGCTGCCGAACGGCCGCGACGGTGGGTCAACGCGCAAGGTCACGCTGAGCAGCAACGCACCGACCCACAAAGCAAGCGTGGAGTACAGCGGCGCCATGCCAGCCCCGAAGCTCACGATGGGATACAGGGGCCGCCGATCAATGCCCACGGGGTCCGACAGCGCGGTGGCCAACAGCTCTGGGTCTGAGCCGATGACTTTGCTGACCTCAGCGAAATCACCCGTGTCGATCGCGGTGGAAAGCGAGTCCACCACAAGCTCGAGTTCCGCGGCGGTGTCACCCAGCATGGTGGCGAGCTCGGTGTTCTGTGCCGCCGCACTCTCAAGCACATCTGTGACACCGTTCGCAGTGGCGTCTAGGCCAGACACGTCCCCCGAGATACCCGCGAGGCCTGCACTCAGCGTATCGAGCGATGCGGCAAGCTCATCAAGAATGGGCTTGAGATCGTTTGAGTAGACCGCGCCAGCGTTATCGAGTGACGACTGCGCAGCGACAATCCGCGAATCGATGTCGGCGCGGAACTCCTGAAGATCACTGTCGCCGGCTGTGATGCCGGTGGCCGCAGCGCTGAGCGCGTCTCGCAGTTCCTGCTCGTTTTCGATCGCGTCATTGAGCCCGTCGATGACTGCCTGCAGAGCAGGGAGATCTTCCTCGGGCAAGTTCGGCGCAACATCGTCAACCAACCGATCCCGCAACTCAACATGCTGCTCGATAAGGCTGTCGAGGTCGGTGACGACGTCGTTGATCGATTCGACACTGGCAGCAGCCGCGTCTGCCCCGGCCGAGAACACGCGATCAACCTCAGCGGAGAAGTTGCCGAGCTGAGTCGAGCTGGCGGCGAAAGCTGCAGTCAGTGCATCTGCGGCACGAATGATGGCAGCGTCCGCTTCCTCAGCGGCGCTGAGACCCTCCTGCACGTTGCCGGACGCCGCTGACAACTCCGACTCCACCTTGTCGAGCAGACTCGCGCCGCCCTCGACCAGCGGAACACTCGCCTCGAGAATTCCGGTGAACATCGTCGCGGTGCCTGATGCAGCCCGCAGTTGCGTAGCCACATCGCTCAGGTGAGCCTCAATGCGCAGGAATGCAGCCTGAGAATCGGCGCTGTCCAGGTTCTTCACTATTGAAGAGACGAGACTCAACGCGATATCAGTCAGTTCCTTGGTGAACTCGGAATTGATCTTCGCCGAAAGGTCGTCGGCACCTTCGCTGGTGATCAGAGGCGCGAGCGGGTTCGACTTGTCATTGGTGTAGAAGTCAATGTGAGTTTGTTGCGAGCCGTCACGGTAGAACGTGAGCATCCGCTCACTGAAGTCCTCCGGCAGCACCATCGCGGCGTAGTAGTCCCCAGATTCAGTTCCGGCGATCGCATCTTCCTTGGTGGTGATGATCCAGTCCATCTGGTCGTTCTCGCGAAGTGCCGATTCGACCAGGCTTCCGACGTTCAAGTGGAGTGGGATCAGCGGACTGGTGTAACCCTCATCGACACTTGCCACGGCAACTTTGAGGTTCTTGGTGTTGTCGAACGGCTCCCAGCTGCCGACCACGTTGAACCAGGTGAACACCGAGGGGATGGCGATAAGTCCGCACAGCACCACAACCGCCATGACGCTACTCGTCGCGCGACGCACGTCGGAGCGAAACTGCAGCAAGATTCCCTTCATCGCTTCGACTCCAATTCTGCGAGTTGCTCACGCAATCCCGCTTCGGGCATCTCGCCGACCTCAGTGGAGAGACGAAGGCTGAATCGGATGTACTCCAACGTGATCAACGCGATGAAGACGATGAAGAGCCACACGACCCAGAGGCCGATGAACTCGAGTTTCGCGTCGGGGAAGATGAATCCGAGTGCGGTGAGCGCCACCACTCCCACTATTCCCACGATGACGATCGCTCGACGATAGCCACGGTATGACCGCGCAAACGGCTCGGTACGTTTCCTCAGCTTCTCGTTGTAGTCAGAGCGGTCTGCCAGCGCACGCAACACGTGGTTCAGGCGATAGCCGCGGCCAGCGGGTTCGCCATCCTCGCTCGCGAACAGCTCTGTGTCGCGCACTTCGCTCGTGAATAGCCGCGTGACATTCGAAACGTGGGGCCGAAGCACAAGCCCGAGGAAGAATGACAGCGCAGCGAACACGGCCAACATGCCGAGGTAGCGCCAATAGGCGAACCCGGCAAACCCGCTAATCACCTCCCGCATAGCGTCGATGCCATAAGTGAAGGGGAAGAACGGGTACAGCGATTGGAAGAACTCCGGCATGAGTTGGATCGGATAGATGCCGGATGCACCGGGAATCTGCAGAATCACAAGGATGATGGCGAGTCCCTTGCCGATGTAGCCGAACGTGACCGAGAGCGCGTAAATGACGCTGAGATAGGCCAATCCGATCAGCATCGGCGTCACGACGAAAGCGAAAACGTTGACGTGCTGAACCCCGATGATGAGGTTGCCGATGCTCAAGGTGATCGTCTGCAGCAACACGATGCACGCGAAGAGCGAGAACCGACCGAGGTATTTCTGCCGTTCCGTCGCGTCGGGAATGCCTTCATCGTCGACGTCGAGCTTCAAGATAACGACGAGCACGAATGCGCCGATCCACATCGACAGGTTGATGAACAGCGCGCCCATCAGCGAGCCGTATGACGCAGTCGGGAAGATCGTGTGCTGGTCTACCTCAACGGGTGTGGCCATGAACTGGGCGATCTGTTCAGCGTTCAGACCGGTGAGCGCTGCGAGGTCTTGGAACAGCGCTGCGCTGCCTATCGTTTGCAGGTCCGATATCGCCCCATCCAGGTCTGCTTCCAGGGAAGCGAGGCTGCTGTCTAGACTGCTGAGCGCTGCCGATGTCTGCTCGAGTTGGTCGTCGAGACCCTCCAGCAAAACGGAAGATTGTCCGAGAATGACCTGCTGTGCATCAACCGCAGCCAGGAGCGAACTACTCGCCGCGCTTACACGTCCGACTGCCTCTAGAGCACCAGCGACGGCTTCGCCAACTTCCGCGGATCCAATCACTTGCCCTGTCGTTGCCTCGCCGGCCAGCCGGAGCAGCTCTGTCTGCGCCTCGGCTGCGAGGCTGTTGACGTCGACCAGTGTTGTCTTCGTAGCGGCGAGGGTCGCTTCGATCCCCCCGAACGCAGCGACGCTTTGCTGTAGACCCTCCTGTGCGTCAGCGAGCGCGGTTTCAAGCGCGCTGAGGTCAGCTCGCGTTTGAGCGATGACCTCAGCGATCTCTTCCAAGTCGCCGATAACCTCGCCCTGCGCTGCCTCCGCGTCTGCTTCGACAGTGGCGCTTCCGTCCTGAATGCTCGTGACAACGGCTTGCGCAACTTGTTGATTGAACGAGTCGGTAATCTGCGTCTGCAGGGTGGTCGCCGCAGTATCGGTGATCTCGGGGGCGACGCCATTCTCTTTCTCGTTGACGTAGTAGATCAGCTTCGGCTGCGTGAAGTCGCCAGACGTGATGCTCAGCAGATCCGCTGAGAACGTTTCGGGAACGACGAACATGGCGTAGCTTTCACCGCTGAGCACCGACTCCATGCCCTCGTCCTCCGAGAGGAAGTGCCAGCCCAAATCGTCATTGTCTTTGAGCTGCGCCACGAGTTGATCGCCGACGTTCACTTCTCCCGCGAGCTCTTTATATGCCCCTTCATCGAGGTTCACGACCGCGACGCTCAGGTTCTTCGTGTTGTCGAACGGATTCCAAAACGCTGCGATATTGAACCACGCGTAGAGCGACGGCGTGATGAGCGCCCCACCGATAATGACCATCGCGAGCGGCACGTGAAGAAGACGTCTCGCATCGCGTTTGAGAATTCGCCAGACGTTGCGCATTCGTTCGCCCCTCCGACGATCATTCCGAACCATGAATCGGCAGCGGTCGTTGCACGCGCACGACTGCCCCACTTCATATGCATGGTGGCACGGAAGAATCTGCCATCATTCCCCAGAGGCGAAATCTCACCCTCGGTTCACCCGCTCGAGATGCGACAGGTCACACTTAGGCACCCGGCGCGTCACCCGGGGCGAGTTGCGTTGCGTGAGCAGCGGCTAGAGGCGCTCGATGATTGTCGCGTTGGCCATGCCGCCACCCTCACACATGGTCTGCAGTCCGAAGCGCCCGCCAGTGGCCTCAAGGTGCGCGACGAGCGTGCCAAGCAGTCTGGTGCCCGATGCGCCGACAGCGTGACCGAGGGCGATCGCGCCGCCCCAGGGATTGAGCCTTGCGGGGTCTGCGCGAAGCTCCTGCAACCATGCGAGCGGCACCGATGCAAACGCTTCATTGACCTCGTAGGTGTCGATGTCATCAATGCTGAGACCGCTGCGCTCAAGAATCCGCTTCGTCGCAGGGATTGGCCCCTTAAGCATAAACAGTGGGTCATCCCCCACGACGGCGAACGAATGGAAACGAGCGCGTGGGGTAAGCCCCAGCTCTTTCGCCTTCGCTTCGCTCATGATCAGCGAAGCGGATGCTGCGTCAGTCAGCGGCGACGAATTGCCGGGCGTAATCGCCCAGTCGATGTCGGGAAAGCGCGCGGCGAGTGCGTCACTGCGAAAAACCGCGGGAAGGCCGGCGAGTTTTTCTGCCGTGGTGGTGGCGCGGACGGTCTCGTCGATGGTGACGTCGCCGACGGCGAGAACCTGCGAAGCGAAGTTTCCTGCGGCCCACGCGGCAGCGGCGCGTCGGTGAGACTCGGCCGAGAACTCGTCGAGCTGAGTGCGCGAGAATCCCCACTTGGCAGCAATCAGCTCGGCCGACACACCCTGATTGACCAGCCCGTCAGGGTAGCGCTCTTGCATCAGAACAGAGGGGGAAGCATCCGCCCACGCAGACCCGAGTGGCACGCGCGACATCGACTCAACCCCACCCGCGATCACGATGTCGTAGGCGCCAGAGATGATGCCCTGCGCGGCGAAGTGAGCGGCCTGCTGGCTTGACCCGCATTGGCGGTCGATAGTGGTGGCGGGAACGGACTCGTCAAAGCCTGCCGCGAGCACAGCCTGGCGGCCGATGTTCATCGACTGGTCGCCCACCTGGCTGACGCAGCCGAACAGCACATCGTCGATCTGCGTTGATTCGAGCCCGTTTCGCTCAAGCAGGGCCCGCAAGGTGGTGGCCGCGAGGTCGACCGGATGCCAGGAACTCAGCGCGCCGCCGGGTTTGCCGCGACCGGCGGGGGTACGGACGACGTCGACGATCACCGCGGTGTGCATGGTTCGATCCTCGCACGCGGGAGCGGGCTGCGGGCGGGTGAGGTTATGGGGCTGCAGCTTCGCGCGCGGCGCGCTGCCCGCGGGCGGCGCCGACGATGACCCAGACCAGCAGCCCGCCGGCCGCCAGCAGCAGCACACCGGTCAGCAGGCTGGTGGTGATGATCGTCGCGTCGTCGGCCATGCCTTCACGGTACCGGGCAGGTGGGCCGCGTCACGCGGAGCGGAAAACGTCCACGGTTCGCTCGAGCGCGGTGAGCCGCTGGGCGCGAGTGCCCACGATCTCGACGGTGTTCAGGTCGTGGCCGATGACGTCCTCATCGGCGATGAAATCGAGCAGAGCATCGTTCATCGTCTCGCGAAGCGGAAGGTTCTCGTCGTCAGAGACGAAGATCTCGTCGCACGGGGTGAGGGGCAGGACAACCAGCAGATCGACATGCTGCATCGCCTCCCGGGTCACTTCGGTCAGACGTTCCATGAGCTCGCGCGAGCCGGTCGAGCCGTCGAGGTCGTCCAGCGCCCGGAGATACGCGAGGAAATCGAGGGGACCGCGCTCGGCGATCAGGCTTCCCTCGGTCTCGTCCGGGTGCAGTCGCGCCGCCGAGACGCCAAGCTGAGCGACGAATGACGCGGCACTCGTGGCATCCCAGAACACGTCCACCAACTCGAAAGGATCCGGCAGCACCGCGTATTCGGGATGACGATCCGCGAAATCAGATACGAGGGTGCTCTTTCCGCTGGCATGAGTCCCCGAGATGACGATGCGCATGCCGCGACTCTAGAACGAACAATGCCCGCTTGCGTGAATCGTCAAGCGGGCATGGCCAGTTCGCCAATCCCCATGGCGATGAACAGCGAGAGCACGGCGAGCGCCAGCGTTATCGGAACCATCGTGTAGCGCTCCGGCTTGCTCCGCGAGATCGCGTTCATCACCACGCCGAGCGCGAAGTAGGCGAACACCACCCACATCGCGATCTCGGAGAACAGCTCGGGAAAGAGGTCCACGGCACCCACCCGGTCCCACGCGATGAGGTCGATGACGCCGTAGATCACGATGGCGATCACGCTCCCGACGCGAAGCCGCGGGGGCAGCACGCGATGCTGGCCGCCCCAGGCGAAACGACCGAGCGGAGCGCCGAGGGCGAGTGCCAGCTGAAAGATGGCGAGGAGCAGCAGGATGACGGTCAGCGCGAGCGCGAAGATCATGAGTCTCACCGTACCGCCCGGTCGAGGGCAGCAGCAGGTTGGTACCGACGCGCGGTGTCAGATGGGCACCGACGCGCGGCGCGTCAGGCTGCGCCCGGCACGGGACGGTATCGCAAAACGGTGGCCCCTGACCGGAACTCCCGACGATCCACGAGTTCCAGCTGAATGCGGTCGCGCAGACCGGCCAGCAGCGTCGGCCCGTGCCCGGCGACGGTGGGGTGCACGACGAACTCGTATTCGTCGATCACGCCCAGATCCGCCAACGCTGTCGGAAGCATCACGCCGCCCACCCATAGCCCTTCACCGGGTACTTGCTTCAACTGCTGCACCGCGTGCGCCAGATCACCGCGCACCAGCTCGGAGTTCCAGTCGACCTCGGCCAGCCTGCTAGAGAACACGTATTTCTTGGCCTTGTCGATGGCGGCCGCGAACGGCACGTCCGACTCGCTCATCCAGTCGGGCCATGTGCCTGCCGAGGGCTTCCGCCAGGCGGACTCCATCATCTCGTAGGTCAGGCGGCCGAACAGCAGGGCATCGACGCGCTCCATCTCTGCGGTCCAATACGCCATCGACTCTGCATCCGGCGGGAGCCCTGCTTCATGATGGCAACAGCCATCGAGCGTGACATTGATCGAGTATCTGAGCGGTCTCATCTCACTGCTCCCGGAGGTCGGCGTCGACAGGGTTCACTGAGATCTTCCCACCGCAGAGCTTCGAGCGGGGGTTCAGTTTTGGGTGGTGGCGCCGGCAGGCCTGAGTCGAAGGGTCCGCAGCGATCCGGCCCGAGAGGCAGACGAATGGCCCGGCCAAAGCGTGAAAGCAGCTCGGCAAAGAGATCGGCGACGTCGTCCAGGTCACCATCAACACCCGCTGAGTTACACACCTGGCTCGAAGGGCGTCGAAAGTCATATCATCGGGCGGGCTCGGTAGCGCCGCTGGCGCCGGCGAACGTCATGCCAAGGTCGACGCCTCGACCTCGGCCCACAACTGGTCGAGCGAGAGGCCAACCGCGCCAGCGATCGCAGCGACCGTCTGGAACGACGGCGTGGCGATGCGGCCCGACTCGATCTTGCGGAGCGTTTCCGGTGATATTCCCGCCGCGAGCGCGACGTCCAGCATCGTTCGCGCGCCCCGCGTCTCGCGCAGCACCGCTCCGAGCCTGCGGCCGCGGTCGAGTTCGGCAGCGCTGAGGGGAAGTCGCACCATCACGGTGCCGATACTACTGCCGGAAATCTCCAGACCGGTATAGTTATCCCAACACTCGAGGGAGAACACGATGATCGAGATCCTGAGCCCCACGCAGGTCGACCAAGCCCGCGTGAGTGGTGCGCTCGTCGCCGACGTTCTGCAGGCCATGAAGTCGCGCGCAACTGTCGGCACGAACCTGCTGGAGATCGATGCCTGGGCGAAGGAGATGATCCTGGATGCTGGCGGCGTCTCGTGCTACGTCGACTACGCCCCGTCTTTCGGGAACGGACCCTTCGGCCACTACATCTGCACCGCCGTCAACGATGCGGTACTGCACGGCATGCCGCACGACTACGCCCTCGCAGACGGCGACCTGCTCACGCTCGATCTCGCTGTGCTGACGGGAGGCATCGCCGCGGACGCCGCGATCAGCTTCACTGTCGGTGAGACACAACGCCCGGAAGACCTCGCGATGATCGACGCGACCGAGCGTGCACTCGCCGCCGGCATCGCCGCTGCCCGCCCCGGCGCGAAGGTCGGCGACATCTCACGTGCCATCGGCACCGTCCTCAAGGGTGCCGGATACCTGGTCAACACCGAGTTCGGCGGACACGGCATCGGAACCACGATGCACGGCGATCCACACGTACCCAACACCGGGCGTCCCGGCCGTGGCTACCCGCTTCGGCCCGGACTCCTCCTCGCTCTCGAGCCCTGGATCATGGCCGACACCGACAAGCTCATCGTCGACGAAGACGGCTGGACGCTCCGCAGCGCAACCGGCAGCCGCACCGCCCATACCGAGCACACCATCGCGATCACCGACAGCGGCGCTGAGATCCTCACCCTCCCGTCTTCCCGCTGAGGCAGCCCCGCGCCCGGGCGTGCTCGCAGCGGGGTCGGCTACCGTGCGGCGCCGCGGTGAGGCGGCGAGATACCAAAACGCTGCGATCGAACGAGTCGACGGCTCGCGCAAGCGAGAACAGGCGTTCCCGCTGTCGAAGCTCGCAAGGCCAGCACGCTGAGATGCCCGATGGGGGCGCGGCAACTGAATGACAGCGACGCCGATTGCATACCCGCCAGTCGTTATGATCCCGTTACCCTAGCCGGTGAAAAACCCGCTCATACAGGGCTTTCAGTGTCTGACCCCCCGAATATTGTGTGGGTATGACGACATCCGCAACTAACCCCGCCGAGCGGCTCGCTGCCGCTGCGGCGCGAGTTGCGAATGCGGCGCCTGGCAACGCCGCCATCACGATCATCGGGCTGGACGACGACGCCCTTCTTACACTTCTGGCGGATGCCGCAGAGAGCCGCAATGCGCTCGACGTCATCGTCGCCGCAGCCACCGCAGAAGCGGCCCGCCGTTCGGTCCGCGAGAACGGCTACGACGGCCTCGCGCAACGCAAGGGCCACCGCAACGCCACCTCGCTCGTGCAACAGATCACCGGACAGAGCCGCGGCGATGTATTAAGGGCCCTCCGAACCGGCGAAGAGCTCGTGCCGCCCGCACCAGCCCCGACCGCAGACGTCCCCACTCCCTCCGCACCCGAGGTTTCGACGTGGCGGGCGAGCCTTCGCGAAGCACTGGCGTCAGGTCGAGTCAGTTCGGCTCAGTTCCAAGCAATCCGCACCGGCCTCGGCGAACCGCCCATCGAGCGATACCCCAACCTCGACCCTGACTTCCTACCCGCCGCGTGGGCTTCTGCCGTCGACACGCTGCTCGACGAAGCCAGCGATCTTCCGGTGGAAGAGCTACGCAACGCCGCACGCACAGCGCGCGACCGGCTCGACCCCATTGGAGTCACGCTCCGGTTCGAGGAGCGATTCGAAGCGCGCTCATTTCGCACATGGATCGACGAGCACGGCCAGCACCACGGGCGCATCACGTTCGACGACGAAGCCGCCGCCTTCGTGCAGGCGATGATTCAGGCAGCACTGCGTCCCCGCCGTGGCCCACGCTTCGTGGAATCTGACGCCGCACCCGATCCGGCCGACGTCGCCGCCGACGACGAGCGCTCCAACGAACAGCTGCAGTACGACACGATAATGGCCGTCCTCCGCACGGGAGCAGCCGCCGACCCGACGCAGTCGTTCGGCGACCGCCAGCCCGGCGTCCGCGTGATCGTCGAAGCCTCCGCGATCACGGCTGCGCACGACGGCGAACCGACCCGCGTCAAAGGCGTGGGACACGTCGAAGACGGCGGCGCGGCATTGCCGGGAGGGGTGATCGAGAAGCTGCTGTGCGACGCCGGTTCGGTGTCGATCCTCCACGACGAGTACGGTCGCCCCCTCGACGTGGGACGTGAAAGCCGACTGTTCACACGGAAGCAGCGAATGGCGATCGCCGAGCGTGACGGCGGATGCATGTGGCCGTCTTGCATTTCTCCGGTTTCACAGTCGGAGTACCACCACATCGACCACTGGGCGGAAGAACGGGGTCGAACCGACGTCGACGATGGCGTCCCTCTCTGCCGAAACTGCCACCTCAGGCTCCACAACCAGCGCTGGCGAATCACCCGACAACGAAATCCGCTGTCGCATCGCGATACCTATTGGCTCCATCCGCCACCCGACCCTGCGACGGGCGCGATCGGTGACCCGATAGACCTGCGCACCAAGTCCCCTCGGCGATTCGCCGCGGCGTAGGCAACTCAGCTAGTCAAGCTCGGCCCAAGCAACTCCGCTCGTGCGTGCCACAGCGAAGCCACCTCAGCTGTGCCGCCACCACCCGCGCAACTCAGCTATCTCACCCCAGCGGGGCCACCCAGCTACCTCACCCCCATGCGGCCAACTCAGCTACCTCCCCCAGCGGGGCCAACTCAGCTACTCCGCCTCGGGCGGGCGCTCCGCAGCCTCGACCACCGCGGCATCCGGCACATACCCCTCGATGTGACGCTCGTCCGGCCCGTTGTACTCCGACAAAGGGCGGATCAGCGCGTTCGAAGCGCCCTGCTCCATGATGTGGGCGGTCCAACCCGTTACCCGCGCTGCGACGAACAGCGGCGTGAAGGTCAATGTGTCGAAGCCAATCAAGTTGTAGGCGGGGCCTGACGGGTAGTCGAGGTTCGGGTAGATGCCCTTGCGCGAGACAAACTCGCTCTCGAGTGTGGCGTATAGCGCGGCTACCTCCGGGCGGTCGTAATGCGCCACAAGCGTGTCGAGCGCGGCCTTCATCGTCGGCACACGTGAATCCCCGCGCTTGTAGACACGGTGACCGAATCCCATGATCTTGCGCTTCTCGGCGAGCGCGGCATCCAGCCACTCCACGACGTTGTCAGCCGACCCGATCTCGTCGAAGATGTGCAACACGGCTTCGTTTGCGCCGCCGTGCAGTGCACCCTTGAGCGCGCCAATGGCGCCGACCACAGCCGAATAGAGATCGCTCGTGGTCGAGGTGATAACCCGAGCGGTGAACGTCGATGCGTTGAACGAGTGCTCTGCGTACAGAGTCATCGACTCGTTGAAGGCGTCGACAACGAGGTCATCCGCTTCTTCACCAAACGTCATCCAGAGAAAGTTCGCCGCATAGTCGAGATCGTCACGCGGCGCCACGATCTCTTCGCCGCGACGACGTCGCTGCCCGTAGGCGACGATCGCGGGGATGACCGCGAACAGGCGAACGCTACGTTCAAGGTTTTCTTGGGCGCTTCCACCGGCATCAAGCACCGAACCGTTGCCGGCGAGGTCGCGTGCACCGATGAGGCTCACCGCCGTGCGCACCTCGTCCATCGGGTGCGCGTCGAGGGGAACGAGATCGATCGCTGCCTTCACATCGGCAGGCAACGCACGGTTCTCGCGCTCCGTCGCGCGAAGTTCGGCGAGCGCAGCGTCGGTGGGCAGCTCTCCGTTCCACAGCAGGTAGGCCACTGCCTCGAACGGCTGTGTCGCCGCCAGCTCTTGCACCGGATAGCCCCGGTACAGCAGCGAGTTCGTCTCGGGGTTCACTTTCGAGACTGCCGTGTAGTCGACGACGACCCCGGCAAGCCCCTTCTTGATATCTGTCATCTCAGTCCTTCGCAATCTCAAAGTTGAAGATGTCTTGGTCAAAGTGGTTGTACTGCTCGTAGTCGATCAGTTCGTAAAGATCGGCCCGGTGCTGCATCTCGTCAAGCCTGTTCGTGAGATGTCCCTCGTCAAGCAGGGTATCGAGCGCTCGGGATGCTGCCCCCATTGCGATGCGCAGCAGCGACACCGGCCAGATGACGATATTGACCCCGGCGCTGCGAAGCTGCTCGCTTGAGAACAGCTCACTCTTGCCGAACTCGGTCATATTGGCGAGGATCGGCACGTCGAGAGCGGTGCGCATCGCCTCGAATTCGGCAAGGCTGCGCATCGCCTCGGGGAAGATCGCGTCAGCGCCAGCATCCACCAGAGCCTTCGCCCGGTCGATGGCGGCATCGATTCCGTCAACCGCAGCGATGTCGGTGCGAGCCATGATCAAGAAGTTCGGATCACGCCGCGCATCGACCGCCGCGCGAATGCGCTTCACCGCGGTGTCTTCGTCAACCACGGCTTTGCCATCGAGGTGACCACAGCGCTTCGGGTTGATCTGATCTTCGATATGCGTACCCGCAAGGCCTGCGTCTTCAAGCGTCTGGATCGTGCGAGCGACGTTCATCGGCTCACCGAACCCCGTGTCGGCATCGATAATCGCAGGGAGGTCTGTCATGCGAGCGATCTGTTGACCCCGGCTCGCCACCTCGGTCAACGTCGTGAGTCCGATGTCGGGCAGCCCGAGATCAGCAGACAGCAGCGCACCTGAGATGTAGACGCCCTCGAAGCCCTTGCGCTCAATCATGCGCGCGCTCAGCGGGTTGAAGGCGCCCGGAAAGCGCAGCAACTCGCCCGACGCGAGCCGTTCGCGGAACAGCCGGCGCTTCTCGTGCGCAGCAACAGTGGAATAGAGCATCAGAACAAGCCCTTGGGGGCGGGAGCAGCTGCAAGCACGCCCGACTTCGCGACGATGGTCAACGCGCGCACCTCATCGACAGTGAGTTCTGGCAACCGTTCAGCCAAGTCGAGGAACCGCTCGATTTCGGCTTCTTCGAGCACCGGCTCTGCGAGCAGGCGAAACTTGCGGATGTAGTCCTCACGGGCGAACGGCCGTGCACCGAGCGGGTGCGCATCGGCAACCGCGATCTCATCTTCGATCACCGTGCCGTCGGTCATCGTGATCACCACTCGCCCGCCGAATGCCTTCTCGTTGGGGTCTTCGGAGTGGTAACGACGCGTCCATTCGGCGTCTTCTGCCGTCGTGATCTTGTGCCACAGCGCGACGGTGTCTTCGCGACTGGCGCGTGAAGGCGCATATGAGTCGACGTGGTGCCAGCCGCCGTCTTGCAACGCCACAGCGAAAATGTATGGAATCGAGTGATCAAGCGTCTCGCGCGACGCGGTGGGGTCGTACTTCTGTGGGTCGTTCGCGCCCGAGCCGATCACGTAGTGCGTGTGATGTGAGGTGTGCAGAACGATCGACTCGACGTTGGCAGGGTCCATTGCCGCCGGCGCTTCGCCATGAAGCTTGCGTGCCAGGTCAATCCACGCCTGCGCCTGATATTCGGCGGAGTGCTCTTTCGTGTAGGAGTCCAGAATGCCGCGCTTGGCTTCGCCCGTCGCGGGCAGGGGCACCTCGTACGAGGCGTCTGGGCCATCGAGCATCCACGCAATGACGCCGTCTTCACCTTCGTAGATCGGTGACGGTGAGGTCTCACCGCGCATCGCACGGTCGACAGCCTCCACCGCCATCTTTCCGGCGAATGCGGGGGCGTGCGCCTTCCAAGTCGAGATCTCACCCTTGCGCGATTGCCGCGTAGCCGTAGTGGTGTGCAGCGCCTGTCCAACAGCCTGGTAGATCGTCTCGGCGTCGAGGCCCAGCAGGGTTCCGATCCCAGCGGCAGCCGAGGGTCCGAGATGCGCCACGTGGTCGATTTTGTGCTTGTGCAACGAGATCGCCTTCACCAGATCGACCTGAATCTCATACCCGGTTGCGAGTCCGCGCACCAGCGCACGGCCGTCGATACCGACGTGCTGCGCTACGGCCACAATCGGAGGAATGTTGTCGCCGGGGTGCGAGTACTCTGCCGCCAAGAAGGTGTCGTGGTAGTCGAGCTCGCGTACCGCAACACCATTCGCCCATGCTGCCCACTCAGGAGAGGTGCGGCGCTCAAGTATGCATCCGAAGACGCTCGCGCCCTGCCCACCCACTGACACCGGGTGATCGAGTGCCTGCTGGCGAGCGGCGCTCACCGGTGCACGAGAGATCGAAGCTGCGGCCACTGCGGCATTGTCGATGACGCGGTTGATGATCATGTCGACGACTTCTTGCTCGACCTCGACAGGATCCACGGCGATCTCAGCGATGCGCCACGCAAGCTGGCCTTCGCGCGCGAGGTTTTCGTCACTGCGGTGGACGCGAAGGTGGTGATTGACGGTCATGCTGCTCCTTGGATCGATTGCGATGCCGCGCCTGGCGACCCGCCCGAAGGCGAATCGAGGGCGGTCAGGATGCTGCTCAGCGCATTGTGCAGGTGCACGTGGGTTGCGTGAGCAGCCAAGTCGGCGTCACGTGCCGCGATAGCGGACGCGATCAGTCGGTGCTCGGCGGCGGATGCTGCGAGCCGCTCAGGATTGTCGCGCGCCAATCGGCGCACGCGAACGAGGTGGGTGCGCACGTTGCGCAATGCTGAGGTGAGGTAGTCGTTGACCACCGCAGCATCCAGCTGCGCATCAAACTGGGCGATGAGCGAGTAATACGCATCGAGGCCGTCGCCGCGAGTAAGAGTTGATTGGCTGAACGCTCTGGCGAGTTCCGCGAAAACTGCCGCGTCTCCCCGCTGTGCGGCAAGGCGCGCTGCAGTCTCTTCCAGTGCGCGACGAAGCTCAAAGAGTTCGCGGATGTCGCTGGTATCCACGTCAGAGACCACGGTGACTCGAGGCGACTGCTGCACAACCAGCCCGTCGGTTGCCAAGCGGCTGAGCGCTTCGCGCAATGGTGTGCGACTGACGCCGAGCCGTGTCGACTGCTCCACTTCGGCTAACACAGTGCCCGGTGCAAGAACGCCAGACTGGATCTCCTCGAGCAGCGCAGCGTAGGCACGATCACTCGCCCGCATGTGCACCTCCACCGACCAACATCGATCCACAGTGTATACACAAACCGCATTCGGTGCCACTCTTTGCGCAGCGAATCTCTTTTTCGTATACAAAGCAATGATTCGGGTTGATGGTATGCATTCACAAAGTCATGGAGCGAGCGTAAAGTCAACCACCATGAGCGAACTCATCCGCACGCGTGGCCTTACGAAGCAGTACGGAAAGGTCCACGCCCTCGACCGCCTCGACCTCTCGGTGTCGGAGGGTCAGATCCACGGCTTCCTCGGTCCGAACGGGGCTGGCAAATCGACCGCGATCCGAGTTCTCTTGGGGCTTGCACGAGCCACCGATGGCGAGGTGACCGTGTTCGGCGCAGACCCGTGGCGTGAGGCAGCATCCCTCCACAAACGCATTGCGTATGTGCCTGGAGACATAAGCGTATGGCCGAATCTCTCGGGCGGCGAGGCAATCGACTTTCTTGCGCGACTCCGAGGGGCACACCGAAAGAGCGCCGCATATCTCAAGAGCAAAGACCGACTGATGACCACGTTCGATTTCGACCCCCGCAAGAAAGGGCGCGCCTATTCCAAGGGCAACCGCCAGAAGGTTGCGCTGATTGCCGCGTTCGCAGTGCCCGCCGATCTTTACATCCTCGATGAACCCACGAGTGGTCTCGATCCTCTGATGGAAGTGATCTTTCGCCAGGAGGTCGCTCGCGTAAAAGCCGAAGGCGCCACCGTGCTGCTATCGAGCCACATCCTCTCTGAAGTTGAGTTGCTTTGCGATCAGCTGAGCATCATTCGCGCCGGGCGAATCGTCGAAAGCGGCACTCTCGCAGATCTGCGCCACCTCACGCGCACCGAGGTCTCTTTCGAAGGCTCGGATGCGGCACCTGCAGCAGCTCTCACTGACGCGCACAATGTGGTCGCCGAGCAGGGTCGCGTCACATTCACCGTCGACACTGATCGCGTCACCGCTCTGTTACCCACCTTGACCGAGTGGCAGGTCACCGGGCTCAGGGTCACGCCACCTTCGCTGGAAGAGCTGTTCTTGCGCCACTACGGCTCCACTACCGACGCGAACCCGCATGCCGGCGCGACACGAGCAGCATCCCAATGATCGGCGCACTGCTCGCGCAGCGGGCCAGGCGTGACGGTCGACAGCTGTCGATGTGGGTCGTCGGCACCGCCGCGATGGCAGGCCTCGGCTACGTCGGGGTTGTCAGCTCGTTCGCGACCGAACAAGAACGCGCCGCGTTGCTGGCGGCAGCCCTCGCCAATCCCGTCATCCTGCTGTTTCGCGGCCTGCCGTCGGGGGCAGAAGAAGCAACGTTCATCATCTTTCTCATTTTTCCGTGGCTGGCCATCCTCGCGTCAATGATGAGCTTGTTTCTCGCTGTGCGGCATACCCGTGGCGACGAAGAGGAAGGGCGCGGCGAATTGGTTGCTGCCACACCCGCCGGCCGCACCCTGCCGGTGATCGCAACGGCGGCTCACGGCATCATCGCCAACTCCGCGCTCGCTTTGCTGACTGCAGCCGCCTTCGTCGCGGTGGGCCTAGACCCGGCTGGTTCTCTTATCGCTGGCGGCGCTGCCGCGGCGGTCGGCGTCACCTTTCTCGGAGTGGGTTTGTTGGCAGCACAGTTGATGCGCACGTCGCGCGGCGCCAATGCGTTGTCGGTGTGGATCATGCTGACGACATTTCTCATCTGCGGGTTCGGTAACGCCATAGGCACCCCGAGCGACGACCTCACCCGCATGGAGAGCTCGTGGCTCACCTGGCTTTCACCATTCGGCTGGGGTGAGAACGTGCGCGCATTCTCTGACAACCTCCTCTGGCCATTGCTGCTCTGCCTCGCGCTCGGCGGTGTTCTCTCGGCGACGGCAATCCTGATGGCATCACGACGAGATCTCGGCGAGAGCTTCGTCGCTGAGCGGCTCGGTCGAGCATCGGCGACCCCCGCACTCTCCACCTCGACCGGGCTTGCATGGCGGCTCGCACGTGGCGGCGCGCTGGGCTGGGCGATCGGTGGTTTCTTGGTGGGAGTTCTGGCCACAACACTCGCAACCGTCGTCGAAGAGATCGGCGCCGAAAATCCATCGGTGCAAGAGATGATCAACCAAATAGCCGGGGTGGGAGATGTCGACCAGGCGACTCTGACGACCTTCTTCACCATGCTGGGCGTCCTTGCGGCCTGCGCCGGTGTTCAGGTGATCTGTCGTGCACGACAAGAAGAAACTCGCGGTACCGCCGAGATCGTCCTTGCCGCCCCTCTCGCCCGCGTGCGCTGGCTCAGCGGGTATCTGGTGGTTGCGTTCGTTGTCGTGCTGATCGTTGTCGGTGCCGCATTCGTCGGCGCCGCCATGGGCATCGCTTCGCAGGACTCATCGTGGCATCTGATGCGCGACGCTCTGGTGACCGGGAGTGGCCAGGCGGTCGCCGCGTTCGTGTTCGCCGTCACCACAGCACTCATCTTCACGCTCACGCCTCGCCTGACCATCCCTCTCGGGTGGGCCCTCATCGCGTTTGCTACGGTTTTGGGCCTGTTCGGGCCTGTATTCGGTCTGCCCGACTGGCTGGTGCACCTTTCACCGATCGGCGTCGCTCCCATCGTCAGCGGCGACGAGATTGACGCGCGAGGGCTCTGGTGGCTTGCGGGGGCCGTAATCGTCGGAGCACTCGCAGCGCTCTCACTAATGCGTCAACGAGAACTCGCCCCGGCCGAATAGCCGAAGCAGCAAGCAGCCGACTGCGCCGTTTCGTACATTCTCGCGCCGGGCGCTTGTGGGCGTGAAAGAGTAGCGGAAGAACGAATTAGGGAGCTCCAGATGCGTGCAATCGTCCAGCAGAAGTTCGGCAACCCGGCAGACGTCCTCGCTGTCGAGGAGGTGCCGCAGATCGAACCCGGATCGGGCGAAGTGCGACTGCGGATAGTGCTGTCGCCTATTCATAACCATGATTTGTGGACAGTGCGCGGCGAGTACGGTTTCGTTCCCGAGCTGCCGGCACGCGCCGGTACCGAAGCAGTCGGAATCATCGATGCCATCGGTGCCGATGTGCACAGCCTCGAAGTCGGGCAGCGCGTAGCGGTCGCGGGCACGTTCGGAGTATGGGCGGAGTTTGTAATCGCACGCGCGAGTGGTCTGATTCCGGTGCCCGATGGCGTGCCCGACGAAATGGCCGCGCAGTTGGTGGCGATGCCATTTAGCGCAATCAGCCTGATCGACAGCCTCAACCTCAACGAAGGCGATTGGCTGGTTCAGAACGCGGCGAATGGCGCGGTCGGGCGCCTTGTCGCGCAGCTCGCCTCAGCTCGCGGCATCAATGTACTCGGCCTCGTTCGTCGAGAAGCAGGAATCGCAGAGCTCGCCGCGCAGGGAATCAATCGCATCGTGGCGACAGACAATGACGACTGGGCTGATCAGGCACGCGAAGTGACCGGCGGCGCGCCAATCATCGCGGCGGTCGATTCCGTAGGCGGCTCGGCCAGCGGCAAGATGCTCGCGTTGCTCGGCGATGGCGGCACGCTTGTTGTCTTCGGTGCGATGGAATCGTCACTGATGAAACTGCCTTCAGGGCCCATTATTTTTCGCGATCTCACCGTGCGTGGCTTCTGGGGCTCGACGGTTATCACGAAGCTGTCGGCCGAAAAGCGCCAGGCGCTGTTCGGCGAGCTCAACGAGCGCATCGCGTCGGGGGTGCTGACGTTGCCGGTCGAGGCCATCTATTCTCTCGACGACATCGCGAAAGCTGTCACTGCAAATGGCGACGCGGGCCGCGCGGGCAAGGTGTTGCTGCGCCCTTGACGAGCATCTGTAGCAGGTGGTCGCTTCGAATGCACCAATGATGCTCTCGAAGCGACCACTCGCTCAGACGCGGGTCTTCGGCGAAACTGAGTAGGTCTCTTCGGGGTCGGTGACTGCGACAGGCGCAAGCGCTGCATCCATCGCCTCAAGAAGATCGGCGTCCAGGGTGACTCCCGACGCCTTCACCGAGTCTTCGAGTTGCTCCGGGCGCGAGGCACCCACGAGAGCGGCCGCGACGTTCTTGTTCTGCAATACCCAGGCGATGGCGAGCTGCGGCATCGTGAGGCCCGCTTGCTCTGCGAGCGGCTTCAGCTTCTGCACCGCCTCAAGCACATCGTCACCCAAGAAGCGCTTGATGAACTGAGCGCCGCTCTTATCGTCAGTGGCGCGCGATCCCGCGGGGACGGGCTGACCGGGAAGGTACTTGCCGCTGAGCACGCCCTGCGCCATCGGCGACCAGACGATCTGCGACATGCCAAGACCCTCAGAAGTGGGTACAACCTTGTTCTCGATGACGCGCCAGAGCGCCGAGTACTGCGGCTGGTTCGACACCAGTTGGAAATTCATCTGCTTAGCGAGAGCGTGGCCTTCACGAAGCTGCTCAGCGGTCCACTCCGACACGCCAATGTAGAGCGCCTTGCCCTGACGCACGATATCGGCGAACGCCTGCATCGTCTCTTCGATCGGCGTCTCGTAGTCGTAGCGGTGCGCCTGATAAAGGTCGACGTAGTCCAGCCCGAGGCGATCGAGTGAGCCGTTGATGCTCTCAAAGATGTGCTTGCGTGACAAACCGGTGTCGTTCGCGCCCTTTGGACCGGTCGGCCAATAGACCTTCGTGAAGATCTCAAGCGACTCTCGGCGCTGCCCCTTGAGCGCTTCACCAAGAATCGACTCGGCCGCAGTGTTCGCATAAGCGTCAGCCGTGTCAAAGCTCGTGATGCCGAGATCGAGCGCCTTGTGTACCGTGGCGATCGCAGCGTCGTTCTCAACCTGTGATGCGTGCGTCACCCAGTTGCCATAGGTGATCTCTGTGACTTTGAAGCCGCTGTTGCCGAGATAGCGATAGTTGACCATTGCTCCAGCGTATCCGGCACGTGCGTCGCAATCACTCCCCCGCGGCCACTAGCCTGATCGTGCGCGCAGGCAAACAGACGGGGAGACGTTATGTGGAGCCAGACCATTGATCCGGTAGGCCAACTGTGGCTATCGGCTTTGATCGCTGTCATTCCGATCATGGTTTTCTTGCTGTGCCTCGTCGTGCTGAAGATGAAGGGTATTACTGCTGCCCTCATTGCCGTTGGGCTAGAGATCATCGTGGCGATCTGGCCATTCGGCATGCCTATCCCCTCGATTGCGGGGGCGGGATTGCTCGGCGTTCTGACGGCAATCTGGCCTATCGCGTACATCATCGTGATGGCGGTCTGGCTCTACAAGCTCACCGTCGCCAGCGGGCGCTTCGACATCATTCGCACGAGCATCTCGGGGGTTTCACCCGATCAACGCGTGCAAGTGCTGCTGATCAGCTTCGGCTTTGGGGCGTTCCTTGAGGGTGCCGCCGGGTTCGGAGTGCCGATCGCTATCTGTGCTGCTCTGCTCGTGCAACTTGGCTTCAAGCCCGTCAAGGCCGCCATGCTGTCGCTCGTTGCCAACGTCGCCGCAGGCGCGTACGGCGCTATCGGCATTCCCGTGATCGTCGGCGCTCAGGTGGGCGATGTTGAGCTGATGGCGCTGTCGGCACAGATGGTGCTCGTGCTGCAGCTGGTTGCCCTGGCGACGCCGTTCTTGCTGGTGATGATTCTCGACGGTTGGCGCGGTGTGCGCGAAACCTGGCCAATCACTCTTGCCGTGAGTGTCGGGTACAGCGCCGTGCAGGCAGGCATTCTATTGACACTCGGCCCTGAGCTTGCTGACATCTTGCCTGGCTTGGTCGCCATGGTCATCGTCTTTATGGTGTGCCGCTCGTGGAAGCCCCGCAACATCTACCGCGAGGGCGGCGGTGAGATCCCGACACCGGTAAAGCAAGACTTCGGCGATGTCGTCGTCGCGTGGAGCCCGTTCTACATTCTCACCGCGGTCATCTTTGTGTGGAGCATCCCGTGGTTCAAGTCGCTGTTTGCGGCCGATGGTCCGCTCGCCTGGCTGGTGTTTTCAGTGCCGATCCCCGGTGTCACCGGCGTCATCATTCCCGCCGGCTCTGATGAAGCGACCACGGCTGCGTGGGCGTTCACCCCCGTCAATGCGACGGGAACGGCGATCTTGATTGCCATCTTGATCACCTTCTTCACCACGCCGCAGTTGAGCGTGAACGATCTTGGTCAGCAGTTCATCGGCACGATCCGTGAACTGCGGAAGCCAATCGTACTGATCGCTCTGATTCTCGTGGTCGCCAATATTGCCAACTACTCGGGTGGTTCCGCCAGCATCGGCAATGCCCTCGCCGGAGTCGGCCTCATCTTCCCGCTCTTCGCGCCGATCATCGGCTGGTTCGGTGTGTTCATCACCGGCTCGGTGGTCAACAACAACACGCTCTTCGCCCACCTGCAGGCTGTCACAGCCCAGCAGATCGGGGTCGATCCCACCCTGCTCGTCGCGGCAAACACCGCGGGTGGCACGGCTGCGAAGCTGGTCTCGCCTCAGTCGATTGCTATCGCCGCCGGCGCGGTGGGGCTCATCGGTCGCGAGGGTGAGATTCTGCGCTCGACCATCAAGTACAGCCTCGGCATCTTGGCCTTCATCTGCGTGTGGGTCATGCTGTTGTCGCTCGTGCTGCCCGCCGGGGCCAGCGTAGCGATCGGCTAGCGCTAGACCGAGATCGGCGTTGCCTCTGCATCGGCCTGGTCGTCTTCGGTGGCTACGAGCTGACCGCATGCGCCATCGATCTCTTTGCCGCGGGTGTCGCGCAGCGTGGTCGGAATACCAGCTTCGTTGAGGCGGCGGACGAACTCGTTCTGCACGGGCACCTCAGATGCCGTCCAAATTGAGCCAGGGGTCGGGTTCAACGGGATGGGGTTCACGTGGACCCATCCGCGCCCTCGGTCATTGAGCTTCTTCGCCAGCAGGTCGGCGCGCCAGGCGTGATCGTTCATGTCCTTGATGAGCGCGTACTCGATCGACACACGCCGGCCGGTCTTGTCGAAGTAAGCGCGAGCTGCGTCGAGCGCCTCATCCACTTTCCACTTCGAGTTGACCGGGATGAGTTCGTCGCGCAACGTGTCGTCAGGCGCGTGAAGGGAAAGTGCGAACGTCACCGGAATCTCTTCAGCGGCCAGCTTGTTGATGGCGGGCACGAGCCCAACTGTCGAGACTGTGATGCCACGCGCGCTCATCCCGAGGCCGTGCTTCTTGTCAGTCATCACGCGGATCGACTGCATCACGCGCGCATAGTTGGCCAGCGGCTCCCCCATGCCCATGAAGACGATGTTCGAGACTCGGTCAAGGCTGTGGTCGGTGCTCTTCTTGCCACCCAGTCCACCGTCGGCAATAAGGCGGTTGGCGCGCACAATCTGTTCAACGATCTCGGCGGCTGACATGTTGCGTGTGAGGCCGGCCTGTCCTGTCGCACAGAACGGGCAGTTCATGCCGCAACCAGCCTGCGATGACACGCAGAGGGTGATTCGCCCGGGGTAGCGCATAAGCACGGACTCCACGAGGGCACCGTCGTGCAGCTTCCACAAGAATTTGATCGTGTCGCCGCGGTCGGTTTCAAGCCGCTTCACCTCGGTGAGAAGCGGCGGCAACATGCCGTGAACGAGTTCTTCGCGAATGCCTGCAGGAAGGTCGCTCATCTTCGACGCATCGGAGGTGTAGTGCGTGAAGTAGTGCTTCTCGAGCTGTCCGGAGCGAAAGCCGGGAAGACCGAGCTCTTTGACTTTGGCGACCCGCTCTTCGGGTGAGAGGTCGGCCAGGTGCACAGGCGGTTTGCCTCGCTTGGGTGAGGCGAACTGCAGAAGCGGCTTGCCGTCAGCATCCTTCTTCTGAGTCCAGCCCTCGGTCGTGGGACGCACCTGGGGTGTGGAAGCGCCGGTTGAGCGGATGCCGCGATTGGGCGGACGGGTCTCAGTCATATCTTCAGGGTAGGCGACGCGGCTGGCAGGAACTCGTGTAGACCACACGCGTGGCGCGGGAACGCCTCGATTCCTCCCGAGCCTTGGCAGCCGTGGCGGGGTTATCGTGAGGGTGTGGGCGAGGGGGCGAACGTCGAAGGTCTGGATGCTGATGAGCGCGCCGAACTCGACGAGTTGCGCGCTCGCGCGTACGGCCCGGCGGGCGCGGCGCCACTCGATGAGCAGGCCATCGCACGCCTCCGCAGCCTCGACGCGAAGACGCGCCCGCCAGCCGACCCGGTGTCTCAACCTGAAGAACGCGTGGTTGAGGCAGCATCCGATGCGGAGAGAGCGCACACGCCGCGACCACCCACCGCCGCGGTGACCGCGAAGACGGTTGCTGGTCGCGGACGGCGAACTCAGAACCTACGAGGGCTGTGGGTTGCGCTCACCGTCGTTGCGGCGGTACTGCTGGTCGGGCTGTGGCTCGACCGCGCTGAACCTGACGAGCCGACAACCACCCCAGCGAGCGCAACGCCGCGCAACACGCCGCACGTCACGGCCGCCCAGCTGCGGGTCATGGCTGACCCGTACAGCGAAACGCTGCTGAAACTTCGACTCGACGGTTCTTTCGGCAACTACATCGACCTTCCTTCGGGGCGCGACACACCAGAGTTTCCGGCCGAAAGTGTATTGCAGTGGTTCTCCCCGCTCGGCGAGTACTACGGGTGGGATCTCTGGATCGCGGGCAGCGGGCCCGACGGCGAGCACTGCATTCTCATTCAGCGGAGTGGTGATGTACGCAGCCGCTGCGTTCCCGTCATCGATCAGCCGCACGGTGAGCTGCGCGTGTCACTCGCGGGCATCGACATCGACGCAGATGAACAACCGCGCGCGATGGCCGACGACCAGCGGGTGCGTTTCTGGTGGCGTGAGAACGGCGTGGTCGAAGTGCTGTTGGGGTCGTTTCTTCCCCCGTAGCCCCTATCGTGGCTAGGTGGTCCCCCTCGATAACCTCTTCGCGTTTATGCTCGCGTCGGTCGTGCTGATCATCATTCCGGGGCCCAGCGTTCTTTTCACCATCGGGCGTGCTCTCGCACTCGGCAGACGGGGTGGCTTGCTGAGCGTTCTTGGCACCCTGCTTGGCCTGCTGCCGATCATCGCGCTCGTGGCTCTGGGCGTGGGCGGCGTAGTGGCTCGATCAGAGGCCCTCTTCACAATCGTGAAGCTGGCGGGCGCTGGCTATTTGATCTTTCTTGGCGTGCAGGCGTTTCGGCACCGCACCAGGGCTGCGTCAGCAACGATCAGCGGCGCGATTCCTCGCTCTGCTTGGCGCCAGCTGGGGGAAGGTTTCGTCGTGGGGATCACTAACCCGAAATCGCTCGCGTTCTTCGTCGCTGTGTTGCCCCAGTTCGTCGACGTCGACGCAGGCTCGGTGCCCTGGCAGATGGCGCAACTCGGCATGGTCTTCTTCGTGATCGCGTTGATCTCGGACGGCGCGTGGGCGCTCACCGCCGCGGCAGCGCGCGAGTGGTTCGGAAAGTCACCGAAGCGTATCGAAACTCTCACCGCTGTCGGCGGCTGCTTGATGGTAGTGCTCGGCGTGATTCTGCTCTTCAGCGCGCACTAGACACACCGCCGCTACAGAAAAATGTCAGGGTGAAGCTCACTATCGGGCGTTCCTGGCACGGCGGCATAGTTCGCGAAGTCGGTGATGCCCGCAGCCGCCAACACCTCTTCAACGATCAGGCTCTGCCCGGTGTAGGCCGTCGCAGGCTGGGTGAAGACTTCGTACGCAGCATCGGCATAGATTTCCGGCGTGCGACTGGCTTTCATCATCTCGTCGCCACCTAGCGCAAACTGCACCGCTGCGGTCGCGATCGTGGTCGCAGGCCAAAGCGTGTTCGCGGCAATTCCGAACTTCTTGAACTCCTCTGCCATACCGAGGGTCGCCATCGACATGCCGTACTTAGCCATCGTGTAGCCGGTGTGCACGCCAAGCCACTTCGGGTCAAGATTCAACGGAGGCGACAGCGAAAGAATGTGCGGGTTCTCGGCATCTTTCAAGATAGGTGCCGCCGCTCGAGAGAGCATGAAAGTGCCACGCACGTTGACGTCTTGCATGAGGTCGTACTTCTTAGCCTGCAGCTCAAGCGACGGTGAAAGGTCGATAACACTGGCGTTGTTGAGCACGATGTCGATCCCGCCGAACTCACCCTGCGCCTTCAGCACCGCTTCGGTGACGTCGTCGTCGTTTCGCACATCGCCCACGAGAGCAAGCGCGTTGCCTCCGGCGACGCGAATCGCGTCAGCCGCAGAATGCACTGTGCCTTCTAGCTTCGGATGCGGGGTGTCCGTCTTGGCGAGTAGCGCGATGTTCGCCCCGTCGCGTGCGGCACGAAGTGCAATGGCGAGGCCGATGCCACGACTGCCGCCCGACATCAGAATGGTCTTGCCCGCAAGGGGCTTTGCCGCAGCATCCTTCATCAAGAGCTTGCCTTCGTTGTTCCTTGCGCACTCTTGGCTGTGGCCGCGACGAAACCAGCGACACGTACCTTCGATTCCTGGGTGTCGAAGCTCGCGCCGATCGACGCTGCTTCGTCATCGAGGTTCGCACGGAATGTGCGTTCGCTGCTGGTGCGCACCAGACGCTTGGCTTGGCCGAAAGCTGCGGTGGCATTGTCGAGCCAGAACTGCGCAACCGCCTCAGCGCGTGCCGCGATCTCGCTGTGGGGCAGCACCTCGGCAACGAGTCCCCACTCGAGTGCCTCTGGCGCACTCAGCGCACGGTCTTGCAACACCAGTTGCAACGCACGGCGCTGCCCGACAGCCTGGGTGAGCAGCGTCGAGACACCGAGGTCGGGCGAAAGGCCGATGTTGGCGTACTTGCACACAAACTTCGACGAATCTGCGGCGACAATGTAGTCGGCGGTGAGCATCAGACCGAGACCGCCACCAGCGACAGCGCCCTGGACGGCGGCAACGATGGGTTTGTCGGATTCCACGAACGTGCGGATGCCCTCATGAATCGTGTGCGCCATCCTGGTGACGTCGGCGCCAGTCGCTCCTGAGGTGCCCATCTCAAACACATCACCGCCGGCGCAGAACGCCGGACCCGCTGCGTCGAGGATCACGGCGCCGACCGATGAGTCAGTCGTGATCTCGTGTGCGACTTCGCGCCATCGAGTTCCCATCTCGAAGCCCATCGCGTTCAGATACGCAGGACGGTTGAACGTCACGCGGGCAAGCCCGTCTGCGACGTGGACGATAATCGAATCGCTCATGAGTTCCCTACTTCGGTGCCATGCGAATTGCGCCGTCGAGACGGATCGTTTCGCCGTTGAGATAGTCGTTTTCGATGATGGATGCTGCCAAGCGTGCGTATTCGTCAGGTCGGCCGAGCCGCTGCGGGTACGGAACCTGCTGGCCGAGCGAGTCTTGAGCGGCCTGCGGCAAGCCCATCAGCATCGGGGTCTCCATGATGCCGGGGGCGATCGTGTTCACACGGATGCCATAGCGAGCAAGCTCGCGCGCGATCGGCAGGGTCATCGCGTGCACACCGCCCTTGCTCGCTGAGTAGGCGGGCTGGCCGATCTGCCCGTCGAACGCGGCAACGCTCGCGGTGTTGATAATCACACCGCGGTCGCCGCTAGCGGTCGGCTCGGTGCGAGCCATGACAGCGGAGGCCTGCGAGATGACGTTGAATGTGCCCACCAGGTTGATGCGAATGATGCGCTCGAAGTCCGCCAACGACGCAGGGTTTCCCTCGCGATCGAGCACCTTCGCTGGCGGCGCGATACCCGCGCAGTTCACGACGATGCGCAACGGCGCGTGTGACGAGGCGGTGGCTACCGCTGCGGCGACCTGCTCAGTGTCGGTCACATCTGCAGCGACGAATGCACCGCCGATCTGAGCTGCCGCTTCATCACCCGCAGACGAGGCGAGGTCAACGATTGTGACAGCAACGCCCGCGGCGGCGAGCCGCGTGGCGGTGGCAAAGCCAAGCCCGCTCGCGCCGCCGGTGATCAGGGCGGAAGCACCCGAAAGCTCCATACGTTCTCCTTCGAACCACGCGGCCTACCGGGCAAGCCGCGACTGCATCCCACCATACGCGGCACTGCGTGTCACAGCGAGCCCGTGGTGTCATTCTTCGCACCCAGATTCGGAATCGGGAACCCGGCGCCTTGTAGACGAGCTGCTGCCGCTAGCCTCGCCTCTCGAGTTGCGGGCGTCGGGCGCGTCGAGGGGTCCCGCCGCCTACTCCGGACCGAGGATGAAATTCCACGCCCCGGTCAACACCGCCGCTGTCACCGCGATGACGGCAATCGCCAAACCCGCGAACATCAGCGCCCACTCACGCGCACCGAACGTTGATGTGCGCGCCCAGGTTCGGGGTATATCCGAGCCGAATCCGCGCGCCTCCATCGCCGTAGCGAGTTTGGCGCCACGGCGAATGGACAGCACCAGCAGCGCGAAAGCCATCCCAAAGAAGCGCCGAAGCCGCCCGCGATCAGCCACGCCGCGCGCCCGACGCGCAAGTTCGAGCGAACGCCAATCGTCGATAAACAGGCCTACCATGCGCAGCCCAGCGAGGGCACCCAATACGAACCTGGCCGGAAGCTTGAGGATCTGTGCGAGGCCGTCAGCAAGATCGGTCGGATCCACACTCGCGAACAGCACGACCGAGGGCAACGCGATGGCAAGCACGCGAAGGGTTGTTGCCAATGCCAGATAGAGCGAACCGTCGCTCACAGTGATCGCGAACCAGTCGAAGTACACCGCACCTGCGGTCCGGCCGTACAACGCAATCGTGAGTCCTGTAAGAGGTGCGAGCACCCACAGCAACCAGGTGCGCGCCCAGAACTCGCGCCAGCTGAGCCCTGCGAACGGCGCAAGCATCAGCTCAAGAACCAGTGCGACTGTGGCCGAGACGACATCGAGGGTCATCACGAGTGGCACAGTGATGAGCATTGCGGCGCCAAGCTTTGCCACGGGGTTTATGCGAGCCGCGGCACTCGTGCGGGCGCGGGCGTCGAGCAGGGTCACAGCGTCTGCACCGCCGATGCCATCTCGAATCGTGTGGCGGCCAGCGCGGCGACCACGTCCGCATCATGGGTGATCGTGACGATCGCCGAGCCTTCATCGCGCAATCGCGCAAGCAGAGCGATGAGCTCAGCCCACGTTCTCGCGTCCTGGCCGAAAGTGGGTTCGTCCAACACCAGAACGCGCGGGCGCGTCACCAGGGCTGCACCAACCGTAAGGCGACGCTTCTCGCCACCCGAGAGCGTGTACGGATTAGCGCGCGCAAGCCGTTCGAGACGCAACCGGGCCATTACCTCATCGACGCGCACGGCGATCTCACCCTCTGGCAGGCCTAGCGCGCGGGGGCCGACCTCAAGTTCTGCGTGCACAGTCTTTTCAAGAAGCTGGTGCTCGGGATGCTGAAACACCGTGCCGATACGAGTCAACAGCTGTTTCGACGACCATTTGATCGGAGATGGCGCAGCATCGCGTCGGAGTGTCGATCCCGCTGTGAGACGACCAGCGCTGGGAGCCAGCAACCCCGCGAGCGTGAGTCCCACGGTCGACTTTCCCACGCCGTTGGGCCCGGTGATCGCCACGGCCTCACCCTCGCGGATGTCAAGCGAGATGCCAGACGCGACCGTGCGTCCCTTCACTCGCGCGACGGTCATATCGTCAGCCGAGAGCAGAGCGGGGCCAGGCGCATACGCGGGCGGCGGTGGAAAAGCCGGAGGGATGCCCGGAACCCACACACCGCTCTCGGCGAGTTCTTGCCCACGGGCACTGAGTACCTCGCCCGGGGTTCCATCGGCGACAACTCCCGCTTCGCCCAGCACAATCACACGGGTCACAAGCGGCAGCCACACGTCGAGGCGATGCTCCACCACAACGAGCGTGCTATCGGAGCTGGCAAGCATGGATGCCACGGAACGTTGCACCTCGGCAACGCCGGCGGGATCGAGATTCGCCGTGGGCTCATCCAAAAGCACGAGCCCCGGACGCATCGCGAGAACCCCCGCGAGTGCCAATCGCTGCTTCTGTCCGCCAGACAGAGCCGCAGTTGAGCGATCAAGCGAGACATCCAAGCCCACCTGATCGAGAGAGCTCTCGACGCGCTGCCAAATCTCGTCACGCGGCACACCGAGGTTCTCACATCCGAACGCGACGTCATCACCCACTCGCGCCAAAATCACCTGCGAGTCGGGGTCTTGCAATACGAGGCCTGCTCGACCGCGAGCGGCAGCAGCGGGCACGCCGTCGACCAGCAGCTCCCCTTCGGCCTCTCCCTCGTCGTCGCCACCAAGAACCCCAGCGAGCGCGTGCATGAGTGTGGATTTTCCAGCACCCGACGCTCCGAGCAGCAGCACGCGCTCACCAGGTTCGATACGAAACGAGACATCACGCAGTGCCCACGCGGCGCGACTGGCGTGACGCCATCCCCAGCCGCGTGCACTCACCGCGGCGGGTCGAATCTCCGACCCGTTCATGCGGTTAGACGCGTTCGCGGGTTTCGCGGCCCGAAGCGAAACGGTCGAGCGCACCCGTGGCGGCGAGTCCGCGAGCCAATACCCACGACAGCGCTCCAGCGATCACTGCACCCGAGATGAGTGTGCTGATCAGGTACACCACGACGAACTGCAGGTCGGCACCGGCGTACCAAAGCAACACATTGTTAATGCCACCCGCCAGAGCCGCTCCCATTCCTGCGAGCACAGCAACTGGCAGCGACCAGCGGCGGTAGAAGAATGCCAAGAAGATCAACTCGGCGCCGAGCCCTTGAACGAGCCCTGCTTCGAGGGTAAGAAACGCACCCCAGGTGTTGCCGACGAGGGTGAGCGCTGACACCGCGGCGGCGAGAAGCTCGGTGTAGAGCGCGGCACCTGGTTTGCGGATGATCAGCGCGCCGAGCACGCCGGCAAATAGCCAGGGGCCGTCCAAGAGCCCCTGCAAGCCCGGCAACAATGGCTCAAGCAGCGCTGACGGGCCCTGGTAGAGCACGTTCCAGGCCAAGAAGATCAAGCCGGATGCGACACCGATCACGCTGGCGACGACGATATCGACGACTCGCCATTTCAAGACCCGCTCGGGCTTGTTCGGTGTTCCGCGAGATGCAGAATTGGATGCTGATGTGGACGTGGACGTAGCCATCTATCTCTCCTCCCTGCGCTGGCATTACCCAGATCAGGTTCGACGGTCGAAGCGCGATTCGCTCCCTCTCAGCCCAGCTCGGTGGACTCCCGTGGTTGTGTCGATGAGTATACGCGTGCAGCGGCGGGGTATCTTGATCGGGTGACTTTGGATGACGCCCCGGCCTCGACTCGGCGTTCCCGTCGTGCCGCCGAGTTCGAGAATCTGTCATTCGACCGCGACGAGGTACTGGCGGCACGCCTAGACGATCCGGCAGCGGGTGACGAGTCAAATGCGATCGACGATTCGCGCGAGGTCTCCGAAGCAGACTCCGGCGACGCGCTCGGCTTGGTGGAATCGACGCCAGTCGCCGAGCCTCCCGTCACGACTCTCGCACTCACATGGGTCGATGAAGCTTCAATCACCGCTGGCCACCCACCCGCCGATCTCACGGGGACCAACTCTGGCTACCTTCCGGTGGGCGCAGACCTATTGGCCGATGCACCTCGCCGCTCGCCGTTGCGTGCAAGCGTGCTCGTGCCGATCCTGGCGGTGTTCCTCGTTGTCGGTGGGTACCTCGCCACCACCTTGCTCTGGCCGCTCTACGCGGTGACGCCGACAATCACCGCGAGTGAGGTTCAGCCCGCTGGGGCGCCCGCCGCCGTGCCGGCGTGGCCGGACAACGGTAGCGCGTCGATCTCGGTCGCGGGAATCCCCGGCGTGCTCGAATCGTCCGGTGGGTTCGAGTCGATCGCCAGCATCACTAAGGTCGTGACTGCTCTGGTGGTCCTCGATGAGATGCCCCTCGCCGTCGGCGAAGAGGGGCCTTCGTTTGATTTCACCTACGCCGACAGCGCTGACTATTGGCAATACCGCTACCGGGGCGAGTCAGCGCTTGATGTGCCCGTGGACGGCAGTCTGACCGAGTATCAATTGCTTGAAGGCATGCTCATCGGCTCAGCGAACAACTACGCCGACATTCTCGCGAGCAGCCTATGGCCGTCTGACGCCGTGTTTGCGAGCGCGGCAAACAGTTGGCTCAACCTCTATGGCCTTGACGACATAACAATCGTCGAACCCACCGGGATCGACGAAGGCAATGTCGCCACCCCTGCGGCGCTCATCGCTCTCGCAGAGAAGGCTCTCTCTGATCCGGTCGTCGCGGAAATCGTCGCCAAGCAGTCGGTCGAACTGCCCGGGGCTGGATTGGTAGAAAACACAAACGACCTTCTTTCAGATCCCGGCGTTCTGGGCATCAAAACTGGAACACTCACCGCGTGGAACCTGCTCTCAGCCAAGACCGTCACGGTCGGCGAAACACTGGTCACGATGTATGCCTCGGTGCTCGGACAGCCCGACAATGATGAGCGACTTGACGTCTCCCGCGCGCTGTACGACCAAACCGAGGCAGAACTGCAGCTGGTCCCATCAGTCACCGCCGGCACCGTGGCTGGGCAGGTTCACACGCTTTGGGGTGAGCCTGTCGACATCGTCACAGACGGCGATGCCTCGGTGATCTTGTGGAATGGAGATTCGGGAACTGTCGAGGCGACCTACGCGCTCGAGGATTCACGCAATCAGGGCGAGCCAGTCGGGATGCTGAGCGTCGATGGTCCTCTGGATTCGACAGCAGTCGAACTCGTGTTGCAGTCTGACATCGAAGAGCCCACAGCCTGGTGGAGAATCACTCACCCACTCGAGCTCTTCGGGCTCACGGACTGATCAGCTCAAGCAAAGCGCACGGTCTGCTGCAGTCGGGTTCGCACGTCGAATACCTCGTTGCCACCCATCGATCGGGCGCCGGTTATTCCGCGGCGCAACACCGCCGAGAGACCTGACTGAGCGACCACGGCCACCGGAAGCCCGCGCACCTTTCCTATTTCGTCGATCACCTGCACCACGTCGTCGTCAGGCAGCACCACGATCGCACCGCTGAACTTCACTCGAGCAGCGCGAGCTGCCGTGCGCATACGTGCCAGCAGGTCACCGATCGGCGCTCCCGCCACCTCGTCGCCGATGATCTCGCCGCGTCGCATTCTGATCGACCCGCCGAAGTCCTCCGACAGCAGTCCGTAGAGGCCGCTGGGCCCGAGAACAATGTGGTCGATCTTGACATCGGGTCGCGCGTCACGCCCTGAGGCGTCGACGTCGTGCCAAACGGTGTACCCCATACCCAGGTCGCCAACGATGCGTGCCGTTGCCTCTTCAGCGAGCGCGTCAGCAAGCAACCGTCTGATGTGGTGCGGTGCCGAACGCACGAGAGCCGGGTCGTAGGGATCAGCGAGATTGACCCCTCTGCCCGCCCACTCGCGGATCAACGTCAGGTATCGCTCGCGGCGCCATCCGCCGGGCTGGCCGAAAGAACGGGCGCGAGGTCTCGTATCGCGCGTTTCGGTCTGCGTTGGGCGCCATCCTGACCACTCCGGTGCGGGCGTCTCGCCAAAACCATGGCCCCGGTCGTAGCTTTGGCGCGCCCCTGCGGTTCCCACGAGCTCCCAGGCGCGTTGCACCTGAATAAACTGTGCCGAATCGCCGCCGGTGTCAGGATGCGTTTGGCGAAGCCTCAGCCGGTAGGCCTTGCGCAGCGTCTCTTCGTCGCAGTCGTGCTGCACCTGCAGGACCTCATAGGCAGAAGCCGAAAGGGGACTATCGAACACGTCAGCTCCACAGCGCCGCGGTCGGGCGATAGTTGAGAGCGGATTCGAGCATGCCGGGGTCAATCTCGTCGAGCGAAGCGGGTTGCCAGCGCGGGGTTCGGTCTTTGTCGATCACCTGCGCGCGGATTCCCTCAACCAAGTCGGGCTGCGTGGAAGCGAACCAGAGCACGAGTCCGTACTCTGCCTCGAGCGCCTGCCGCAGGCTTCCAAGTTCGCGCGCACGCCTCACCGACGCCAGCGTCACAGTGAGCGCAGTCGGCGAAAGCTCTTCCAGAAGGTCAGCCGTTGCGGCCGCATGATCCTCGGTGCGCTCGCGCAGTCGCGCGATAATGTCAGCGACAGTGTCAGCCGAAAATGCCTCGTCAATCCACCCGCGCGCAGCTTCGAGCTTCGAAGGCGCAGCCGTTTCATCAAAGAGCAGCACCAATTCGGCAGGGCTGGCGGGGTCCGCACGGGTTTCGAACGCGTCGTAGAGCGCGTGCAAGTGATCTGCGGGCACCAATTGGTCGGCGAACCCGGCATAGAGGGCGTCAGCAGCATCCATCACCCCGCTCGTCAGCGCCAAGAACTCGCCGATTCGCCCGGGAGCCCTCGACAACAGCCACGTGCCGCCTACGTCGGGCGTGAAGCCGATTCGGGTTTCAGGCATTGCCAACTTCGAGCGCTCGGTGACGATTCGCAAGCGAGCATGACCCGCGATTCCGACACCCCCGCCCATCGTGATTCCATCGGCGAAAGCAATGATCGGCTTCGGGTACTCGGCGATGCGGGCGTTCAACGCGTACTCAGCACGGAAGAACTCGGCTGCATCGTCGATCGCCCCGGAGCTCACCCGCGCAGACAGATCGCGAATATCGCCGCCCGCGCACAGGCCTCGATCACCCGCGCCATCGATCACAATCAGTTCGACGTCGGTGTCGCTCTCCCAGTCGTCGAGCACCTTCGCCAAGGCGCGCACCATGCCGATGTCGACGGCGTTGATCACCTTCGGCCGGTTGAGGGTAAGACGGCCCACGCCGGCTCGAGTCTGGGTGATCACACTGGGTTCAGACGCTTCGCTCACGAGCGACACCCTACCCGCGGGAGCTTGGTCGCTTGCACGAGTACGTTCAGAATCACCTGTCTCTCGCACAGTAAAGACGGGTCGAGCGACATTTTCGCGCACGGATGGCGAACTTTCCGCAAAGATATGGTGAAGCACTCACGACGACGAGAGGGTTCGCATGCCGGATGGACAGGTGCTCGAATTCTCGGGGCTCACTAAGCGCTTCGGCACCATCGCCGCAGTCTCACGGCTGACTGCCCGCGTAGAACCCGGCCAAGTCACCGGATTTCTCGGGCCGAACGGCGCCGGCAAAACCACCAGCTTGCGCATTCTGCTCGGCCTGGTCCGTGCCAGCGAGGGCACCGCCACAATCGGCGGCAGTGTGTACCGATCGCTAGCGAATCCTTTGCAGACGGTCGGCGCGGTGCTTGAGGCCTCAAGTTTTCACCCTGGACGTTCTGGGGCGTATCACCTTCTTGTCTACGCCCGCGCGGCAGGGTTGCCCAAGAAACGGGTCGATGAGATACTTGACCTGGTTGGACTCTCGGATGCTGCCGGGCGCAGCGCGGGCGGTTATTCCCTCGGCATGAGGCAGCGGTTGGGTCTCGCCACCGCCCTGCTGGGAGATCCTGGCGTGCTCGTGTTGGACGAGCCGACCAACGGACTCGACCCTGAGGGGATCAAGTGGATCAGAGGATTCCTGCGACAGCTCGCGCGCGAGGGGCGCACGGTGCTCGTCTCTTCACATCTGCTGGCCGAAGTGCAACAGACCGTCGATGCGCTGGTGATGATTTCGCAAGGGAGGCTCGTCTTTCAGGGCCGACTGGACGACCTCGCCGACCCATCGGAATACACGACAGTCGTCGATTCGCCGGATCGCCCCGCACTCACCGACGCACTCCGCGCGGCGAAGGTGAATTTCGACGTGCTACGCGGCGGCCTGACAGTCTCTGGACTTGACGGCTCCCAGGTCGGCCAGATTGCCGCGAATGCGGGTATCGCGCTGTCGTCGCTGCACCGGCGCGGTCCGGCGCTCGAAGAGGTATTCCTCGAGCTCGCAAATGGCACGCGCACGCACCCAAGCGCTGACGGAATCATCGCCGGGGTGGACGCCGGGGCACCCCGCATCGACACCCAACCCGAACCGGCACGTGACGTGCAAGTCGAGCCGAGCACGCCACTGGCAGACGTAGATACGCACCCAGACCCCGCCATAGAGCATGACCCGCAGCTCGACCCGCACGCGGAGCCAGAGCCAGAAGCGCAACCGCAACCGCAACCGCAACCGCCCGAAGATGATCGCCCGTGGGAAGACTATGTCCGCACCGACGCTGATGAAGAAGCTGATGCCTTCTTCTCCTCGTTCGACGACGCGGGCCAACACTCGCGCCAAGACGATGGTGAGGCAAAACCATGAGTCTGATTGCGGCCACTCGCTCCGAAACCACGAAGCAGTTCTCCACCTCGATGTGGTGGGTCCTCGCGATCGTCTTCGTGCTCTATGTCGGCTCAAGCGCCGGGGCCCTCGGATTCGTCTTTGCGGCGTCTGCGTCGGGCTCGCTGCCGGGTGAAGCGCCGCAGCTACCCGAATCCGATATCGCCCAGGTTCTGTATAGCGCCGCGACCTCGTTGGGGTATGTCTTTCCGCTGCTGATCGGAACGCTGTTGGTCACCGGTGAGTTTCGCCACAAGACACTCACTCCCACTTTTCTCGCGGTCCCGCGCCGAGGCCGCGTGCTCTGGGCGAAGCTGATCGCGAGCGTGCCGCTCGGTGTGCTGTACGGAGCGTTGGGAGTGATCTCGGCCGTGGGCCCGTCGGCCGCGCTCCTTGCCGCATACGGCCTCGACACCGAACTCGATGTGGCCGACACCTGGGCGATGATCGGCCGGATGATGCTGGCCACCCTGTTGTGGGTGTTCGTAGGGATCGGTGTCGGCTCGCTTGTGCGCAACCAGGTGGGTGCAATCGTTGGAGTTCTGGTGTTCACCCAGTTCATTGAGCCGATTGCGCGTACCGCCGCGGCTTTCGTCGAGGGCATGACGGCGTTTACGCAGTATCTGCCGGGTGCGGCCAGTGATGCTCTCGTCGGCGCTAGCGTCTTGACGATGGCGGCCGCTGGCAGTGCGGTGAGCAGCCTGGAATGGTGGGCTGGCGGGCTCGTTCTACTCGGATACGCAACCGCGCTACTCGCGCTTGGCGCGTTGTTCAGCTGGCGTCGTGACGTGAGCTGACCCGCGGCCTAGGCCCCGGGATCAGCGACCGGAGCTTTGGGTTTGCGAGCACGGGGCTTCTTTGCGGCAACAGTGGGAATCGTTCCCGTCTCAGCCGCGATGACCGTGACCTCGGTGCGCTCGTCACCGGCGTCGACTCGAAGCGACTGCACGAGCTCTAGCCCGTGCCGAGTTGTGAGCACGACGCGCTGAAACTCTGGGTGCCCTTCGAGATCGATGACCACTCCTGGGCGGTGCCGGCGGACAACCACAAAGTCATCTGCCGTGGTCGAATGCCACGTGCCCATGGCCACGACGCCCCGCAGATGTGTTCCAGGACTCGGCACTCCGCGAAGCCACATCCAGGCATCGTCGATCAGCTGCACTTTGACGATCGTCGACCGCTCGATCGCGACGTTTCCTTTGTAGAAAGCCATGAGTCGCTCCGCGCCGCTCAGCACGACTTCGAGTCGCGCTGAGTCAAGGAACAGAGTCACCATGCATCTATCCTGCCAGCGTCGCACGAAAAAGTTGTCGCGTTTTCTCTCAGGAAGACAACGATCTGGCGAACCGGATCGCCTTGGGCGGTGCAAGACTGGTTCGGTGACCCTGCTCGAACCACCGCAGGCGCTACCCGCGTCGTTCCACAACGCGATCCAGCGCGCGCGCAACGGCGAACGCCTGAGCGCCGTCGAGGCCGAGCTTCTCCTCGCCGCCACCGGCGAGCGCCTCGACGTGTTGCTTGAGCTCGCAGGCTCACTTCGTGACCAAGGACTGCGTGACGCGGGCAGAAGCGGGATCATCACCTATTCGCGCAAGGTCTTCGTTCCTCTCACCACACTGTGCCGTGACCGCTGCCACTACTGTGTGTTCGTCGACACCCCGGGGCAACTGCTGAAAAAGAGCAAACCAGCGTTCATGTCTCCCGAACAAGTCCTCTCCGTTGTGCGGCAAGGGCAGGCTCTGGGCTGCAAAGAGGCCCTGCTCACCCTGGGCGATCGCCCAGAAGACCGCTGGCCCGAGGCGCGCGCCTGGCTCGACGAACACGGTTTCGCGTCGACGATTGACTATGTCGGTCACATCGCTCGCCTGATCACTGACGAAACCGGAATGCTCGCGCACCTGAATCCGGGTGTGATGGCCGCGGACGAGATCAAGAAGCTGCGTTCGACCGCGCCTTCCATGGGCATGATGCTCGAGACCACCTCTCGCCGCCTCTTCGAAGAGCCAGGGCAGGTGCATTATGGCTCTCCCGACAAAGACCCGGCCGTGCGCTTGGCGGTGATCGAAGACGCAGGGCGCGAACGTGTTCCGTTCACCACCGGCATTCTGGTCGGCATCGGCGAGACGCTGCACGACCGTGCGGAGTCGCTGATTGCGATTCGTGATGCACACGAAGCTCATATGGTCACCGGCGACGATGGAAAACGTCAGGGCCATGTGCAAGAAGTGATCGTGCAGAACTTCCGCGCGAAGCCCCGCACCGCCATGCAAGGAGCGCCAGACGCGGAGCTTGTTGAGTACGTTGCAGCCGTGGCGACGGCGCGCCTCGTGATGGGACCGGCCATGCGCATCCAGGTGCCGCCCAACCTCTCTGACACCGCGGAGTTCGACCTACTCGTGCGCGCCGGGGCTGACGATTGGGGCGGGGTATCTCCGCTCACAGCAGATCACGTCAATCCCGAGCGCCCCTGGCCGCACCTTGACGATCTTGCGACGCGCACGGCCGAGTTGGGGTTCGCGTTGCACGAGCGCTTGACGGCTCACCCCGAGTTCATTCGCGACAGCGAGACCTGGTTTGATTCGGCCATGCTAGAGCCGGTGGCCGCCCTCGCGGATCCTCGCACGGGTCTCGCGCAAGATGCAACGAGAAATCAGACAGTTGCCGCGAAAGCGCCTCGAACACCGAGACGAGCCCCGGGAGGCAGCTCGGTTCGCCAGCTCGCCGAAACCGCGGCGTCTGAGCCGCTGGCGCTTGACAACGCCGAGTGGGAAACGCTCCTTCGCGCCACCGGCGCAGACCTTGATTCGTTGACGGCCGCCGCCGATGATGTGCGCCGCTACACCGTGGGTGAGGCAGTAAGCCTCGTCGTCAACCGCAACCTCACTTCCAGCGGGTTGCGCGCGGTGGCCTCGAATGACCCGGCGACGTTCACTCTTGACGATGCTGCAGCGATCGCTGTCGATGCCGCGCAACTCGGCGCCACCGAGATCTGCGTGCAGGGACTACTGCCGACAGAGAACGACCCTGACGACTACCTCGCACTCGTGCGATCGCTGCGACGCGCTGCGCCCGATCTGCACCTGCACGCCTATCGTCCTCAAGACGTCTTCGACCTGGCTGACCGCGGCGGACTAGGCCTTCACGGTGCCCTCGCCGCACTCAAAGATGCCGGGGTCAACACCGTCCCGGGCACCGGGGTGAAGGTCATGAACGAGCGCGTCCGTGCACTCGTGGCACCCGGCGACCTCGAGATTGACCGGTGGGTTGAAGGAATCACCGCTGCACACCGCGCCGGATTCCATTCCACCTCGGTGCTGTTCTACGGCCACGTTGAAACGGCGGCCGAACGCGTCGAACACCTGCGCCAGCTTCGTGAGATTCAAGACGATACGCGAGGCTTCACCGAGTTCGTTCCCATCCCCCTGCCGGGGCCTGCTGGTGGGGTGTCTCTAGTCGCCGATCGCGCCTCTGTTGACGAGCATCGAGCGATGGTCGCGGTGTCTCGTCTGATGCTCTCGGGCAGCATCCCGCATATTCAGATTCCGTGGACCCGCGTGGGCCGTGACGTTTCGGCCGTCCTGTTGCGCTCGGGGGGCGACGATCTGGGCGGCACGTTGCTCGATGGAAGAGTGAAGCCAGAAGCCGGCATCGAATGTGGTCAAGAGCTCGCCGTGCAAGAGGCACGGGCAATGACCGCACGCCTCTTTCGACCTTTTCGCCAACGCACTACCGACTACCGCGAGGTGGCACGATGACGGTCACCCACGATGTGGCGATCATCGGCGCCGGCTTCGCAGGGCTGGGGATGGCGATTGCGCTTCGACGCGCCGGTATCGACGATTTCGTCGTGCTCGAGCGCGCCGCCTCAGTCGGAGGCACCTGGCGTGACAACACCTACCCTGGCGTTGCCTGCGACGTGCCCGCACACCTCTACGGCTTCGCCAGTCATCCCAATCCCGACTGGTCGGGCCTCTATGCGCAGGGCAGCGAAATCCGCGCCTACCTCGAATCGGTCGCCCGCACAGAGAAACTTGGTGAGCGTCTGCAGCTGCGCACGGCAATGCTGCAGGCCGAGTGGGATGCTGAAGCCGAGCTTTGGCGCATCACCACTCAAGCTTCCGAAATCGCTGCGAAAGCTCTCGTTCTGGCCTGCGGCCGGCTCACAGAGCCATCAATCCCTGACATCGATGGACTCGACTCGTTCACGGGCCCGATCTTCCATTCGTCACGCTGGGATCATTCGGCCGATCTCGCTGCACATCGAGTAGCCGTCGTCGGCACGGGAGCCAGCGCGATTCAACTGGTGCCAGAACTCGCGCGCACAGCGGCACACGTCACGTTGTTTCAGCGTTCACCAGCGTGGATCGTGCCACGCGGCGCGGTGCCCTACTCCGACGATCAACGCGCACGCTTCGCGTCTCGACCGGCAGAACTGGCCCGCCTGCGCGCGGAACTGTATGCAGAGGGCGAAGCGCGTTTCGCGTCTCGATCAGGGGATGCTGCGGCTGCCGCGGCCGCTCAGGCCATCGCGACCGCCCACCTCGCCTCACAGGTCGCAGACCCTGCACTGAGAGCGGCGCTTACCCCCGGCTATGACTTCGGTTGCAAACGTGTGCTGCTCTCGGACGAGTTCTATCCCGCCGTCGCCTCAGATGCGGTCACGCTCGAACCGTCAGCGCTCACATCCATCAGCGGCAACACTCTCGTCTCAGCAAGCGGTGCAGCATACGACGCTGATGCGCTGGTGCTTGCAACGGGCTTCGCCACGACCAGTCAGCCATACGCGGAGCTGGTTACGGGGGAAGACGGGGCAACTCTCGACGAGCACTGGTCCACGGGCATGACCTCGTTCGGTTCGACTGTCGTGGCAGGTTTTCCCAACATGTTCGTCCTTGACGGCCCCAACGCCGCGCTCGGTCACTCGTCGTCAGTGCTGATGATCGAGGAGCAGGCCGCCTACGCGGTGCGCGGCCTGGTGCGATCTCGTTCGGGGGTCCTTCGAGTCGATCCGGCCGCCGAGCGGTCCTATACCGAAGAGATTTCCGAGGCCGCAGCATCCACCCCCTGGATGGTCGGCGGCTGCCGCAACTGGTACGTTGACGATCGCTCAGGGCGGCTTACGTTGCTGTGGCCCGGCACCGTCGACGCGTTCCGCGCGCGACTCGCCCGCGCAGATGGCTCAGAGTTCGTCGATGTCACTACACGCGCAGATGTGCGCACCGAGAAAGGACCATCATGACTGTTCCCCTGCGCTTCGGTTACAAAGCTTCCGCCGAGCAGTTTGGCCCGAACGAGTTGGTCGACTTCACCGTTCTCGCTGAAGAGATGGGCTTTGATTCGGTATTTCTCTCTGACCACTTTCAGCCCTGGATGCACGATGGCGGCCACGCGCCCGCCGCGCTTCCCTGGCTCGGCGCCGCCGGCGCGCGCACCTCACGAGTTGTGCTGGGCACCTCAGTACTCACCCCCACTTTCCGCTATCACCCGGCCGTCATCGCGCAGGCCTTTGCGACGCTCGGTGTGATGTACCCGGGTCGCATCGTGCTCGGCGTCGGCACCGGCGAGGCCCTCAACGAAGTGACGCTCGGCCTCGAGTGGCCCGAACCGCCCGAACGCTTTCAGCGCTTGAAAGAGGCCATCACGCTCATCGAGAAACTGTGGGCTGACGAGCGGGTGACCTTTGACGGCACCTACTATTCGGTGAAAGATGCCACGGTCTACGACCGCCCTTCCCCTGAGAACAAGGTGCCGATCTACATCGGTGCAGCGGGCCCGGCCGCTACGCGCCTTGCGGGCCGTATCGCCGATGGGTTCATCACGACCAGCGGCAAAGACCCTGCCCTTTACTCCGAAACGTTGCTGCCCGCGCTCAAAGACGGGCTCTCGAAGGCCGACCGCGACGCTGATTCGATCGACACGCTGATGGAAGTCAAAGTCTCGTATCACCCGGATCACGCCACCGCGCTCGAAAAGACCAGGTTCTGGGCTCCGCTCGCCCTATCTCCAGAAGAGAAGATGGGCGTACACGACCCCGTTGAAATGCAGCGACTCGCCTCAGAATTGCCCATCGAGCGCGCGGCCTCTCGCTTCATCGTCTCGACCGATCCTGACGAGCACGTCGAGCGTATAGCTCAGTATGTCGACCTTGGCTTCCGCCACCTCGTCTTCCACGATCCTGGGCACGACCAGGAAGAATTCTTGCGGATGTACGGCGCTGAGATTCTGCCGAGATTGCGCGCCCGGTTCGCCTCGTGACCCGTGACCACTCGCGGGGCGGGTGGGCGGTCGTGATTCCCGTAAAGGCTGCGACACGTGGCAAATCGCGTCTTGACGTACCGGACGTGAACCGCGTGGCGTTGGCCCGTGCCATCGCGCTCGACACGATCTCCGCCGTAGCCGCTTGTGATGTGGTCGCGCGCATTGTCGTGGTCACTGACGACCCCACGCTGGCCATACACGCTGGCGATATTCCACAGCTGCGGTTCGTCGACGAGGGCGATGCCGGTGGACTGAATCAGGCCATCGAACGTGGTGTAAAAACTATTCCCGATGGGATGCTGCGCGCAGCGCTGCTCGCCGACCTGCCGGCCCTGCAATCGCCTGATCTTGAGCGGACGCTCAACAGTGCCGCATCCATCGCTCGAGGGGTAGTCGCGGATGTGGACGGCACCGGGTCAACGCTGGTGACGATGCAAGCGGGCTCGGACTGGAAGACAGCTTTCGGTGAGGGCTCGTTCGCGAAACACCTTGCTCTGCGGCACGTCCCGCTCGATGTGCCCGAAGACTCATCTCTTCGCCGCGATGTCGACACAGCCGAACACCTTGCACTAGCTCAGCGCTTGGGAGTTGGCCCACGCACCGCGTCGGTGCTGGCCCAGAGGGCTGTTCAGGGAGAGAACAGCAGGTAGAGGGCGCCAGCTATCGTGAAACCAATCACGAGGCGATCGAAGACCTGCTGGTTCAGTCGGCTGGCGAGCCAGCGACCGCCGAGGGCACCGACAACCACGAGTGGCACCAGCACCAGGTCAAGTAGCAACACCGACGGCGTGACCAGACCAAGACTGATGGAGAACGGCAATTTCGCGAGGTTCACCAGGGCAAAAAACCATGCGGCCGTACCCAGGAACTCTTTGACCGGGAACCGTGCCGCAAGAAAGTACATTGACATCACCGGTCCGCCAGCATTGGCGACGGTGGTCGTGAACCCACCGAGTGTGCCATACGTTGCGGCCGCAACACGGTGAGGGCTTGCGGCAGACACCGTGGTCTGCATTCGACGGCGCAGCAGCGTGATCGTGATCACTGCGAGAAGGATGATGCCGATGGTTCGTTTTACCCACAGGTCGTTCGCGAGATATAGAAACCCGACACCCAGCAGCAGCCCAGCCACGACCGCCGGCGCGAGGCGAAGCAACGCCGACCAATTTGCCGAACGCCGGTACATCAGAACCGCAAAGACGTCTGCCACGATCAGCAAGAGGAGAAGCGCACCGGTGGATGCCTTCGCGGGCAACACAGCCGCAAAGATCGCGATGGAGATGGTGCTCGCCCCTGGAACAGCGGTCTTTGAGACGCCCACCGTCACTGCGGCAATTGCCAGCAGAGTCCACGCGATGCTCGACAGCTCGGGCACGTCAGATACTCACAGCCGAAATGGCTGCTTCAGCGAGTGCCGCTGAGGTCGCAGCATCCTTCATCCAAAGCGGAGCAACGACCGATCTAATGCCTAGCTCTTCGACCGCTGAGCTCTCGGCCAAGTCCTCCTCACCGATCAACCATGCGTCGAGCACCCCGCCTTCAGATCGCGCCCCGTAGAGCGCGGCGACAGCCGCGGCAGACGTATGAACGCCAATCGCGCTGAGACAGACATCAGCCATACCGCGAACCACCCGACCGCCGATGATCGGCGACACCCCAACGACCGGCGCAGACGTTTGACGTAGCGCATCACTCATGCCGGGCACAGCCAGAATCGGCCCGATCGATACCACCGGATTCGAAGGAGCGAGCAACACGATATCGGCCTCGGCGATCGCCGCTTCGACTCCCGGCGCCGGTCTGGCTCTGTCGATATTGGGGTTATTGAACCGTGCCGGGGCGAGGCTTGCTCTATGGCGCGTCCACCACTCTTGAAAGTGCATGCGGCTGGCGTCGCTGAACTCGACGATGGTGTCGACTTCGGTGTCCGTCATGGGCAGCAATCGTGCACCCAACTGCCACCGCGATGACATGCGCTCGAGCACTTGTGTCGGAGTGAGCCCGTCGCGCAGCCAGCCAGTGCGCGCGAGGTGGGTACCGAGGTCGAGGTCACCGAGAGTGAACCATGGCCAACCCGCACCCCACTGTTGAAGCTCAGCGTTCACGCGTTCGGTATCACCCGCGCGACCCCATCCTCGTTTGGTGTCATTGACTCCAGCAAGGGCATAGGTCAACGAATCGACGTCAGGCTGCAAGCGCACGCCTGATAGCCACAAGTCGTCGCCGGTATTTGCGACAACTGTCAGTGCAGAAGTCGTGTCTGCGATGCCGCGCGTAAGAAGTGCGTCTCTGACGCCGAGCACGAATTTCGAGCCCCCCACTCCGCCCGCAAGTACGACCACTCGCGCTGGCGCGGTCACGGGGCGAATTCGTCCGCCGCGTGGGGAAGTGGAAATCTGCCGACGGCTTCGATCAGTGCGTCGACGGTCTGCGTCTGCGCAATGACGTCGACTCCCAGGCCAGCCTTGCGTGCATCCTTCGCGGTGCGCGGCCCGATCGCGGCAATTACCGTCGAGTCAGGAACGTGAGGAAACTGCTCGTAGACCTGAGTGGCTACCGAGCCGCTAGTGATCAGAATCGCGTTGATTCTGCCAGAGCGAACGTCTTCGGCGATGCGATCGGTCACCGGAACGCCGACCGTGCGATAAGCCACAACGCTTCGCACTTTGTGCCCAGCCGCCTTGAGCATTCGAGTGAGCACAGGCTTTGCGATTTCACTGCGCAGCGTGAGGATTTCGCGCGGTTCTGTCTCCAGAGCCAGGATCTGCTCAGCCATACCGGCGGCGGAATTGTCTTCGTCAGGAACCAGGGTGACGTTGTACCCGACCGCGATCAGCGCCGCCGCCGTCGTCTCGCCCACCGCTGCGATCTTGGTCGTCGCGGGAATCTTCGCACGATAGGCATAAAGCACGTCGACTGTGGTCGCGCTCGTGACAGTGAGCCACTCGAACCGACCCTCTGCAAGATCAGCCAGCGATTTCTCAAGCGCAGCCTGATCGTCGGCCGGAGCGAAGTTGATCAGCGGGGCGATAACGGGCACAGCTCCCTGCTTGCGCAGGTTTGCGGCAACACCGTCGCCCCACGGGCCGCCGCGAGGCACGAGAACGCGCCAGCCGGCCAGAGGCTTAGTGTGTATCGGTTGTGTCACTGGTTTCATGGGGTTTGACTCTCGTGGTGCAGTCGACCGCCCACGATAAGTTCGAGCAGCCGACGTGCGCAGCTGAATCGGGATTGCGCACTATCGGCAGCATTTCGCACCATTGCACTGCCTTTCCTGAGCATACCCCGTGAGTGCACGGTTCATTTCAGCAAAGCCCGACAACGTGATCGAGACGATACGTCAGCGGGTGATCGAGTTCACCACGGCCCACACCGCAACGCCCACGGTCACCGCACCAGCAACAGCCACCGCCATGACGCGCTCGGGGTTTGTCTGCTGAGCCTTCTTCACTTTCAGCGCTGCCTCGTCGAGACGGTCGGCCAGTCGCCGCGGAACATTTCCCTTGATCTCGATCGCGGCGAGGGCTGCTTTGAGCTCGGCGCGAGCCTTCTCGACCGGATCAACCAGCCCGTTGGGCACTGCGGTGCGCGGCAGGATCTGTGGCGCGTCAGAGCTCATCGCTCATCTCCTTGATGTCTTTGCTGATCGACTGAACCGGATTTTGACGTTTGACCATGTTGCGGAATCGCATGAATCCGAGCAATGCAAACAAGACGGTGGCGAGGATCATCACCACAAAAATGGTCAACGCTGACAGCCACACCGGCCACCACGAGGACAGACCTGCAATGAGGTACGTGCCGAAAACGGGGATAGACCAGAACAGGAAGAACAGGGCGATGAAAACCCAGATCGCACCCCACTTGCCATCCTGCGCGGCTCGTGACGCCCACGTTTTCGCTGCATCGACCTCGGCGATGACCAGGTTTCGAATCAGTTCGGGCAGGTCGCCGAGCAGCGACAGAAAACTGTCGTCTGCACGGTCGCGGTATCCACGAGGCGTGGGCATATTAGGCTCCGGTGCGCTTGCGAGTTGACTTCTTGGCGGCTTGGTTTACTTCATCAGCGGCGCCTGAAACCTCATCCGCTGCATCTTCGGCTGCTTCTTTGACGGCGGTAGCCGTCGTTTCGGCAGCCTTGGCGACATCTGCGGCGGAATCCTGGTTCGCCTTGATGACCGCATCGAGCTTTGAGCCAGGGGTGCCATTCGACGACGCCGCTTTGGCCACCTTGACGGCTGAATCCCACAGGGTGCTCGGCAACGCCATTGCCGAAGACTTTGCGAAGTCGGTCGCTTTTGTGACCTGGTCTTGAACAACGTCGAGTTGCCAGAGCTTAAGCCACTGAGTCTTAATCTGTTCGTAGCGCTCGTGTCCGGCACGTGTGCCGAGTACGTATCCGACGGCCAGGCCGATTACGAGTCCTGATTTGCCTCTCATGGGGCCTCCTTAAGCTCGGTGATGCGCCTACTGGTGTGTCCAGAGTAGCCCTATATGCCAATCGGAGCATCCGGGGTTGCGTGAACACCGGATGATCCACTAATTAGGACCGGTGTCGCCCCACAGCACCGCGCTTCGAATTCGATCCGCTTCACTCACGGCATCTGCAACGACCTGCGCGAGCCCGCTGCCCGATAGCCACGCCCCCACCGCAACGAGGTTGGTCGTCTGAGCGAGATCCGACCTTACGCCTGCGCTCCGCTCAGCGTGATCGCGGGTGGATCTCGGCCTATCAAGCACGAAGCGCGCTCGATGCATCCCGCGCACGTGCGCCTCACTGAGCGCGACGCCCAAGAGCGCTGATGCTGCCTCTAGCGCGCTACGGCGACGCTCATCGTCGGTCATGCCCGCGGGGTCGCCATCGGTGTCAAATGACACACTCACCACGTGGCGCCCTGCATCGGTCTCACTCTCAAGCCAGTCCCAGCGCGCGGTCTGGTGCACTACTCCCGACGCCGAAGAAGATCCGGGCACCGCATACACTTCAGAGCCCCGCGGAGCGGCGTCGAGCGCTGGGGCCGCGAGAACGAGGGTCACAACCTCGCGACTGTGCGTGGTTGACGGGTCGGTCGCGAGGGGCCGCCCCAGCGCATGGGCTGCCAGGTCGCGGCTGATCAACTCTGGAGTCGCAAGCACCACGACGGTGGCCGTATCGACACGCGAGGATGATGCAGAAGCATCATCCTCGGCGGTTTCAACATGTACCTGCCAGTGCGCGTCTTTCGCGCGTTCGACAGCTGTCACCGTCGCACCGGTGTGTATCACGACACCAAGTTCAGTAAGCCGTGCGCGCAGCGCGTGAACGAGCGGCGACATTCCCCCGTCCAGGCTGGCGATCGAAGCTCCCCGCCTGCGGTCAACGAGCAAATCCGAGACAGCACCGCCCAGTGAGCCGGTTCGGGTGAGTGCGGTGTTCAGACCCGGGGCGGCGATATCAACGTCGACGTCTTCGGGGGCAATGGCGAAGCGTCCGAATGTGAGCGGTGCCACAAGGCGATCTCGCACCTTCTCGCCCATCCGCGAGCGCACCAGGGCGCCGAGATTGCGCGAAACCCCGATGGTGAGCGGTGGGCGCAATCGATCGAGGTAGGCACGCCACGTGCCACCCCAGCCGATGACGCGTCGCACTGACTCATCCCAGGTGTTCGCGGGGATGCCCAGCACGGTGTCAGCGGGCAAGGGAGCCGCCCACCCCCGAGTGGGATCAGCGATCCACACCTGTTCCTTCGCGGGTGCGATGACCCGGTCTTCAAGCCCGAGTCCTGCGATGAGGTCACTCATGGCAGTGCTCTTGGCTTGCCATGAAGTTGCGCCAGTGTCGATACGCACGCCATCTAGCTCAGCCGAAGCGATCGTGCCGCCCAGTTCGTCGTCTTTCTCGAAGAGCGTTACCGCGATTCCCACCTTCGCGCACTCATAGGCGAACGTCAGCCCAGCGATCCCGCCGCCCACGACCACGAAATGTGCGTCGTGCGCGTGCGCAACGAGGTTGTTGAAGGCACCTTCAGAATCTGCCACCTGCTTATCCTCCCACCGCAATGAAAGACTAGAGCGCATGGGCCTTCACATCACCGGCGACGATGACGCCGACCAACTACTCACCGAGGTTCCACTCGCGCTGCTGATCGGCATGCTGCTCGACCAGCAGATTGCGATGGAAACTGCTTTCGCCGGTCCGCTCAAGATCTCGCAGCGCGTCGGATCAATGGACGCCGCCAGCATTGCCAGCTATGAGCCAGAAGCCTTTGCGGAACAGTTCAAGAAGACCCCGGCGGTGCACCGCTTTCCCGGTTCTATGGCGGGGCGTGTGCAATCGCTGTGCGCGGCAATCACCGAAGAGTGGGATGCCGATGCCAGCGCTATCTGGACGCGGCCGGAGCCTGGCTCCGATTCAGCGCCCAACGGCGCGACCGTGCTCAAACGATTGAAGGCGCTTCCGGGATTCGGGGAGCAGAAAGCGAAGATCTTTCTCGCACTGCTTGGCAAGCAATACGGCTATGAGGGCGCCGGCTGGCGCGAAGCATCCACTCCCTATGGCGACGAGGGTTCGTTTCGCAGTGTCGCCGACATCGTCTCTGCCGAGTCGCTGACGAAGGTGCGCGAGCACAAGCGGGCCATGAAGGCCGCGGCGAAACTAGCAAAGGCCTGAAGTGCACAAGACAGGCGGGAGCGTCGACGAGTTCATTTCAAAAGTCACTCCCGCGGTTCGCCGCCGTGACGCAGAGACTCTCGTCTCACTGATGCGCGAGATCAGCGGTCGTGAACCCGAACTATGGGGAACGATAATCGGCTTCGGCAGTTGCCATTACCGCTACGCGACCGGCAATCAGGGCGATATGCCCATCCTGGCGTTTGCGCCTCGCAGGGCCGCATCCACGATCTACTTCGACGCACTCGAGCGACACGCTGTCGCAATGGCTGATCTTGGGCCCCACACCTCGAGCGTGGCGTGCCTCTACGTGAAGGATCTTGAGAAGGTCGACGAGTCTGTGCTCAGGACAATGCTCGAGCGCGCGTACACCGATGTGATGAACGGCACCACCTCCTACGCGTCGCTCGAAGTGACGGGATGAGTTTGCGCCCTCACCGCGCGTGAGGCGATCCAAGCAATGTAGGCCAATCTGAGCCTTCATCGACAGATTTCGCTACGTTCGCCCTGGGGTGTGCTCTAGCGGGTAGCGTCGAGAACGAAGCTTCAACCTGGAAGGAACGTAGTGGATCTCATTGCCAGCGGGGGCCTCATTGTGCTCATCGCCAGCATCGTCGTTGCGGTGCCTATCGTCTTGGCCATCCTGCTCATCTTCGTGCGCTCGTGGTACAAGGTTGCCAAGGCAGACCAAGCCCTAGTAGTGGTGGGTCGCACGCAGAAGGGCGTCGGCGGCTCGTCATCGCGCATCGCGATCATCACGGGCGGCGGCGCTCTGGTGAATCCCCTCACGCAACGTGCCGAGATGATCTCGCTTCGTGCGCGTCAGATCAAGATCGAGCCGACGGCACAGTCTTCCACGGGTGTCACGGTCAACGTGAACGGCGTCGCGTTGGTCAAGATCGGCTCCGAACCCGAACTTGTGCGCCGCGCTGCTGAGCGCTTTCTGTCGCAGGACGCCGCTATCGAGCAGTTCACCACCGAGCAACTCGAAGGTGCGCTGCGTGGTGTGGTGGCAACGCTGACCGTTGAGCAGCTGATGATGGACCGCCAGAAGCTGTCTGACCAGATCGCCGAGGGCATCAAGCACGATCTGCTGTCTCAGGGATTGATTCTCGACTCGTTCCAAATTCAGGGCATCACCGACAAGAACGGCTACATCGATGCGCTTGGCGCCAGCGAAGTCGAACGTGTGCGGCGTGAAGCCGATGTTGCGCGCATTAACGCCGCTCGTGAGGTCAAGGCTCGCCAGCTCGCCACCGACGAAGCCAACCTCATCGAGCAGACCGCCTACGACCGCAACACGGCCGCCGCCGCCGCTCAAGTCGGACGAGCCCGCGCGGAGGCCGATCAGGCTGAGGCGCTCGAACGCGCCGAACGCGAGCAGGCGGTGCTGTTGCAGGGTGCCGAGAACAAGCAAGCACAGCTCGACGCTGATATCAAGAAGGTCGCCGACGCCAACCTCTACCAGCGGCAACGCTCTGCCGACGCTGACGCCTATGGCGAAGTCAAGGCTGCCGAAGCGCGCGCGGAGATCGCAGCGCAAGAAGCTGCGGCCACACGCCTTCGCGCGGAGGCAGAAGCAGATGCAGTGCGTGTCACCGGTGAGGCACGGGCCAAAGCGATCGAGGCCGAAGCTGAAGCGCTCTCACGCAACCAAGAAGCTCTCCTCGCACAGCGCGCTCTCGAGGCTCTCGTGCCCATGATGACCGAGTTCGCTCGAGGCTTCGACAAGGTCGGCTCGATCACGGTGCTCGGCGGAGCCGGTGCGTCGCAGCACATCGCCGGCGAGTCAGCAGCCGGGATGCGGGCAACATTCGATGCAGTCGAGGCGGCCACGGGCATCAACCTGCGCGACATCATCCAGGGGCAAGCCACAGGTCGGGGCGTTGCGCAGGGGTTCCGCGAAGACGAGAACACTAGGAGAACACCAGACGCCACGGCTGACATGGGTGCCGCCACGGCTGACATGGGTGCCGCCACGGCGACCGAGAAGTCACCGCAGGCCTAGTCGTCCATCGCGACCGAAGGCCCCGCAACTCGACCCTATAAAAACCGCCTGCCGCAGCTCAACAAGCTGCGGCAGGCGATTTTTGTCACTGCAGCGCTAGGCGCCCTTGAGTCGATCTGCGAGGTACGTCTCAAGCGCGTCAAGCGGAATGCGCTCCTGCGCCATCGTGTCGCGATCGCGCACGGTCACGGCATTGTCGTCAAGCGAATCGAAGTCGACAGTGACGCACAATGGCGTTCCGACCTCGTCTTGACGACGGTAGCGGCGACCAATCGCACCGGCATCGTCGAAATCGATGTTCCACCCGCGGTTGCGCAGGGTGTCTGCGACCTCGCGTGCCAGCGGCGACAGGCGCTCGTTGCGGCTGAGCGGCAGAACGGCAACCTTCACCGGCGCGAGGCGCGGGTCGAGGCGCAATACTGTGCGCGTGTCTGTACCGCCCTTGGCGTTCGGCACAGACTCTTCGTCGTACGCATCGACCAAGAACGCCATCATCGCTCGAGTGAGGCCGAACGATGGTTCGATGACATACGGAATGTACTTCTCGCCGGAAGCCTGGTCGAAGTACGTAAGGCTCTGGCCCGACGCTTCGGTGTGACTGCTGAGGTCGTAATCGGTGCGGTTGGCGACGCCCATAAGCTCGCCCCACTCTTTGCCGGTGAAGCCGAACCGATACTCGACGTCGATCGTGCCTGTTGAGTAATGTGCGCGGTCGTCTTCTGGAACGTCGAAGCGGCGCATGTTGTCGGGGTTCACGCCGAGATCGACGAACCAGCTCCAACAAGCCTCGACCCAGTGGTCAAACCACTCATCTGCTTCGGCAGGAGGCGTGAAGAACTCGATCTCCATCTGCTCGAACTCGCGGGTGCGGAAGATGAAGTTTCCCGGCGTGATCTCGTTTCGGAACGCCTTTCCGACCTGACCAATGCCGAAGGGCGGCTTCTTGCGCGACGCGGTGAGCACGTTTGAGAAGTTTACGAAGATGCCCTGAGCGGTCTCGGGGCGAAGGTAGTGCAGCCCCGATTCGTCATCGACGACCCCCAGGTAGCTTTTCACCAGGCCCGAAAAGGCCTTCGGCTCGGTGTACTGACCCTTGTTGCCGCAATTGGGGCATGGGATGTCAGCGAGCCCATTCTCAGCCTTGCGGCCCTTGCGCGCTTCGAAGTCTTCGATCAGGTTGTCGGCGCGAAAGCGCTTGTGGCACTGCAAGCATTCAACGAGCGGATCGGTGAACGTTGCTACGTGGCCGGAGGCCTCCCAGACGCGCTTGGGCAGGATGATCGACGAGTCAAGACCGACCATGTCGCCGCGCCCGCGCACGAACGTCTGCCACCACTGCCGGCGGATGTTCTCTTTAAGTTCGGTGCCGAGTGGGCCGTAGTCCCACGCGGAGCGCGAACCGCCGTAGATCTCACCCGCTTGAAACACGAAACCGCGGTGTCGGGCTAGGGCAATGACTTTGTCGAGGCGGGACTGTTCGGCCATGGTGGCTCCAATGGTCGGGAGGGGAAGTGCGAAATCGCAGGATGCTGATGAGCATCAGCATCCATCAATTCTAGGTGAGAGCAGCTGACTGAACTGTCCGCATGCATCTGCATATCGTAGGCTGGCCCACGGCCGCGACAGCGGTCGACGAGGGGACCACACAACATGGCAGAACTGCTCTACCGGCTCGGCAAAGCTTCGGCCCGGCGCGCATGGCTGGTAATCGTCAGCTGGGTGGCCATTCTCGCCCTCGCGGGTGTGGCCTTTGCTGTGGGCTACAGCAGCCTCGCCACGAGCTTCGATGTTCCTGACACAGCTTCGGGCGAAGTCATTGATCAGCTCAATGAACAGCTTCCTGACTTCGCTGGAGCCAGCGCGACCGTGGTGTTTCACAGCGAAAGCGGTGACGCGTTCACTGCAGAACAGCAAGCTGAGATCAGCGAGCTCGCGGCCGGTGCAGCAGATGTAGACGGCGTCGCTGAGGTCAATGACCCTTTCCTCTCAGAACAAGAGCGAGCAGACCGCGCACAAGAGATCGATGACGGCCGCGCTGAGATCGCAGATGGCCAGGCCCAGATCGACGACGGGCAGGCACAGCTCGAAGCAGGAATTTCCCAACTCGACGAGGGCCAGGCGCAGCTCGACGCAGGCCAGGCAGAACTCGCTGCGGCCAGGGAAGAGGCTGAAGCTGGCGACGCGTCGGACGCAGAGATCGCCGCAATTGATGCCGAGCAGGCACAGCTCGACGCCGAGCAGGCCGAGATTGATGCCACCCGTGCCGAGATCGCCGCGCAACAGCTAGCCCTCGACGGGCAGCAAGATGAGCTCACCGACGGCTCAGAACAGCTCGAGACGGGCGCTGCGCTTGTTGATCTCGCCTCAGACATCCGCGTTGTCTCAGATGACGGCGCAACGGCACTCGTGACGGTCGCGTTCGACGATCCTCAGCTCGAACTGTCGCCTGAAACCAAGACCAGCGTCATCGACTATTTCGAGGACTCACCCATTGACGGCGTCGAAGTGGCGTTTTCTACCACTCTCGCCGAATCGGTGCCCTCCCTCGTCGGGCCCGGCGAGATTGCCGGTGTTGTGCTTGCCGGCGTCATTCTGCTGGTCATGCTCGGCACGGTGATTGCCGCCGCAATGCCGCTCGTCACCGCCCTCGTCGGCGTTGCGATCTCAGTGCTCGCAGCTCTCTCGCTCTCAGGCGTCGTCGAGATGTCGTCGGTTACCCCCGTGCTGGGCATCATGCTGGGTCTCGCCGTCGGTATCGACTATTCGTTGTTCATCATCAACCGCCACCGCAAGCAGCTGCTCGAGGGCGCCGAGGTGAGCGAGTCGATCGGCCTCGCCAACGGCACCGCCGGGAACGCCGTGACATTTGCGGGGTCGACCGTGATCATCGCATTGCTCGCACTGAACATCACCGGCATTCCGTTCCTCGGCCTGATGGGCACGGTTGGGGCGTTCGCCGTGCTGGTCGCCGTTGTGATCGCAGTGACGCTCACCCCCGCGCTGCTCAGCTTGGCGGGTATGCGCGTGCTCAACCGTCGCGCGCGTGCACGCGTGGGTCGCATCCACCACGAAGACACAAACGCACGGCCGATGAAGACCTGGCGCGCTGTGCTGACTGCCACCGGAGCCATCGTCTTGCTGTTGGTGATCGCGATTCCTTCGCTATCAATGCGGGTGGGGCTGCCAGACGGTTCAAGCGAGCCCGAAGAATCCTCCGCGTATCGCGCACACACGCTGACGGTCGAAGCGTTCGGCGAAGGCGCAACCGGTCCGTTGCTGGTTACCGCAGAGCTGCCTACCGGCCAAGACGAAGAAGAGCAGCTGCAGGCGCAGCTCGACATCGCGACCGCGATCTCAGAGGTGGACTCGGTAGTCGCCGTCGCGCCGATCGCAGTGTCAGATGACGGCACTCTCGCCGCGTTCCAGGTGCTGCCCGCTGAGGGGCCGAACTCAGAGTCAACCGAACAGCTAGTACGAGATCTTCGTGAGATGCCTCCGGTCGACGACGAATACCCGCTGGGTGTCGCCGGTCAGGCAGCGATCGATATTGATATCTCCGAAAATCTCTCGAGCGTATTGCCGCTTTATATCTCCGTGGTGGTTGGCCTGTCACTGCTGATCATGATCGTTGTGTTCCGGTCTCTGCTCGTGCCGATTATCGCGACGGGTGGCTTCATCCTGTCGCTGTTCGCCACCTACGGCGCAACGGTTGCAGTGTTCCAGTGGGGCTGGGGCGCCGAGCTGATCGGCGTGCACAGCACCGGCCCGATTCTGAGCTTCCTACCGGTCATTCTGGTGGGTATTCTCTTTGGGCTCGCGATGGACTATCAGCTGTTCCTTTCGACGGGCATGCGTGAGGCCTACGTGCACGGATCGCCTGCCCGCCTCGCGGTGATGCGTGGCCTGCGTGCGGGGCGCGCCGTGGTCACCGCGGCCGGGCTCATCATGGTGGCGGTATTCGGCGGGTTCATTTTCGCCGACTCGACCATGATTCGCTCGATTGGGTTCGGGCTCGCGTTCGGCATTCTGATTGACGCTTTTGTGGTGCGGATGCTGCTGATGCCAGCGCTCATGCATCTGCTCGGCCGATCGGCATGGTGGCTGCCGAAGTGGCTCGATCACATCATTCCGAACGTCGACGTCGAGGGTGCGGCACTCGAGCGCGCTCACCACGCACCCTGGGTGGAAGAAGACGAAAGCGCGCCTACTGACACTGACGAGAAGACCGCTCCTCTCACTCGCCGTCAGCTTCGAGAACGCGGCGGTTTATAGCGGTTTGCGGTCAGCCCTCGACGGGCGACACCGTGTATGAGAGGCCAGATTCACCTTCTGCGTCGAAAGAACCCAGCGTGACTAGCCACTTGTCGTTCTGCAACGCCCAGATCTTCATTTCGCCCATGTCACTCTCTGACACGACTTCGTAACCGTCGGCGATCAGCGAGTCAGCGAAGGCCGACACCTGGTCGAGGCTATCGATCGAGTAGGTCAGTTGATACGAGCCAGCAGCCGAGAACGATGCCATCAGGTCTCCGGGTGGGAGCGGCACGTCTGAGGGGAAGCTATCGGGAACGCTCGCGCCTCCACCAGCATCGACGTCGAAGTCGACGTCGCCGCCCGCTGCTTCTTCAACGACCTGTTCGATTCCCTCTTGAATCCCGCCCTGCACCAGTTGCTCAAGCGGGTTTGCGCAACCGGTGATCACCAGCGCCGATGCCCCCAGCACAGATGCGGCTACGAATAGACGAACTCTCATCGCTTGTCCCCCATGTCGGTCACTCCCCAAAGTGTTTCCATGAGCAGTCTCACGCAGGAGGCCACGGCCCGCAAGGGGGGCTCCACAATCCGCGGAGTCGGGTGAGTCTCAGCTCACAAAACGAATGGTCAGCGGGTAGGTGTACCACTCACCTCTGTTTGCTTTGACTGCGGCAACGATGCAGAACACCAGATTGAGAACGGGCAGGGCGATCAGTATGACGAAGCCGACAAGCGCAATGATCAGCAGCACGCCAATGATGTAGCCGATAACCATTGTGAGCTGAAAGTTGAGCGCAGCTGCAGTGTGCTCCCGTACGAAAGGTCCTCGATCTTTCATCATCAAGAAAGCGATGAGCGGAACGATCCAGCCGAAGAAGAGGGCGCCGAGGTGGGTGAGAGTAGCCCACATCTTCTCGTCATCGGGGCTCATCGACGGGTGCGCTGCCGCATACGCAGGTTGCTGCACATCAGGCGACTGCATGTCAGACGACTGTACGGGGGGCGAGTAGGCCGGCTGAGTGTAGCCCGCGCGTGGTGATCCGGGTGGGGGCTGCGGCGGCACGTACGGCGATGGTGTCGACATTCGCCCAGCCTACTTCCCACTACTGCGATGCCGGGCGCCGCATTCGATTGCTAAGCCGTGACGACCTCACGCGCCACGGTGAAGTCTTCGAGTGCGGAGTGATCGATCTCGATGCCAAGGCCATGACCGGTCGGCACGCGAACGTGTCCGCCTTCGAGCACAGCAGGTTCGGTCACGATGTCACGCGTGTAGAAGCGATCCGACGCAGAAATGTCCCCCGGCAGTTCGAAACCGGGCAGGGCGGCGAGCGCTGCGTTCGCGGCGCGGCCGATTCCGGTTTCCAGCATTCCTCCACACCAGACCGGTATCCCCGCACTTCGGCAGAGGTCGTGAATCTTCATGGCCTCAAGGTAGCCACCGACTCGGCCGGCTTTGATGTTGATGATGGATGCTGCGCCAAGCGCCAGCGCATCCATCGCTGCCTTGTGCGACACGATCGATTCGTCGAGGCACACCGGTGTCTTCAACTGGCGCGCGAGGGTGGCGTGATCGACGATGTCGTCTTCTTGCAGTGGCTGCTCCACGAGCAGCAAGTCGAACTGATCGAGTTGGGCGAGGGTCTCTACATCGGCGAGCGTGTACGCCGAGTTCGCGTCGACCTGAAACGGAATCGTTCCGAATGCCTCGCGCACGGCAGCCGTGTCGGCGATGTCACGACCCGGCTTGATCTTGATCTTGATGCGCACGTAGCCCTCGTCGAGGTAACCAGCAACGGCGTCAACGAGCGCCTGCGGGTCACGCTGGATTCCCACCGACACTCCAGAGGGAACCATGTCGCGCTCTGCCCCAACGTACTGGCCGAACGAACGGCCCTCAGCGCGAAGCGCAGCATCCAGTATTGAAAGCTCAAGCCCGGCTTTGACCATCCGATGCCCTTTGAAGGGTTCGAGAATGGCGGGGATCTCTTCTGGAGCGAAAGTGCGCTTGGCGAGCAACGCCGGGATGAGCCAGCGGCGGGCAACGTCCCAGCCGCCGTGTGTGTATTCGCTCGAGTACAGCGGCGCCTCGCTGGTGACGATCTCACCCCAGCCCTCACCATCAGTCGTGACCGCGCGAACGACGATCACCTCACGCACGTGTTCGGTGCCGAAAGACGTCGTGAACGGTGACACGAGCGGCAGGTGAAGCACCCGCAACTCAACGGACTCGAGGGTGACTGGCACAGACGGGTGAGCAATCGGCATATCGCCAGGCTACGCCCCGCCGCGTGCAGGAGCCCCTCGGTCAATGCGCAGCAGACACCAGACACACCCTGACTCGGCGCCGCGAATGAAGTCCTCAGCTCTCGAGTTTGCGCATATACCTGGCGAACTGAGGGATCGCTGTCTCTGGTTCTGCGATCTCGGGGTGCCAGAATTTCTCCCACTCGAAACTGAAGAATCCGTCGAAGCCACTCGATTGCAACATAGTGACAACGCTCGCGATGGGCATTGTGCCCTCGCCGGTGAGAACATAGTCATGAGCCGGTCCGGCGCTAACAGCATCCCTGAGATGCACGTGCGCGATGAGCGGCTGAAGCAGCGCGTACGAGTCGGAGGGCTGCTCCCTCGCGCGCACGGTGTGCATGACATCCCAAATGACCCGCACGGTCTCGGGTACCCCCTGGGAAAGCACGGCGGCGAGCGCGCGCGCCTTCGACAACGTGCCGTGAGTCTCAACGGCCACCGTGACTTCACACTGTTCGGCCAGTTGAGCGAGCTGTGCGAGACCGTCTGCCACCTCACCGTAGGTGGATTCGGGTCTCGGGTGCTCGGGGGGCGGCCCAGCGAACACTCTCACCAAACCTGCGCCCAGCCGCGCTGCGAGGTCGAACGAGGTCTTTGCCGTCTCGATCTGGTCGTCGAGCGCGTCGCCGGCACGACCATTGATGTGCACGCTGGAGCCGAGGCATGCCACCGCGATGCCCGCATCCTCAAACTTCTCGCGGGTCTGTGCCACTTCGCGATCGGAGAATGCCGCGAGCGTCGTGAGATCTACGGTTCCCTGCGCGGCGCGCAACTCGACTCCGTCGTATCCATTGGCAGACGCGATCTCAATGATCTGGTCGATCGTGTACTCGGGCGAGCCGCGTGTGCTGAACGAGAGTTTCATCATGCGCACGCCTACGCCATCGTGTCGTATCGGTCTGCGGTTACAACCGAAACAAGCTGATCACCGCGCGCGAATCGCTCAATCTCATCGACCACCATTGCGCCCATCGCAAGCTGCGCTTGGCGTGTGATCGCGCCTCGGTGCGGCGTGAGTAATACGTTGCTCAAACCCCATAGCGGATCATCGAGCGGCAATGGCTCCTCGTCGAACACGTCGAGAGCCGCCGATATCCGGCCGCTGCGGAGCTCATTGACAAGTGCTGCGCTGTCGACGAGGGCGGCACGGGCCGTGTTGATGAGCGCACCGCCGTCAGGGATCAGAGCAAGTCTGCGCGCATCAACCATGCCGCGCGTCTCGTCGGTAACGGGAGCATGCAGCGCGACGAGCCTGCACGTTGCGAACAAGTCGTCGAGTGGTGCTGCGCACACCCCCAGCGCCTCTGCATCCGCCGCCGATAGGTACGGGTCATGCACCAACACCTCGGCGCCGAGCGCTCGAAGGTAGGCGATGTAGATGCGGCCTACTCTGCTCGCCCCCACGACCCCGATGCGCGTGCCAACGACCGAATCTCCCGTCGGGACCGCGATCGCCGCCGCCCAGTCTCGGCTGTCGGTCATATGCGTGGTCACGAGATGGAACCCGCGCAGCAGAGAAATGGTCTGCATCAAGCACAGTTCAGCGACCGACGGTGCCATCGCAGCGGCCGTCTGCGTTACTTGCACACCATCTTCAATGAGCGACTTCGGTACGAGAAACCGCACGGTTCCCCCGGTATGCGCTACCAGGCCCAGCGTGCCGCCTTCAGTGCGGCGGTCAGGGAGCCGTTGCGATTCCCAGCCAGTGATCACGACATCGGCGACGCAACGGTCTTCACTTCTTTCGACTCGGCGCACCTGACCGACCGCGCGCAGCCTGTCGCGAAGGTGCTCGTCAAAGAACTCAGACTCGCGTTGCGCAGAGAGGTCGAGAACGATATCGAGTTGCTTCGGAGCCATCAGCGCGCCACGACAAGGTAGCCGTGCTGGTCATCGAATCCGCCGATCACGAGCCCGTCCTGAAGCAAGCCGACGAATTCCTCGCGCACCCGGAATCGCCAGTCAGCAGCAGCACCGGGGTCTACGCGCCGAAGCTCCTCGATGTCGTGCGGGATCGGAATCGTCGTCACAACGCGATCGTCACTCGGCGTCGGCACCGGCGGCGACGCCAGTGCCCACGAGACCATGATGCGATCGGTTTCGTCACCTCGGTTCACGCCGTCATCCATCGGGCCGTAGTGATCTACGAGATACTCGGTGACGCGTGCACCAAGAGTGCGCAAGTTGAAGTGCGCGTTGCGAGCGACAAGCGGGTCGAACGTCCAGGTGATGTGGCCGACCTGCCTGGCAAGCGCCCACTCGCGCTGGTGCTGTTTGAGCGCACGGCCAAGCCCGTGCCCCTGCTGACCGGGAAGGACTCCGGTAATGTGCGAATGCATCGAACGCTCGCCGGGAGCCGCGAAGAAGGCAACCGAGGCGCCGATCATACGACCTTCGTCATAGAGACCCACCGCGTAGTTGCCCGAGTGTGCGAGCGCCCGCAGCAGATTCGGCGGCATTCCGCCGCGGTCGCCGCCCCAGACGTCGGCAAGGACCTGCGAGGCGGTGTGCACTTCGTCGACGGCTTCGAGCGGAAGAATCTGGATGCCCATGAAACCAGTGTGCACCTACCCGTGCGCCGCCACGCCCCCCATGATGACGTGCTCGGCGAATAAGCCGGGCCAAGCCATCACGCCGTAGGGCGTGCGGGCGACCACAATCCGACTGCCGTCGATGAGTTCGTGAAGGCGTGTCGCGGTGCGCACCGGGTGCGCAGGGTCGCCGCTCCACGCGAGTATCAGCGTCGGCGTAGCGATGCTGGCAACGGCTTCGCGGGCAGGGAAATCTGTCGCCGCTGCCCCGCGGAGCACGATGGGCAGCAGCGCATCTGAAATCTCAGGGCCACTCTGGGGCGCATCGGCGAGCGCCGGCGGCACAGGAGCGGTGTCACCCAACTCGATAAACGCTGACAGCCCATGGCTCTCGATCAGCGAGGCGCCTAGCCGATAGTGCTCGGCCTGGGCGACGCGCGACTTGTAGGCGGTGGGCGGCACGACGAGGGTCAGCGTGCTGAATCGCTCGGGATCACGCACCGCCGCATGCAGCAATGTGCCGGTTCCCATCGATGGACCGACGGCGTGCACGGGTTCCCCAGGGGCGACGTGATCCAGCAGCGTCAGCAGATCGTCGGCGAGCGCGTCCCAGCCGTAGTCTGCTTCAACGCTCGACCCTGTAGAGCCGCCGTGGCCGCGTGCGTCGTAGCGCAACACCCGATGTTCACGAAGAGCACGCCCGAGGTCAAGGCCCATGTGCGCGTCGCGAGCACGTGAAGATGTCAGTCCGTGAAGTTGCACGACAAGCGGGCCCGCATCGCCGGTGATGTCATAGTCGATTCGCGCGTTCGAGACGTCGAGTGTGGGCATGATCCTCCAGCGAGCGCTCTGCGAAATGCTGTGTAACGCGGTGCACCTAGACTACGGCGCAATGCGCTTGACAAATATCGCCCAAATGGTGCTCCCCCACGGCCGGGTGCACAGCTACGCCGTCATCACGAACGGCGCGGTCGATGGCGCCCTTCCGGTGTCGTTCGATCAAGGCCGCCACGTCGGCGAAGGCGATCGTGCAGGGTCGTGGATGGCACTCGCCGCGCGACTCCCTGCCGATGTGACACGCCAATCAATCGGCGAGGCGTGGATGGCGGTCGTTGCACGCCATGACACGCTGCGCACGGCTTTCTCACTCGACGGCAGCACCCTTGCCCTGAACCGCATCACCGTCACGAGCGGCGCATGGCATGAGCACGACGTCCCGGCAGGTGCACCCACCCGCGAAGTTGTGCGCGCCATACTCGACGCGAATTGTCGCCCGTTCGCTGCGCCGTCGCACCGAATCTGCCTGATCGAACCCGACGAATCAGCATCCGACCCTCGCCCGGCGCTGGTCATCGCCAGCGACCATTCACACGTCGACATGTGGTCACTGCTCGTGCTCCTGCGCGATCTTACGATCGAGCTCGATCCATCTTCTGAGCCGATGGATGCTGCCTCGCCATTCGCTGAACACACCGCAGCGCTCGAACAGATGCCCGCGGCGCCCGCCAGCGTCGCTGAGCGTTGGCATGAGCTTCTGGCAGCAGGGGATGACCTGATGCCCGTCTTTCCCCTTTCGCTCGGCGATATCTCAACCGCGCGGCAAGAGGTGGTTGAAGTGCGCGATGTGCTCGACAGCGCAGGAGTGCAGCGTTTCACCGCCCGCGCCGAGCTGAACGGGGTTCGACTGATCTCGCTCGCTGTCAGCCTGATCGCGACGGTTACTCGAGAGATGACCGGTGCGCCGTTGCGAGCGGTGTTTCCCGTGCACAGCAGGCATGACGTTCGCTGGCATGACTCCGTCGGGTGGTTTATCACCAACGCTATCCTCGAGTGCGCTGATCCCGAGTCGGCAACGGCAGCGGTCAAGGAAGCCATCACGCTCGGCTCCTACCCGCTCGCTCCGATCCTCGAGCCCTACGGCGGCATGCCCGCGACACCCGGGATGTTCGCGTTCTCGTGGCTCGACACCCGCAGGTTGCCTGTGCAGGTCTCGCCCGAGTACGAAGTGCAGTACGTATCGGCCGTGGTCCCCACCGACGGCGTGATGATCTGGTTCATCGTGAATGACACCGGCCTGCACTTGCGCTGTCGGTATCCCGATACGCCGGAAGCGCGCAAGAACGTGGGTGCGTGGATCGATGCCGTTCAGTCCAGCATCCACGATGCGAGCCTCGCTCCCGCGACGACGCTGAGGGACCTGGTGACAGATAGCCTGTGACGATGGGCAGATTCTCGCGCTGCCTCTGAGCGGCATCCCTCGTTGCCTGAATAGCCCCAGTCGAAAGCAACGCGAGCGTCAGCGAGCTAGGCGTTTCGCACCGGCTGACGCAAAATTGTGCGCAGCTTGGCGGGTTCGACTCGACGGAAGTCGCTGAGGTAAATCTCGTGGTGCTTTCCCGTCATCGCGAATCCGTGTTCGGGGATGAACCGATCGTGCATCTCGGCGAGCACGCTCGCCTCGTCGTCGAAGGAGCCGACATGCAGCGTCTGCACGCAACGTGATTCCGCGAACGTCTCGAGTCGCACCTCGTCAAGCTTGGCCGGCCGATCTTTTTTACGCGCGATCTTTGCGATTGCCGCATCGAACATCTCTCGCGTGGTCCAATCGGGAACCATGATCAGGAGCGTCCACTCCCACTGCGACTTATCGCGATTGGTGGTGAACGATGACATGTCATCAGCCCACCACAAACCTTCAAGCGGCATAACGACGTAGTCGCGATCGAGGTCGTTCTTGCTCGCGAACTTCATCGCGTACGCCACCGGGTAAAGTGCGCCGATCGCGGTGGCAAACTCGGGGTTCAGCGGCGCGCCATGACCATCGATCGCAAGGTACTGCGCCTCAGGCACGTCAACAACGCGAAACACGTTCGCCTTGGCTCGGTACGAGTCGAGGCTCTTCTTGAGATCGACCTTCACGCGCCCGAGAATACCGGCTCAGCGGCGCTACGAGCTACGCCACGCGTCTGAGATCGCCTCGCCGCTCGATGTCAGCTGAAGAATCAAACTCGCTGAAGTCGATCGCGAGACCAGTCGACGAATTTGCTCGTCTCGCGAAATCTTGCAGCAACTCCTGGTCCAATGGTGCAGCCGCTTCTTCTTCGAAGACGAAGCGCATGGGGATCGCCGGATGAATCCAGATCGTGGATCGTCCACGCACCTGATCGGCAGTGTGCTTCCAGGTGAACGAGAAACTCTCACCCCGCCGCAGCTTTGATGCGAAAAGAACTTTCAGGTGACTAAGAGCGTGGTCGGGGATGGTGATCGGCTCGATGTCGTTGCCATAGAAGAGCGCGCCCATGTGAAACTCCTCGCAGAGGATGATTTTGTCTTGATGAGAAAGCTACTAGACAAACTAGCAATAAGCCAGATGGGATATGTTTAATCAATGGTGAACGATGATTCCACCGGTTCCGGCTACTGGTACGACACCGGTCGAGACCAGCAGATCGAACGAGGACGCCGCGTGCTTGAGGCGATGCGTGTTTGTCGTGCTGCTGACGTAGCCATGCGCAGGCGCACTCGCAATGAGATGGCGATGGGCGACAACGAGCTTCTCGCACTGCGGCTCATTCTGCGCCAAGACGGCAAAGGCACTCCCACCACGCCCTCCGAAGTCGCCAACTACCTAGGCATCACTACGGCGTCTACGACGAGCCTCCTGGACCGACTCGAAAGCTCTGGTCACGTGGTGCGCAGCCCTCACCCCACAGACCGGCGCCGGGTGGTGCTTCACCCCACCGAACGCACGAACGATGAGGTCCGCAAAACCCTCGGTGAGATGCACAAGCGGATGATGGATGCTACTCATGGCCTCTCTGATGATGACGCGGTAGCCATCGTGCGCTTTCTCGAATCCATGACGCAGGCGGTCGATGAGATCGACTCGCACCCGGATAGCGTCGCCTAGAGCGACCCCGAGCATCCCCCCGACTGGAAAAACTCGAGGTCAGGGGGAAGAATCCTCAGCGAATCCCGCAGATCTACGCGCCTCTTTGTCGTGCAAGCCGAACAAGCCACGCACATTGAGATCTCGCTGAGGGAACGGGATTTCAATGCCGTTCGCGATGAGGGCGTCGTGTAGCGCCCAGTTGTAGGCGGCAACGACCCCCGCTGTCCTCTTCGTTGCTTCGGGATTGAGCCACACCACGAGTTCGAAGTTGAGCGAACTCTCACCAAAATCGGTCAGCCACACCTGCGGACTCAACGGCCCGTCGAGGCCCAACGTAAACGGCACCGCCTCGGCAGCTTCGAGCGCTGCCTTCTTCGCGGTGTCTTTGTCGGTGCCATAGGCAACACCAAACGGCACGTGCAGGCGCCTCTTCGCATCACGGTGCGTCCAGTTGACGACACGACCGTTCACAAACTCCGAGTTCGGCACAAGAATGTCGATGTTGTCGTTTGTGACGATTGCAGTCGCCCGCATTTTGATGTCGCGCACCTCGCCGGTGACTCCCGACTCGAGCTCGACGAAGTCACCCACAGTCAACGACTTATCGAGCAGGAGCACAACGCCCGAGATGAAATTGGCAAAGAGGGTTTGCAAGCCGAAGCCGAGTCCCACGCCGACCGCGCCCGCGATCAGTGAGAACTCGCTGATCGAAACGCCCATGAATGAGACCGCGACGAGCACCCCGATGACCAGCACTGTGTACATCACCAGGCGGGACAGGGTGTACTAGGTTGACGAGTGCACGGTGTTCTGGCGACGAGAGTGCCGCAGAATCAGGTGCCGAAGCACGAGCGCCAGCACGACCGTGACGGTCAAGATGCCGACGGCGCCCAGCACACCCGAAACACTCAGTGATGTTCCGAGAACATCAAAAGCGGGTGATTGGCGGCGACCGGGCATGGGTAGAGCCAACCACGAAACGATGCCCGCTGCACCATAAGCTGACCATATGCCCGCGAGCGACCAAGCCCCTCACACTCCCTCCCCGCAAGGGAGAGCGCAGCATCCAGATTCCTCGCCATCGGCTGAGCGCCCGAAACCTCTCCATCTCGCACTCAACTCCGTATTCGAACGAGTGCGATCGCTGAAGGATGGTGAAGTTGCTTCGTACATTCCAGAGCTAGCGAGAGAAAACCCAGACCAAATGGGAATTGCTCTAGCCAGCGTGCGCGGCACGACACATGAGATGGGCGATAGCGCCGCTGAGTTCACGATCCAGTCGGTATCGAAGCCCTTCGTGTTCGCCCTCGCGCTCGAGCAGCTTGGGCTTGCCGAGGTGACCACTCACGTCGGTCTCGAGCCCAGCGGTGAACCGTTCAATGCAATTAGCCTCGAAGAGGCCTCCGGGCGCCCACTCAACCCGATGATCAATGCAGGTGCGATCGTGACCACGTCGCTCATCACGGGAGACACCGCGGCTGACAAGTTCGAGGTGATCCGCCGAGGCCTATCGGCGTTCGCTGGACGCACACTCACCGTCGACGAGGCTGTGTTCGAATCTGAAGTCGAAACCGGAGACCGCAATCGCGCCCTCGCCTACCTCGCCAAATCGGCGGGAACACTCGCATCGAGCGCTGAAGTTGCCACGCGCGCATACTTTCGGCAGTGTGCAATGGGCGTCAACGCCCGCGACCTCGCCATCATGGCCGCCACCCTCGCCGGCGGAGGCGTGAACCCGATCACCCGCGAGAGGGTCGTCAGCGAAAACGTCGCACGCTGGACCATGGCGGTGATGACCAGCTGCGGAATGTACGACGCGTCCGGCGAGTGGCTCGTGCGTGTGGGGCTCCCTGCCAAAAGCGGTGTCGGCGGGGGTATCGTCGCCTTGCAACCTGAGCAGTTTGGCATCGGCACGTTCAGTCCACGCCTCAACGACCGCGGCAACAGTGTGCGCGGCGTTGCGATGCTCGAAGAACTCAGCCAGCGCTTCGGGCTGCACATGCTCGAGCATCGTGCCGAACCCCTTTCGCCGATAGGGGAGATCTCTCGTGCCGGAGACAGCGCCGACGACGACGTCTCGGCACACCTTCGCGGCGACCTCAAATTCGGTGATGCCGAGCATGTGCTCACTGAACTGCTTCCTGAGCTTGAGTCGGGAGGCACACTGACCCTCGACTTCGGCGCAGTCACGCGCGTCGGCGCCCCTGCCGCGCGACTTTTTCGGTGGGCTGAGGCTGGCGCACGCCCCACCGACGCGGGTAAACGCCGGCTCGTGCTTCACGACCCGGAGCACGTATTGGGCGACTAGTTCTGCTGGCCCGTGGCGTTGCTTCTAGGCCGCATCCGATGCTGCGACGCCGAGATATCGCGCTTGCGCATCTGCATCATGTGCAAGCACATCAGACGCAAGGTCTGCTGCGATGCGTCCGTTGACCATCACCAGAACGCGCGGGCACAATTCAACTGTGAACCGCAGGTTCTGCTCGATCAGCAACACCGCCTGTCCTTCGGCGACGAGCATTCGCAAAGTGTCGGCGAGGTGATCCACGATCGCGGGCGCTAAGCCCTCGCTGGGCTCGTCCATGACCAGCAGCTTCGGATCGGTCAACAACGCGCGCCCGATCGCAAGCATCTGCTGCTCACCGCCCGAGAGCTCAGCGCCCCCGTTGCGCTTGCGCTCGGCGAGACGAGGAAAGAGCTCATAGATGTCTGACACGCTCCACCGGCGGGAACGAGCACCGCCCACCATGGTGAGATGTTCGTGAACGGTCAGCGATGGAAAGATGCGGCGGCCTTGAGGCACGTAGCCGATACCTGCTCGGTTGACCTGAGCGGGCTTTCGACCCGCAATGTCAACTCCTGCAAAATCGATCTTGCCGGAATCCAGCGGCAACATTCCGGTGAGCGCTTGAGCAAGCGTCGATTTTCCCATGCCGTTGCGGCCGACCATACCCAGCGGCTCTGCGCCCATCTCGAAGGCCACATCTTGAAGAATATGAACGCGTCCGTAAGACACATTGAGTCCTGACACTGTCAAGAGCGGCTCATGCGACGTCATCGAGGGAACCTCCGAGGTAGATCTCGCGAACTCGTTCGCTGCTGCGAATCTCGTCGGGTGTGCCCTCGAGAATCTTTTCCCCGTCGTGCATCACCACCACGCGATGCGCGACGGCCAAAGCGATGTCCATATCGTGCTCAATAAGAATGAGGCTGACCTCTGCGGGCAGCTCGCGCAGAATCTGAATAAGCCGGCTTCGCTCTGCGGGCGAGAATCCTGCGGCGGGCTCATCGAGCATCAGCACCTTGGGCTGCAGAGCGAATGCCATCGCCAACTCGAGCTGGCGTTGCTCGCCATGAGACAGATCCGCCACAATCGCCTCGCGAACCGCGCCAAGGCCCACTCGTGCCAGCAGCCGATCGACCCGCTCCCAGCGAAGGGTGTCGCGGGTGACATGCCAGAGCATCCCGCCGGTGAACTCGCGGCCGCCGAGCGCGACGTAAACGTTTTGCGCCGCGGTCATCTGGTCGAACAACTGCGAGGTCTGAAATGTGCGAGCGACTCCCAGCCGGGCACGGTGCGCGGCAGACAGTTTTGAAATGTCACGGCCGAAGTAGTTGACCGTTCCTGTCGTGGCGGGAACCGTGCCGGCGATGCAATTGAACAGAGTCGACTTGCCAGCACCGTTCGTACCGATCACGCTGACTCTTTCGCCGTCTCCCACTACCAAGTCAATCGGGCGCATTGCCTTGAGCCCGCCATAGCTCTTGGATAGTCCAGTCACCCGCAGCGCGGGGGTCTGATCCGTCATCGCCGCTCCTTTCTTCGTGTGGGTGTGAGTAGCCGGGCGGGGTCATTGACCCCGCCCGGCTGAACCTGCTACGGGCAGGTGTCGAAGCGGTCGTACGTGACCGTTCCCTGTGTGACTCCGGTTGCCTCGCTGATCGTGTTCAGGCCCAAGGCGTCGCCGTCGGCGGTGACCTCGACAATGAAGTTGTCAACGATGCCCTGGTTGTTCTCGTCAACCGTGATGTTGCCCGTGGGGCTGTCCCAGTCGGTCGCCGACAACGCGGACTGCAGGTCGGCCTGGTCTGCACCGAGATCAGCACCCGTCGCTTCGATGCCCATGAGCAGCGGAACGATCGAGTTGTAGGGCAGGATCGCAAAGATGCCGGGGCTCGGGAATTCATCCGTGAGCGCCGTGTAGGCATCGGAGAACTCAACCCAGTTCGGGTTGTCGTAGCCAGCACCCGGTACAGGGCCGCCCGCGATCATTCCCGCTGCAGCGCCGGCGAGGTTCGAGTCGCCTGACAGCGCGGTCGTGTCGACGGCGATCGTTCCACCGACGAGCGGCTTCGCAACGCCAGCAGTCACTGCCTGTGAGAGGAAGCTGGCCGCATCGGCGCCACCGAGTCCCACGTACACCGCGTCGGTTTCGTCGGGAATCGTCGAGATGATTGTTGCGTAGTCGGTCGTTCCTACCGGCACCCAGCTGGTTCCAGTGATTTCGCCACCGGCGGCACAGAACTCTGAGAAGAAGCCACCCGCGTTGTCGTACGGGAACGAGTAGTCCTCCGCGATCAAGTAGATGTTCTCGTACCCCTTGTCATCGTGAGCGTAGGTGCCCACGCCGCCCATCCACATGGCCGAGTCGCCGAAGAATCGGTAGACGTTCGTTGCCCCTTCGAGCGTGAGACCAACGGGGCTTGCCGCAGAGATCACAAAAGTCTTCTCGGGCACCGTGAGCGCGTACTGCACGACGGCTTCACCCTCGTCACCCGACACCGGGCCGAAGACGATGTCGACGTCGTCGTTCTCGACAAGCTTTTTGGCCTTGGTCTGCGCGGTACCGCTGGTTCCGTCGGTGCCTTCATAGATGAACTCGACCTCGACGTCGCCGACGGTACCGCCGCTGGAGTCACCGCCGTATGCCTGCATAGCGATTTCAATCGCGCGCTCGGTCTCGTCCATCGCGAAGGCGAGTGAACCCTCGGTAATACCGAGAACGCCAATCGTCAGCGTGCCGTCTCCGCCATCCGACGAGTCGTCGCTGCCGCCGGCGCATCCCGTGAGGATGAGCGCCGAGGACGCCGCAACGGCCATGGCTCCGAGAAACTTCTTGTTAGGACTGTTTGTCAGCCTCATTGCTGTTTCCTTTCTTGATTGCATGACCTTCTGTGGGAGCAAAGGTCTCTGCTGCAGACGAGGGTTCGTCCGCGACATTGTCGGCTCCTGTGCTGGAGCCATGGGTTTTCTTGCGCTTCGACAGTCGGTTTCTCACCTGTTCGGCGATGCCTGCCAGTCCTGCCGGAGCGAAGTAGAGAACGATGATGAAGATGAGTCCGGTGAGCGTGAGGTAGCGCTCGGTGACGTCGCCGGCGAAGTTGTCGAGCAAGGTCAGGAAGATCCCGCCGAGGAAGACCCCGCCAAGCGAGCCGATGCCACCGATTACTGCCACGACCAGGATGTCGAGCGTTGCGCCCAGGCTCACGATGTCTGGGTCGACCTGCGAGCGATCGAAGGCCAGCACCACCCCGCCCACCGATGCAATGAAACCCGCAAAGGTCACCGCGGCGACTCGGTAGCGAACCACGCTGTAGCCGAGGGCGCTCATGCGCTCTGGGCTGTCCCGAATGCCTTGCAGCGCATACCCGAACGGCGTCGAGGCCACGTAGCGGCAGAGCAGGTAGCACCCAATAGCTGCCGCCAAGACCGTGTAGTAGAAGACGTTCAGGTCGCGGAAGTCGATGAAGCCCCAGTCGCTGCGTGGAATGGGAGCGAGGCCTCGGCGGGCATTAGTCACTTCGATCGCTTGCGACGCCCACGAGTAGAACACTTGCCCGAGAGCGAGCGTAATCATCAAGAAGTAGATCGCCTTCGTGCGGGCAGCGACGAGAGCGGTCACCAGTCCAGCAAGCGTGCCAGCCAGCAGCCCGATCGCGATGGATGCCGTATCGGACCATCCCAGCGTCACCGCTGCGTAGCCCACTCCATAGGCCGCAACTCCGGCCATGGTCATCTGAGCGAGAGACAGCAGCCCAACGTACTTGTTAAGAAAGACCAGACTCATCGCGATGATGCCTAGCCACAGGCTTTTGATACCGATATTCGAGACCCAGAATCGCGGGCGGTCTACCAAGAATGGGAAGGCGATCGCCAGAGCGATAACAACGACCCAGAAGATCCACATGTATGAGCGCCGGCGAGGCTTTGACGCTCCGGTGAACGTGTCGTTTTGCTGATCGATGGCGGTCATGCCTTCCTCCCCATCAGACCCTGAGGCCGCACGGCGAGCACAACCACCATGAGCGCGAAGGTGACGACAAGCGAGTAGGTCGGTATGTAGACCAGCGCGAACTGCGACACCAGCCCCACGAGAACTGATCCGATTGCCGCACCGACAATCGAGCCCATCCCGCCGACAATCACCACGACAAGCGAGAACAGCAGGTAGGTGCCATCTTGACCAGGCAGCAGGGGAAACAGCGACCCGCCCACAGTTCCGGCGAACCCGGCCAGTGCTGAGCCGACGACGAAGATGATCGCGAAGACCTTGCCAATCGACACGCCTGTTGCTGCGGTCATCGCGCTGTCATCAACACCAGCCCGCACAATCGAACCGAATCGGGTCTTTTGAATAACCAGCCAGATAGCAATACCAATGACGATGGCAAGACCAAGGATCACCAGCCGAAGCAGCGGGTATGGGCTGGACAGGAACGGGAGGTCAACGCCGACCGAGAGCCATGCCGGCACGGGAACCTGAGTTGCCGTGCCACCGAAGACAGCGAACATCAAGTCCGCCCCCACGATCGACACGCCCAGGGTGATCAAGGCGACGCGCATGTCGTCGTCTTGAAAGCGCTTGATCAGCACCTGGTGGATAAACAGCCCCACCAGACCCACGGCAGCAGCGGCAACGATTGCGCCGAACAGCCAGTTGCCGGTCGCGCGGACCACAACGTAGCCGATGTAGCCACCGAGCAGATAGCTCGTTCCGTGCGCCATTGTGATCACGCGCATCAGGCCGAAGATGAGCGACAGCCCACTCGCGACCAGAAAATATACGGCAGCCAAGGTCAAGCCGTTCAATGCGACTTGCAAGAACTGATCCATCTCACCTCACTTCTTCGTGTGTGTTCAATAGAGGACACGTCGTCGTATTCCTTCTTGTATACAACTATAGATATGTCTTTCCAATAGCGAAATGGCAACGTTTAGATTGCTATTCGCCGAAGAAGACCGAGGCGGCCTCGAGCTTTTCGAGAATGCTCACCCGCATGTGCCCAATGTGCTTCGCTACCGCGGGCGGGATCGCATCGGTGTCTCGCGCCACGATCGCCTCGGCGAGCTCCATGTGTTCAGCGGAGCAGCCCACAAGGCGATCCTGAGCGGACGCAGCACGGGTCCAGAATCTTTGAATCCGCCGCCGGGTGTGCTTCACCGTCTCAGAGACGAGCTGGTTTCCGGCCACCTGGTTGACGACCCGGTGAAAGCGCAAGTCAGCATCTGACCATGCCTGCCTATCTCCCGCCGCGGCCGCTTCGACCATGGCTTCGACAGTTTCGATGATGAGCGCTGATACCTCAGCGTCGTGCTCCTGCGCAGCCTTCATGAAGATGTAGGTGTCCAGCACCTGCAGGAGGTCACACGCATCGTTAACCTCGCGCGGCGTCAAAGTCGACACCGAGAAGCGAGCGTTGTCGGTGCGCTTGACCAATCCCTCGGTTTCAAGCCGTTGCAGCGCTTCACGCACCGGGGTGCGAGAGAGGCCGAGATGGGTCGCAATGCGATTCTCTGACAGTGGCGCACCAGAGGCCAGCCGGAAGGCGGTGATTTCCGCGAGCAGCCAGTCATAGGCCACATTCACTCGTGACGCAGAATCTGCTATCGACATCGCGTCCACCGCCTTCCCACTGTTCAACATTCTCTGATCACATCGTACGGTCGATAAATTCGCGCGTGTGCACGTTGACATCGACCTTCTGCAGCTCGATGATGCCCCGCGCGACGTGCTCGCTGTACCGGCGGAAAGCCTCTTCGCCCTTCTCGGCAGTGGCTCGCATTGGGTTTCCGATGATGCCGTTCTCGACGAATTCATGGTGATCCATCGGGAAGGTGAAGTACTGATAACCCTCAAACTCCGTGTCGGGCATGCCGTCGTTCTTCTTGAACGCGTCCGGCAAGAACGCCGGCGTGTGAGCTCGAGTGTCGACCGCGCGCTCCATACGGACCAAGTCCGGGTTCCACGCGAGATCCTGTGAGGTTTCCAGTTCGCTGGAGTGCCAACCGGGAGTTTCCTCGGGCGGGTTCTCCATCAGGCCCGCGAGAATGCCTTCATAGCGCTCCATAAAGGGCTTCACGAACGAAATCAACGCGCCGGTCTCATAGCGAAGCTTGCGCAGTACCGGGTCTACGACCTTGGTGTTCGAGCCATGACCATTGATGAAGATGATGCGGCTGAAGCCATGATGAATCAGGCTGCGGGCAACGTCGTTCATGAGATTAAGCAACGTGCTCGCGCGAAGCGTGATCGTGCCACGGCCTTGGCCCACACCGTACATGTGCTGTGGCGAGTAGCCTGCCCACAGCGGTGGCGTGTGAAGCACACCGATCTGCTCCGAGATGCGGTTGGTGATCTCAACCGCAGTGATCGTGTCGGTGTAGAGCGGAAGGTGGGGTCCGTGCTGCTCGGTGCTCGCCATCGGCACTAGGATCGTGTCCTTCGTCTTGAGGTACTCCTCGATGTCGACGTAAGACAGGTCTGCCAGGTTCCACGAGCGGAACTTGTCGCGGAAGTCCTGGTCTCCTTCGGTGAGGTGCGGAACGCGACGTTCTGGACGTTCGGTCATGACTGCTGCTCCTTTGTATAGAGGGCGTGAAACGCATCTGCGGCCAGGCGGCCAAGCGCGGGGTCGTTGGAGTGAAGAGGCACGGTTTCTACCTCGATGTCGGGTCGGAGATCATTGCGGACGGAGTCGAGGAAGCGCGCGTCGGCGTCGGGATCCCAGAAGACCCCATCGGGTGTGCTGGGAATCGATAGGCCTTCGGTGGGAACGATGACGCGCACGGGTGCGGTGGACTCGTTGAGGCGCTCGGCGAAAATGGCGCCCACTTGGGCCATCTCATCGGCCGACGTGCGCATCAGCGTGTACTCGGGATTGTGCTCGTAGAGGGGTCGATCGCGGTGCCGCTCGGGGATGGCGTCTGAGGCGAACACCGAGAAGTCAACGCACGCGGGCAAAACCACCTGCGGCACGCCCGCACGCCCGACGCGGCGTAGCCGCTCCGGACCCGCATCGTGAATACCGCCGGTGAGATGGTCAACGATCTCGTTCGTCGTGTAATCGATCACTCCGATGAGATGGCCAGCCTCAGCGAGCTGCTCCATTGAGCGTCCCCCGACGCCGCTGGAGTGAAACACCACACCTTCGTACCCAAGCTCGGCGAGCCGATCTTTGGCCGCGCCCACCGCAGTCGTGGTGTTGCCGAGCATCGTCATTCCGACGCACTTCGATGTAGATTTCGGCGGCGGCAGCACGTGCCCGTGTTGCAGCATTCCAGCCATCGCGGCGGCCGCATTGTCGAACACAGTGGTCGCAATTGCGTTGAGGCCAAGGATGTCGACGACGGAGTGCATGACGAGCACGTCAGTCGTGCCGACGTAAGGACCGAATTCATGTCTTCCCGAGGCCGTCGGAGCGATCACGATCTTCGGAACACCGATCGGCAACGTGTGCAGAGCTGCGGCTCCCATGACGACCCCCACGCCCCCCACCGCGATGCCGCCGGCGATCTCTTCCCGCGCCCAGAGCTGCGACACGTAGTCGATCACAAACTGCCGCATCAGTCCGACAGCATCACCCCGAGTACCCGCATGCTGCAGTTGCTCAAGGGTGATACCGCCGAACTGGGCGAGGTCGCTGTGCGACACATCGGGAGTGATCCCCACAGGTTCGCCCAGAATGCCGGTGTCGATAACGACGGACGGTACATCAAGGTCAGCGAGGCGGTCGCGCAGATAGGCGACCTCGGGACCCTTCGTATCGAGGGTCGCGATCAAGGCGACGGGGAGGTTCACAGGGATGCTCCGTTGCAGGGTGAACGAACAGGGGATTACTGCGTGAGAGGCAGCAGGGTTTCGGAGTTGACCTTCACAAGCCAGTCGTAGTACTCCTCGGTGAGGATCGAGGATCCGTGATCAATGATGAACTTCAGCTGCTCTTCATCGATCTCGAGACCTTCGAAGTTGGTTTCCAGCGCGTTCGGGTATTTGTTCGCGGGCGTACGGTCAACCGGTGCAACAAACTCAGCGGTGAGGGCGCCGTCGTAGCCCACCTCACGCAACACGCTGACGAACTGCTTCCAGTCGTAGTCGCCATAGCCAGCAGGCATCCGGTTGTTCTCAGCGACGTGGACGTCTACGAGCTTGTCACCGACCAGACGGATCGCGTCGTAGAGATTCTCTTCTTCGATGTTGATGTGGAAAGCATCCAGCACGACACCGAGGTTGGGACCGACCGCATCGCACAACGCAAGCGCCTGCTCAGCGCGAGTAATGAGGTACGACTCGAAGCGGTTCAGCGGCTCGACGCCCACCTTCACGCCCTTTGACTCCGCGAATTCGTAGATCTCCTTTGTGCCCTCAACCAGCCACTGCCATTCGTTCTCGGGCGTCGAGTCGGGCACCACCTTGCCGACGGTCCCCGGCACATAGGTGAGAATCTGGCCATCCATGTCGTGAACCATCTGAATGCAGTCCTTGACGTACTGCACGCTCGAGGCCCGCATGGCTTCATCAGCTGACTGCATGTTGCGCTTGTCGACCATGAGAGTCACGGCGCCCCAGCACTCGAGACCATAGTGGTCCAGCAGCCCGCGCACGTGCTTTGCATCGTACTTTTCGGGCTCACCACTGATCTCGATGCTCTTGTAGCCGTACTTGGCCAGGCGAGCAATCGTGGTTTCGATCGGCTCTTGGCGCATCCAGTTGTGCATTGACAGGTGCATCTAACTCTCCTTTGAGTGTGTTGGTGTTGATGCTGGTCTGCTGGTCGGGTCTCAGCGTCGAGGGGGTCCGAATCCTAGTTTTCCGGGATTCATGATCCCGTCGGGATCCCAGGCGTCTTTTTGCGCCTTCAGCAATCGGAATCCTTCTCCGTACTGCTTGTGCATAAAGCGTCCGAGCTTGATGCCGACACCGTGGTGGTCGTTCAACACGGCACCGTGCTCAATGCCGGTGAGAATGCCAGCGTCCCACAGCCGGTCGTGCAAGCTCATCGCTTCTGCTGGATCGGTCGGCGGCTCGTCGACGTAGAACCGGTCGTAGAGCATCGCACCCCAGTCGTACCAGTGCGAGAGGTGGGCGGTATAGCGAGCGCCATACTCGGCGAACTCCTCTTCGATGACCTTCTTCTTGGCCCGGTAGATGTTGGGGATGTCCGCGAAGCGTGCGACCTGGTCGAAGGTGCCATACATCAGCGGCGGCTGCGGCAGCTTGCCCTTTGCATAGGGCTCGTACTTGCCTTCCCACCAGATTCGACCGACGTCGGGGCCCTGCGAAGTGCCACCAGCGCTCTCGACGAGGGCCGTGATCGCCTTGGTCTCATAATCGACCAGCTCTTGGGCGCCGTCGCACATGATGACCATGAGCGTGCCCGTGAAGGGCGTGCCGACCCAGTCCTTGAGCTTCACGCTGTCTGCCTCGTCATACAGGCGGATGACGGCCGGCCGGAGGCGGTTTGTCATGATGCGACGACCGGCCTCGATGCCGGCGAAGATGTCGGGAAAGCTAAATGACAAGAAGCCGCGAGCTTCAGGAAGCGGGTCGACGCGAAGGGTTGCTTCCGTGATGACGCCGAGCGTTCCCTCAGAACCAACGAAACTCTGCAGCAGGTCAGGGCCTGCCGCATGGCTGGGTACGCGAAGAGTCGTGACGGTCTTGCCTGGTGGGACAACAGCCTTCACCTGAACGACCTGGTCTTCGGCCTTGCCGTACTTGGTCGACACAACACCCGATCCACGGGCGGCGATGAACCCGCCGATCGTCGCCCCGAGGTGGTACGACCCCGGGTAGTGCGCGAGCGTGAGGTTGCGCTTGTTGAGTTCGTCCTCGAGCGTGGGGCCGTCGATGCCGGCACCGACCGTCACCAGAAGGCTCTCTTCGTCGATGTCGATGATCTCGTCGAGCGCCGTGAGATCCAATGAGATGCCCCCGTAAACGGCGAGGGTCCCACCCTGCGTGCCGGAGCCACCACCGCGTGGCACCACCGGCAGCCGATACTCGGAGGCGATGCGCACAACCTCTTCGACCTGCGCTTGCGTCGTGGGTCGAACGGCAATGTCGGCTGAGGGAAGCTGTAGATCGGAGTACTGAATGTACTTCGAGGTCCACGACCAGTCGGCTGCTTGCGCCTGGAGTTCACCTGCGTCCGTCGTTACTCGATCGCGCCCGATTGCTGCTTCTAGCTCGCGCACAATGTGTCCCTGCAGGAACGCGCTTCCGCTCACTCGTGCGGCGGCTGACTGATCCGTCACCTCAACTCCTTCGTCTGACGTGTCGGTGATTCTTCAATGAATCGATCTTGTATCCCTACTTGTATACAAGTTAGAACACAGCCGTGTATAGCGCAACCCTCAAAGTGAACATCGACGTGATTCTTGCCGATGAACTGGCTAAGAACGCCCTAGCCGATGGCTGATCTGGGCCGTCGTTTCCGCGAGGCTTAGATAGTCTTCAAACCGAGATCCATAAAGTTCCCGCTGGTCAGGATCAGGTTTCACAGTGCGCGACGCTCGACCTCGTGCCACGTGGGCAGCATCGATCAACGTAGGCAGCCCTCCCGCGCCGACAGCGGCGACCAATGCCGCACCCACCGAGGAATCGCATTCCGAAAGCACTGAAACATCCCGATCGAGCACGTCAGCTACGATCCGCGGCCAGACCGCACTGCGCGCACCCCCACCGATCAGCGCAACTGCGGGCGGCAACGGCGCTGAGTAAAGCCCCGCTGCATCCCGAAGCGAAAACGCGACGCCCTCCATCACCGCACGCGCGAAGTGCGGCCACGAATGGCGAGCGCTGATACCTGCAAACGTGGCTCGAAGCGCGGGATCAAACCGCGGCGAGCGCTCCCCGTTGAGGTATGGCGTAAACAGCAGCCCGTCAGCGCCGGGTGGGGTCTGGGCAACCTTGCGGTCGATTTCTGCGAAGTCAACCGGACCCTCAGCAACCAGCATGCTCTCACCCAGCCATCGCAATGATGCCGCCGCAGCGCTGGTCGCACTATTCCAATAGAAGACGCCGGGAACAACGTGCTCGTAGCAAAGAACACGCTTGTCTGTCGGACGACTATCCGCCACGACCGCGACGTTGCCAGCCGTAGCAATCTTGATCGCCGTGTCGCCGTGCCCAGCGAGGCCAGCTGCCAGCAACTCGGCGGCAGTGTCTGTCGTGCCAACAGTCACCGAAACACTCTCAAGGCCCCAGCGGGCGGCAAGTTCCGGCGCGAGCGCGCCCGTTACCGAGGTCGGCTCCCGCACCTCTGGCATGGCGCTCATGGGCAGACCCGCGCGCGCAACCAGTGTGGGATCCCACTCGTGCGTATGTACGTCCAAGAGCAACGCGCCTTGCGCGTCGACACGGTCTGTGCAGAAAGGAGCTGTGGCAGAGAAATGCGAACGCACCCAGTCCTTCATGAACCAAAGCTGTTGGGTTGCGTCGATCGCGCCGGGTTCATTCTCTGCGAGCCATCGCAACTGCGCGAGCGTCCACGTAGGCGTAGGAGCGTTATCGGTGACGGCTGCGATGTGCGCACCGTCAGTGCGCCGAAGTTCTTCTGCCTGCGTCGCACTGCGCTGGTCATTCCACATGATGGCAGGGCGCACCGGTACCCCATCGCCGCCTACTAGCACGGCGACGTGCGTCGGCGCCGAGAAAGAGATGGCCGCTACCGTTGCACGCTGCGTCACTGTAAGCGATCCAAAGACGTCGTCACACGCGGCGAAAGCGGCCGCGACCCAATCAGCGGGATGCTGCTCAACCCACCCGGGTTGCGGGTGATAGCTGCGATACCCAGCATGCCCTTCGGCGACCACATATGCGGCGGCGTCAATCACAGAAGCTTTGCAACCGCTCGTGCCGATATCGATGCCCACGTAGAGCTGCGGTTCGCCTGTCATCTGCATCCACTAAGTCCTTGCGATCGTTGAGCACTACCGTCTGGTCTCCCAAGGTAGGCGATGGCCGGGTCGCTGTTCGCGATCCGCATTCGTCTATCTCACCTGGCGCACTCGCAGCCAGTGCCCGCGACACCCGCCAAGACAGGGCAGAATCGATGCATGACTGTTGTGCCTGCCTCCTCGTTGACCGACCACGCCTGCCTGATCGTTCACGGCGCGGATCGGCCGGGAATCGTCGCGGCGGTGTCGGCGCTGATCACACGAAACCAGGGCAACATCGTGGCGTTCGACCAGTACTCAGATGATCCAGTCGGAGGAGCATACTTTCAGCGCGTGGTGTTTCACCGTGCGGGATTGCCGGCGGCACTGAGCGAGATCGAAGCGGATCTTGAACGCACCATCGGTGGAGAGTTCGGCCTGGAGTGGACGATCACCGACCAAGCGTCACCGAAGCGCATGGCGATTCTCGCGTCAAAACAAGATCACTGCCTGCTCGACTTGCTCTGGCGCCATCGCCGGGGCGACCTGCCGGTGAGCATTCCCATGGTGATCTCGAACCACCCGACTGCGGCCGATGATGTGCACTCGTTTGGCGTGCCGTTCTTTCACGTACCGTCGGTGCCGGGGCCCGATAAGTCGGAGTCCGAAGCCAAGATCATCGAACTGCTGCGTGGCAACGTTGATTTCATCGTGCTCGCGCGGTACATGCAGATTCTCTCGCCGAGCTTCCTCGAGCAGGTCGGCGTGCCGGTGATCAACATTCATCACTCCTTCCTGCCCGCATTTATCGGTGCCGAGCCTTACAAGAAGGCGAAAGAGCGCGGCGTGAAACTCATCGGCGCCACCTCGCACTACGTCACTAGTGAGCTCGACGAGGGGCCAATCATTGAGCAAGACACGGTACGTGTCGCGCATGGCGACACCGCTGCTGAACTCGCTCGACGCGGCGCAGATGTCGAGCGGCAGGTGCTCTCGCGGGCGGTGCTTTGGCACGCGCAAGACCGCGTGATCCGCCACGGCAATCACACGATCGTTTTCTGAGCCTGCTGCTCACAACCACGAGCGCGTCTGGGCTCCGGGGCTGTAGGCCACCAAATAGGGTGGGGTCATGACCTCGCCACGTCGTTCGTCAGAGGTGTCGTGGTCGAGCTATCGAGAATCGATCGGAGATCGCTCCGGTTTGTTCGAGGGGCTCACTGACACGTGGGCAATCGAGCGGGCGCTCTATCTCGGCAGCTATGTCGACCTGTCACCGTCGGTCGCTATTCCGGCAGTGACCTATGTCGATGTTGATCGTCGTGCGACCCGCTTCTTCGCAGACGAGCAACGCGTAGCTGCAGAGCTCCACGGCCGAGCGCGCCCTGGAGCCGCCACAGAGGTGAAATACCTTGACGCAGATTTCACGGCTGCACTCGCCGTTGAGGAACGCAGCGTTGACCTGATCATTTCGCTCTTCACAGGCCCCTGCTGGGACGGGTGCGAAAGATACCTGCGCGCAGACGGACTATTTCTGGCGAACGCGAGCCACGGCGATGCCAGTCTCGCCGCGCTTGATTCTCGGCTCACGCTCGTCGCGGCAGTGACACATCGCGATGGTGCCTACCGGTGGAACACCCACGATCTGGACAGATATCTGGTGCCCAAGAAGCCCGCGAATGCCACCGCGGAAGCGATTCGGGCGTCCGGCCGCGGTGTCGCCTACACTCGCCCCGCATTCGCGTACCTGTTTCGATACGAGCCCGCACCCGCACCCGCACGGGACTAGTGCACGTACTCCATCAGCTCGACGCCGAAAGCACGAAATGCGTCGTGCGCCCGCATGCGGTGCAGGATCGAGAGATCGTCGAAGCACACGATCATTGCGTAGGACACTCCAGCACGCGGTCCGGCAAGCACTCCTGCTTCAGCCCGAATGCCCGCATCACGCCCCGTCTTGTTGATGAAGAGCAACCCGTGCTCGTCGTTCTCGTGAGAGAAAGGGTCGAGGCCCGTGGCGGATGCGACAAGTGAAAGATCATGATTCAGGCTCAGCCACTCCGCGACCTGCGCGCTCACGCTGGGTGACACCGCCTTGGAGTTCACCAGCGCAGCGAACAGTTCTGACAGTTCACGCGACGAGGCGAGTGCAACGTGGGGTGCGTCGTCTGGTCCTCGCTGCTCTCGGAACTGATCGAGCAATGCCGAGCGCTCCATTCCCAATTGCTCAATGCGAGCACGCACCGCGGGCAAACCCACTCGCTCAAGAAGCATGTTCGCGGCGAGAGCATCGCCCGTGGCAGCGGTCAACACGGCAAGGTCGATCAGCGGCAATGCCGGTGCTTTAAGGTGCTGCCACAGACCGGAAACAGCCACCGGCGCTACTGTCGCGCGATCAACGATCTCGAGCGGATCGAGCGCGCCCGACTCGAAAGCCGCCGCGACTTCGATCAGCAGCGGCACGACTCCGAGCCCTGCGACAGGCAGGGTGAGAAAGTCGTCTCCCGCGAGCACCGAGGTGCCGCGATCGAGATCGGTGATGCGCACCGAAACCTGCGCGCCAGAAGTGGCGAGGTCATCGAGCGCCTTGAGCGTCGACGTGAACGAACGTCGACCGATGGCCGCGCGCCGCGGCACGCGCAGATTGCTGCTTCGGCGCGACCCTCGTAACGAGTCGGCGTCCCGTTGGTGTTCTGGGGACGTGCCCAAGTGGGCTTCCTTCCGATCTTGGCGGAACATGAATGAGGTTACCTGGGTGGAACTGCGCGGGCGGGCGCGAGTACGATCACCAAATCGTGACGCGCTCATCCTTGTCGAGCCAAAGTGCGTCGGTTTCGGTCACGTCGAATGCGTCGTAGAACGCGTCGATGTTGCGAACGATCTGATTGCAACGAAACTCATTGGGCGAATGCGGGTCGATGGTCAGCAGTCTGATTGTCTCAGCATCCCGGCCCTTCTGTTGCCATACCTGGCCCCAACTCAGCAACAGTCGCTGAACACCCGTATAACCGTCGATTACGGGCGCTTCAGCACCGTCGAGTGAAAGCTCGTAGGCCTTCAACGCGATGCCCAAACCGCCGAGGTCGCCGATGTTCTCGCCGATCGTCAGCGAACCGTTGACCTTGTTCTCTTCGGGTAGGCCGGCCGGGGTGAGCTCGTCGTACTGCGCAATGAGGTTCTTGGTGCGCACTTCGAACGCGGCACGATCATCGTCGGTCCACCAGTCACGCAGTGAACCGTCGCCGTCAAAGCGGCTGCCCTGGTCGTCGAAGCCGTGCCCGATCTCGTGCCCGATGACCGCCCCGATTCCGCCGTAGTTGGCAGCATCGTCGCGGTCCACGTCAAAGAAGGGATACTGCAGAATGGCCGCGGGGAACACGATCTCGTTCATTAGCGGGTTGTAGTACGCGTTTACCGTCTGCGGGGTCATGAACCACTCGTCACGGTCAATCGGTTGGCCGACCTTTTCGAGTTGGCGGTCGTGCTCCCAGATATGCGATCGACGCACGTTGCCAACCAGGTCAGTCGCGTCGATCTCGAGGCTCGAGTAATCTTTCCATTTCGCGGGAAAGCCGATCTTCGGTGTGAACGCCTCAAGTTTCGCCAGCGCACGCTCCCGCGTTTCAGGCGTCATCCATTCAAGGTCGCTGATCGACTGGCGGTACGCGGCGACAAGGTTCTCGACGAGTCCATCCATGGCCGTCTTTGCCGCCGGCGGAAAGTGGCGCTCAACGTAGACCTTGCCGATGGCTTCGCCCAAGGCCGCCTCGGTGAGGCCGACGCCACGCTTCCAACGTTCGCGGTTCACCGGCACCCCGGTGAGCTGTGTTCCATAGAACGAGAAGTTCTCGGCGACGAATTCGTCTGACAAGAACGCGGCTGCGCCGTGAACGATCGAGAAGCGCAGCCATGCCTTCCAGTCTTCGAGCCGTTCTTCGGTGAGCAAAGTGCCGAGTCCCTCGATGAAGCTCGGCTGGTAGATGTTGACCTCGTCGAACGCATCGGCGTGATCGCGGGCAATCCCCTCGAGCCAGGGCGTGAGGTCTACCCCAATCAGCGCTTGCACCTCAGCCCACGGCATGAGGTTGTATGTCGCCATCGCGTCGCGACTCTTGACGTTGTCCCAGTGGTGGGTCGCGATCTCGGTTTCGAGTGAGACGATGCGGTCAGCGTTCGCCGCGGCATCCGTCACTCCGGCGAGATCGAGGATCTTCTCAATGTGAGCGCGGAACGCAATGCGCGCTTCGCCGAAGTTCTCAAGTCGGTAGTAGCTCTCGTCGGGAAGCGACAGACCCGACTGCACGAAGAACGGCACGTAACGCTGCGGGTTGCCCGGGTCGGGCTCGATGTAGAGCGAGATCATGCCGCCCACGCCATCGCGCTCAAGCTCGCCCACCGTGCGCAACAGCGCCGGCACGGAGTCGATCTTCTCTACGCGTGCGAGCGAATCAGCCAGTGGCGCGGCCCCGAGCTCAGCAATGCGGTCAGTGTCCATGAAGCTTGAGTAGAGATCACCGATCTTGCGCGTCTCTGTTCCGGGTTCCGCTTGCTGCGATTCTTCGATGATGGCGTGAACATGCTTCTCTGCCTGCTCAGCGATAAGGTGAAAAGAACCCCAGCGTGCCTTGTCATCGGGGATTTCAGTGCGGTCTAGCCACGCACCGTTCACGTGACGGAACAGGTCATCTTGTGGGCGAATCTCGGCGCTCAACTCTTCGAGCACGAGACCAGATTGAGGGGCATCGGTCATGCCAACAAGGATAAGACCCGAACCTTTGGATTAGGTTAGCGAAGCCAACGGCCTCGTGACCCCGGGGGGGACCGCCGGTTCGCGCCAGTGTCCGTCGCAGGCGCCAGGTTCTTGAGTCCGGATGCTGCGTCTGCTGCCGACCGTAGGCTGAGAGCGTGACTACGCCTCCCAAAACGCTGAACCGCGACATACTTCGGCTCGCTGTTCCCGCGCTGGGAGCGCTGATCGCCGAGCCGCTCTTCCTCATCGTCGATTCCGCTCTCGTCGGACACCTGGGGGTGGTACCGCTGGCGGGCCTGGGTGTCGCCTCGGCGGTGCTGCAGACCATCGTCGGTCTGATGGTATTCCTCGCCTACTCGACGACCCCGGCCGTCGCGCGTCGCCTCGGTGCCGGCAACTCGTCAAAGGCGGTATCAGTCGGCATCGACGGCATGTGGCTGGCGCTCGGCATGGGCGCGGTGCTCGCCGTCGCCGGCTACCTTCTCACCCCGTGGCTCGTCAGCCTCTTCGGCGCGAGCGATGCGGTGGCTGCGCAGGCCGCAACCTACTTGGGGCTGTCAATGTGGGGGCTACCAGCGATGCTCATCGTCTTCGCCGCTACCGGGCTGTTGCGCGGTATGCAAGACACGGTGACACCGCTGTGGATCGCTGGGATCGGCTTCGGCGCGAACGCACTGCTCAACTGGCTGTTCATCTACGGATTCGGGTGGGGAATCGCGGGCGCGGCCGTGGGCACGGTCGTGGCGCAATGGGGCATGGTGGGCGCCTATGTCGTCGTGATCGGGCGGATGGCGCGGCGACACGCAGCATCAGTTCGGCCTGGACGCGACGGTGTGAGCAGTTCAGCGCGGATCGGCGGATGGCTGTTTGTTCGCACCGTGTCGCTGCGCTTTGCGTTGCTCGCGACGGTGGGGGTTGCTGCGGGACTCGGCACCGCTGAACTGGCAGGGTGGCAGGTGGCATTCACCATCTTCTCGACGGCTGCGTTCGCGCTCGACGCCCTCGCAATCGCCGCTCAGGCGCTAATCGGCAAGAGCCTGGGGGCCGAGGACTCCGCGACGGTCAGGCGGGTGCTCGGACGCACTGTTGCGTGGGGCGCATGGTTCGGCGTGATCGTGGGGGCGATCATCGGTGCCTGCTCGGGCGTGATCGGGCTGCTGTTCACCGGCTCAGCCGACGTCGCCGCTCTCGTGCAACCAGCCCTGATCGTGCTCGCGGTGGCTCAGCCAGTCTGCGGCATCGTCTTTGTGCTCGACGGGGTACTCATCGGTGCTGGCGACGCGCGATATCTCGCGTGGGTGGGTGTGCTGAATCTTGCCCCGTTCTTGCCCGCACTCGTGCTGGTCGCGGCCCTGGCGCCAGGAGGCGCTATAGGCCTCGCTTGGCTGTCGGTTGCCTTTTTCGGTGTGTACATGCTGGGTCGGCTCGTCACGCTCGGCTGGCGAGTTCGAGGCGCAGAGTGGATGACCGCTGGCGCATAGCGACCTACGCCCAGCGGCGGCACCACTCGTACATCACGACCGCGCCAGCCGCACTCGCGTTGATTGAGCGAGTCGAGCCGTATTGAGTGATTTCGATGACGCTGGATGCTGCCTCGATGGCCTCGGGCGACAGCCCTGGTCCTTCCTGACCGAAGAGCAACACGCATCGCTCTGGCAGTTCCGCCCTATCAACGGGAACTGAGTCTTCGACGTTGTCGATGGCGAGAATCGGCAGGGCTTGGGCATCTGCCCACTGCTTGAAGGAGGCGATGTCTTCGTGGTGACGGACATGTTGGTAGCGGTCGGTGACCATCGCGCCGCGTCGGTTCCACCGGCGGCGTCCGATGATATGCACTTCTTGCGCGAGGAACGCATTCGCGCTGCGCACTATCGAGCCGATGTTCATATCGTGCTGCCAGTTCTCGATCGCCACGTGGAACGGGTGGCGATGCCGGTCAAGATCCGCGACGATCGCGTCCATGCTCCAATAGCGGTACCGGTCGATGACGTTTCTTGAGTCGCCGCCGGCGAGCAGCTCTGGGTCGAAGCGCGGGTCGTCCGGCCACGATTCTGGGCCGCCGGGCCACGGGCCAACGCCGTGCGCAAGCTGCGGCTCGATCGGCGCATCTGGCGTTGCCGGGCCGGTGGGATCTTCGGGTGCTGTCACCGGCTCAGGCTACCCGTGTCGTGGTCGGTGGTCGGTTTCTCCGCAACTCACAACTTCTCACCCTTGGCTTTTCGGCACACCGAAAAATCCGCTAAGGTTCTCTCGTGTCACAACGTCCACCGAAGAGCACTCCCGCTGCAGGAGCGCCCCTATCGGCGCGCGTCGTCAAGACGCCTCGCGCGGCATGGCTGATCGGGCCGGCGCTCGTGGCGGGCGTCGCGTACCTCGACCCCGGCAACGTGGCCAGCAATATGACTGCTGGCGCGAAGTATGGCTACCTGCTGGTGTGGGTCGTCGTTCTCGGCAACGTGATGGCATGGCTGATTCAGTACCTCTCGGCCAAGCTCGGCATCGTTACCGGGCAGAGCCTGCCCGAAATGCTCGGCCACCGCATGAAGAACCGCATGGGTCGTCGCGCGTACTGGTTGCAGGCGGAGCTTGTCGCGATGGCCACGGATATCGCCGAAGTGATCGGCGGCGCGGTGGCACTGAACCTGCTGTTCAACATTCCGCTGGTGTGGGGCGGCGTGATCACGGGGACCGTTTCTATTGTGCTTCTGATGGTGCAAACCCGCCGAGGCGCGCGCAGTTTCGAGTTCGTCGTCATCGGGCTTGTCGTGATCATCGCAATCGGGTTCACATTCGGTGTCTTCATCGCCCCTCCCGATGCCGCCGGAGTTGCCGCCGGACTCGTGCCCCGCTTCGAAGACACTGGCAGCGTGCTGCTGGCAGCATCCATTCTCGGAGCGACCATCATGCCGCACGCGATCTACGCGCATTCCGCTCTCTCCCGCGACCGATTCGCCCCGCCGAAGCCGCAACAGGGTTCGCCCCAAGCGCCTGAGAATCGAAGCGCGCACGACACGAACTCCGCGCTTGCAGTTCTGCGCGGCATTCCGACCTCTCGACTGCTCAGGGCAACCCGTTGGGATGTCACGATCGCGATGGCGATCGCCGGAACCGTCAACCTCTGCATCCTGTTGCTCGCCGCAGCCAACCTCGCCGGTGTTCCCGGCACCGACACCCTCGAAGGTGCCTACGCGGCGCTTTACACGGGCATCGGCCCGGTAGTTGCGACGCTGTTTGCTGTAGGGCTACTTGCCAGCGGTCTCGCGAGCACCTCCGTCGGCGCATATGCCGGTGCCGAGATCATGAACGGCCTGCTGAAAGTGCGAATCCCCCTGCTCGCACGTCGACTTGTCACCCTCGTTCCTGCACTCGCCATCCTCGCGGCGGGCGTGGATCCCACCCTTGCGCTCGTGCTGAGCCAGGTTGTGCTCTCATTCGGTATCCCGTTCGCGCTGGTTCCGCTCGTCGTGCTGACCGCAAAGCGTGAGGTGCTCGGCGAGTACCAGAACCGCCTCGTCACGACGCTCGCGGGAGTGGCCGCCTCCGTCTTTCTTATTGCACTCAATGGGGTTCTGCTCTGGTTGCTGTTCACCGGAGCGTGAGATGGGTGGTGGGCATAACGTCGCAAAGCGCGCGCTTTGCCTGGCACCGTGGCTCTGAACTACAGAAACCCCCGGTAGGATCCTGTCATCGAAGGCAAAGCGCAGGTCAGGGGGTGCGATGCAGCCTGAAGAATCGCTTTCGGCTGGCAGCATCATGGATAGCTTCGTCGCAGACTTTCAGTCGCTCCGCCTGGCCTCCGGTGACGCCAGCTACACGCAGATCGCCGACAAAGTGTGCCAGCTTCGCGAGAGCCGTGGCTTGAGCCCAGCCGCCGCATACGTGGGCCGCTCGACGGTGTACGACGCGTTCCGGCTTGGTCGCAGGCGCATCAACCCCGACCTCGTTGCCGATATCGCCATCGTTCTCGGCGAGAGCGCCGACCGCGCCGAAGGCTGGCGCCGCTACTGCGTTCAAGCGCGCCGCGGTGACCCCGCCATTCCTATGATGCTCAACGATCCGCGAGGTGACCCCCCACGCGAAAGCGACCCAGAGCAGTCGTCGCGCACGGTGCCCGCTGAACCCACGCCCGCACAAGGCGCTTCGCCCGCGCCCGCGCCCGCAGCAAGCAACGTCTCATTCGCGCACGACGGAACCCACCGCCGGCAGCTCATCGCCGTTGCCCTCATTGTCATACTGACTGTGGCCGCCAACATGGTCGGCTCTGAAACTGCCGTTGCGCTCTCGTTTCCGCTCTATCTCGACATGATCGGCACAGCCGTCGCAGCCATCACCCTCGGACCGTGGTGGGGCGTGCTCGTCGCCGTTTCTACACACGGAATTTTCGCGGTAATCCAAACGTCTACCGATGGCCTGCCGTTCATGTTCGTCAACATGACCGGCGCACTGCTGTGGGGGTACGGTGTGCGCGTCTGGCGCCTGGATCGCACCCCGCTTCACTTCTTTGGCCTAACGCTTGCGGTGGCGCTGGCCTGCACACTCGTGGCGACGCCAGTCATCGTGTTCGGTTTCGGAGGCGCATCCACAAATGTGGGCGCTCAAGCCATTGCCGACAACCTCGCCATCATTGGCACTCAGGCGGTGGGCACGGTGTTCTCGTCAAACATCATCACCTCAGTTCTCGACAAGCTGATTGCGGGTTTCATCGCGTTGGTGGTCGCCCCTGCGTTGATTCGACGGTACTTGCCGGCGCAGCTGCGGTCGATTACGCCGGTACCCTGATTGCGTGCCCTCTGCCGCGATCGACGACTATCTGAAGGCGATCTACCACCACACCGAGTGGCAAGACGCCCGAATCACGCCGTCTCAGCTCGCTAACGTGCTGGGCCTTGCGCCCTCAAGCGTCACCGAAATGGTGTTGAAGCTTGCTGCGCAGGGGCTCGTGACTCACCGGCCTTACGGTCCGATCTCGCTCACCGATTCTGGCCAGAAACGTGCCGCGACTATGGTGCGTCGACACCGCCTGATCGAGTCGTGGCTCGTGCAAGAGTTTGGCTACGGGTGGGACGAAGTGCACGAAGAAGCCGAAGAGCTGGAACACACGATAAGCGACCGCCTGCTCGAAGGCATCGACGAACGCCTTGGGCGCCCCCGGTTCGACCCGCACGGAGACGCAATCCCCGATGCCGACGGCCACGTTGAACGCGAGCCGTTCGTGCTGCTGGCGCTGGCGGCCCCCGGGCATACCGGTCGCGTCTTGCGAGTCAGCGACCGCGACGCCGAGATCTTGCGTGTCGCCGAGAGCGCAGGCCTCACCGTGGGTGCCGAAGTGTTTGTGAGGGATGCTGACACTCTCGTGATCGACCAGGCGACAATCGCGATGCCTGCCGTTGCGGTCGACGCCGTCTGGCTGAGCGCCTCAATCTAGTAGCGCCTCAGCGCGACGTTCAAACCTCTGCGGCCTGCTCGAACGGCCACTGCACGCCGGTCACGTCTTCGCTGACCTGCCAGATGCGCCCAGCAACGTCGAGTGATCGCGTGATCTTCGAAGATTTCTGCAGTTTCGGCACGCCACGCATCGTGGACTTCGGGCCCCAGTACTCACCACCGCTGATGTCAGGGTCGACCAGAGCCCTCACGAGTGGCCACGCTCCGTGCTCCTTCGATTGGGTCATCGGAGCCTGCAGGTTGTCGAAGAATCGAGCGCTTCGCGAAGGCTCGTTCACGCCCGCAATGCCCGGGGTGCGGCCGCTCACCGAATAGCCGGGGTGAGCGACAACGCTGGTCACATCGACATCCGCGGCGCGAAGGCGACGATCAGCCTCGTAGCCGAGCACCGTCGTTGCGATCTTGGACTGCACGTAGGCCCGCCAGCCCGAGTAGTTGTCTGCGAGTTGGGGATCGACCGGATCGTACTGCGAAATCGACGTCGACATGCTGCCGAGCCACACCATGCGCCCTGACGCCGCGGCCAACGGCAACAACAGCGAGCCGGCGAGCGCGTAATGTCCGAGCGCGTTCGTGGCGAACACCATCTCGTTGCCGTCAAGCGTCACCTCACGCTCTTTCGGGGGGTGCACCATTCCCGCGTTCAGCAGCAGACCATCCAGCGGTCCGCGACCGCGCACGCTGGCGGCCGCGGAGCGTACTGAACCGAAGTTCGAGGTATCGAGAATCAGCGTTTCCGTAGCATCTGACTCAGCATCCGGAACTCTTCGACGGATCGCTGCGCGGGCGGCTGAGATGCGCTTCGGATTTCGCCCCGACATGATCACTCTGGCGCCCGCACGCACAAGCTGCTCAGAAGAGAAATATCCGAGCCCGGCGTTCGCGCCCGTGACGAGATACACCTTGCCCGTCAGATCAGGGAGGTGCTCTGGGTTCCAGGTCGTACTCGCCATCAGTACGACGATAGGCCCAGTTCGGGCCTAGGCTGGCCCATATGCGGACCCGAGCCGATATTGAATGCTGGTTGACCGACATGGACGGCGTGCTCGTGCACGAAAACCGTCCCGTTCCCGGTGCTGCCGAGTTGCTCGAACAATGGAGCACTCAGGGCACCCCGTTTCTCGTGCTCACAAATAACTCGATCTTCACTCCACGCGATCTGAGCGCTCGACTACGCGCATCAGGATTAGTCGTTCCCGAAGAATCGATCTGGACTTCTGCCCTGGCCACCGCGGACTTTCTCAAGTCGCAGACGCCCGGTGGCACGGCGTTCGTGATCGGCGAAGCGGGCCTGACGACGGCGTTGCACGAGGCTGGTTTCATCATGACCGAGACCGAACCCGACTACGTCGTGGTGGGTGAAACCCGCAACTATTCGTTCGAAGCGATCACGAAAGCCATCAGGTTCATCGTTGCGGGAGCTCGATTCATTGCAACAAATCCCGATGCGACTGGTCCGTCGGCTGACGGCGTGTTGCCCGCGACCGGAGCAATATCGGCGCTGATTACAAAGGCAACGGGCATGGAACCCTATGTCGTCGGAAAGCCGAATCCGATGATGTTCCGCTCCGCCCTCAACCGCATCGGTGCTCATTCAGAGAACACCGGCATGATCGGCGATCGCATGGACACCGACATCGTCGCTGGTATCGAGGCGGGCCTTCACACTGTGCTCGTGCTGACGGGGATCTCAAACGATGCGGAGATTCTTCGCTACCCGTTCCGCCCCGACGAAGTGCTTCATTCGGTGGCCGACCTGCTCTCGGAAGAACCTGTAGAAAGCGAAGACGTCAGCATTCTCTGAACGGCCCCCGAGCCCGGATAGGGTCGTTGGTATGGGCGCACTAGACGAGGGCGAGCGCATTCTCGTTCCGAATGCCGATGCCTGGCGGTCGTGGTTGGAAGCAAACCATCGCACGTCGAAAGGCGTGTGGCTGGTGCGTGCCCGTGCGGGATTCACTCTTGAAGCAGTTGGCTATGAGGATGCCGTGCGGCACGCGCTCTGCTTCGGCTGGATCGACGGCCCGACGCGCTCCTTCGACGAACGCATGGGAGGCCTGTGGTTCTCGCCGCGCCGACCAACGGGTGGCTGGGCCGCCACGAACAAGGCGCGATTGATTTTGCTCGAAGAGCAAGGCCTCATGGCTGAAGCAGGTTGGAAGGCGATCGCAGTCGCCAAGGCGAATGGTTCATGGGAGGTGCTCGACGGCCCCGAAGCGGGAATCGAGCCAGAGGCTTTCGCTCGGGCGTTGGATGCTGCTCCCGACGCGCGCGCCAATTGGGACGCCTTCCCCAAGTCCGTCAAGAAACTAGGGCTCAGCCAGATCGCGCTGGCGAAGCGCGAAGAGACGAAGTCTGCCCGCATCGCCAAGATCGTGGCGGACGCCTCGCAAGGAAAGCGACCAGCATGACCGAGCTTGAACAGAATCTGATCTTTGCCACCAGCGCCATCATCTTGGTGGGCACGCTGACCATGTTCATCTGGCAATGGTGGCGTGGCCGCGATCGCGACTGACAGCGCTCACGGCTGCCCGCCCGGCACGCCGAAGAGCCGTCGCCTCCGCTACTGGGGAGCGAGCCCCAGATCGTCGAGGTCAATCGCGGCAAGCCACTGCAATCCCTCAGCCTCAATCGCCGCCTGGGCACCGGTCTTTCGATCAACGATCACGGCAACGGCAACCGGCTCTGCCCCCTCTCGACGCAGCGCTTCTACAGCTTTGAGTGCGGACTGCCCGGTGGTGGAGGTGTCTTCGACGACAACGACACGCTTGCCGACGACGTCAGCACCTTCGAGCTGCCGACCACGGCCGTGGTCCTTCGGCTCCTTGCGCACCACGAACGCATCAAGGGGCGTGTCAGTGCGGGCCGACTCGTGCATCACCGAGTTGGCGATTGGGTCGGCGCCGAGTGTGAGACCGCCGACCGCGACGATGCCGTCGATATCGCGAATCAGATCGAGCATGATGCGACCGATGGCAGGCGCAGCGCGGTGGTCGAGCGTGAGCTTGCGCATATCGACGTAGTACGTCGCCTTCTTGCCGCTTGACAGCGTGAAGTCACCGTGAAACACGGCTTCAGCCTTGATCAGCCCGATGAGGGCTTGGCGGTCAGCTTCTACTGCAGGCGCGGAGGAGACAGTCATGGTGACGATTCTATTGAGTGCCCGTGAGCGTTGACGTCGTGTCTCGCAGTCTCGCGGCTCGACCGTAATGTTGAGTACATGCGTCTTGCCACCTGGAACGTCAACTCCATCCGTGCGCGCGTCGAGCGAACCGTTGAGTTCGCGGTACGCGAGTCGATCGATGTGCTCGCGATGCAAGAGATCAAGTGCAAAGTCGAGCAGTTTCCGTTCGCCAAGTTCGAAGAGGCGGGGTACCACGTTGCGGCGCACGGACTGTCACAGTGGAACGGCGTCGCCATCGCGAGTCGAGAGCCGATCGAAGACGTGGAGACCGCCTTCTCGAACATGCCTGGGTTCGCGAAAGGGCACGAGGGTCCGGATGCTCCACTTGAGGCCCGTGCCATCGGCGCCACTATCGGCGGCGTGAAGGTGTGGAGCCTGTACGTGCCGAACGGCAGAGCACTTGGCGACCCGCACTACGACTACAAGCTGCGCTGGCTCAAGGCGCTCGAGGAGTACGCGCGCGCATCGTTGTCCGATAACCCCGACCTCCCGCTCGCGCTCGTGGGGGATTTCAACATCGCCCCGACGGATGCCGACAACGGGGACCCGACGATCGTGCCGGGATTCGCGACCCACGTGTCGCCGCCCGAGCGCGAAGCGTTCGCGGCGCTTGAAGCCGCCGGGCTCACCGACGTCGTGCGCCCACTCGTCCCGACCGGCTACACGTACTGGGACTACAAGCAGTTGCGTTTTCCCCGCAACCAGGGGCTGCGCATCGACTTCATCATGGGGTCACCCACCTTCGCCGAAGGGGTCGTCGGCGCCGCGATTCACCGCGATGAACGCAAGGGCGAGATCCCCAGCGATCACGTGCCCGTCGTCGTCGATGTCGATCTGGAAGAGCCCGACGACGACGATCGTCCAATGATCTTCTGACGGCTAGTCGGGTGGTGCGGGCGTGCAATCGGCCGGCGCCGTATTGCCACTGAGCACAAAGTCTTCGCAGGTGAGAAACCGGTCTTGGACCAGGCCCAGCACGAACGACGTCGCGGCAATCCCGAGCACGACCGAGGTAATCAGCCATTTACTGCCGGTTGTGGTGTTGTGCGCGAAATCTGGCCACACGATGCGCACCAAGATCCACAGGGTGAAGGGCAACCCCACCAGCACCGCCAGGATCGCGCCGAGGTCGACGATGACCGCAAACAGGTCTTGCTCTTCGTCATTGAGCGTGAACATGAGCAGCAGCCACAGCGACGGCAGCAAGAGGAGGAACGCGCGCACGAGCCGACCACCGACCGGGCGGCGCTCGACAAGGACGAACACGAAAGCTGCGGTCGCCGCAGCCCAGATCGACATGAGCTGACCGAAGAAAATTTCACCGTACACACCCAGCGTGAACGACGGCCACCACACGGCCACCGACATCGCGACCATCACCACGCCGATAGGCACGTCACGGCGTCGCAGCTGCTGGGCAGCATCCAACTCATCGCCCGATTGACTCATGCAAGGAACGCTATCGGAAGCGGACTGCTCGCCGTCTCCCTCGCAAGGGGGATGCCGGAGTCATCCGTTGCGCCTAGCGTGAAGGCATGTCTTCTCATCCAGAAGCCGTGACGCAGCGACGCACGCCCGCGACCCCGGCAGAGTTACGCTCTGACGCTTGGCTCGCTGGTGCGCTGCTCGTCGGCGCGATCATCAGCGCAGCGCTCGGCGCCACTGCAGGACTGTTCGGTGACGATACTCCGAGCATCGGCTGGGCAATTCTTTTCAGCGCGGGGCTGACCGTTCCGCTTGCCTTCCGCCGCCGCACCCCCGAAGTTGCTGCGATCGCCGTCACCATCGCGTTCTTCATCGGTGTCACGGCGCGAATCCCCGAGTTCTACGTGAGCAACATCTCGCTGTTCATCGTGGTCTACTCGGTGGGCGCATGGGTCGACAACCGGCGCCGCGCATTCTGGGTGCGCACCGGCATCATCGTCGGAATGTTCATCTGGCTACTGGTCACCACTTTCCAAGCAGCCACAACCGACGACGACGGCGGACTGTCCCGCGAAGGGCTTTTCTCACCCTTCGTCGCATACATGCTGATTCAGTTTCTCGTCAACGCGGCGTTCTTTGGCGGTGCGTACTACATGGGCGATCGCGCATGTGCCTCGGCCCTCGACAGAACCGCCCTCGAGCAACGCACACGCGAACTCGAAGATGAACGTGAACTCACCGCCGCGCAGGCTATCGCCCTCGACCGGGTAGGCATCGCTCGGGAGCTGCACGATGTGGTCGCGCACCACGTCTCGTCTATGGGGGTGCAGGCGGGCGCTGCGCGCACGGTGCTCGACGCTGATCCGGTGGCGGCACGCACCGCGATGCTCGCCGTCGAGTCGTCTGCGCGAGCGGCTCTTGACGAACTTCGCCACCTGCTCGAGACGCTGCGATCCCCGCTCGACGACTCAGCGGATAGCTACACCCTCGCCGTGCACGACCTCGAGTCATTGGTCGCGCACGCGCGAGAGAATGGCATGCCGACAGCGCTGACGGTCATCGGCACTCCGATTCAGTTGCCCGAACTCGTGCAGCTCAATATCTATCGCATTGCGCAGGAAGCACTCACGAACGCACGCCGGCACAGCGGCGCAAGTGCCACCGCCGACGTACGCCTGCGGTACGACGAGACTGCGGTCGAACTCGAGATCGCAAATTCGGGGCGCGCCGTCGCGACAACCCGCGCAGGGCTCGGAACTCTCGGCATGCGCGAGCGCGCCACCGCCTCCGGTGGAACAATCGAGATTGGTCCGCGCCCACGCGGTGGATTTCTGGTGCGTGTGCGCATTCCGGTGCCTGCATGACTCGCGCTCCGATCAGCGTGCTGCTCGTCGACGATCACGCAATCATGCGCGTCGGCTTTCGCATGATTCTCGAAACCGCCAGCGATATCACCGTGGTCGGCGAAGCGGCGACTGGCGCCGAAGCGGTCGCGGCGGCGCGCGAACTGCGGCCGCGGGTGATTTGCATGGACGTGCAGATGCCCGAGATGGACGGCATTGAGGCCACCCGCAAGATCACCGAAATCGACGGGCTTGATGCGGCAATCGTCATCATCACCACATTCGACCGCGACGAGTATCTCTTCGCCGCGCTCGACGCGGGTGCCAGTGGCTTTCTCCTCAAGAACGCCGGCCCCGAGGAGCTCATCTCTTCTGTTCGTGTCGCCGCCGCGGGTGACGCACTGCTGGCCCCGGAGGTGACGAGACGCGTGATCGAGCGGTTTGCCGCCGCATCTGGCCGCGTGACCGCTCCGCCTGAGTCACCCATCGTCTCTGTCCCGCTCACCGAACGCGAGGCCGAGGTGCTGCAATTGCTTGCGCAAGCCCGCAGCAACGCCGAGATTGCGGCCGCACTGTTCATCGGTGAAGCCACCGTGAAAACTCATGTTTCGAACATTCTGCAAAAGCTTGGTGCGCGTGATCGGGTAGCGGCAGTGGTCTACGCGCACCGTCACGGTCTCACCTGATCACTCGCGGCCAGAGATTTCCCCCTCACGGGGGAGGCCCGGTCGAGGCGTCGGGCCTAGCGTTGAAACCATGCTGCAACTGACAGGGATCACGAAGTCCTACGGCGAACGTCTCGCCCTCGACGACGTCTCATTTGCCGTCAAACCCGGACGCCTCACCGGGTTCGTCGGCGGAAACGGCGCTGGCAAGACGACAACCATGCGCATCGTGCTGGGGGTGCTCGGCAGAGACGGCGGATCCATCGCACTCGACGGCGCGGCGCTCGCCACGGGTGACCGCCGCCGCTTCGGGTACATGCCCGAAGAGCGCGGGCTTTATCCGAAGATGAAGGTGCACGAGCACATCACCTACCTCGCACGCCTTCATGGCTTCTCGAAGTCCGATGCCTCAGCGCGAGCGAAAGCGTTGCTTGAGAAGCTCGGCCTCGGCGAGCGCCTTGCTGACAACGTTGAAACGCTTTCGCTCGGCAACCAGCAACGAGCACAGATCGCCGCCGCTTTAGTGCACGATCCTGAGGTGCTGATTCTCGATGAACCGTTCTCGGGCCTTGACCCACTCGCCGTCGACGTTGTCGCGGGAGTGCTTCACGAACGCGCAAAGTCCGGAGCTGCGGTGTTGTTCTCATCACACCAGCTCGATGTCGTCGAGCGCCTCTGCGATGACCTCGTGATAATCGCCGGCGGACGCATTCGCGCCGCTGGCTCTCGCGACGAACTCCGTGCCCAGCATTCGTCCCGCCGGTTTGAGCTGGTCTCTCGTGTCGACGCCGGTTGGTTGCGCGACGACCCGGGGGTAAAGGTGCTCGAATTCGACGGCGGCTACGCCCTATTCGACGCCGACTCCGATGAGGTCGCCCAGCGCGTGCTGCGCCGCGCTGTCGAGCTCGGCGACGTCGCAAGTTTCGCGCCGCAGCATCCCTCGCTCGCCCAGATCTTCAAGGAGGTAATCCAGTGAACACCGACGTCAATGTCGCTGCGCCCCCATTTGCACAGAGTGTGATCCTTGTCACCGAACGCGAGATTGGTTCGAAGCTGCGCAGCAAGGCATTCGTGATCTCGACCGCAATCCTCTTCGTCGGCGCGTTGATCGGCGTGATCTGGTTGGGGTTCTCCGCCAATAGCGCGTCCACGTCGGGTACCCCCGTCGCAGTCACCTCCGACGCGACGCAGTACGTACAAGATGTGCCCGGACTCGATGTCACCGAAGTTGCTGACCGGACTGCGGCCGAGTCGCTGGTGACCAGTGGCGACGTGGATGCTGCGGTGGTTGCCGACGCGTCGTCGCCCGTGGGCTTCACCCTCATCGCCGACGAAAGTGCGGGCAGCACCCTGCTGCTGACATTCGCCCAGGTGCCACCGGTCGAGGTACTCAACCCGGGCGACACAGACACGGCACTTGGCTACCTTGCCGCGATCGGCTTCGGGATCGTGTTCCTGATGGCCGCCTCCCTCTTTGGCGGAACGATCGCACAGAGCGTTGTTGAAGAAAAGCAGACGCGTGTGGTCGAGTTGCTGATCTCAGCCATTCCGGTCAGGGCACTGCTCGCCGGCAAGGTGATCGGCAATACGGTGCTCGCCATGGGTCAAGTCTTGATCCTCGCGTCGATCGCCATCGTGGGTCTCACCGTCACCGGCCAAACTGAATTGTTGCGCGGGCTGGGTGGCCCCATTGCGTGGTTCGCGGTGTTCTTCTTGTTCGGCTTCGTCTTGCTCGCATCGCTGTTCGCCGCTGCTGCGGCCATGGTGTCGCGGCAAGAAGACATCGGTTCCACCACGACGCCCTTGACGCTGCTCATCATGGCGCCGTACTTCTTGGTGATCTTCTTCTTCGACAATCCGCTGGTGCTCAAGATCATGTCGTACGTGCCGTTCTCGGCTCCCGTCGGCATGCCCCTGCGACTCTTCCTCGGTGAAGCGCAGTGGTGGGAGCCGCTGCTGTCACTGGCAATCCTCATTGCAACATGTGTCGCGGCGATCGCCATAGGCGCACGCATCTATCAGAACTCATTGCTGCGAATGGGCGCGCGCGTGAAGCTTCGCGACGCACTCAGCTCTTAGCCGCGATCGGACGCTGCCGTTTCAGTCGTCTGACCTACTTCAGTCGTCTGATCTTCGCTGCGCCACCGCGGGCGGCCAACTCGGAGCCCCCAGTTCACGCGAGATGTTGCGAGCGGCCTCGCGCAAGTCATTGAGCACCGTGTCGCCAGGCGGGTATTCGCTGGTGGGCATGACGACCGAAATCGCTGCGACGACCTGACCAGAACGGTCAGCAATCGGTGCGGCAATGGATGATTCGCCGAGGATGGCCTCGTCTTCGTCATGCGCTGCGCCACGCTCGACAACCTGCGCGAGTTGCACGGCCAGCGCGGCAGGATCAGTCGTGGTCGCACCCGTGAGACTGCGCAGCTCTCCCGCGAGTAGCGGATCGGCGACGTGGGGGTCATAGGCCAGCAGCACCTTGCCGAGCGCTGTGGCGTGGGCGGGAATCGTCACGCCGATTTCGGGCATCTGCTCCGACCCGTCAGGCCGACGATTGTGGTGGATCACAATAACCTCGTCAAACAGCGCCACTCCAAGCCGGGTAGCACAGCCTGTGCGGCGAGCAAGCTCGGCCGTCCAACGCATAGCGCGCGCACGCACGTCGAGCGTATCGAGATAGACGTTCGACAGCTTGAGCAGCGCGGGCCCCAGCATGTAGCGGGTCGTGCCCGGCTCTTTTGCGACGAGTCCGTGCTCTTGCAACGATTTGACGAGTCCGTGAACAGTTGAGGGGGGAAGCTCGAGAATTGCTGCAAGGTCGGTGATTCCGAGGTGGCGAGCACCCTGAAGGCTCGACAGAATCTTCGCTGCTCGATCGATTGACTGAATCATGCCCGCACCTCCTATGCCGCGGAAGAGCACGTGGTGAACGATAGCGCATTCATATCGACCCCTTGACAGCCTCCCACTTTCCGGCCATTATTCGATAATGTCGAAAGTAGTTCGACGCATCCAGTTCAAAGGAGACCTCATGGATGATGAAAACAAGCTCTGGCAGAAACTCGCCGCCGAGCTCATCGGAACCGCAATGCTCGTCTTTGTCGGTGTGGGTTCTGTGCCCGCGCTAGCCCTGGCTCGAGGCGGTGAGCCGTTTACCGGCGCCGAACTCGGCTTCATCTCACTGTCGTTCGCGCTGATCGTCGTCGTGACGGTATACATCTTCGGTTACATCTCGGGAAACCACATCAACCCGGCCGTGACCCTGGCCCTCGCCGTGACCGGCAAACACCCGTGGAAGCTCGTCGCGCCGTACATGATCGCTCAGGTCTTGGGCGCGATCATCGGCGCCGTCGTCATCCTTGGTGTCATGGGTCAAGCAGCCAGCGACCTTGGCCTGGGCGTGGCTGCCTATGGCGCTGACATCCCATGGACTCAAGCCTTCTTCGCAGAGTTCGTCGGCACTTTTCTTCTGGTGTTCGGTGTCTTCGGCGTCATTTACCGCAAAGCGGCTCTCGGCTGGGCAGGTCTCGTCATCGGATTCGTGGTCTTCGCCGCAATCATCCCCGTGGCGCCGATTACCGGTGCTTCGATCAACCCTGCTCGTACGATCGGACCCATGCTGGTGCAGCAGATCGCTGGCGGCACGATCGCCTGGGAGCAGCTTCCCGTCTATTTGATCGCTGAACTGCTCGGTGGCGTTGCAGCCGGTGTGCTCTTCGGCATCGTGGCCCACACCGCAGCCGACCGCGCTACCGCGGTCGAGTCCGCAGCCGCTGAGCCCGTCGCCAGCGCCTAACTCTCACTCTCAAAGGAAACTGAAATGAAGAAGTTCATCAATGAGCCCGCAGCCGTGCTCGCCGACTCACTCAAAGGCGTCGAAGCCGCCCACCCCGAGCTGCGCGTTGACCACGAGAACCGTGTGATCTATCGCGGCACGCCAACGCGAGAGGGCAAGGTTGCGCTGCTCTCGGGCGGCGGCACCGGCCACGAACCGCTGCACGGCGGCTTCGTCGGAACCGGCATGCTCGACGCCGCGTGCGCGGGCGAAGTGTTCACTTCGCCCACGCCCGATCAGATGCTCGCCGCCACACAGGCGGTCGATTCCGGTGCTGGCGTGCTTCACATCGTCAAGAACTACACCGGCGACGTACTGAACTTCGAGATGGCCGCAGAGCTTGCCGCTGCTGAAGGCGTGCGCGTTGAATCCATCATCGTCGATGACGACGTGGCCGTCGAAGACTCGACATTCACCGCTGGTCGCCGCGGCGTAGGCACAACCGTTCTTCTTGAAAAGATCGTTGGAGCTGCCGCCGAAGAGGGCTACGACCTCGATGCCGTGGTCGCACTCGCAAAGCGCGTGAATGCGAGCGGTCGATCGATGGGTGTCGCGCTCACCAGCTGCACCGTTCCTGCAGCCGGAAAACCGACCTTCGACCTGCCCGACGACGAGATGGAGGTGGGCGTCGGCATTCATGGCGAGCCCGGTCGCCACCGTGTGCCCATGGCAAGCGCAAAAGAGGTCGCCGCGATGCTGGTCGAGCCGATTCTTCACGATATCGATGCCAGCGGTGACGCCATCGTCATGCTCAACGGTCTCGGCGGCACTCCCCTCATCGAGCTTTACCTCATGTATGGAGAGGTCGCCGCACTGCTCGAAGAAGCCGGCGTGAAGGCAGTTCGATCCCTTGTCGGCAACTACATCACGAGCCTCGACATGGCCGGCTGCTCGCTCACGGTACTCAAGGCCGATGACGAGCTGCTGCGCCTATGGGATGCTCCTGTTGTGACGCCCGGCCTGCGCTGGGGCGCCTGAGAAGCAAAGCGAAGAGAGAAGAACCACCATGACTGATGTCACGATCGACCAACTGACCGATTGGCTCCGCCGCTTCCAGGCGCTCGTCACCGAACACCAGACCGAGCTCACCGAGCTCGACTCGGTGATCGGCGACGCCGACCACGGGGCCAACATGACACGCGGCATGAGTGCCGTGGCTGCAAAGCTCGACTCCGAAGAGTTCGAGACCATCGCAGACCTGTTCAAGGCTGTTGGTATGACGCTCGTGACCAGCGTCGGCGGAGCCAGCGGGCCGCTGTATGGCACCTTCTTCCTGCGGTTCGGCATGAGTGCTGGCGCCGTAAAAGCTCTGGATGCTGCCGGTACCGCCGCATCACTGCGTGCTGGTCTCGGCGGAATCGTTGCGCGCGGAAAAGCCGAGCAGGGCGACAAGACCATGTTTGACGCGATGTCTCCCGCGATCGACGCGTGGGATGCCGCCGTGACTGCGGGCGAGTCCGCTGCTCAAGCCTCGGCAGCGGCACTGGCTGCTGCCGAGGTGGGGCGGGACGCCACTATTCCGCTGGTGGCCCGCAAGGGTCGCGCAAGCTACCTCGGTGACCGCAGCGCCGGGCACCTTGACCCGGGTGCCGCGTCGACGACGTTGCTGTTCCGCGCCCTCAGCGACGCGCTAGGAGGATGACATGATCGGAATTGTTGTCGTCTCACACTCCCCCGCGCTCGCGCAGGCGGCCGTGGATCTTGCTCTCGAAATGGGCGGAGAAGCCCCACCAACAGTGCGCATCGCCGCTGGCACTTCTGACGGCTCGACGGGAACCGACGCGGTGGCAATTGCCGCCGCCATCGATGAAGTCGCCTCGCCCGATGGCGTGCTCGTGCTGATGGACCTGGGCTCAGCGATTCTGAGCGCCGGTATGGCTCTGGAGTTTGTCAGCAGCGATGCTGCCGTTCGTCTCAGCGATGCCCCCTTCGTTGAAGGGCTGATCGCGGCCGTCGTCGTCGCGGGAAGTGGCGCCTCACTCGATGACGTGGATGCTGAAGTGCGAAGGGCTCTCGATGGCAAGATCGCACAGCTCGACGGTGCGCCCGGCACGAAAGCTTCGGCTGAACCGGCCGCCGCACCGACACCGGAATCCGCGACACCAGCAGCACCCGCAACTAACGGCGACGCTGTGTTCACTGGCGTGATTCGCAATCCGTCAGGCTTGCATGCGCGCCCGGCGGCGGTGTTCGTCAAGACTGTGGGTCGCTATGACGCCAAGGTAACCATCACCGACCTCGGCAGCGGCAAGGCGCCGGCCTCGGGCGCTTCGTTGATCTCGCTCATGTCATTGGGCGTAACGCAGGGCGCCAAAGTCCGCATTGACGCGACCGGACCCGAGGCCACAGAAGTGATCGGCGAGCTAGAGAACCTCGTCGCGCAGGGCTTCGGCGAACTCTAAACACACACACGAATGGATGCCTCACCCTGCGCTGAGCGCGGGGTGAGGCATCCGTCGCTTCACGCGTTCTTCTTGTGCGCCGCGCGGCCACTGTGACCGACGAGCGCATCAGCCGCGCGCACGAGGGCGAGGTGCGACAGCGCTTGGGGGGTGTTGCCCGCGTGCCGCCGCAACGTCACGTCATACTCTTCCGACAGCAACCCGAGATCGTTTGAGAGACCGCAGACCTTGTCCATGAGCAGACGCGCATCGTGCAGTCGCCCACTAGCCGCATACTGCTCGACGAGCCAGAACGAGCATGCCAAGAACGGGTGTTCGTCGCCGGGCAGACCATCAACGCCCGTCTGGGTGCGATAGCGATGCAACAGTCCGTCGTGGAGCAGCGTGCGCTCCATTTCGGCAACCGTCGCCAGCATGCGAGGGTCGTCCGCCTCGCAGAAGCCAACCTGCGGCAGCAACAGCAGCGCGGCATCCACATCGGTCGAGCCATAGGTCTGCACAAAGTGCCCGCCTTCGTGGTCGACGCCACGATCGTCGATCTCTGCTCTCACCCGATCGCGCAGCGCTTCCCAGCGCTCCGCGTCGCCGTCAAGCCCAAACTCTCGCACGGCTCGCGCACCGCGATCGAACGCGGCCCAGATCATCACGCGCGAGTGGGTGAAGTAGCGAGGTTCGCCACGGATCTCCCAGATGCCGTTGTCGGCACGGTCGACGTTGCGCTCAACGAAATCGAGCAACGCCCGCTGCAACGGCCATGAGAACTCGGTCTCATCGACCCCGGCCATTCGCGCCGCTTCAAGCGCGACCATGACCTCGCCGATCACGTCGGCCTGATACTGGTCGACTGCTCCGTTGCCGATGCGCACCGGAGCTGCTCCGTCATAGCCGGGAAGGTGATCCAGTGTGCGCTCTGTCAGGTCACGCTCACCCGAGAGCCCGTACATGATCTGCAGGTCTTCCGGGCTACCCGCAATCGCGCGCAACAACCAACGGCGCCACGATTGCGCTTCTTCAACGAAGCCATGATCAAGCAACGCTTCCAGCGTCAACGATGCATCGCGAAGCCACACATAGCGGTAGTCCCAGTTGCGCACGCCTCCGAAGTCCTCGGGTAGCGACGTCGTCGCCGCCGCGACGATTCCGCCGGTGTCTTCGTGGGTGAGCGCTCGAAGAACGAGCAGCGATCGCACGACCTCGCGGTGGTGCGGGCCCGCGTGCTCGATGCCCTCCGCCCACTTCGACCACCAGGCGACGGTGCTGGCGAGCGCCGCATCGACATCAATCGGGGCGGGAACATCCTTGTGCGAAGAAAACCATGTCAGCGTCAGGTCTACCTGCTCGCCAGCCGCAACAGTGACTGTGCCGCGGTGCGCGTGGTCCGACGCGGTGAGGCGAGCGCCCCGCACAACGAGCGCATCGGGCCCGGCCGTTGCAACCAGAGCGGGCGCGTCATCGGTGCCCGCCTGGCGCATCCAGGGCATTGCCCGTGCGTAGTCGAAGCGCACCCGCAGTTCCTGTTCAAATTCAACGGTGCCTTCGATGCCACGCACACGTCGCAGCACGTCCGCGCGACGATCGCCGTGCGGCATCACGTCGATGACCTCCGCGATGCCCGACGATGTCTGCCAGCGCGTGACCAAGATGAAGCCATCGCCGTCGTAGTGCCTGGTCGTCTCAGCGTCGGGGTCGGTGGGGCGCAGCATCCATCTGCCGTGACTATCGTCACCGAGCAACGCGCCAAACGTCGACGGGGAGTCGTAGCGGGGCAGACACAGCCAATCAATGCTGCCCTCGCGCGAGACGAGAGCTGCGGTGTGGCAGTCGCTGAGAATTGCGTAGTCCTCGATCGGTGAAGCCATGGGTTCGATTGTGTCAGTCTGCGCGGCAGCGCCGGGCCGATACATGCCCGAAAGGCCCGGCGGCTAAGGTGGGCGGCATGACGGACTCGGAAACGACCCTGTGCATTCTCGGCGCCTCTGGCGATCTCACCTTCAGGCTGCTGTTGCCGGCGCTCGGTCAGCTTCTCACCGAAGAACCAGACCGCACGGTGCACCTCGTCGGCGCCGGGATGGACGACTGGACAGACGAGAAGTGGCGCTCGGTAGTCGCCGACTCGTTCGCTACCGCCAATGCCGCGGGCGCCACCGTCGACGCGATACTCAAAGGCGCTCGCTATCGCAAGAGCGACATCACCGACTCAACAGACTTCGCCGCTCTGCTGGGCACCTGCTCGGGAACGGTGGCGCTCTACTTCGCAGTGCCCCCGGCCATTGCCGCGAAGGCATGCACAGCGCTTGAATCTGTCGGCCTGCCCGACGGACTCATCCTCGCGCTTGAGAAACCTTTCGGCACCGACGAAGAGAGCGCGAAGGTGCTCAATGAACAGCTGACGCGAGTGGTGCCCGAAGAGCAGGTGCATCGCATCGACCACTTTCTCGGGCGCTCGACCGTGCTTAACGTGCTCGGTCTGCGATTCGCCAACCGCGTCTTCGAGCCGGTCTGGTCAAGCGAGCACATTGAATCTGTGGCAATTCGCTACGACGAAACGCTGGGGCTAGAAAACCGCGCTGGGTACTACGACAAGGCGGGCGCGATGGTCGACATGATCCAGAGCCACCTGCTGCAGGTGCTCGCGATCGTCGCGATGGATCCGCCCGCCACATTAGATGCCGCGGACTTTCGTGAAGCGAAAGCGACCGCGCTGCGCGCCACCAGCGTGTGGAACCACGACCCCGCGGCCAACTCGCGCCGCGCCCGTTACACCGCCGGCTCCATCAACGGTCGCGAACTGCCGAACTATGTCGATGAGGGCGGCGTCGATGTCTCTCGCAATACTGAGACTCTTGCCGAGGTCACCTTTGCCGTAGCCACGCATCGCTGGGCCGGCGTGCCGTTCACGCTGCGCTCGGGCAAAGGGCTCGGCGAAAAGTGCAGCGAGATCGTCATTCGCTTCCGACAAGTGTCGCTGCTGCCATCCGGCTTCGACGGCTCTACCGAACCATCGGTGCTTCGTCTCTCGCTCGGTGCCGACAAGATGGCGCTCGAGCTCAACCTCAACGGCCCCGGCGCACCGTTTCACCTCGATCGCGCCACTCTTGAAGCAGACTTCAGCGAAGGTGAGCGCCGAGCCTATAGCGAAGTACTCGCGGGCATCATCGACGGCGATCCGTCGCTTTCGGTGCGTGGCGATACCGCCGAGCGGTGCTGGCACATCGTGCAGCCGGTGCTTGAGGCATGGGCCGCCGATCAGGTGCCGCTCGAGGACTATCCCGCCGGTTCGTCAGGGCCGAAGGCGTGGCCCGAGCTCTAGGCGGGTCCCTCTTTCTGCATGACATCGCTTGCTTCGCTCGCCAGCATTCTCTGCTTCGGTGTCGTTGTCTAGAGCCGTTCGGTAATTGTGGATGCCGCATGCAGGGAATTCCTGCGTGCGTATGTTGTTATCGAAAGTGCGGTCACCGGCGCCCGAGCAGCATCCATTGATTGAAGGAACTCCGATGACCAACGGAACTGTGCTCACTTCTGACCGCCTCGCTAAGACCGATAGTCCCGTCTTGGACGTATTGGCCGGTCGTTGGAGCCCGCGCGCATTCGATGCCGCGGCCCACATCGATGAGATCAAGCTCGCCAGCGCGCTCGAAGCCGCCCGCTGGTCGCCGTCTGCACACAACCTGCAACCGTGGCGCTTCATCGTCGCCCGCCGGGGCACTACAGCACACGACACTCTGGTCGCGTCGCTTCTGGGCTTCAACCAGGCGTGGGCAGCCAATGCGGGAGCGCTCATCATCGCTGTTGCAGAGACCACCGCCGAAGACGGCACAGAGATCGGATTCGCAGCCTACGATCTTGGCCAGGCAGTGGCACACCTGAGCGTGCAAGCACATCACGACGGGCTTCACGTGCACCAGATGGGCGGCTTCGACCGCGATGCGGTGCGCAGCGCATTCGATCTTTCAGAGCGCTTCACTCCGATGACGGCAATTGCGATCGGCGAGATTGGTGAGGCTGGCAGCCTTCCCGAGGCACTTGCTGAGCGCGAAGTCGCTCCTCGGGTGCGGCGTCCGGTCAGCGAATTGATTCTCGGGGCCTAGCGCTCGACGAGCACTCCGTCGGCATCTGCCCACACGTGCTTGCCGGGTGTGAACAGCACCCCCGCGATGACGACATCCGTGTCGGCTTCACCCACCCCGTCTTTTGCGCTCTTGCGTGGGTTGCTGCCGAGTGCTTTGACGCCGAGCGGCAGCATCCCCAGCGCTTCACGGTCTCGAATGACACCGTTGACAATCACACCCGCCCAGCCGTTCTTGACGGCTGATGCACCGATCAGGTCTCCCACAAGCGCAGACTCCAGAGAGCCGCCGCCGTCAATGACGAGCACCGCGCCTTCGCCCGGTGTCGCGAGCATCGCCTTGACCAATGCGTTGTCGCGGTGGCAACGCACGGTACGAATCGGGCCATCAAAACTCACGTGCCCGCCGAGGTCAAGCATGGGTAGCGAGAGCGAGTCGAGCGCTTCACCACGTTCGTCATAGAGGTCAGCCGTCGCGATGGTCATGCCCCCAGGCTAAGGGCGAGTGGATGCTGCGCCGGTGGGGCTCTGCGGTGAAAAATCGCAGAGTTTCACGTCCAGTGAATGCCTAGCCGGTGGGGGCCCACGTCGCAAGCGCGACCCACGCACCGACTGTGCGTGCTTAGGTGGGGAGTATGACGGCGCGCATCCTCTCCCTCGCCACGGCGGTGCCCCCTACTCGTGTGGCGCAGACGCGGATACGCGACTTCTTGACGTCTCAACCCGGCACAGACCGACTCAGCCAGAGACTCATCCACGCTTCATTTGACGCTGCTGCCATCGACTACCGACATACGGTGCTGACCCAATTGGGTGATGCCACCGCCGAACCCGCCGGCGGAGGATCTGCGCACCGGGGCCCTGATTTCGTGGTCGACGAACAACTTCTGATTCCGAGCACTGGAACCAGAAACGACGTGTACACCGCGGTCGCGCCTGACCTTTCGGCGCGTGCGGCTGCGCATGCCATCGCAGAAGCACACGTGAACGCCGAAGACATCACCCATGTCGTCACAGTCTCGTGCACCGGGTTTTTCGCCCCGGGTCCCGACTACCGACTCGTCCGCGACCTCGGGCTGGCTGCCACGGTCGAGCGGTATCACCTGGGCTTCATCGGCTGCGCCGCTGCTATCCCTGCACTTCGCCTTGCCGCGCGGATCACCTCGGCTCAGCCCGATGCCGTGGTGCTGGTGGTGTGTGCAGAACTATGCACCTTGCACGTGCGGGCATCGAACGACCCCCAGCAGATCGTCGCGGCATCGGTGTTCGCAGACGGGGCGGGTGCCGCGATCGTATCGGCACGCGCGGAGCTGGGGCGCCACGGCGGACTAGATATGGAGCGCTTCGCGACCACCCTCACCGGGCAAGGCGAAAGCGACATGGTCTGGACGATCGGCGACGCCGGCTTCGAGATGACACTTTCGGCAGAGGTGCCGCGCATCATCGGCCGCGAGATCCGCGGTGCAGTCGATGCCTTTCTCGGCGTGGACGCACAACCGGATGCCTGGGCAGTGCACCCCGGTGGACGGAGCGTTCTTGACCGCGTCGAAACCGGGCTGGATCTCGCACCGCGCGCGATTGACTCCTCACGCGCCGTATTGCGACAGTACGGAAACATGTCGAGCGCAACGCTCCTCTTCATCTTGCGCGAGATGCTCCACAACGAAGAGCTCGGCGACGGTGACAGCGTGTGTGCACTCGCATTCGGCCCAGGGCTGACTGTTGAGTCGGCGCTTCTCACGAAGCGGTCAGCCACAGCATGACTGCCCGCACCCGCACCACCCTCAGCATCCGCGACGAACAACTGCGTGAACTGATGGACGACCCGGAGTGTGACCCTGAACGACTTCGCGCAACACTGCGTCGATTCCACACCGTCAACCGACTCATCTCCGGCTGGGGCACGGTTTACCGCAGCAATCTCGCACCCTTCCTCGTCGGGCTTCGTCGTCCAGCGAGGGTACTCGACCTCGGCTCGGGCGGAGGGGATATCGTGCTCCGTCTGGCCGCGCTGGCCGAAACGGACGGGCTTGACGTCGAGTGGGTTGGCGCCGACCCTGACCCCCGCGCGTTGCGTGCTGCGAACGAGCGACCTCACCCACCAGGGGTGACCTTCCGCGCCGCTGACGCCGACGACTTGCTGCGCGGTGGCGAAAGGTTTGACGCCGTGTTGTCGAACCACGTGCTTCATCACCTCGACTCTGTTCAGATCCGAGACTTCGCCGACGCGTCAGCGCAGTTGTCGACTGGTATCGTGCTGCACTCTGATATCGCCCGCAGTCGCGCCGCCTACGCGCTGTACGCCGTCGGGATCACTCCACTCGCCCCGGGAACGTTTCTGCGCACTGATGGCCTCCGCTCGATCCGTCGAAGCTTTCGTCGCGCCGAGCTCTCACGCGTGCTCGGCAAAGAATGGGCTGTCGACACTCCTAGCGCATTTCGACTGCTCGCCTCGCGATTAGGCCATGCCTGACGTCGTCATTGTCGGCGCGGGGCCGGTAGGCATGCTCCTCGCCGCCGAACTGTCGCGTTCGGGAGTTGAAGTGTTGGTGCTTGAGCGTCGCACAGAAGCCGGAGCCGGCAGTCGCGCGATTGGGATCCATGCCCCCGTGCTGACAGCGCTTGAGAGCTCTGGTATCACCGACGAACTGCTCGAAAATGCACAGCGGGTCTGGCGCGGTGAAGCGCGCTCACGCGGAAAGAGGCTAGGCCTCGTGAACTTCGACCGCTCGCGCAGTCGCTTCGGGTTCGTGGCCACATTGCCGCAAGCCGCTACTGAGCAGGTGCTTGCATCGCGCGCACCAACCCCGTTGCGCGGTGCGCACGTCGTTGGCCTGAAACCCGACGAATCGGGGGTGCGCGTGCGGTCCCGCATCGAGGGCCGGATCACTGAATCGCGTTCTCCTCTCGTAGTGGTCGCTTCTGGAAGCTCCGGTCGCGATCTCGTATTCCGACGCCGCGCGATTTCGACTCGTATCTATCGCGATCGCTACGTGATGACGGATGCAGTCGCAGGCCCGTTCGCCGACCCGCAGACCGCAGTCGTCCACCTCGATTCCTCGGGTGTACTGGAGTCATTTCCGCTGCCCGATGGGTTCCGGCGATACGTGGCTTGGGATGACGAACTCCCTGACGACGCAACCGCGCGGGTGAGCAGGTTGCGGCAGGTAGTGGCATCACGCGAGGGAGCAGAATCAGCCTCGGCGGTCGAGACAGCCACGTCGTTCGGCGTGCGCCGGTTCGTCGCTTCTCATTTGCGTCACGGCCGACTGTTCGTCATCGGAGATGCCGCCCACGAGGTGAGCCCAATTGGCGGGCAGGGCATGAACCTCGGCCTACTCGATGCCGCAACGCTGGCACCCCTGCTCACACAATGGGTTCGTTCTGGCGCAGCCCCCGAAGACGAACTCGAGCGCTGGGAACGCCGGCGCGTGACATCAGCCCGACGTGCCGCAGCTCTCGCCTCGATGAACACGCGGCTGGGTCGACCCCTCCATCCCGCGGCCGATCAAGTGCGAAGAGCGGCGGTCAGCACCATGCTTTCGAGAACAGGCAACCTGTTCGCCCATGCGTACTCAATGGGCCTCGACAAAGACGCATGAGGTCCGCGGTGCAGCCTCGGCGACGGACGGCATCAGGGAAGAGACGGCACCAGCTAAGACGCTAGGGCCGCACCTGATGCAATCAGTTGCGTGGCAAGCAGCAACGAAGCGAGCATCACAAGGCGAAAGAGCGTGCGAGACGGTGTTCGACGAAACGCCTGAAGCAGGGTGATGATCGCAACCGAGACCGCCGCAGTGAACAACAGCCACGACACCGTGGGCACCGCAGCGAGGTCGCTGTGTGCGGGTCCGATGAGCACCGCGATCGCGCCAGCGATGACAGCCACAACCGCGAGCACCGTCGATAGGCGCGATCCAAGCTGGTGCGGCAACCCGCGCACTCCGGTGCGCTCGTCATCGTCAAGGTCAGGCAGCACATTTGTCAGGTGCACGGCCGCGCCAAGTGCCGCGCCAGCGAACGTTGCCCATGCCGGGGCGAAGGACGGCGACACCGCTGAAAGCGTGGCAAGCGAGGGCAACAATCCGAAACTCACCAAGAACGGGAGAATCGATGCGCGAGTTGCCTTCATGCCGGCGTTGTACGCCCACGCGGAAGCGAGGGCCAGGGCGTGCGCTGCCAACATGCCTACGCCCAGGAGTGCAGACAGCAAGAGCGCCACACCCAGCGCGATGAAGGCAGCGGCCCAGGCTCCGCGCTCTGAGATATCTCCCCGCGCGATGGGCTTGTCTGGGCGCGACACTATGCGGTCGCGCACGACATCTAGGGCGTCGTTGGATATACCCACAGACACCTGACCGGCGAAAACAGCGGCCGCCAACACCCACACTCGCCAGGGATCGAGTCCTGAGGCGATGCCGAGCGCAACGGCGAGTGCGGTGACTACCAGGGTTGGGCCGGGGTGCGTCGATCCCCAGAGCGCACGCAAGACGATCATCTTTCCCATTGTGAGGCACCCTGAGACTCTGCTCACCGGCCTACGCTGAAATCATGACCGTTCACCCCGCTGATCATCGTCCTGTTCGCATCGGGGTGCAGCTCGCACCTCAGCATGCAAGCTATGCCACCATCCGCGACGCCGTGCGCCGCGCTGAAGACGCTGGCGTCGACGCCATCTTCAACTGGGACCACTTCTTTCCGCTGACCGAGCCGTTCGACGCGGAACACTACGAGGCGTGGACGATGCTCGCGTCCATCGCGGAGCTCACCGAGAAGGTGGAGCTTGGTCCGCTGGTCAACTGCAACTCTTACCGCAACGCGGATCTTCAAGCTGACATGGCACGAACCGTAGACCACATCAGTGCGGGCGCTGACGGCGTAGGTCGATTGATCTTCGGCACCGGCTCAGGATGGGCCGAGCAGGACTACCGAGAGTACGGCTACGAGTTCGGCACCGTCGGAAGCCGACTCAACGATCTCGCTGCCGACTTGCCTTGCGTACGAGCACGGTGGGCGAAGCTCAACCCGGCGCCGACGCGTCACATCCCGATTCTCATTGGCGGCCAAGGCGAGCAGAAGACGCTGCGCATGGTGGCACAGCACGCCGACATCTGGCACACATTCACGCCGCTCGACAAACTGCCCCACAAGATCGACGTGTTGCACGAATGGTGCCGCACGGAAGGCCGAAACCCGGCCGACATTGAGCTGTCGACCGGGTTCACGATTCGCGGTTTTGGTCCGATGCTCGAAGACGGCGGTGTGTCAAAGCTCCACGACCACGGATTTCGTTTCTTCATTCCGGCACTTGATGGTCCCGACTTCGACTTCGCCCAGCTCACTCCCCTGCTGCGCTGGCGCGACGAGGTGAACGCCGGCTAGTAGCTACTCGCCCGCGGCGCTCGTCAGTGCCAGCCCGCTGCCGTCTACGGCCACGTCAACCCGAACGGTGTCGCCATCGCGCACGCCGCCCGACAGCAGCGCGGTTGCGAGGCGGTTCTGGATCTCAGTCTGGATCAGTCGCCGCAGCGGCCGTGCGCCGAACATGGGATCATAGCCGCGCTCCGCGAGCCATGCCCGCGCATCCGGCGTGACAGCAAGCGTCAATCTGCGTTCGGACAACCGGCGCTGCAAGGCGTCAACCGAGAGCTCAACGATCTGCGCGAGGTCGTCTTCTGTCAGCGCCTGGAAGATCACGATGTCGTCAAGACGGTTGATGAACTCAGGCTTGAACGCCTGGCGCACCATCGCCTGGACGCCTTCGCGCTTCTGTTCAATCGAAAGCGTCGGATCGATAAGCAGCGGCGAACCAAGGTTTGACGTCAACACCAGGATCACGTTCGTGAAGTCAACGGTACGGCCCTGACCGTCCGTCAAGCGGCCGTCATCCATCACCTGCAGCAATACATCGAACGCCTCGGGATGCGCCTTCTCGACTTCGTCGAGGAGCACCACCGAGTATGGCCGGCGTCGCACAGCCTCGGTCAGCTGCCCACCCTGCTCGTAGCCGACGTAACCCGGAGGAGCACCGACCAGTCGTGAGACCGAGTGCTTCTCGCCATACTCCGACATGTCGATGCGCACCATGGCGTGCTCATCGTCGAACAGGAACTCGGCGAGCGCTTTCGCCAGCTCGGTTTTGCCGACACCCGTCGGGCCAAGGAACAAGAATGAGCCTGTGGGTCGGCCCGGATCGCTGATGCCTGCGCGCGAACGCCGCACTGCGTCAGAGACGGCCGTGACGGCATCTTTTTGGCCGACCAGGCGTTTGCCGAGTTCGGCCTCGAGATGCAGCAGCTTCTCGCTCTCACCTTGCAACAACCGGCCGACGGGAATGCCCGTCCACGCGGCGATCACCGATGCGATGTCTTCTTCGGTCACCTGGTCGCCGACCATCCGGTCGCCGGCTGGTTCATCACGTTCCGCGTCGATCAGTTGGCGCTCAAGGCCCGGAATCTCGCCGTACAACAGCTTCGACGCCTTCTCGAGGTTGCCCTCACGCTGTGCGCGCTCTGCGTCCATGCGAGCAGCATCCAACTTGGTCTTCAAATCGCCGACACGGTTGAGCGAAGCACGTTCGCGTTCCCAGCGGCCCTGCAGCTCGCCCAGGCGTTCCTCTTCTACGCGCAGTGTTTCGCGCAGCGTGGCGAGTCGCTCTTTCGAGGCGTCGTCTTTCTCCTTCTTCAGGGCGAGCTCTTCAAGCTTGAGCCGGTCAACGTGACGGCGCAGTTCATCGATCTCAAGCGGTGCCGAGTCGATCTCCATGCGTAGGCGGGAGGCTGCTTCGTCAATCAGGTCGATGGCCTTGTCGGGCAGTTGGCGCGAGGGAATATAGCGGTGTGAAAGCGCCGCGGCTGCAACAAGTGCGGCGTCAGCGATAGCGACCTTGTGGTGCGCTTCATAGCGCTCTTTGAGTCCGCGCAGAATTGCGACCGTGTCTTCGACCGTGGGTTCACCGACGTAGACCTGCTGAAAGCGACGCTCGAGAGCAGCATCCTTCTCAATAAATTCGCGATACTCATTCAAGGTGGTCGCGCCAATCAGGCGCAGTTCACCACGAGCCAGCATTGGCTTGAGCATGTTGGATGCTGCGACCGAGCCCTCACCACCGCCGGCGCCCATGAGCACGTGCAGTTCGTCGATGAAGGTGATGATCTGACCGTCAGATTCGGTGATCTCTTTGAGCACGCTCTTCAACCGCTCTTCGAACTGGCCGCGGTACATCGCACCGGCGACGAGCGCCGAGATGTCAAGGGTGACGAGTTGTTTGTCTTTGAGCGACTCTGCGACGTCACCCGCGACGATGCGCTGCGCAAGTCCTTCGACGACCGCAGTCTTACCGACGCCGGGTTCACCGATCAGCACCGGATTGTTCTTCGTGCGCCGCGTCAAGACCTGGCTGACGCGGCGGATCTCGCTGTCTCGACCGATTACGGGATCGAGTTTTCCTTGGCGGGCTCGTTCAGTGAGGTCGATTCCAAACTGTTCGAGGGCGCTGCGCGCGTCCTCCTGTCCAGGGTTCTGCGTGGCGTTCATCGTGCTCCTAAAAATCGTGAGACTCAAAAGTTGAGCCGTCATGACTCAAGTTTACATCTGCGATGGGTACTACGGCAACCGCAGGCACCGAGCCATGGCGTCGTAAGGTGAACGCAGAGGAGGTCTCATCATCAGCGCAGCAAAAGTGTTCCTCAGTCGCTTAGCGCGTCGCGTATGGTTCCGCGCCGCGCTCTTCACGCTGGTCGCCATCGCGTATGCCTTGCTGATCGGCTGGATCGGACCATTGCTGCCGTTCTCACCGAGTCTCGATCTCGGCCAGGGCGCGATCGATTCGATCCTTCAGATTCTTGCAACGTCAATGCTGGCAGTGACGACGTTCTCGTTGACCGCCATGGTGACCGCATATTCGTCTGCGGCGAGAATCGCCACACCGCGAGCGACGCAACTACTCGTCGAAGACCGCACTTCACAAAACGTGCTGTCGACGTTCGTGGGCAGCTTCGCCTACTCGCTCGTGGGCATCGTCGCCCTTTCCACCGGCTACTACCCTGAACAATCACGCACACTGCTGTTTCTTGGCACCCTCGTCGTTGTGGTCATCATCATCGTGACGTTGCTTCGATGGATCGCACACCTCGCCAACTTCGGTCGAATGTCTGACATCATCAGCCGGGTTGAGAAAGCCGCGGGCGACACGCTCGCCCAGTACGCTCGGCGACCGACTCTTGGCGCTCAGCCCCTGCACTCAATACCGCCGTCGGCCCACCAGGTCTATGCCACAACGCCCGGCTTCGTCACCCATATCGACCTTGGCGCCCTCGAGCATGTCGCCGATTCCGCCTCGATCCACGTGTACATCGTGGCCACAGCGGGCCGAACGGCGAATTCGCGTACGCCGCTCGCATACGTGGTCGGCACGCTCAACGACGACACGACCCAGGCACTGCGAGATGCCTTCCACGTCGAGGCGCACCGCAGCTACGATCAGGATCCGCGACTGGGCGTGATCGCCCTCTCAGAGATCGGAAGCAGAGCACTCTCGCCGGCGACGAACGACCCGGGCACCGCGATCGATGCTCTGGCGGCGCTCGAACGAGTGTTCACGCTCATGGCCGAGCAAGAGCGAGACGAAGAGTTGATCTACCCGCACCTTTGGCTCTCACCCGTCTCGATTGAAGACCTGACTGAAGACGGGTTTCGTCCTATCGCGCGCGATGGTGCCGGCATGATCGAGGTCGGTCTCCGCGTGCAGAAAGTGCTCGCATCTCTTGCCGCGGCGTCGCCGCAGAATTACGGTGTATTTCGCAGTGCCGCCGCGAATGCTGAGCGGCGAGGTGTGGCATCCCTCAACCGAGAAGATGCACGCGCCTTGCGTGTATATCGTCGAGAACTCTGGTCTTGAGACGAGCTGAAGTCCGCGCGCTACGGTGTTGCTGTCCGCACCGTGCCATTGTGACCTCGAGGTGAACTCATGGCCCCCACTAGCCCTGCCACCGAGGCACTGCGGCATGCGCAGGTCGCCTTTCGGCTCATGTCAGATGCCGATGCTCACGGCGAGGAGCCGACAGAGCAGACTCAAGGCATTATTAAGCCGTTCTATTCGACCGCGTGCTACTGGGTGTACCGCGAGAAGCTCCCACCGGTGTTCGTGGTTCTGTCGCCTGAGCGCACGATATCTCGGCGCAAGCTTGCCGATGCCGTAGAGGACACCATTACGTCGGTCAAGCAACGAGATGCCAGCGAGATCGCAACGCACTTGGGGACCAGCCGCCCACCGGGTGAGCCTTCGCGGGTCATCGTGGACGCTGCCCTGGCTCAGGTGCGCAGACACCTCATGCTTCCCAGTGGCACCGAGGGCCAAACGATCGTCATCACGGCCACGGGGCTCATCGATGGCTTCAATGCCCACATCTGGGATGTGAGCGACGTACCGGTGTGGGAACGCGTGGAGCCCTACTTCGCTGTCACTGCCGATGGGCTCCGATCACTCGAGTGCGACAAGGAGTACTTCCACGTGAGCCCGGGTGAACTCTACTTTGAAGAGGTACGCCAGATCGTGAGTATCGGCGCCACAGAGGAGTACATGGAGTGCTTCGACCGGGCGATCGTGGCGGCAAAGAGGCATCATTCAAAGCCGTCTGCGGCGGAGCACGCAGCGGCACACTATGCGTTCCTCAAGGAGCGATAGGCCTAAATCTTCACTGATAATATCTTTGGGTTGCTTAGAGAGGAATCCGTGCTCCCCGCAGTCGGTCAACTTGCCCCGAATCACCCGCACGAGAGTGGATGGTGGCGCACCGCCGTTATCTACCAGATCTATCCCAGATCGTTCGCTGATTCCAACGACGACGGCATGGGAGACCTACCCGGCATCACCTCGCGCCTTGAGTCGATATCTCAACTCGGCGCCGACGCTATCTGGCTTTCGCCGTTCTACCGGTCGCCACAAAACGACGGGGGCTATGACGTCTCTGACTACGTCGACGTCGACCCCCTTTTCGGAACCCTGAGCGATTTCGATGACATGATCCGCCGCGCGCACGAACTCGGCCTGCGGGTGATCGTTGATCTCGTGCCAAATCACTGTTCCTCCGCGCATGAGTGGTTTCAGCAAGCGCTCGCTGCCGCCCCTGGTAGCGAGGAACGCGCGCGATACCTCTTTCACGACGGCAAGGGTGAACACGGCGAGATACCCCCCAACAACTGGCCCAGCTGTTTCGGGGGCCCCGCCTGGACCCGCACCACAAATCCTGACGGCACGCCGGGAGAGTGGTATCTCCATATTTTCGACACCACGCAGCCCGACTTCGACTGGACGAATCGCTGGGTACGTGATCGTTTCGTCGAGATTCTGAGGTTTTGGCTGGATCGAGGTGTCGACGGATTTCGAGTAGATGTTGCACACGGAATCGCAAAAGACCCCGGCCTCCCCGATCACCTGTCAGATCCCACGGATGTCTTCGCCGATACCCCTTACTACGGTCGCGACGAAGTCCACGAGATTCTGCGCGAGTGGCGCACCGTGGTCGATGAATACGACGACCGCATTCTGTGCGGTGAAGCGTGGGTCACCCCCCATGCGCGCCTCGCCAATTGGACCCGACCCGACGAGATGCATCAGGTATTCAATTTCGAGTACCTTTTCACTGAATGGGATGCGTCCCAATTGCGGCGAGTGATAGATGCCTCGCTAGATGCGTTCCATGCCGTGGGCGCTCCCAGCACCTGGGTGTTGTCAAACCACGATGTCGTTCGCCACGCGACGCGGCTCGCATTCCCGCTCGGCTCTGACCTGGTCGCAGGCATCGGTCCCACAACTCCGAATCTGCCTGATACCGCGTTCGCGCTGCGCCGTGGAAACGCGGCGACAGCCCTCATGCTCGCACTACCCGGCAGCGCATACCTGTTCCAGGGCGAGGAACTCGGTCTACCTGAAGCCATAGATATTCCCTCAGCAGCGCGACAAGACCCTGCCTTCATCACGACCGGTGGAGCTCGATACGGCAGGGATGGATGCCGCGTTCCCCTGCCGTGGTCAAACGAAGGATCAACGTTCGGTTTCAACCAAACCGACGCTGCCTGGCTGCCGCAGCCGCCCAACTGGGGGGAATACGCACGCGAGCGGCAACTCGCAGACCCTGACTCCACGCTCTCTTTGTATCGAAAGGCGCTTTCACTGCGCCGCGATTACCAACTCGGTGCGGGGCACTTCTCATGGTCCGCCCACGATGGGGGCGCCACCATTTCGTTCACCACCGGCGCAGTATCGGTGCTGGCCAACACCGGCTCGTCACCTGTCGAGCCGCCCGTGGGCGAGATCATTCTCGCAACCAGTCGACTCGAAGACGGGCTCGTGCCTCCCGACACGACCGTCTGGGCCGTCGCAGCGCATCACTAGCACGCACAAAAGCGCCACCCCGGACCTGGGGTGGCGCTTTTGTGCGTGGACGTTGACCCTAGACTCACCAGAGGTCGGGGAGAACACCCATCTGGTCAAATACATCAAGGCCGTCCCACATCGACCAGCACTCGACGACTTGCCCATCTGCGATGCGGAAGATGTCGATCCCTGTCATGTTGATCGTCTTATTGGTGGGCTCGACCTTCCCGTACTGGCCCATGTGCAGTCCTGACGTATCCCAGCGAACGATTACTCGGTCACCGTCAGCCAAGATGTCTTGGATTGTTGTTCTCGTGTCAGCAAAAGCACCCCACCACCGCGAAGCGTCGTCGCGCACCGTTTGTACCGCGCTGCCATCGAATCCGCTGAAGTGAACGACAGCGTCTGGAAGAAAGTACTCATCGATGGCCGAGTGGTCTCCGGTTCCCCAGAGTCGCTGATGAAAGTCGATGATCATCGCTTTGTTCGCGTCCATCGTTGCGGGTGCGACAGCAGTCATTTTGTTTCGTCCTTTCGTGCATGAGGAACAGCAGCGAGAGCGTGGCGTGCTGTCATCAGGCGCGTCCATTCCTGCAGGTAGCCCCGAATTGGCGCCTCTGTGGCAACATCTCCGAGAAGCACTCCAACTTCCACGGGGTCTTCGGTGTCCAGAGCGGCTCCCCTTGAGGTATCTATCCATTCACTTTCGGGAATGGATAGTCCGCTTTGAATGCGCTCAAACATCTCGAAGTCATCCGGTGTTCCGAACGAGATGAAGTCCTCTTCAACTCGAAGACGGATGAGGTCGGTCTCCTCTGGCGCTTGCGGTGCTGACAGCAAGAAGATCGATAGTCGCGTGTGATCGACCGCGATCGGCTCTACCACCATGAGCTGGTTTCCGACAAAAATGAGATTGGGGAACAGATTGAGATTGACCATGCTGCCGGCACCAAGGTTCAAGGTGTCTTCGTCCGACAACCCGCGCTCTTTCAGAGAATCAAGCAACTCCTGAACAAGAGGCAGCGGGCGCATTGTGGCCCAAGGTCCAGCAGGAATGCTCGGTCTCTGGTCGACAACTGAGTGCCCATAGGGATACGCCCTCGCGATAATCGACGTCGTGGCAGGGTTCCGCGCGAGAATCGTCGTTGTGTCCGCTTCTTCGCCGAGCAAGTTGTAACTCCGGTGAGCAAACGTGGCATGAATTCCGTCAGCGGAGTTGTCCCACGACACTTTCCAATTCGCCCTGAACTCATAAACCAATGGGCTGCCGTGGACCGCGATCTCGCCGCCGGGGTAACGGTCGATGTATTCATCAAACCAGGGCCGGGCAGCGCCGAGCCAATCGATCAGCTCGGGCGGCTCGGGGGCAAGGCTCGCGAAGATAAACCCTCGGTATGTCTCGACGCGCGCACGTCCCAAATCGAAGCGACCAGAGCGAACGTCTTCGTATGAAGAAGGAACGGGAACGTTCTTGAGCTTGCCGTCCACACCGAATCGCCAGCCATGGTACGGACAAGTGACAACGGCCGCACAGCCCTTTTCTTCAGTAACGAGGAGGGTGCCTCGGTGGCTGCAGCGGTTCAGTACGACGTTGATGACGCCCTTCGCAGAACGCGTGAGCATGACCGGGCGTTTCCCCAAGGTTCGCCGCACCCAGCTGTTCGGCTGAGGGATCTCACTCTCATGGCCGACGTAGGTCCACGATCCACCGAAAACGGTGGTCATCTCGCGGTCAAAAATGGCTTCGTCGGTATACAACCGGCGGTGCACGTGTTCCGGCGTCACGAGACGATCGATCTCTTCGATGATCCCATCGAGGTCGCTCGAACGAAAGGCAGAATCCGGGCGCATACTCATCACATCAACCATCCAAGGTGCGGGGTTCCGGCAGCCAGCTGCGGGAGAAGAAGTGTTTTTTGAATCAAGGTCCAGCTGTTGTCCGTGGCTCGCCGCAGCCGGTGCACCTGATGACCGGCCGTCGAGAACGTGGACTGATTGCGCACATGCTGAATGGATAGGCAGCTGGACACGAGAACTTCGTCGGTTTTCTTCGCATCGAGCCAGGCTTCGACTCGCGTTACGCTGCGCACAACCTGGCCGCCGGGAACAACAGCCCACGCATTGGGATCGAGGAATCGCCAGATTCGCTCGTCGAGGCGCCGACGATCATCAAGGAAGAGCGCTTGATCGCTCCCAGGGTTGGGAGTGCGTGAGTCAATCGGCACCCAGAGAATCGTCTCGTCGCAGCACGACGCGGCCCAGTCCTCCCAGCGTTCGTTATCGAGCAGGCGCGCCTCTGAGTACAACCACTGGGCCACATCAGCAGAGAGCCGTGCGTCAGCACCAGGCGCGCCGCGAACGTCTTCAACATCTTGGCGCAGTCCGTCATAGCGATCGCGCACCGATGCGATTCCTACGGTCACCTCTGAATCAGGGGTGCGGTAGAGGGGCGAACTCATGCCCGCTCCTTTGAAGCGACAAGGGCGGAGGCCCGCGGAAAGTCAACGGAAGGAAGCGAATCCCCATCCGCCCAGTCGTAGGCATCCCAGAAAGTTGCTGTCGGCCATGACCGTCCACGTCGAACTGTCGCGGGGTCAGCGTATCGGATCGACAGGCGCACGAAGTCGTCGGCGCAAAATCCTCCTGCCGCGTGTAGCGTGCGCGAATCGAGCAACACCGCGTCACCCTTTCCTCCAGCCGGGTCGATCACACGGTAAAGATCGGGGCGGCCATCAATGTCGGGCACAGTTCCCAAGGACGATGCCTCAGTCGAGAGCGTGCTCTCTCCGGCAGAGAACTCAACCGGCGCGAAGGTCGTCGCTTCATGAGACCCGGCCACGCCGCGTAGCCCCAGTCCGGCGGGCACCGGGGTAAGTGGAACCCAAATCGTCAAGAACGGTCGGTCTAGCGGGTGATAGGGATCGTCTTGGTGCCACGGGCTGTCGGTACTCGACCCTGCTTCAGACCAGAACCACTGATCCTCAAGAATGATCGGATCGTCAGTTGAAAGGTAGGCGCTCGCAAGGCGAAGCATCGTGTCGTCGGTGACGAAGTCACGAATCTCGGGCACATCTCGCCATCGGAAGAGGTCGCTGTCGAGAGCGGGTGCGCCGTCCGGCGACAGCCGTCGGTACGAGGGCGAGGGATTCGCGCGGGCCCATGAGACTGCCTCCAGCAGAGCACCGCAGCGGTCCTCGCTCAAAAGCCCCGGATAAAAGGCAATTCCATCGGCGCACAACGATTCGAATGCCAGGGTGTCGTGGTCATTCCACACGATTACCAACTCCTTGCGTTAAGATTTTGTAAGTCCTAACAACATTAGGCAGTAATTGCTCCCTGGAATGTCCTTCGTGTTACGCCCGAGTTAACCATGACCAACATCGCGCGGGATGCCGGACAAAGGTCGAACTAGCGGGATCTACTTTCTTGCACGAAGAGCAACCGAGCCGTCTCGGCGCCGTAGCCGCGCACGCCACGCCACCGATGTGCCACACCGCCCGGGTAGTAGAGAGTGTCACCAGGTTGCAGCTCAAAAGTGCCTTTGTCCGCCACTTCCACCAGGATCGACCCCGCAATCACGTGTATGAATTCCTCCCCCTCGTGGGTGTACCAATCGCCCCATTCCTCAGGCGCACCCACGAACAGCATCGGGTAAAGAGAGTGGCTGCCCGCAACCATCGTGCGGGCGGTGCCACCAGGGTTCGAAACCGGAACGCCAGACCCTGCACGAACGAGCCCAACGTCGGGATCGGGTTTGTCGGAATCAGCTTCTGCCATGAGCGACGGTTGGTTAGTTCCCAGCGCCTGGGCGATCCGATGTAGCGATGCCATGCTCGGGCTTGAACGCCCCCGCTCCACTTGACTCACGAAGGGGTGCGATAACTGAGAGGCTTTCGCTAGCTCGGTCAGGGTCATTCCCAATGCCTTGCGGCGTCGCCGCACAGCTGCCCCCAACCGCTCTTCGGGAGTCGTGGAGGGTGCGTCATCTCTCGGCATGCTTGCCAACGGGCTCGTGTCCGTGCCGTCAGCCGCTGTATGTGCGCCATGTAGGTCTAGGCTCATGTCGTTCCGTTCCGCTCGTTATCAACGACAATATCGACAGCGCGACTGTAGATAACGCGATCAGCCACCCGGACCACGATCATTCCCCACCAACTTCCCGGGGCGAAACCGCGTGGCGCAGCTAACGAAAACGCAAACTCGGACTCAGTGTCGGGAAGCAACTCGGCCCAGTGCACGGGATCCACAAAGAGCTCCCACGACCCAAAAGGTGACACAACTCTTGCTTCGGCCTGAACGGGAATCGATCCAGTCCATTTCACATTGGCGACTATCTTGCCGGTGCTACCTGCGGACAGCACAACCGCCGACGGTTGCCTAGTCCAGGAGACCATTTCTGCCGTGCGTTTCGGCCCCAGGTGGGCAATGTCCCATGTGCTGGGGTATGCGTTATCGCTTGGGGTTCCCACGACGACAACCGAACACGCTGAGGCATCACCCGCAATGGAATACCGGTGTGTGACATGGCCGCCCGCTTGCACGCGAAACGATCTCGGCTCTCCGATGAGGTCGGTCCCTTTCGGTAATACAAATTCAAGTTCTACTTCATTGCCGTTCTCAGCATCCGAGGAGATGACAACATCGAATTCTTGGCTCGACAGCATCCGTTCGGCGCGAACTGGACGTAGGTGCACACACACCGGCAACCCGTTCGCAGGAGGCGGCCCGGAATTCTGGGTCCACCACCGACTGAAGATGGGCGTGCCAAAAGCTCGTTGCGTCGGTTGCTCGGCCACGTCCAGATCAAGCAGCACACTCGTGCTCGCAACCGGCGGAATCTCGATCGCCCATCCCTTGGGACTGCTGCGCAACGGGGTTGCCTGAACATCGTGGAGGTTTGACACATGGGCTGCTTTGACCGTCGTCTGGGTGCGAATTATCGCATCCATTGGCGTGCTTCCCAGCTGACTCACCCGCAGAGACGCAGCCGCGTGCTCCGTGGGACGCAGTGCCTCGAGTTTTGCGCCCGCGCTGAGCTCGAGCAGGCGCGTAGACGCGGGACCGTGCCCGCTACCCATGATGGGGTGGACTCGCAGCGGCCGAAGAAAGCGGTCGGCGCAATTATCGATCTGAGCACTGCGCCAATCGCCTTCCCCCACCACGACCATGTAATTCACTTCATGTGTCCAGTGCTGCGAGCCAAACGCTGATCCGTCGGGAAGGGTCCGTCGGGGCGGATCAATCCACTGCCCAGAGGGCCACGCGGTGCTGGAACGACGCAGGTTCAACCACATCGTGCCGTCAGTTTCGATGACTCCGCTATGCGCGTCTAGCGTCACGATGGCGATTGTCAGATCTTCGAACTGGTGCTCACCGTGCACCAACTCGCCGCCCGGGCCGAATGGTGAAGAAGAGTCCACAACTATCTCGTGGCTTGCGTCTAGGTGCTCAACCAGAGCCGAAACCAAGCGCTGGCGTTGCTCCACAGTTTTAGCGACAATCGCGAGAATCGGCAGAGCGGCCACGCTAGTGAGATCAGCACCGGGAACCCATTGATGCTCCAGGCTCTCGCGCGCTGGAATCCAAGTCACCCCCTCATTGAGGCGCAACCCCGGCTGTCGAAGTAGCGTCGCTGTCGGGATCGAATCTTCATCAAGGCCGCTGATCACAACGCGCACGTCGATGAGGTTGCTGTCCAAGTTCAGGTCACCGACACGTGCATCGATGTCTCTCGTTGGTGTTGCCGTCACGCCGGAGCGCGCGAACGCCAAGGAAAGCACATCGCCGAGATGTTGCGACGCGGGATCGGCAGCGCCGGCGATGATTTCAGCAGCCCCGATGGCTCGGTAGGTGTTGCCCGCGACCACTCTGCACACCGAGCTTTGTGCGAACCAACCATGAAAGGCGCTGTCGAGAGTCCACGGGTGCACAGCACTGTCGGCCGTCGTGAAGCCGTGTCCACGACCGATGACCGCTTCACCTGCCGCGACGACAGGTCGCGATCCAGGAACTGGCACGGGCCACGAAACGCGTAGGAGCCGATTGTCAATGGATTGACCTTCGAGCCGGTGCGAGACCTCCAGACTCGCACCGTCGCGCACCGGGAGAAAGTATGTAGTCGTGTGTCGTGCTTTCACCCCGCAGGCATCAGGCAGGGGGCCTTCGACGACAAGCCGCTCACCGATCGGACTGCGCTGCCGCGTTGTTCGCGTTGCGGGTCTTTCTCCAACGCGTTCGCGTTCGCCGGTCGGAAGTAGATGCCAAGGGCCCTCGCCAACATGCGGATGGGTCGGATGTTCAAAGTCAGCGACAAGTTCGCCAGCAAGCGCCCCATCCGCAACAAGATCGCGCCCTACACGCTTATCAATGAAGCGAATGATGCCGCCGCCGCGCATGGGGTCAACCTCGACTTCGTGGCGAGAAGACCGGATTGTCGTTTCGTAATCATCTATCCATTGAGGAACACTCTCCGCTCCTACCGCCCAAAGCGTCGTGTAACCGACGCCTGGAACGCTAGTCACCGATACGCTCAGCTCGGCTTCAAGCAACACACCATCATCTGAGAAGGTGGCGCCGTCAACGACGACGGGCACTGTCTGCCCTGCCTCGTCTACCACCGATAGCCCTACGGAACCGTTCGCTCTCACATCCAGCGTGGTCCGAACCACGCCCCCGATGTCTTGGCTCTGCGAGTTCGCGACAACAAATGCCACCCCTTGGCGCGCACTTGCGTCGATCTGTGACCCCAGCGCGTGGAGTGTCGAACCCAGCGCACGACGCACGATGTCGCCAGCTTCCATCCACATTGCGACCATATCTATGTAGACCTGATCTGAACTTGTTCCCGTCACGGCGTCGTGGTGTGAGAGCCAGACGAGTATCCGCCAAACACGGTCAAGGTCTGCACCCCCGAGTGATGCCCGCCCTAGCAACGAAGCCCAGATTTCAGCGTCAATCGCGGAGCGTTCGATGCGCGAATGAGCAGCCTTGATGTCTGCGTAGCTCACGTCTTTTCCGGTATAGATTGGGTTTAGGTCCCGAGTCAGCACCCGAAGCCCCTCAGCATGTCCGAGTCTCGGCGCGAGCAGTGATTGCGCAGCGACTTCTCCGAAAAACTCACTCGGCAAAGAGCACTTCACCTTTGGCCAGGCATAGTGTTCAGCGAAATGCCGCGGAAGTTCAGTGATCCATCGCACGGGCGGGGCGAGATCAGTCCCAGCTGGCACAAGTACCGATCGGGCAGAGGCATGCGGCGACATCAACGCAAGCCACTGCATTAGCAGCGCCTCAGCTTCTTCCAGGGTGTCCGCCGTATCAATTGGATGGCCACCGGTGTAGTGCATGGGGAGTGAGTGCAATTGCAGTGCGCTGCCGCCCGGAGCTGTCCACAACGCGTCGGTGGAGTGCTGGCGTGGTTCATCATGCGGGCTGTCAAAAGCGTCGTTTCGCAACTGCCCCCACTGGTGGTAAGCGCCGCGCGCCAAGGCCACCGATGAAAGCCCCGCCTCGGCCGCGACTGCGGGAAACTGCGGTGCATGCCCGAATACATCAAGCGCCCACGCCGTTGAAACAGGGGCTTTCATCACGTCTCGCTGGTACTGCAAACCAAAGCGAAAGTTACGACGCAACGTCTCTATTGCGGGCAGAACTGAATCAGGTTCGTTCGTCGTTCCGCCGACGACTTCAACTCGTTGCTGGGCAATGAGCCGATCAAGCGTCTCCCGATATTCCGGATAGCGATCGCGGAAGGGTTTGAGATAGTCCAGTTCCGCCACGACGAAACGGTATTGCGGGTCGCTCTCAGCGCGACGTAGATGATCAAGCAACACATCCACCGCTGATTTCTGAAACAGCAGCTGCGGAGAACCAGACCAGACGGTGTGTTCCCATTCCGTGACCGACCCGGCCTGTGTGTTCCACCACACCGGATCGAAGTGGAAGTGTGAAACAAGGTGGATGCTCCACCCCGGCTCGGCGACAACCACCGTGACGTCGGCGCTCGTCACCCACGTGCGATCTTCGCCGAAGTACAGTGATACGCGTGCCGGCAGTTCTGTCGCGAAGGCCCCAGTCGTTGACACTGGGACGTCCACGCAAAAGATGCCGGAACGCACGGGCAGTTCGGCGTCACCCATGACGTCTGCCCCGACTACAGAGACGATAGTGGGACCAGACCCTGGTGGGCACTCCACGCGCACGCGGACGACTTGCAGACAGCCCTCCGGCGTGTCGACAAACAGGTCGGTCGAGTGTGCGGAGAGCACGCGAGACCGTGCGGTCACAGCGTTCCCTGCTCGGGAGCCATGACACGCAGGACCGAACGCTCGGCAAGTTCGACGATCCAATAGGCAAATACTGCAGCCACCGTCAGAACAACCGTCGTAGACCATAGTGCGTCATATCGACTGGTCGCTGCGGTGACAGCTAGGAGGTTGCCGATGCCGGTGCCGGTGGCGAGCCACTCTGCAACCGTCGCAGCCAAGATTGCGCTCGGGGCCGCGATGCGAGCCGCCGAGAAGAACGCCGGAAGCATCGCCGGGACGCGAGCAAGAAGCAAGGTGCGCACCGGTGAGGTCGCAAATGTGTCGAAGACATCGATGACCTGACCAGGCGTTTGACGCAATCCCGTCATCGAGGCGACCAGCGTGGGGAAAAAAGTCATCAAGGCGACGATCACGATCATTCCGAATGCGCCGCGGCCAAGCATTTGAACAAGCAGAGGCGCAATCGCGACGATCGGAATACACCGCAGCGCAAGCGTGACGGGAGTCACAGTTCGTCGCACCGACGGAGCTAAGTCGAAAACTGCAGCAACGACCACGCCGAGAATCAACCCAGCAAAGTAGCCGGGTATTGCGACCGCAGCGGTGGTGGCCAGCGCGTCGAAGATCTCTACCCTGTCGATCGCCGCGCTAGCCGAGGTGAACAGGTACTGCCACACGTCGATTGGCGACTTGGCGAAATACGGATTGAGGTCAAAGACGGCAAAGAACCCGACCCACAGACCCAGCGAGAGAATCGCTACGATGACGCCCTCGAGCACGCCCTTCATCCGACGTTGCCAACCCAGTCGCCCCGCACCTGTGTCGGGCGATGCCATGATGACGGGCGGCTGCTCAGAGGTGAACTTCTTGCCGATCCATCCCACCAGCACGTAGAACACGACAGAAACGGCTGCACTCAGGGTAGACAGCGCCCACAGCGAGTCGCTGTTCAGGCTCCTGAGGGCTTGAATCGACAGCACGCCCACGCCGGTGTTTGCGCCGGTGAATTCGCCAACAAGTGCACCGAGAAATGCTGCAGGCACCGCCACCTGCAGGCCCGCCACGAGATACGGCGTGCAGGCGCGCGCTCGCACCACGAACAGAGCCGTCAAACGCCCTCTTCCGTAGCTTGACACTAGATCGAGCCAGCTCGCGGGAACAGCCCGCAAACCGACAAGAAGCGGCACCAAGGTCATGTAATAGACCGCGATCGCGGCGAGCGTGATTTGGGGACCATTGCCAAGGCCGAATACGAGCCGAAGCAGCGGGCCAAGAGCAATCAACGGCAGGCAATATACGACAAGCGCCATCCGCAACACGATGTGCTCGGAACGAGGAAGCATCGCCACAAAGACGGCCAAAGCGATCGCGACAAGGTTCCCGATAACGTAGCCAAGAAATGCTGAAGTGCCCGTAATTGCGAAGGCTCTTGCGTAGAGGGCGGCGTTCTCGTAGATATTGACGACGATCGCAGTGGGGGCTGCGATGAGATGCATTCCGCCGAGCGGAACGACCGCGACAAACTCCCAGAAGGCGACGAGCAGCATCCAGCCGACAAGCGTACGTGCCGCTGGTCCGAGAGGAACTCGCTTCTTCTTGCGAGACGACGGCGCGGAATTGCGCTCCGTCGTCTGCGCGGCGAGCTTGTCGAGTGTCATGGTCATGCCGTCTTTGCCTCAGCCGCTCGCTCATCAGCATCGACGCCCAAGAGCGTACCGATCTGGTCAACAAGCTCGTGGTATCGGTGGGAATGGAGGTGAGCTGCGCGACGTGGTCGATCGATATCGATGTCGACGCGTGCGGCGATACGGCCTGGCTTCGAGGCCATCACGATCACGGTGTCGGCGAGTAGCACCGCCTCCGGGATTGAGTGAGTCACCAACAAAGTGGTGACTCCACGGCCCGCCCAGGTGGGAGGAAGCTCAAGGTTGAGCCGCCGACGGGTCAGTTCATCAACGGCGCCGAACGGCTCGTCCAACAACATGAGGCGGGGTGAAGTCGCCAAGCACCGTGCAATCGCCACTCGCTGGCGCATACCACCCGACATCTGAGCGGGTTTTGTGGTTTCGAATCCCGCGAGTCCGACCACTGTCAATAGCTCATCAACGTAGGCCTTATCGGGCCGCTGGTGCGCCAACCGCTGGGCCAGCATGACGTTGGACCGAGCTGTTCTCCATGGCAACAGGGAGGCGTCTTGAAACGCGATGGCGATCTCTCCCCGCTTGCGCATTTCGAGAGGAGAGATCCCATCGATCGAGATCGCCTCTGAATCGTCGGCACTCTCGAGACCGGCAATGATTCGAAGCAACGTCGACTTGCCACACCCCGACGGGCCCACCAGTGCGGTGAGTGTGCCGGGTTCGAGAGTCAAGTCGACGCCATCGAGCGCGGTGAACTCACCCTTGTTGGTATCGAACGTCTTTGTGACGGCGGAGCACGCTACAAGCGGCCCCGCCGACACATCGAGAGTGGGTGAACTCACGCCTCAGGCCCGTCAGCGTAGATCTCTTCGAGAAGCGAACGGTCCCAAAGTGTCTCGTCGGCTTCGATTCCAAGCAACTCATAGAGGGCTACGTTCTCAGCAACCTCTTCGTCAGTGAACCAGCCAAACCCATTCTCATCGGTGACATCAGAGAACATCAGGTCGAGCTGGACGTCAGCCTGTCGAAGCTGGGTATCAAGGTCGAGGCCAGCGTCCGGGAACATGCTCACGGTGAGCTCTGCCGCAGCGTCGGTGTCTTCCTTGTAAAGCTCCCATCCCTGGAAGTCGGCGGTGAGGAGGTCTTTGATCTCTTCGCGCTTCTCGTCGTCTTCAAGGTTCTCAGCGAGGACCGTGTACACCTGGCTCATGGGGTTATAGCCGAAGTCAGACAGCAGCATCGAGTAACCCTCGATGCCCTGAGCTTCAAGAGCGAGCGGGAGGTCGTTGTAGAAGCAGAAAATGGCATCGATCTGGCCAGCGACGAGCGCTGCCGGGTCATACTGCGTTGGCACGAACTCGACGTCATCTTCTGACAGGCCGTTGATCGACAAGAAAGCGTCGAGTGCTGGGGTGTCGGTTCCCGCCACACCAATCTTCATGCCGACGAGGTCTTCAGGCGTCTTCAGCGGGTTCTCCCCGAGCGAAAGAATCGTGGACGGAGCCTTCTGATACTGACGTGCAACAATCACGAGGCCCGCGCCAGATTCGTTTGAGAGCGCAACACCGTCACCGCCGGAAATGTTGACGAGCGATTCGCCACTCACGGTGTTGACGTCACCCGCAACGTTGGGGCCACCCGGCGCCAACGTGACGTCGAGACCAGCGTCTTCGAAGAAGCCGGCGTCGAGTGCCTGGTATGTGCCGCCGAACTGCACCGAGTCAGTCCACGACAGCTGATACATCACCTCGCGCAGTTCGTCTGTTTCATCAGTCGCCGAGTCCGACGAAGCCTCGGCAGAACAACCTGCGAGTGAGAGAGCGAGAACCGCGCCAACTGACAGCGAGTAAGTCAGGTGCGAGCGACGCGAAGATTTTGTAGCCATGAGTGTGGTCTCAATTCCGTGTGGGAAAAATGGGAGTGGTACACGAACGGGTTGTTACTAATATCAACAATGCGGCCTATAAGTTGCGGGCAGGTTTCAAGATGATTCGCCGCCGTAAACTCTCCCTATTTCGAGCTCAACTCATAGTTCCAACACCAAACGACCGGTGCGACACCGCGATACGCAGACCATCATCAGATCGGTGTCAGCATGCTCTTCCGGCATCATCACGGTGTCGCGATGGTCGATCTCACCCGCGACAACGACCGTCTCACAGGTACCGCAGTACCCCTCTCGACACGATGAGGCGACGACAACCCCCGCTTCTTCGAGAGCAGAGAGAACGCTCTGATCGGGTCTAACAGGCACTTCCCCTCCGGTGTTTGCAAGTTCCACGATGAAACCGGTGTCCGCTAAAGCGTCGGGCGAAACAGCGGTGGCTACCTCTGCGACTGCGGCAGAAGAATCAAACGCTTCAGTGACACATGCAACACCGTTTTCTGTTGCGAAGTCACGTGCGGCCTGCATGAGCCCGGCCGGACCGCACGCCACGACGGCAGTAACTGCGGGAAATTTCTCCAAACTTGCATTGACGTCAATCCGCCCAGAAATCGCGGAAAAATGCGGGATTACTCGGTCACCGAAGGCGGCCACCAACTCCGACAGCGCAAACATTGAGGTGTCTTCTCGGCCCGTGTAGATCAGCCTCCACGCGACCGCCTTAGCCTGGGCCGCGCGCATCATTGGGATGAGCGGCGTGATCCCTATTCCTCCCGCAAGAAACACGATCTCGTCGCCCTCAGGCATCGGCATCCGGTTCCGAACCGCTCGGCAAGTGAGCTCATGCCCGGCCGTAAAGGTCTGATGGATGCGCTGCGATCCTCCGCCTCCTTGCTGCCGCAACCGAACAGCGATGTGCCAAGTAGACAGATCGGCGGCATCGCCACAGAGCGAGTACTGTCGCGACATTCCTTCCCCGAGGTCGAGTTCAACATGCGAACCCGGCGTCCAAGCCGGCAACGTCGAACCATCGGCAGCCTCTAGTTCCGCGACCAGAACTTCAGGTAGGGGATGAGAAATCGCGCGCACTCTGAGCTTTAACGCGTTCATGCTGTTACCTCGTTCACAATGTCGGAAATGTTTGTACAGGCAACAACATAGAGCAGGCACCACTGCGGTCAAAGTACTGACGGCTGTCAGATTCACAGGGTGAGCGCTTGCAAGGCCCCGGCCCGATCAACCTCGATCACACTTAAATCCCTGGCCTCGGGGATGTCTGCCGCGACAATGGCCGCCCACACTGCTCGCAGGCGAGCGCGCAGCCTCTCGGACATCCCCGCCTCGACGGCGACAAGTGCGGAGGTCTTCGGCGCGGTTGACACAGACACGGCGCGACTCCCTGCCAAGTTGGCTGCCCTCCGTGCGCTCATCACATCGGCGAGCACCACTGGAGCTTGGGTATCGGTGCTCATCCACAGCCGAAGCAGCCTCAAACAGAGCAGGATCTGTGCTGGCGCGTACGCCGCCTCTGCCGCCCGGGCCGAGTGCGTGCCTGCGAGCACAAGGCCACCGTCGTGGTTCACGTACAGCGCATCCGCAACCGGAGAAAAGTCGGGAATGTACCCCGGAATCTGAGCGCGCTCGAGGGCTTTGCGTATATCCAACGAGATCTCGTTCACCGCTTCACGTCGGGACGCCCCCCGAAACGTTCCCACAAATCGACCCGCAAGATAGCTGAGCTCATCCGACTGACCGATTCCCACTGACGCCACCGAGGAGCCGCTGACGAGTCTTGGGGTCACGTCGGTAGCAAAGCTGACTACCTTCTGCGCCAGATCCGCAACGCTCGACATGTCATGCCAGCGCCCCCACTCAACGTTCGAATCGTGCGCTGCGACCAGTCGTCCCGGATCGACTCTTAGGCGGTGCCCCTGCCACGTAAACGCGAACACCCGTTTTGGTCCCACCGCCGCCACAATTTGTTGGACATGGGCGTCGTGGTCTGCCCAGAATTCGATGTTGATGGGTCCGGTGCCTGCGGTTGTGATCTCGCTCAAGCATCCCAAGGCTGCGTCGCGAGAGACCAATTCAACCAAACGCGGATCAGGCCGCCGATCCCACGAGTAGCTCCATGTGCGCTCATCCACACCCGGCAGCTCGATCACACAAGCATCCTTCCTACGTTGAGCGTTCAGTATGCGGTCCGAAAGAGCGTGGCCCCTAGCCTCCCGGAAAAATGAAACACTGCCGAAACAATGTGCTCCCATACTTGATGCCAGCACTTGGTATTTGCGGAGCCCCTCACACTGGGAGGGCCATGCCGGAAACACGTGAAGTGTCTCAATCAGTCAGCGCTACGTAAGTCGAGCGCTATTCGAGTGAAGGAGACCTCCGTGTCATTTTCCGTACCATCCATCGATATCTCCGCTTATCTGAACGGCGGATCCGAAGATTCAAAGCAAGCTGTCGCTCAGCTTGCTGACTCAGCGTGCCGCGAGGTGGGCTTCGTCCAAGTACATGGCCACGGCATCGGCGACGACGTCATCGCTGGACTAGCCGGAGCCATGGACGAATTTTTCGCAGACAAAACCGTGGATGAGAAGTCGGAGTTTCGCACACCTCCGGGCATCAACCGTGGCTATGCACCGCCCAAATCTGAAGCGACGAGCTTGAGCCTTGGAGTAGAACCCGCAAATAAGATGAACGACTTCTTCGAGGCGTTTAATATCGGCCTCGACCGCTCGTACTACCCTGATGTCGAGCTTCCGGAAGACGACTACCAAGAGAATGTCTGGCCCAGCGAGACATTCCGCGAACCAGTGTTGCGCTACTTTCACGCGGTTCGGGAAGTCGCGTCAGTGCTAATGGATGTTTTCGAAGATGCTCTTGGCCTGCCCGACGGCTATTTCGCGGCAAAGTCTCACGCGGCCACCGGCACCATGCGGATGAATAACTATGCGCTTACCCCCGGGCTAGAAGTCACCCTTGATGGCGATCTTCGCGGCATGGGCGAGCATACGGACTACGGTGTGGTGACGCTGTTGTGGGCAGATCAGGTTAAGGGCCTCCAGGTGCTTGGCACAGACGGCAACTGGCATGATGTGAGCCCTGATGATGGCGCACTCCTGGTGAATCTCGGCGATATCACCGCACGTTTGACCAATGACAAGTGGATGTCGACTCTGCACCGGGTGAAGCCTCCGGTTGTCGACGGAACTATCCAGCGTCGACGAAGTGTGGCTTACTTTCACAGCTTCGATTGGGATGCCGTAGTTTCGCCGCTGCCACAGTGCGTCGACGCCGGCGAGGAAGCTCTCTATGAGCCGATCACGGTGCACGACCATTTGCACGCAAAGCTGCAGGGGTCACGCGCGGGCGTGTCAAACACCAGCGCTGTGCGTGAGAGCAGCCGGGTGCGCGCTTCTCTCTGAACGCCGCCGTCCGGGCACGCGCGCCAGAGCAGCGTGGTGCGCGTGCCGCTCAGCCGTGATGCTCAATCTCTGCCGTGTCGCGGGCTGCGCGACGCCAGCCCATTCTCCACCGCGGTAGACGTTCACCGCCATGAAGGTGCTTGAGGTGAAGAGCGCTGCACCGAGCAGGTCGGGTTGCCCAACGTCGTCGGGTGACCAGATGCTACGCGACAGCCGTAGGCGCCTCGGGCATGCAGGTGAACCGCGCGCGATAGGCCGTCGGCGTCGTGCCGAGCACGCGGGCGAAGTTCTGCCGCAAAACCGCGGCTGAGCCGAAGCCCGATTCATCAGCGATGCGCTCAAGCGCGAGATCGGTCTGCTCCAGCAGTCGCTGCGCGTGAATGATGCGTTGTCGAGCGACCCACGCGGCCGGGGTCGCGCCGAAGTCGGCCTTGAACCTGCGAGCGAAGGTGCGCGGTGACATATGGGCTTTCGCGGCGAGCTGGTCAACGGTGAGGTCGAAGCGCAGGTTATTCAGCATCCAATCGGCTACGCGTGACAACGACAGCGACTCGACCTCGGGAATCGGGGTGTTGATGAACTGCGCCTGACCGCCATCACGCTGTGGCGGCACCACCATGCGCCGGGCGATCTTGTTGGTGAGCTCAGCACCGAGCTCTTGTCTCAGCAGATGAAGACAAGCGTCAAGCCCCGCCGCGGTACCAGCGCTCGTGATGATGCGCCCATCCTGCACGTACAGCGCGTCGGGGTCGACTTCGATCTGCGGATACATCGAGGTCATCTTTGCGGCGTACCGCCAGTGAGTCGTCGCTTTTCGCCCGTCGAGCACTCCTGACGCGGCGATGATGAATGATCCGCTGCAGACGCTGAGCACCCACGCTTCTCGCGCCGCGGCGGCGCGCACCACGTCGAGCACTCGGGGGTCTGGTTCTGCCCAGAACTCGCTCGGCACCGGCGAGACAACGACCAGGTCAGCTTCGTAGGCGAACGAAAGATCGCTGTCGACGTTGAGCGAGAAGCCCATACGCGAGTTCACAACGCCCGGCTCAGGGGTAACCACCCTGAAATCGAAGTTCGGGATGCCCTCGTCTGAGCGGTCGAGCCCGAACGCTTCGCACGCAACGCCAAACTCGAACGGGGCGAACCCGTCTTGAACAATCACGGCGACGGTGTGCATCGTGGCTCCTTTAGCGTATGGCAGGTTTCGTACGAACACTGGCAATTCTGCCACTCGCGGCAGTTCTCATGCAAGCGTAGCGTTTCTGCCATGATCACACTCATCGTCGTTGTCACTTTGTCCGTCGCTGGTGTTGCCGGTTCGCTCATCGCCGTCGCGCGCGACGGCTACCGAGCCATCCCCACCGACCGCACGCGCCTACCGTGACGCCGCACCCGCACCACCGCGCACCGCACACCGCACCACACCGCGCACCACACACCGCACACCACCGCGCCGCACCGCACCGCACCGCGCACCACCGCGCACCACCGCGCCGCACCGCGCACCACCGCACGCCGCACCACCGCGCACCGCGCAGCGAACCGAGATCTCGTGCACGAAACAGGGCGCACTCAAACACGTCTCACGCACGAAGTCATGTCTCGGCGAAGTGCCAGTGCGGGGCGGCGAAGTGCCAGTGCGGGGCCAGCGAAGTGCCAGTGCGGGGGCAGCGAAGTGCCAGTGCGGGGCGGCGAAGTGGATGCTGCGCCGCAGCGCGTCAGCCGGTGACGCGCTCGTACACCTCAACCATCGCGGCGGTACGCGATGACTGGCGAAACTTCTCTCGAACGTCGGCGGCAACCTTGACCGGCGTGCCAGCAGCGATCTCTGCAGCCGCCACGCGGAGTGCACCTGCAAGCGCCGACACGGTTCGGGCAGTTCGCGCGGTTTCAGCCACCGCCCAGTACCCCGAGCCGAGTTCGGTCCCGATGTCAGGGTCACACACGATCGAGGGAGTGCCGAGCGACGCCGCCTCGAACACGGTCATTCCCTGTGTCTCGAACCCGATCGATGTCTGCACCACGGCATCGGCAGCCGCAATCCGGCGCAGCACCTGGGCGTACGGCAGTTTTCCCGAGAACGTCACCGCGCCCTCGAGCCCGCGCTTTGCGACGAATCTCTCGGCCGCACGCCGCTCGGCGCCATCACCGATGATCTCAACTTCAGCATCCGCGCCCGAGGCAGCAAGGGCGGCCAAGAACGGCAACAAGCGCTTCTCGGGGCTCATGCGGCCAAGCCACACGAACCGGGGGCGCCCGCTCTCGCGCTCTCGCGGCGCATCGCTCAGCACGTCGGCAAGCATCTCGTCATCGATCCCATTCCACACGACATCGACACGAGGCGCTTGCCGCGCACCCTGTCGTGACGCACCCACGCTGCCACCCGGCACGACGCCGTGCGCTTCGAGGCGCCTGGCGAAGTGCGCCGACGGAGCGGTAACCGCGTCGGAACGCAGCGCGAAGCGCCGTAGAAATGCCCACCCGTCGAGGCCGGCGGGCTCCGGCTCGGTGACTCCAAGTACGCGTCGTTGCCAAGCGTTGAGCACCCGCAACACGAGAGCGGGAAACGGTGCGGTCGCCGCGATTCCCACATCGACCCTGTTGTGCATGGTGTGCACCACGGGCAGCTGATGCCGCGCAGCGAATCGGTGCCCGATGAACGCACCCCAGAAGTCAGCCTGAATGTGCACGACGTCTGCTCGCGGGCGCGCGGCGAGCGCAGCATCCACCCATCGATCGTTCCTCCGCGAGGGCCATGTGAGCGAGTACTCCCGGTCGGGAGTGATCGGCACCGATGGCATGTCGACATAGGCTCCGTCCATGAAGAGGTCGCCGCGCACTCCGTGCATCGCCGGGGCAACGACGGTGACGGTGTGGCCCGCCTTCTCAAGAAAGCGGCGTTGCAGACGCATCGAGACCTGAGCACCCCCGAGTGACTCGATGTGCTGGTCGCCGAACATCACAATGTGCACGGGCTACTCCGGCAAGGGCTCGCCGCGGTACAGCGCCTCGAAGGTGTCGAGCGTGCGCTTCATGTCATGCACCTTCACTCCTTCGAGCGAAGCACGCTGCATGCGCAAGCGCTCTTCCGCAGGCTGCGCCAGAACCATGGTTATTTTGGCCGCGAGGTCCTCAACATTGCCCGGCTCGAAGAGGTAGCCGTTCTCACCGTCGTGCACGAGGTGCGGCAGCGCGACCGCGTTCGCTGCAACAATAGGCAATCCCGAGGCCATCGCTTCCATGGTCGCGATTGATTGAAGTTCTGCAATCGACGCGATTACGAACAAGCTCGCGTTGGTAAGCAGACCGCGAAGCTCTTCGTCGGTCGTGTGCCCGTGAAAGCGCACGCGCTCACTCAGCCCCAACTGTGCGACGAGTTGCTCAAGATTGCGGCGCTGGTCACCCTTGCCGACGATATCGAAAGTGACGTCGAGCTCTGGAGCAAGCAGCGTCATCGCGTTCAACACAACGTCAATCTGCTTCTCGGTAGTGAGTCGCCCGACAAACACCATGCGATTGGCATCACGCGGTTCGAAATCAGCGGTGTAGTTGCTGGCTTGAATTCCGCAGCTGATGGGGATCACGTTCTTGACGTTGACCGTCGATTCCAGAAAATCGGCGGCGCGCCTCGTGGGCGTCGTCACAGCTTCGGTGAGGGCGAAGGTTCGCTCGGCGTCGTCCCACGCCAACTTGAGAATGTAGTCGTTCCACGCGGTCGGAAGAACGGTGAAGTCGAGCACATTCTCGGGCATCACGTGGTTGGTCGCGATGATCGGGATGCCGCGCTTGGCCGCTTCACGCGAGAGGCCACGGCCGATCAAGATATGCGACTGAATGTGCACGACGTCGGGGTTGACCTGATCGAGCACCTTGCGCGCATAGTACTTCGACATCCATGGCCATACGAACGTGAGCCAGTCGTGCGGCAGGTATCGGCGCGATGGAATTCGGTGCACGGTCATGTTCTGGCCTTCGATGACCTCGTCGAACGTGCCGTGTTCAGCGTGAGTCGCACTGGGCGCCTCGACGTGCACCTCGTGGCCACGTTGCACCATGCCAGCGGCCAACCGCTCCGCGAAACGTGCGGCTCCGTTCACATGCGGAAGGAATGTGTCGGCGCCGATCAGAATCGTCAAAGGACGGGGGCTCGCGGCGGCAGCGTTCTGCTCGTCGGGCGTCGCGGGAACGGTCACGGTTATGTAGGCCTGTCTGTGCGGCGGTGCGGCGGTGCGGCTTAGGGGGTCGCTGAGGCGCGGCATCTACCCTACCCGAGGCGCTCTCTCAGGCAGTTATGCGCGGCCGTGCGTACGCTGGTTGACATGCCCCGTTTGCAGGCCGATGCCGATCCCCACCTTTGGGTGCCCGTAACCGATTCGATTGGCTTTCGTGGCCGCCGCCATCGCAAGGCCGCGATCAGGATGCTGCTCACACAGGCGAGCGCTACCGCCGGTTCGACAGCACGACCCGCCAGTGGTTTTGCTGCCTGGGCGATCAGCCAAGCAGCTCCGATGCTGATGAAGAAGGCCGCGGGCCGAGTGCTGGTGTGGGTGTGGAAGGCAGACGCTGAACTGGTCGTTGCGATGGCGCAGGTGCAAGAGGCGACGCCACAGCTGCGCACCGCCCGCGCAATGATGCCGATGGAGTACGACGACACCGAGAATTTTCGCAATGCCTATCTCGGCGTCGGCGAAAAGCTGGTGGTGCCCCTGCCCGGGGATGGGAAGACGCCCCCGTTCGCAACCTACACGTGGGATACGGGCACACACATCATCACGGTGACCGCCGTATGCGGCGACCGCGAGCGCTTCGGCACTGTGATCGGTTCGATCGACGACCTCGCCCGCACGTTGCGCACCGTCGATGACGTCGCGGTCGGCGAATCCCCGACCGTGCTGCGTATCGACCCCTCCTGACGCGTGGACGATGGGCGCGGATTTTGCGTTGATTGTTAGAGGAACCCAACCTCCGATCGCGCTACGCTCGACTCGTCAGTTGCGACTACAAGAAGGGAACCCCATGACCGAATTTCGGTACGGACCCGTCGAGCTCTACCTCGTCGGATTCGAAGGAGAACGTCCAGACCCCGGTGTCATGGAGGCTCTGATCGAGCTGGTGTCGACCGACAAGGTCAACCTGCTCGACTTCATGCTCATCTCGAAGTCGGATGATGGCGACGTCGCCATCATCGAGATCGAAGATGGCGAAGACTTTGGGCTCGGCGAGATCGTCCTCGGTGCAGCTGGCATCACCGGTGAAGAAGATGTTGCAGAACTCGCAGAGCTCGTTCCCGCGGGCGCCAACGCGATGCTTGTCGCGTTCGAACTGGCATTCCAGCGTGAACTTGCCTCCAAGGTCGCCGCGTCTGGAGGCGTCGTGCTCAGCGCCGAGCGCATTCCAGCCCCGATCGTGAACGCGATCGCTGATGCAGTAGAAGACGAAGGAGAATAATTATGCGTCGTCGCATGGGCCGTCCCGGCCTTATCGGACTCGCTGCCCGTACCGCCGTGGTTGCTGGAACGGCCACCGCCGTCAGCGGCGCAGTCGCGGGTTCCTCGCAGCGCAAAGCTCAGCAACAGGCTGAGCAAGAGCAGTACCAGGCAGCCCAACAGCAAGCGGCGATGCAGCAGGCCGCTGCAGATGCTGTCGCTCAGCAGCAAGCTGCCGCCGCATATGCGGCCCCGCCCGCACCCGCAGCACCGACCGCTGGAGTCGACGTCGTCGCCGAACTGCAGAAGCTTGCGGGCCTCAAAGAGGCAGGCATCTTGAACGACGCTGAGTTTGCGGCCGCGAAGGCCAAGCTCCTCGGCTAGATCGAAAACGCGGGTGCCCGAACCATTCGTTCGGGCACCCGCGTTTTCGTGTTGCTAGCGACTCAGTTCAACGCCGACGTGAGGCGAGCAACCCCATCAAGGAAGGTCGCTTTGCTGGGCTCCGCGCGCCACTGCTCGAGGGTCAATTCCCGACTGATATCGCGGTAGCCCTGCTCGACTGCACGCATGCCCTCAACAAAGGACTGTCCGCGCACCATCATCGAAATCTCCATGTTCAAGCTGAAGGATCGGATGTCCATGTTGCTGGAGCCGATCACCGCCACGTCGTCGTCAATCGAGAAGTGCTTCGAGTGAAGGATGAATGGGCCGGGGTACAAGAAGATGCGCACCCCCGCGTCAAGCAACGTCTCGTAGTACGACCGCTGCGCGTGGTACACGAGGCCTTGGTCTCCTACCTCTGAGACGAAAAGCTGCACTTCGATGCCCCGCTCGCACGCCGTAGTGATGGCGTACACCATCGCTTCGTCGGGCACGAAGTACGGGCTCGTGATGATGACCCGTTCGCTGGCGGAGTGGATGAGCGAGAGGAACAGTCGCAGGTTGTTCTCAGTGGTGTAGCCCGGGCCACTGGGCACCAATTGACACACCAGTTCGCCGTCGACGGGGCGGGGCACATCGATAGCCGCGACCTGCTCGTCATCGAGCAGGTCGCCCGTCTCGATAAACCAGTCGGTCAGGAATGTCGCATCAATGGATGCGACGACTGGGCCCTCGAAACGCGACACCAGTTCTTGCCATTTGAGTCCGCGCGCGATGTTCTTCGGGGTGTTATAGGTGCGGTCGATGAGGTTCTGCGAACCCATGAACGCGACCTTGCCGTCGATCACCACTAGCTTGCGGTGATTGCGCAGGTCAGGCCGCTGATACTTGCCCTTGAACGGCATTACCGGCAAGAGCCACTCCCACTGCACTCCGATGCGGTCAAGCTCGGCAAAGGTCTCTTTGGAATTGACGGCACGACGTGAAGACACGTGATCTGCCAATAGGCGAACCGTGACGCCGCGGGCCACCGCGGCTTCCATAGCGGCGAAGAACGGTGCGGTGGTCTTGTCGTTCGAGACGATGAAGAACTCCACGTGGATGTAGCGCTCGGCAGCATCCATCGCTTTGGCCATCTCAACGATGGACTGCTCGTAGTCTCCGAAGAGCGCGGCGCTGTTGTTCTCTTGCGGTGGAAGTTTCGTGAGTCGCTGATTCTGCGCGACGATGGTGCGAAAGTGCGCGGGCCACGTGGTGTCGTCGACTTCAACTCCAGCCGCAGCGACACGCTCCGCGATGATGGCGTCGATCTGCGCCTGCTTGTCACGGCGAGACTTCGGGAGCTTGATGCTTCCGATCAACAGATACAGCAAGATGCCGAGATATGGCACCAGGATGATCGCAAGCAACCACGCCATCGCGGCTGTCGGTTTGCGATGCTTGGGAAGCACGATCAGGGCCGTGACACTGATCGCCACGTGCAACAGCACTGCGCCAATCCACATCAGGTTGCTACCGAGTACAGCGTCCATCAACATCCATATCGCGTTATAAGGTCACGCGGTCGGGCGACCGCCGTGAGTGCACACGTTATCGTGATCCGTTGATGCGCAGCGGCTATTTGAGGCTGGTGGCGTCAATATCACCTGAAAGCCACCGTAGCCATCGCTGCGACGGGTCTGAATCGAGCACCAGAGCACGCACGAGAAGCGTCAGCGGGATGGACAGGATCGCGCCCAGCGGACCGATGATGAAGGTCCAGAAAATCACTGAGAAGAAGCTCAGCGTGAGTGATAGGTTCACGGCGTCGCTCACGAACTTGGGCTGCACCAAAACCTGCAAGGTCACATTGACGACGCAATAGATTGCCACCACCGCGAAAAAGAGCGGCCAACCGCCAACAACCAGCGCAAGCAACGCGGGCGGCACGAGACCGAGCACAAATCCGATGTTCGGCACGAAGTTCGTCACGAAGGCGAGGATTGCCCATACGGCGGGGGCAGGAATATCCAACGCCCACAGCGCGAGGCCGTCGATGATCGCCACGATCGCGCCGAAGCTGGCATTGACGACGTAGTACTTTCGCACGCCACCGTTATAGGCGCGCACCCGATCGACCGTGGGTCGAATCGACGGGCCGAAGGCGGTGTCGGCGCGCGCGTAGCGAGCCCCATCTGCGGCCATGAAGATGATGTAGGCGACTACGAAGAAGAATGCGGTGAGTACCGCAAGCACGGTGCTGCCCAGCGAGGATGCAAAAGACAGGATCGTTGACGGTGACAGCACGCTTGCCGCGGCAGAGGCGGTGGTGGAGTCGAGGCCCAGATCTTGGAGTGACGTGACGATGCCCTGAATGGTTTTCTGCAGCTCTCCCGAGTAGTCGACAACCAACTGAGCAAACTGGGTTCCCGCGAAGAACAGCAGTGCTACGAGCACCGCGAGAATCAGATACGCCACAACGATTACTGCTGTGGTGGCGGCCCAACGCGGCCAGCCCTTGCGCTCGAGCGGGAACCGAATCGGGTGGCAGATGATCACCAGCACTGCACCGAGCACCAGCGGACCGACGAGGTCGCGTGCCAGGAACATCCCCGCGAGCGCTATGACGGTAGCCGCCAGGCCGATCAACACAGACAGCGTAGGCGAAAGCGCCGGTGGAGCCGGCGTTGGTGCGGGAGTAGGTTGCGGGGGCTGACGTCTCACGGCGCAAGCGTATCTGAACGCGCGGCCCGCTGTCCTGGGGTCCCGGCGCAGATGGAGAATTGCACGATCGATGGTGTGCCGGTTCTCGCGCAACCCGGCAGCTTCTACGGTGGCTGGGTTACGCCTGACATCGCGGGCCCTTTCAAGGGCGCGCCGGGCTCGATGGCGTGGTGAGCAACGCTCGCGTCGCTAATTCGACTCAGCGGTCGGCGGTAGCGGCGGGCGAGGCGGCACTTCTGGCTCAGCCGTGCGCGTGGTCTCAGTCGCGGGAACTTCACCCAGTCGGGCCGCGATGTCGCTGACCTGCCGCGCAAGCTCACGAACTTGGCCTCGAGTGGATGCCTCGTCATCATCGTGACCCCGCGAAGCAAACTCAATAACCCACGACGCGAGCGTCGCGGTCACCACGCCGACGAGCGCCACGGCCGCGCTCATTAGCAACGCCGCCACCAGTCGCCCCGTCAGCGTCACCGGGTAGTAGTCGCCGTAACCCACAGTGCTCATCGTCACCGCAGCCCACCAAATCGAGTCACCGAAGTTCACGATGTTTGCGCCAGGTGCGTTGCGCTCGGCATCAAGCACCGAGAGTGAGCCGATCCAGATGAGAATGACGACTGCGCCAGCGCCATACACAGCGAGCCGACTGCGAATGGCGGTGCCTTGGCTGTACCTGACTCCGCCCACGAGCGTCAACGCTTGAAGCAAGCGCAACGGACGCAGCGCCGGCAATATCACGACAGTGAAATCAAACAGGTGCCCCACGAACCAGTGCCGTTTTTGACGCGCAAGTCCCAGTCGCACGACGTAGTCGACAGCGAAGACCACCCAGGTGAAGCCCATGATGAGTCGAGCAGTCATGAAGGCGGTTCCCTGAAAGTCGGCAATCACCTGCCACGAATAGACGACGATGAACACGACGGATGCCACGATGAGTGGCACGCGGGTGAGATGGCGCCATCGTTCTTCTGTCAGTTTTGCCATGAGTCAGCCTCGCTGCGCATCCTGTTGAAGCGCAGCCGCGTTGCGAATGAACAGTACAACCCAAGTGAAGACAAGAATCCCCGCGACGAGTTCCACTGCGGTCAGTGTGTAATAGCCAATGGCGAAATAGATCGCAAGCAGCAGGATCACACCGACAAACACGTAGCCAAGCATGATGAACGCCTGAGGTAAACCCGGGATCCAGCGGTGAAGGCGAAAGACCAGCGTCGCGAAGGCGAAAACCATGCCCGAGGCAACGGCGGTATGAATCCCGAAGAACTCATCGACGGTAAACACCCCCACCAGGGCCAGGAAGATGCCTACGATGACGAGCGTCATGCGCACATTGCGAAGCCCGCGCACGTTGGGGGTGGGTATGGAACGTGTCGCATAGCGCGCGAGGGTTGTCAGGATAAAACCGGCGACGATCAGTGTGAGATTGAACGTGAGCGACGAGAGATCGTCGGTCATTCCGAGCGCGCTCAGGTTATCCATCCACCAGTGTGGATCTGACGCCGTGAGCATGGCCGCCAGCACTCCCTCGACCAAAAAGACCGCGAGCATGATCGCCAGAAGTTGCAGATCCATGTGCGTGGACGAAAAGAACGTAAAGTACGCCGTTCCCGACGCAGCAGCGCCAGAGATGATCACAACGAACAGCGCGAACACTTTCGCGTCGATGAATCCCTCTTCAAGAATGACTGCGAGAAGAGTCATCGAAAGCAGGGCGATTACCGCGTGCGCGAAAGCCAGAGCGACGATGTCGAGCACGTCAAGCGCGGACATCGAGTGACCAGCAGCGCGGTCATGCACCACATACCGCCCGGCGATGAAAGCAAGGAACGCTGCGACCGCAGAGGCTACTGCGGCGAACTGGCCCACCGATCCCGGACCAGCAATGGGCGCCTCCTGGAGCTGAAAAACGATCAGAGCAAGCAGCCCAACAACGACAAACGCGATTGCGCCGACCCCGAGCGCCAGAGTCTCAAGTGAGCGTTCCCTGTCGTTATGGGGCGCGGCAGGAACACGCAGTCGCAGTTCGCGCCTCGTTGCAGGGTGCTCTTTAGTCACGCGACGACTTTAGCGTCGCTGAACCATCTGCACGCAGCGCACGCGCCCGTCACCGCTGAGACGGCCGCACCACGCCGGCACACCTAGCGTTGGTCGTTCGCGTCAGGTCGAGGCGGGCTCCACAGCACCACTTCGGTCGCCCGCCGCACGCGCGAACCATGCCGCAGCGTCACAACAGCGCCGGTCGCCCCTGCTGCGAAAACGCGTGCGCCCGGGCGGTTGCCGATCTCGGTGCGCACCTGCTTCTCAAGTTCTGCGACGCGTCGGCGGAGGCCTCGCACTTCGTCCTCTAGATCGAGAATGCGCGCAATGCCGGGCAGACTCAGCCCCTCGGCTGAAAGGCGCGCGACCTCGCGCAACTGTTCGACGTGGCGCAGCGAATACCGGCGCGAACCGCCTTGGGTGCGCGCGGGAACGACGAGTCCGATGCGGTCGTACTGGCGCAACGTCTGGGGGTGCATTCCCGCCAGATCGGCGGCAACAGCGATCGCGAGGAGGGGGGCGTCTTCGTCAAGCCGATCTTGCTCAGCCATCTGCCATCCTCCTCGCGATCATGGTGAAATGAGCCTATTAGCCGCGTGCTTTCGACATGAGATCCGCGCGTGGGTTCTCGTGGGGCTCGAGCGCCTGAAACTTCTCGAGCGCTTCACGAGCAGCGTCATCGAGGTGCGACGGCACCGCGACCTGAACTTCTGCAAGCAGATCGCCCAGACCCTTCGGGCTCTGCACTCCGCGGCCTTTGACACGAAGGACACGACCCGAAGGTGTGCCGGGAGCAACCCGCAGCTTGACGGGGTCGCCGCCGAGAGTGGGCACTTCGATCGTCGCTCCCAATGCCGCTTCGGTGAATGTCACCGGAACGGTCACCCGAAGGTTCAGCCCATCACGGGTGAACACCGGGTGCGGCCGCACAGATACCGCCACAACTACATCTCCGTTCTCGCCGCCATCGGGCGATGTGCGCCCACGACCGCGCAAGCGCACTTTCTGACCGTCAGCGATGCCAGCGGGAATCTTGACTTTGAAGGGTTTGCCGTCTTCGCCCTGAAGCGTGATGGTCTCACCCTTGGTGGCCGTGATGAAGTCGACCGTGGTGCGAGCCGTGACATCTGCACCACGCGTGGGTCCGCCGTAGCCCCGGAAGCCACCGGTCGATTGACCGAAACGCCCGTTGCCGAAGCCGCCACCTTGCTGATTGAACATCGAGAAGATGTCTTCGTACTCGGGGCCGCTGGTGCTAGGCCGGGCGCCACGACCTTGTGAAAACATGCTGAACACGTCTTCAAAGCCGCCCGTGGCGCCGCCACCACCAGAAGTGAAGCGTGCGCCGGAACCCATCGCGCGAATCTGGTCATACTCCGCACGTTGCTCAGCATCAGAGAGCACCGAGTAAGCCTCGCTGACCTCTTTGAACTTCGCTTCGGCGGAAGCATCCCCCTGGTTGGAATCAGGGTGGTACTTGCGCGCGAGCTTGCGATAGGTCTTCTTCAGATCCGCGTCGGTGACCTCTTTTGAGACCCCGAGCGTCTTGTAGAAGTCCTTGTCGAACCAGTCCTGACTGGCCATGGTTCCTCCTTGACCGGTCTATTCGGCGGGAACAGCGACAACGACTTTCGCCGGACGCAGTTCCACTGATCCCAGGCGGTAGCCGATTTCGACCACCTCAAGGATGGTCGCTTCGGTCGCACCGGGGGTGGGCGCCTGGAAAATGGCTTCGTGCTGCTGCGGGTCAAACGCTTCACCGGCTACGCCATAGGTCGTCAGTCCCATCCGCTCGGCCACTGCGCGCAGCTTTTCAGCGATCGGGAAGAACGCGGTTCCCTCTTCGAGGTCTCCGTGCTTCTCAGCGCGGTCGAGGTCATCAAGCACCGGGAGAAGTCCCTTGGCGATGGAACCCTTCGCGCGCTCCATCTCGACTTCGCGCTGGTCTTCCGTGCGACGGCGGTAGTTCGCGTACTCGGCCTGAAGACGCTTTAGGTCGTTCAGCAGCGCCGACTCAAGGTCAGCGAGCACCGCGTCTTCTGCGGCAGCATCAGTGTTCTGCTCAGCTCCCAGGATGTCATCGACGGTGAGCTCCTCCTGCGGGTCGGGGTCGGAGACCTGCGTCTCCGACCCCTCATCGCCGAGGACCTCGTCTTCGCCGTGCTCTTCAGCGCCTGGCTCTTCGAAGTCCTTGTCAGCCATAACTACTTGTTGTTTTCCTTGTCGTCTTCGTCCTCGACAACCTCGGCGTCTACGACATCTTCATCAGATGCCGAACCGGCCTCATCGGTCGGGGCCTCAGCGTCGGGTGCAGCAGCGGCATCAGCCTGGCTCGAAGCGTAGATTGCTTCGCCGAGCTTGCCCTGGCTCTCGTTGAGCTTCTCGAATGCAGTCTTCACCGCTTCGTCGTCTTCACCGGCGAGCGCAGCCTTGAGTGCGTCAACGTCGGCCTGAACCTCGGTCTTGACCTCTTCGGGCAGCTTGTCTTCGTTCTCCTTGATGAGCTTCTCGATCGAGTACGAGAGCGTCTCAGCCTGGTTGCGAACCTCAGCCGACTCGCGGCGCTTCTTGTCTTCGGCAGCGTTCTCTTCCGCTTCCTTGACCATGCGCTCGATGTCTTCCTTCGGCAACGACGAACCGCCGGTGATCGTCATCGACTGCTCCTTGCCCGTGCCCTTGTCTTTCGCAGACACGTGCACGATGCCGTTGGCGTCGATATCGAAGGTGACCTCAACCTGCGGAATGCCTCGCGGAGCCGGAGCAATACCCGTGAGCTCGAAGGTTCCGAGCGGCTTGTTGTCGCGAGTGAAGTCACGCTCACCCTGGAACACCTGGATCGCCACTGACGGCTGGTTGTCATCAGCGGTGGTGAAAGTCTCGCTGCGCTTGGTCGGGATGGCCGTGTTGCGCTCGATGAGCTTGGTCATGATGCCACCCTTGGTCTCGATACCGAGGCTCAGGGGAGTGACATCGATGAGCAGCACATCCTTGCGCTCACCCTTGAGAACGCCAGCCTGAAGGGCGGCGCCGACGGCGACGACCTCATCAGGGTTCACGCCCTTGTTCGCTTCCTTGCCAGCTTCCTTCTTGACGAGCTCAGCAACGGCAGGCATACGCGTGGAGCCACCGACGAGCACAACGTGATCGATGTCGGCAACCTTGACGCCGGCTTCGCGAATGACGTCTTCGAAAGGCTTCTTGGTGCGGTCGAGAAGATCCTTGGTGAGATCTTCGAACTTCGCACGCGAAAGCGTCTCGCTCAGCGATACGGGGCCGGAGTCAGTCAGCGACAGGTAGGGCAGGTTAATGCTGGTCGAGTTCGAGCTCGACAGTTCCTTCTTTGCCTGCTCAGCGGCCTCCTTGAGACGCTGCAGAGCGATCTTGTCGCCCGAGACGTCAACGCCGGTGGTCTCCTTGAACTGCTTGATCAGGTACTCGACTACGCGCTGGTCCCAGTCGTCACCACCGAGGCGGTTGTCACCGGAGGTCGAGCGAACCTGAATGGTCGAGAAGTCGTCATCCTTGCCCACTTCGAGCAGCGAGACATCGAACGTTCCGCCACCGAGGTCGAAGACGAGAATCAGTTCATCTTCCTTGCCCTTGTCAAGGCCGTACGCCAGAGCGGCGGCCGTGGGCTCGTTGATGATACGAAGAACGTTGAGTCCAGCAACTTCACCGGCTTCTTTTGTTGCCTGACGCTCAGCATCGTTGAAGTAGGCGGGAACGGTGATGACAGCGTCGGTCACGGTGTCACCGAGGTATTCCTCGGCGTCGCGCTTCAGCTTCATCAGAATGCGAGCCGAGATCTCCTGCGGCGTCCACTTCTTGCCGTCAACCTCGAAGGTCCAGTCGGTGCCGATGTGGCGCTTGACGCTGGCGACGGTGCGGTCAACGTTGGTAACAGCCTGGCGCTTTGCGGTCTCACCGACGAGCACCTCGCCATCTTTCGTGTAGGCGACCACCGAAGGGGTGGTGCGGAAGCCCTCTGCGTTGGCGATGACCTTGGGCTCGCCACCCTCGAGGACGCTGACGACCGAGTTAGTCGTTCCGAGGTCGATTCCTACAGCACGTGCCATGTGTGTTTCTCCTTCATTTTGGCCGAGCGGATGCTGCGGCCGTGCGTATATGGGAAGTATTGGGCGACTCTTTGAATAGTTGAGTCGTGATGGCTCAAGGCTACCCGGGGTGCTCAATGGTGTCAAATGAAGTTGATACACCTCATATCAACTTTTCAGAAATGGTCATGAAAGTGGGCCGCACGCTACCGCTTGTTCACCACGGAGCAATAGCGTGTGCACATGAGTGCGCCCGAACGCCCCGATTCTTCACTGCCCGATTTCAAGGGGATGACCCCCACCGATGCGATGGCCGCAGCCGTCGTGAACGAGGGGCCGACCCGCACCAGCAAGAAGATAGTGCTCGCCTGGGGTCTGTGGGATTGGGGTTCGGCAGCGTTCAACGCCGTGATCACGTCGTTCGTCTTCACCGTCTATCTGGCAAGCTCGAGCTTCGGACCCACCGGAACAGTCGAGGCTCAGATCGGCTGGGCGCTCGCGGGTGCTGGTCTGCTGATCGCCGTGCTTGCACCGGTCACCGGTCAACGCTCCGATACTTCAGGGCGCCGCAAACTCTGGCTTGCTGTCAACACCTACATCGTGGTGGCGCTGACGGCGGCAATGTTCTTCGTTCAGCCCGACCCCTCGTTCCTTTGGCTCGGGCTCGGGCTGTTGGCTGCCGGCAACATCTTCTTCGAATTCGCGGGCGTGAACTACAACTCGATGCTTCTGCAGATTTCGACGCCGCGGTCGATTGGGCGAGTCAGCGGCTTTGGTTGGGGACTGGGCTACATCGGTGGAATCGTTCTGCTTCTCATCGTCTACTTCGGCTTCATCGCGCCTGAGGTAGGCCTGTTCGGCATCACCAGCGAGAACGGCATGGACGTTCGTGCAACGGTGCTGACCTCGGCGCTCTGGTTCGGCATCTTCGCTATTCCGGTTCTCCTCTTTGTTCCCGAGTACAAGGGCGTCGGCGTCAAGCGCGACAAGGTGAGCTTCTTCGGGTCGTACGCGCGCCTGGGTAGAGACATCGCCCGCCTCTGGCGCGAAAGCCGCCCGACGGTGTGGTTCTTGCTCGCAAGCGCCGTGTTCCGCGACGGGCTCGCTGGCGTATTCACCTTCGGCGGCGTACTCGCAGCATCGGTCTTCGGGTTCTCACCGGGCGAAGTGATCATCTTCGCCATCGCCGCCAACGTCGTGGCGGGCATCTCGACCATCGCCGTGGGTGTTCTCGACGATCGTCTGGGCGCGAAGCCGGTGATCATCGCCGCACTCATCGGTCTGATCGTGTCGGGGCTGCTCGTGTTCTTCCTGCACGACGGTGGAGCCATCGTGTTCTGGACCGCCGGTTTGGCTCTCACCCTCTTTGTCGGGCCCGCACAATCAGCATCCCGAACATTCCTTGCGCGAGTGATCCCGCCGGGACGCGAGGGAGAAGTCTTCGGCCTTTACGCGACCACCGGCCGCGCCGTCTCATTCCTCGCACCGACCATGTTCGCGCTATTCGTTGCGATCTCGGGAGAGGCCTACTTCGGCATCTTGGGCATCGTGCTGGTGCTCGTGGCTGGCTTGCTCTTGTTGCTGCCGGTCAAGGCAACACAGAACAAGCTCAGCGCCTGACCGCTCAGAGGTCGCCGGGCTGATCCTTGGCAGAGGCCGTGGGCTCGGGCGCTGACCCTGGAACCGCTTCATTGAGATCGGCGGCAGCGACTACCTTCGCAGCCGCATCAACCTCAGCGTCATGCGGCGCTCGCTGGCGCCTGCCAAGCCACTTCGGAAAGCGAATGCCCTGACGGTCTGCCTGCTCGACTTCGAGTCCATAGAAGTCGCCAATGCGCTCGACAAAGGCCGCGCGTTTCGCGAGGTCGTATGCATGGCGTTCACGGCGGAAGGCAACCACGGTCGCCCAACAGATCAGCAGCATCACCACACTGAACGGCAGCGCGATCGTGATGGCCGCCGTCTGAATGGCTGTCAGACCGCCGGCGATGAGCAGCGATACCGCGAGGATCGCAGTGACGAGCGTGAAGAAGGTACGCACCCATTTGGCGGGTTCTTGATTGCCGCCCGTTGCGATCATTCCCATCACCAGCGCTCCAGAGTCTGACGAAGTGACGAAGAAGATCGAGATCAGCAGGATCACACCGATTGTGAGCACCGAGGTGCCCGGGAAGAACGTCAACAGCTGGAAGATCGAGCCCTCGAGATCGACCGACCCGTCGGGCAGCGTCATCGAGCCTGGGTCGTTCATCTCAAGGTAGAGCGCCGAACCGCCGAGAACTGCGAACCACAGAATTCCCAGCAGCGTAGGCACGATGATCACGCCGAGGACAAACTCGCGCACCGAACGACCCTTTGAGATGCGTGCGATGAAGATTCCGACGAAGGGCGCCCACGAGATCCACCAACCCCAGTAGAACGAGGTCCACGCGGCCTGCCACGCCTCGCCCTCTTCGCCCTGGAAGGCACTCGTGTTGAACGACAGACCGACGAAGTTTTGAATGTATCCACCGATCGACTGCACCCACTCGCGCAACAGGAACTCAGTCTGACCGAAGATCAAGATGTAAAGAAGTAACAGTCCGGCCAAGATCAGGTTGGTCGACGATAGCCACTTCATGCCCTTGGTGACACCTGAAAGCACCGACATCAGCACGAAGAAGGTGATCACACCGATGATCACAACCTGCAGGCCCGTCGATGGTTCAGCAAGCCCGGCCGACTCAAGGCCCGCGCTGATCTGCATTACGCCAAGCCCAAGCGAAGTAGCGACACCGAAAAGCGTGCCGACGAGCGCGATCACATCGATGGTGTGGCCCCAACCCCCGAGCACTCGCTTCTCGCCGAGAATCGGCTCAAGCGTCCAGCGGATCGAAATCGGCCGACCACGGCGGTGAATCGCGTAGGCGAGCGCAAGGCCGACGACAACGTAGATCGACCAGGCCTGCACTCCCCAGTGCAAATACGTCTGGGTGAGCGCAGACTGCGCGAGCACGTCAGAGGGACCAGTGACGCCGGGGCGCGGGTCCACGTAGTGGCTGAGTGGCTCGCTGACCCCGTAAAAGACCAGCCCGATGCCCATACCGGCGGCGAAGAGCAGCGAGAATCACGCCCCCACCGAGAACTCCGGCTTGTCGTCGTCCTTGCCGAGTTTGATATCGCCGAAGCGAGAGAACCCCATGGTCAGGGCGAACACCACGAAGAATGCCGCGAGCACGACGTAGTACCAGTTGAAAGCATTGACGATGGACGACTGAATCGCACCGAACATCGCTTCGGCAGCCGAGGGCGCGATCAAGGCGAAGGCGCTGAAGGCGAGTATGACGGCCGCTGCGGGCCAGAACACCCAGCGCAAAATGCCGCTTGAACTGGTGCTGTTTCTCGGTGGGGCTGAATCAGTCTCGGTATCTGTCACGCTGACACGCTATCGACTGGCGCTCACCAGCGGGAGGTGTCGTCGATAACTTGTGCTGTGACGTGCGCTGCGTGTATGGCTACGACTGCGGCCAGCCGTCGGCCAGCTTCGTCAGCAGTCGGGCGAGGTCAGCGCGCTCGGTGTCTGTGAAGGTCGAAAGTGCCGAGTCGATCGCCTCTCGCCGGTTACCCGTGAAGTCCTGAACTATTCGGTGCCCGCGTTCCGTGAGGGCGACGCGGCTGCGTCGAGCATCATCAGGGTCTATCTCGCGACGCACCAGTTCATGCTCGACTCCCTGTTGCACCAATCGGGATGCACGGGGCTGATCAACGTTCACCGCTTCGGCGATCTCACCAATGGTGAGGGGGTGGGATGCTGCAACGAGTGCCTCCAGCAGGCGCATCCGCGCTGGCCCGCCGAAACGCCCGGCTCCGTCTGCCCACGGGGGGCCGCCGCGCCCGCGTCCGTGCGAAGACGGGTGATCACGGCCATTGCGATCGTGTTCTGAGTGCCGGGCGAGGCCCTCTTTGGCCCACGGCGGCCGTGGCATCCGACGACCACGCACGCGGGCCAGCGCGGCGGCGATTTCGTCGGCGTGCTGAGCGGATTCGGCGGGACTGTTCGGCATCCGTCTAATTTACATGCAACTTGACATACTTTCCATTCGTATGTCACTGTACATATACATGCTTTTTGACATGTAAATATTTGGCGGCACGGCCGCCCTGAAAGGACTTCCCATGAATACCGAAAACGACACCACCAAAGGGGCAGTTCCGGCCCCTCGACCGCTCGGCTTCTGGCTGCGCGTCGTCGACCGTCTCATCGCTGATGAGTTTGCGAGCACCCTTGACGCAGAAGGCGTTTCACGCCGTGAGTGGATGCTGCTCACCGCGCTGTCCGGCGACGTTGACATGCCTGGACTCGCAGAGCGACTCGCTCGAAAAAGCAAGCATCTGCAACGGCTCCGCAAACGCGGATGGGCCGACGAGAGCGGTGACGGCACTTGGTCGCTCACCGACGAAGGGCTTGCCACGAAGGCTCGACTCGACGAACTCGTTCGCGGCATCCGCGCCCGCGTCGCGGGCTCAGTCTCGCCCGAAGACTTCGCCACCACCCTGGCATCGCTGGAATCCATCGCCCGAGAACTCGGGTGGGACGAGAATTCACCGCGAGGCTCCAGAGGGCGTAGATTCGGCCGACGCCACGGGCGCCGCTGCGGACACGGGCGACACGGACACGGCTCGCACGACACCCCCGAGCCACGAGATCACAACATCCACCGCGATCACGGCCCGAACATGCACCGTGGGTTCGCCCCCGGCACCCCCGAGGTATGAGACACGCAGCGCCCTTCCCCACCCCGGTGTCCCCGGCCGCCTGAACGGCCGGGGACTTTCCCGGCAACCCACCCGTGGCATGCACGGCACAATGGAGGAGTGACGGCCCCTGCACTGATTGCGATCTCGCACGGCACCTCGTCGGCCGCTGGCCAAGCTGCGGTTGAGGCTCTCGCCGCGGCGGTCGCCGCACAGCTACCTGACGTCATGGTGCGCCTGGGCCACGTCGATGTGCAGCAGCCCGATGTCGCTGCATCCCTCGCTGATATTGACGAAGCTCAGCCTGTCGTCATCGTTCCCCTGTTGCTTTCTGCTGGCTACCACGTGCGCATCGACCTGAAGGAACAGTCCGCGCATCGCCACAACGTCACCATCTCTCCAGCGCTCGGTCCAGATCCGCGTCTCGTCGACGCTCTCATCGCGCGCCTCGCCCCGCTGAACCCCGCGCACGCAGACGCAATCGTGCTTGCCGTCGCGGGCTCGAGCGATGAGCGGGCGAACGAAGACTGCAGAACCATCGGGCGGATGCTGAGCGAAAGGCTCGACCGAGCGGTGACGGTCGGCTTCTTAGCCGCAACCGAACCACGCCTCGGCACAGCGCTCGAAGCCGCACGCGAGGCGGGCGCCGAGCGCGTCGTGGTCGCCAACTATCTGCTCGCGCCCGGGTACTTTCACGATCTCGCAACCCGCCTCGCCGAGGGCGCGCACGTCGCCCGACCCCTGCTCGACGACGATGAGCCCGCTGGCGAACTCGTGGCTCTCGTGGTGGATCGCTACCGCAGCATGCTGCCTGGCGACTGACCTTCTGTGTCGCCGCGTTACGCCCCTTAACGCTGCTTGACGTCACTTGCACCGACCTCCTTTGAGCGCTCTTACTCTCGGTGAGTGGGCAGATCGATGCTCACGCCCGGGGACGCCCGGACATCGGAGGCCATCATGACGACTAGCAACACTGAGACCCGCACCCCGCGACGCCCCTCGTCGAAGCCCAACGGTCAGTGGAACATCGACGGCAAAGCGCCACTCAACGCCAATGAAGAGTGGAAACAGGTCGACAACGGTCTGGCCGTTCGCGAGCGCATCGAGAACATCTACTCCAAGGGTGGGTTCGCATCGATCGACCCCACCGACCTTCACGGGCGCTTTCGCGTCTGGGGTCTTTACACTCAACGCAAGCCGGGCATCGACGGTGGCCGCACCGCGACTCTTGAACCACATGAGCTTGAAGACGAGTACTTCATGCTGCGCGTGCGCATTGACGGCGGCCAGCTCACTACGGATCAAGTGCGGGTAATCGGCGAAATTTCCACCGAATTCGGCCGCGGCACTGCAGACCTCACCGACCGCCAGAACGTGCAGCTGCACTGGGTTGAAGTCGAGTCGATGCCAGAGATATGGCGCCGCCTCGAGGCCATCGGCTTGGGCACCACTGAGGCGTGCGGAGACGTTCCGCGCGTGGTGCTGGGCTCTCCTGTTGCCGGGATCGCCGCCGACGAGCTGATCGACCCCACCCCGCAGATCAACTCCATCACGTCACGTTTCATCGGCGATGAAACCCTCGCCAACCTGCCCCGCAAGTTCAAGACCGCGATCACCGGTCACCCCAGTCAAGACGTGGTGCACGAGATCAACGACGTGGCGTTCGTGGCGGTCGAGCACCCTGAACTCGGCGTCGGCTACGACCTTTGGGTCGGCGGCGGGCTCTCGGCATCGCCGCGGCTCGGCGAGCGCCTCGGCGCATTCGTTACGCCCGACGAGGTCACCGAAGTATGGCACGGCGTTGCGCAGATCTTTCGCGACTACGGCTACCGCCGACTGCGCAACAAGGCCCGCCTCAAGTTCCTACTCGCCGAGTGGGGTCCCGAGAAGTTTCGCCAGATTTTGCAAGACGAATACCTCGGCTACGCGCTTCCCGATGGCCCGGCCGCTCCCAAGCCCCTGACCGCAGGCGACCATGTCGGAGTGCACCGCCAGAAAGACGGCCGCTTCTATGTCGGCGCCACCCCCATCGTGGGCCGCATCTCTGGCCCCATGCTCACACAACTCGCGGAACTGGTGGAAGACCATGGCTCCAGCCGCATTCGTACCACCCCCCACCAGAAGATTGTCATTCTCGACATTCCTGAAGACCGAGTGGAGTCGCTCATCAAGGGCCTCGATGACCTCGGCCTGCAGGCGCGCCCGAGTCTGATTCGCCGCGGCACGATCGCGTGCACCGGAATCGAGTTCTGCAAGCTCGCGATCGTCGAGACCAAGGCGTTCGCGACGGCTGCGGTACTCGACCTCGAAGAGCGCCTCGACGCCTTCGATCTTCCCCACCCGATCAGCCTGCACGTCAACGGCTGCCCCAACTCTTGCGCGCGCATTCAAACCGCCGACATCGGGCTGAAGGGCCAGCTCGTCACGATCGACGGCGAGCAGGTTCCCGGCTATCAGGTGCACCTCGGTGGAGGTCTCGCCTCTGACAACCGCGACGAGGCAGGTCTTGGCCGCACCGTGCGCGGACTCAAGGTCGCCGCAGATGGCATCGCTGACTACGTCGACCGTGTTGTCAAGCGTTTCCTCGAAGACCGCGACGCCGAAAACGATGAGACGTTCGCGCAGTGGGCTCACCGGGCCGAAGAAGAGGCACTGCAATGACCGTCTCACTCGCGCCGCGCATCGAGGTAAAGCGATCGCGCGAAGAGCTGAAGGCGATCGCCGAGCGAGGCGCCGAAGAACTCCGCAGCGGCGCTGAAGACGAAGCGACGCCAGCACAGGTCGTGCGGTGGGTAGCCGAGAATTTTGGCACGGATGCTGCCGCGGTCGCGTGCTCGATGGCTGACGCCGCGCTCCCCCATCTCGTTGCAGAACACCTGCCCGGCGTCGACGTGCTCTTTCTCGATACGGGGTACCACTTCGCCGAAACGCGCTTCACCCGCGACGAAGTCGGTCGCGCCCTCGACGTGCGCATTGTCGATGTGCTGCCCGAGCAGACAGTCGCCGAGCAAGACGCCGAGTTCGGCGAAAAATTGCACGACCGTGACCCGGCGCTGTGCTGCGATCGACGCAAAGTCGCCCCGCTGAAAGATGCGCTCGGCGGCTACGAAGTCTGGTTCACGGGCGTCCGCCGTGACGAAGCCCCCACACGGGCGAACACCCCGCTCGTGCAGTGGGATGAGCGCAACGGCCTCGTGAAGATCAATCCGGTTGCTTCGTGGACCTTTGACGACCTGCTCGACTACGCCGGCGGGCACAAGGTGCCGGTGAACTTGCTCGTGACCAACGGCTATCCCTCCATCGGGTGCGCGCCATGCACCAAGGCGGTCGCCCCTGGTGAAGATCCTCGGTCTGGCCGTTGGGCTGGCCTTTCGAAAACGGAATGCGGGTTGCACGTATGACTATTGACACCCTGACCCCCGGGTCTGTTCACCTGTCGACGCTCGACCTGCTCGAAGCCGAGGCCATCCACATCATCCGCGAGGTCGTCGCCGAATTCGAGCGGCCCGTGCTGCTGTTCTCGGGCGGCAAAGACTCCGTGGTCGTGCTTCACCTGGCGACCAAAGCGTTTGCTCCGGGCCGCGTGCCTTTCCCAGTGCTACACGTAGACACCGGGCACAACTTTCCCGAGGTACTCGCGTTTCGCGATCGCACGGTCGAGCGTCTCGGCGTCAAGCTCGAGGTCGCCCGCGTGCAGGATTACATCGACGACGGTCGCTTGCACGAGCGTTCTGACGGCACCCGCAATCCCTTGCAGACGGTTCCGCTGCTCGACGCGATCGCCGCTGGCCGCCACGACGCTGTCTTCGGCGGAGCGCGACGCGACGAAGACAAGGCGCGGGCCAAGGAGCGCATCATCTCGTTGCGCGATGAGTTCGGGCAGTGGGACCCTCGCAACCAGCGACCCGAGCTGTGGAGCCTCTACAACGGGCGCCACACCCCTGGCCAACACGTGCGCGCGTTTCCCATTTCGAACTGGACCGAACTCGACATCTGGCGCTACATCGAACGCGAGAACATTGAGCTGCCGCCGCTGTACTTCGCTCACGACCGCGAGGTCTACCAGCGCGATGGCATGTGGCGCCCGGTCGGAGAGTTCTCACCGCCGCGCGCCGACGAGCGGGTCGAGCTGCGTACGGTTCGCTACCGCACCGTGGGCGACATGAGTTGCACCGGAGCAGTGGAATCGGATGCTGCTGACCTCGCCGCCATCGTGGGTGAGGTCGCACGCTCGACCATCACCGAGCGCGGCGCTACTCGTGCCGATGACCGCCTCAGCGAGGCAGCCATGGAGGATCGCAAAAAAGATGGGTACTTCTGATGACTGACGCACTCGCAGACTCAACACTGTTCCGTTTCGCGACGGCAGGCTCGGTGGATGACGGTAAGTCGACGCTCGTCGGCCGGTTGTTGCACGACTCGAAGGCGATCCTCGCCGACCAGCTCGAGCAGGTCGCACGAACCTCGAGCGACCGCGGCTTCGCCCATGGTGAGTTCGACTTCGCGCTGCTCACCGACGGCCTTCGTGCCGAGCGCGAGCAGGGCATCACTATCGACGTGGCCTACCGCTACTTCTCCACCGGCAACCGCAGCTTCATTCTCGCGGACTGCCCCGGGCACGTGCAGTACACCCGCAACATGGTCACCGGGGCCACCACCGCCGATGCAGTGATTGTGCTCGTTGATGGGCGCAAGGGAGTGCTGGAACAGACGATCCGTCACCTCGCAGTGGTCGCTCTGTTGCGCGTGCCGAACGTGATCATTGCGGTCAACAAGATCGATCTCGTTGAGTACTCTCAGCAACGTTTCGAACTGGTCGCCGCGCAGGCCGAGCGGGTGGCCTTCGAACTGGGCATTTTGAACCTGCATGTGCTTCCGGTGTCTGCGCTCGAGGGCGACAACATCGTCGATCACTCCGAGCGCACCCCCTGGTACACCGGCCCTGCGCTGCTTGAATTGCTAGAGAGCCTGCCGGCGGCTGACACCACCAACCAGAAGAAAGACTCTTTCCGCCTGCCGGTGCAGATGGTGTTGCGACCACAGGGTGGGCTGGCACCGCATCTCGTGACGGATGCTGCAGAGGCTGAGCGATTGCGCGACTATCGCGCTTCGGCCGGTCGCATTGCCTCGGGCGAAGTGCACGTCGGTGACAAGGTCGAAGTCTTCCCAGCTGGGGCGAAAACGACCGTCAGCGGTATTCGTGTCGCAGGAGTCTCGGTTGACTACGCCGCAGCGCCACAGTCGGTGTCGATCGAACTCGCCGACGACGTTGACACCGCGCGTGGAGCGCTGATCGCAGCATCCGGATCATTGCCTGCAGGTCGTCGCGAGATCGAAGCCGAACTGTTCCAGCTTGATGCGCGCGCACTCACGGTCGGCTCACGCGTCTTGGTCAAGCACGGCACAGCGACGGTGCAGGCACTCGTCGCGCAGATTGACTCCCGCTACGACCTGGATGCCCTCACTCATCAGCCCGCAGACACGCTGGAGACGAATGACATCGGGCGAGTGACTCTGCGTCTGGCCACGGAACTGCCGCTTGAGTCATATGCAAAGAGCCGCCACGGCGGGTCGTTCCTCGTGATTCACCCGTCATCGGGCGCGACGCTCGCCGCCGGCATCACTCGCAACTAGCTCTGCTCACCGCTTATCTAAGGAGATCTCATGTCGCATGGAAAGGTAGCGCTCGTTGGCGCAGGACCTGGCGACCCTGAACTGCTTACGCTCAAGGGTCTTCGCGCACTGCAACAGGCGGATGTGATCGTTGCCGATCGTCTTGGCGCGCGCAGCGTGCTTGAGGGCATCGTGGCGCTGGGCACCGTCATCGCCGCCGAGATCATCGACGTGGGCAAGAGCCCCGGCAACCATGTGGTGCCCCAAGACAACATCAATGAGCTGCTGGTCACGCTTGCACTGCAGGGCAAGAATGTGGTTCGACTCAAAGGCGGCGACCCATACGTGTTCGGGCGCGGCAGTGAAGAAATCGACGCGTGCCGCAAGGCCGGCATCGAGGTAGAAGTGGTTCCGGGAATCACCTCCGCCATTGCTGCACCCGCGGTGGCGAGCATCCCCGTGACTCACCGCGGCCTCGCCACCGCCTTCACGGTGATCACGGGCCACGACCAGATCGCGCAGCTCTCGGGCGGACGCGATCACACCGTGCTGCTGCTGATGGGCGTGGGCACGCTCGCACACTCGGCGCTGACCCTCGCTCGCGGCGAGCGCGGCAGCGATTGCCCGGTTGCGGTGATCGAAGACGCACACGGGCCACGAGAGCGGATTACCATTGGAACCCTAGGCACCATCGCGGCACAAGCCGCCGAGCGAGGTATTCGCTCACCCGCGGTCGTCGTTGTCGGCGACGTCGTTCGGGTGAGTCCTCTTGCCCCTGCCGAGTGGGCAGTCAGCTCACTCGAGGTGTCACAAGACTTTTCCGCGCGACTCACCGCGGAGCACTCCCTGAAAGGCATCAAGCAGTGACTGATCTCAATCTGCGCGTCGCGATCATCGGCGCCGGACCCGCCGGCATCTATGCGGGCAACATTCTCTCGAACGCTGTGCGCGATGCCGGCGGCACCGTCGCGATCGACCTGCTCGAGTCCCTTCCCGCGCCGTACGGGCTCATCCGCTACGGCGTCGCGCCAGATCACCCGCGCATCAAGGGCATCGTCAATTCGCTGCACGAAATGCTCGACGCACAGCATGAGTCAGGCTCGGGTCGCACCATCCGCTTCATCGGCAACGTTGAGGTCGGCCGCGATGTTTCGCTCGAAGAGCTGCAGCAGCGGTACGACGCAGTGGTGTTCGCCACCGGGGCGATTCGGGATGCTGCGCTGAACATTCCCGGAATCGATCTGCCCGGCTCGTTTGGCGCCGCCGACTTCGTGGCATGGTTCGACGGACACCCCGACGTACCCCGTGACTGGACCCTCGATGGATCCCAGGTGGCCGTCATCGGCAATGGCAATGTCGCGCTCGATGTTGCCCGTGTGCTGGCCAAGCATGCCGAAGACCTGCGTTCCACCGAGATCGCTGACAACGTGCTGGCCGGTCTCGAGGCCTCGAAAGTGACCGATGTGCACGTCTTCGGACGACGCGGACCGGCAGACATCAAGTTCACTCCGATCGAGCTGCGCGAGCTCGGCGAGGTTCCCAACGTCGACATCGTCGTCTCTGACGAAGACTTCGCTCATCTCGAAGGCGTTGTGCCCGCCAACAACCAGCTAAAGGTCATGCTGCGCGTGCTCAACAGCTGGCGCACGCGCGAGTCGACCGGAGCGTCACGCCGACTGCACCTGCACTTCTATCACGCACCCGTCGAAGTCATCGGCAAGACCAAGGTTGAGGGCCTTCGCTTCGAGCGCACCACGCCGACTGGCGATGGCAGCGTGGTCGGCACCGGCGAGTTCCGTGACTTCGACATCGATCAGGTCTATCGCGCCGTCGGCTACTTCGGCTCGCCCGTCTTGGGAGTTCCGTTCGACGAGGTGCGTGGAGTCATTCCAAACGTTGAGGGGCGAGTGACCGATATCGCATCGGCACTGGATGCTGAAGACGGCGGCACCGCGGTGCGCGGACTCTACGCCACCGGTTGGATCAAGCGCGGCCCGGTCGGGCTCATCGGCCACACCAAGTCAGACGCAATGGAGACCATCGCGCACCTGGTCTCAGACGCACAAGCTGGTCTGCTCGAGGCACCCGCAGACAGCGGAGACGTGCTCGATCTGCTTGCTTCTCGCGACGTCGCGTTCACAACATGGGACGGCTGGCGCGCGCTTGACGCTCACGAGCGCACCCTCGGCGAGAACCACCAACACTCGCGCGAGCGCGTGAAGGTCGTTCCGCGCGACGAGCAGGTGGAAATCTCGCGCAGCGGCGCGCTCATCGACTCCTGAGCCGAACGTCAGTCGTGGTGAAACACCTCGGGTAGCTCTTTCCACCATTCGCCCTCAGCGCGATCATCGAGTGGCTGTTGCAACGGCTCTTGCACGGCCCACCAGCGCTGGGTTTCGGGGTCGGCGGCAACGGCAGCCATGTCGGCTTCGTAGTCATCACCGGTGTACTCGAAGTACGAAAACAACAGCTCGCCGTGTCGGTAGATCGAGTAGTTGTGGATGTTGCTGGCCGTCAACCGGGCCAGAATCGTCGGCCACACGGCAGCGTGATAGCGCTCATACTCTTCGCGGTTTTCAGCGGGCAGGCCAATCACCGAAGCCACACGCTTCATCGGTTCTCCTTCGTCGCATCTTGGTCAGCAGCGAATCGCTGCGGGTCGAGTCGGTAGAACTGCGCGGCGGTGCGACCCAGCATCCATTCACGCTCTTGTTCGCTTACCGAGTCGAACAGCGGCTTGAGCCCATTCCACACCCGGGTGTATCCGCCGGCGAGGATCGAAACCGGCCAGTCGCCGCCATACATCAGTCGCTGAGCGCCGAAGACTTCTACCGCACGCTCGAACGACGCACGCACGGTATCGGTCGTCCATGAGTCGAGGTCACCCGTCGCCGAATAGAGTCCGCTGACCTTGCCGTATACGTTCGGGCAGGCGGCAGCCTCGGTGATGAGAGTGTGCCAGGGTTCATTGCTATCGAGGCCGATGGGCGGCTTGCCGAGGTGGTCAATCACCATTCGCAACTGGGGAAAGCGTTCGGCGAGAATCGGCACGATCTCGAGGTGACGCGGAAGTTCGGCCACCACATCGAACGCCAGATTGCGCTCCTGCAGCAGTGCCAGCCCGTCTGCCACGTCGGCCCGCAACAGCCAGTCAGGGTCTGGTTTGTTGTGAATCAAGATGCGCACACCCACCATCAGCGAGTCGCTGGCCCACGAGTTCAGGGTGGCTTCTGCCGATGCGGCATCGTCGAGGGGCGCGTAGCCAACGACCCCAATGACTTCGGCGTGAGCAGCCGCCGACGCCCGCATCACCACGGTGTCTTCCGCGTTATCGGCGGACTGCACCTGCACCGTGTAGCCGACGCCACACGCCTGCAGTTCGGGAGCGACGTCTTCGAAGCTCATCGCGGTGTTGATCGGCGCGAGTTCGGGGCCCAGCCACGCGTATTCGGCGCGGCCGGGATCCCAGACGTGCTGGTGGGCATCGATCACCGGAAAGGTCATGTTTCTCCTTGATGGTGGGCTCGCGTTCGACTTCGACCCGCGAGCATGCGGGAACATCGGATGACTTCGGGAAAACCGTACACTGACAGACATGATCGACGACGACGCGGTGGGCGGTGCCCGCTCGCAGACCGATGTAGTAATCGGCGGCATCAAGCAAATGCTCACGAGCGGCGCGCTGGTGCCCGGTTCGCGTCTGCCCATCGAGAAAGACCTGGCGACTCAGCTGGGGGTGTCTCGAGGGTCGTTGCGAGAAGGAGTGCGAGCGCTCGCGACGCTCGGGGTGCTCGAGACTCGACAGGGCGACGGCACCTATGTGACCGCGCTTGATCCCGGCAACCTGCTCAGCCCCCTGGGCTTTCTTGCCGACCTGCAACAGCCCGCTCACGCCGCCGATCTGCTGGCCGTGCGCCGAATTCTTGAAACCGAGAGCGTGGCGCTCGCTGCGACTCGACTCAGCGAAACCGAACTCGCGGAACTCGAAGCGATTCTGGCGGGAGTTGATGAGAGCCTGCAAGCCGACGCCGAGATGGATCTGGAGTCGTTCATCGACGCCGACACCCGCTTTCATCGAACGATCGCTCGCGCAAGCGGCAATCCTCCCCTGGCCGCGGTGATCGACACGCTCGTTGGTCGCACTTTTCGTGCCCGACTCTGGCGCGCGATCTCGCATCGCGGTTCGGTGCGAGAGACTCAGGCCGAGCATCGCGCGATCCTCGACGAACTCGTGCGACGAGATTCCGAACGAGCCCGCATCCGCATGGCGGTGCACCTGCTCGGTGTCGAAGAGTTCAGCGCTGCGCATGCCGACGAAGACCCTGAAGCGTCCTAAACAGAAACGGAGTGCGCGCTCACGCGAACGCGGCCGGAATGAGCCCAGCGTCAGCGAGCTCACGCCAGACCACGTCAGGAATGTCAGTCGCGGCGCGGTCGACGTTGGACTGCACCTGCCGCTCGCCACGAGCACCGAGCACGACATTGACGACAGCCGGGTGCCGGTACACGTAGGCGATGGCTGCCTCGGGCAGCGTCACGCCATGGCGTTCGCACACATCGGCGACGGCGTTGGTGCGAGCGAGCAAATCCGCGGGTGCGGGCTGGTAGTCGAACATGGCATCGGCGGCGGGGCGCGGCTTGCTCAACAGCCCCGAGTTGTAGACGCCCGCCGCGACGACGCCGACGCCGCGTTCCTGCGCGAGCGGCAGCAGGTCAGCCACTGCGGTGTCATCGAGCAGCGTGAACCGGCCCGCGCACATCACGAGATCGATGTCAGCGCGTCGAATCAGCTCAGCGAGCGGTTCGGCATAGTTCATGCCCGCGCCCACTGCCGAAACGACGCCCTGCTCGCGCAATTCGATCAGCGCGCCGATGCCCTCGGTAGAGGCCTGCTCAAAGTGGTTCTCGGGATCGTGAAGATAGAGGATGTCGAAGCGGTCGAGCCCCGTGCGCTCTAGCGATGCTTCGACCGAGCGCAGAATTCCATCTCGACTGAAGTCCCACACCCGTGTGGGGTCGGCGGGAACGTCATAGCCCTCAGTGTCGCGTTGATCGGCAGTCTCGGGTGTCGGCACCAGCAGTCGTCCGACTTTTGTGGAGACGACATACTCATCACGCGGTCGTGAGCGCAGCTGTTCGCCGAGTCGTCGCTCGGAAAGCCCGAGGCCGTAGTGCGGGGCCGTGTCGAAGTAGCGAATGCCAGCGTTCCACGCGGTATCAACGGTTTCAACGGTCTCTTGCTCGGTAGTGACTCGAAACAAGTTGCCCAGTTGTGCGGCGCCAAGACCCAGCTCTGTCAGCTGAAGTCCGCGCGGCGTTGCGCGAGTACGCATGGTGATCCCTCCGTCAGTCACACCACTCTAAGCGATTCATACGATGAAAGTCATCGCCGGACTGACCAAGATTCGACCTCTTCCCCAAAACCGGTGCAACTGAGCTAGAATTCATCTGATCTTTAACGGGTGCGTCAAAGCAGACTGCGGGTTGCCACGCCGACCACCGTTAAACACACCTGATCCAAAGGAGACACCGTGACATTAGGACGCCTCGGAAACGTCGGTGAAGAGATTCCCGTCATCCGCCACGAAGGACGCGTACTCGACCTGCGTTCGTTGACCGCCGATATCGATGGTGCGTTCCTCGCCAGCGACGGCATCGCCCGTGCTCGCGCGGCCGCCGCTGCGGGTGAGCTTGCCGAGCTCGCCGGCGCCGCAGAGATGCGCGTCGGAACCCCCATCGCCCGCCCGGGCAAAGTTGTCTGCATCGGCTTGAACTATCACGACCATGCCGAAGAGACCGGCGCAGCCATTCCGGCCGAGCCCGTCGTCTTCATGAAAGATGCGTCGACCGTCGGCGGCCCGTTTGACGACGTGCTGATCCCCCGCAAGTCGGTCAAGACCGACTGGGAGGTCGAGCTGGGTGTCGTCATCGGCACCGAAGCGCGCTACGTCGATTCACCCGAGGCGGCTCTTGCTCACGTCGCCGGCTATGTGCTTTCTCACGATGTCTCGGAGCGGGAGTTTCAGCTCGAGAAGAGCGGGCAATGGGATCTCGGCAAGAGCTGCGAGACCTTCAACCCGCTCGGCCCCGACCTGGTGCCCGCCGACATGGTCGAAGACCCACAAAACCTCGGTCTGCGCCTCTGGGTAAACGGCCAGCAGCATCAAAATGGCAACACCTCAGCACAGATCTTCTCGATCGCCTATGTGATCTGGTACCTCTCGCAGTACATGGTTCTTCGTCCAGGAGACGTCATCAACACAGGCACCCCTGCCGGTGTTGCGCTCGGAATCGAAGGCCAGCCATATCTCCGCGATGGCGATGTGGTCGAGCTTGAGATCGACGGCCTCGGCCGCTCACGTCAGACGATGGTGCAGGCATGAGCGCCGGCGAGTTCGACGGACTTGTCGCCGTCGTCACGGGCGGAGCGTCAGGAATCGGCCTAGCCACGGCGTCGGCACTTGCCGAGCGCGGAGCGCAGGTTGCCGTGCTTGACCTCAACCCCGCAGACCTGCCTGAGCACCTCACCGGGTTTGTCGGAAACGTCACGGATCGCGAATCAGTGGATGCTGCGATGGCTGCCATCGCTGAGAAGTTCGGCGGCGTCGACATTGTCGTCAACAGCGCGGGTATCAGCGCGATCGGCACCGTCGAAGAAGCCACCGACAGTGACTGGGCTCGCGTGCTCGACATCAACGTCACCGGCACCGCACGCGTCAGCGCGTCGGCGCTGCCTTGGCTGCGCAAGTCGGATCACGCTGTCATCGTCAACATCTGCTCGATCGCTGCGCTCAACGGACTTCCGCAGCGCGCGGTCTACTCTGCCTCGAAGGGCGCGATTCTTGCGCTGACGTTTGCGATGGCCACCGATCACGTTGCTGAGGGTGTGCGCGTGAACTGTGTGAGCCCCGGCACCGTGTCGACTCCGTTTGTCGACCGGATGCTGCAGAAGTTCGACGACCCGGTGAAAGAGCGCGCCGCGCTCGACGCCCGCCAGGCGACCGGTCGCATGGTCACACCCGAAGAGGTCGCCGGTGGCGTGGTGTACCTCGCAAGCCCGCTGTCGGGCTCGACTACCGGCATCGCGCTTGACGTTGATGGTGGCGTGACCCACCTTCGCGTGCGCCCCAAGTCGTAACGCCAACGAAGGCTGTCAGGCTCAGAGCAACCGGCAATCGCCGGGTTTGCTCTGGGCCTGATGTCGTTGGGCCCTGTGGGTCGCGGTGCGGAGCACGCTTGCAGGCTAACCGCCGAGCGAGCCTGCGTCAGTCGTGCCGACGTTGGTGATGTGGAAGTTTTGGAACGATCGGGATGCTGTCGGTCCCCGTTGTCCCTGGTACCGATTGCCGTAGGGCCCCGAACCGTATGGAGTCTCGGTCGGCGACGACAGCCGGAAGTAGCAGACCTGACCAATTTTCATGCCGGGCCACAGCTTGATCGGAAGCGTTGCGACGTTGGAGAGTTCGAGCGTCACGTGGCCCGAGAAGCCGGGGTCGATAAAGCCGGCCGTCGAGTGAGTTAGTAGGCCAAGCCGGCCGAGTGAAGACTTGCCCTCGAGGCGTGCTGCGATGTCATCGGGCAGCGTGATCTGTTCAAAGGTGCTGCCGAGCACGAACTCACCGGGGTGCAGAATGAACGGCTCGTTCGGCGCCGTCTCGATCAAGTGGGTCAGTTCAGGCTGGTCGACTGCCGGGTCGATGAAGGGGTATTTGTGGTTGTCGAACAGCCGAAAGTAGCGGTCGAGGCGAACGTCAACGCTCGAGGGTTGCACCATGGCGGGATCCCACGGGTCAAGGCCAATGCGGCCAGCGTCGAGCTCGAGTCGGATGTCGCGGTCTGAGAGCAGCACGGGTTCAGCCTATCGGCGCGACCGGTGGGGTTTGTTATGCTGGCGAAACGCCTTTTACCCGGCCTACGGGGATGTAGTTCAATGGCAGAACTTCAGCTTCCCAAGCTGATAGCGCGGGTTCGATTCCCGTCATCCCCTCCAAAGCTCCGAAGTGTCACTTCCAAAGGTATTCCGGACTTTCCAGAGGTAGTTCGGACTGATGATTCCGCAGATCAACCCATCTCCGCTCCATTTAGGCTGCCTTCATCGCGAAGAATTTGGGGCGGGTCTTGCGAGAAGACACCCCCAGTGCCGCCCACATAGGCGATCACGTCAGTGTCAACGTCGATCCAGACGTAGAGCCAGGATCCGCTGGGCTGCACTTGACCATTGCGAACGGTGACGACACGCGGAACGCTTGGACTCCTGCGCCCACACTACGGTCACCCGCCTCACATTGTCAGACACGCCCTAGACAGCTCCGCTCTCGACCAGGAGGTCTTCACCCGTCCATCGCGTCACACCGCAACCAACGTCCCTGGGCAGTACACCTAGGGGCTTAACGAGATCGAGTACTCGGTCTCTCCGACCTGTGCGGAGGAGTACGAGAGTTCCCCTTCGGCTGTTGCGGTCACGGTCACGACGGTGGTTCCTGTCGTGTGGTTGGTGGCTTCAACGTCGTAGTCGGCGTTGGGGGTGAGATCGCGCCATTGCAAAACGACGGGGTATCCGCTTTGGTCCGTGCTGACGGTGCGGGTGTCGATGTCAACGATTGCGAGGTCGAACTGGTGCCCTTGGGTGTGATAGCTGAGTTCGGCACCATCGAGGTCGCTGTGCGGGATTGGGCCGAAAACGAGGTGGTCTGCCGCTGGCCTGATGCCCAACAGCTGCGTATACAGTCCTGCGGCAGGACGTGCGTTTGCCGCGAACCATGGCTCTCGCCGCCTGTCGGCGGACATGTCCCAGTTGTACGTGTTGTACACGAGTTGATCGATGTCGTACTGCGCTGCAAGTTCAGCGAGCAGATCGGTCGCGCGGTCATATTCCCCGACACTCACATAGGCACTCATCATCTCAAGCGTCATCTGCGGAAAGACGTTGCCGTTGAGGTAGGAGGGGAATGCGTTGGTGTTCTCTCCGCCGGTGTAGTTGAATCGCTGCGCCGGGAAGAGCGTAAGCGCGTTACTGTCATAGAACGAGCTGTACTCGTTCATGATGGCCACCGATCGTGCCTCATCGGCAACCCCAAAGCTCACAGCCATCGCGTTGTCGTGCACGTGCGCGACGTCGCCTCGGACGTTGCCGGCAAGGTCACGCGAGTGCACATACGACTTCGTTGTCGATGACCAGAAGCCACCGGACGAGGTGTCGGCGTTGAGTGTGGTCGCGATCTGACCGGCGCGAGCACGATATTGGGCGGCGAGGGTGGCGTCTGTGAAGACATCCTCTTCGAGTTGCGCCCAGTCGTGCAGTGCCTTGTAAAGGAAGATATTGGCGTATGCGCTCTCTTGGCCGATCTGTGTCTGATCATCCCACTGTGTGATGCCGACACCGAACGATTCGACAAGTCCGTTGGAGTTGGTGTCGCGTGCAAGCACCCAGTCCAGAGAGTCCCGAACGCTCGGTGCGACCTCCAGCAACCATGCGTCATCGCCCGACAGGTGGTAGATCGCCGCGACGCCCGCGACATACTGGCCGTACGTGTCGAAGAAGTAATCCTTGTACCACGAGGTGTTTCGCGCGCTTACCGCCCACAGTTGTCCGGTGCCATGAATCGGGTAGTTCTCGTTCTCAATGAATCGCACGAAGTTCTTGAGCGTGTCGAGGTAGCCCTCGTCCCCCGCGGCCTGCAACGCTGTCGCGTTCTGGGCATACCACCACGTCTCGTAGGGACCCATGCCGCTCACGTCGGTGTCGCCCATGCCCACGTTGAGGTCAATCACAGAGGAGCGCAACAGGTCGTTGAGCATGCCCGAGATGGTCTCCGAGTTCATTCCCATGGCAGCGGGAATCTCGAGTGTGTTGTAGTAGTGGGCCAACGGTCGATCGCCCGAGAAGGTCATGGCTATCGAATCCGTGTGAGCGGCAGCCACACTGCGCTCACTGAACCGCTCCGTCTGAAAGACGGCCAAGGGCAGGTAGGTCCCGGAGGGGTGCGACAGAGTGGGGGCCACCGCGAAGTCGAGCTCCAGCGCTCTCTCGCTAGCCGGGTCCGGGTCCCGATGCATCACGAGACCCTTCTCTCCACTAGAGGCAGCGCGAATGCTGAGAATCCGATCGTTGGCCTTGTCTACGAGGTCGACATCGGTCGTGTAAATTGCGTACTGCGTGTTGCCGAACCAGCTTCCCGTAGTGTGCTCGGGTAACGGCTCTGCCGACAAGAATCTGTTCGTGTCCCGGTCGTCATCCAGCAGAATCAGGCTTCCGCCGTCTTCGACGCGCTGCACAACGTCGAATGCTTTTTCGTGAAACCCGAGCCCAACAAACGTCTGGTCTTTCACGTTCGTCGCAACATCGAAAGTGCGATCAATCTCCACAGAGATGCCGTCAGGTGCCACATCGAACGACCACTCTTCAGAGACGATCCCCCCGTAGCTCACGTCACTGAACACGACCGACGATCCGGAAACAGTTAACGTCGGCGACGAAGCGAGGTCATGCGTACCGACCCAAGTTGGTCCCACGGGCGTGCCGGAATCGGCGGCAACGAGCTCGGTCACTCCGCTGCGATACGATCCGGCGTGCACCATCGTCAACCGCACCTGTGAGGTGTTCACGGGATCGAAACTCACGGTGTTCGTGGTGTTTCCCGTCGAAGATGACGGCACGCGGCCAACACCGGTTACGGCGGCCCACGCCGCGCCGTCCCAATAGTCCACCGTGTACGAAGATGGTGCACGGACGGCGCCTGCATCTTCAAAGAAATCAATGTGGAGTTCGTCCACCGTGATGATAGATCCCAGATCCACTGTGATCCAGTCTGACGCGTTGGGTGACTTGTATGCCGTCCAGCGGTTGCGTGGTGACTCGGTGTACGACACGATTCCGTCTGTCACGTGTGCGACCGAATCCCCCGTGTAGGTGTAGGAGGTCTGCGGCGCAGCCCCCGGAAGAACTGCAGACACCGCGGGGTGCGCGGAATCGAGCGTTTCCACCTGCTGAGCCGGGCCGACAACCTCAACCTCCGTCACCCCGGTCGCGCCACCAGACTTCTCGAGCCACAACCTCACGCGATCCGTGCGCTGCGCGATAAACCTGAGCTCATTGACCGAGCCAGCCGTGGGAGTCGCAGGGCTCGATGTCGCACCGGCAACCGGCTGCCATGCTCCATCAACCCACACCTCGGCCCACATCGCGGCGGGAGCGACGACCCCGCCACCGTCTGCCCAGACCGAAACATCGAGGCCAGACACGAACTGCTCATCGCCCAGGTGTAGCTCAATCCAGTCTTCATCGTTCGCAGACCTGTACGACGTCCAACGGTTGCGGGGACTTTCTCCGAACGAGACTTGGCCATCGAATACCTGACCCACGGAGTCGAGGGAGAACGTGTACGACGCCTGCGCGGATGTGATCGACATCACCTCCTCTTCGGCATCACCCAGTCGCAACGAGGTGATACGAAGTGCGTCGTCATAGTCGATGACCATCGCCACATCGTCAGAGACAAGCTCAACCTGATGGGCTACTTCGTCAACCCGAACGTCCGCGGGTGCCGCCGCGGCGACTGGCACCTGCCCCGTCGCGCTAACGAGGCCCACCGCCATTGCGAGTGCGGCGCAGGCCATGAGTGGGCGTGAGAAACGTACCATCGTGATCTCCTTTGATCTTGGCGAGTGTGTGATCGTGTCGAGTACTCGATGTGGGGCTACGCGCTGGTTGCCCGGGAAATGCCGCGCACAGGGCGTGCGAGTGTGTGCGGTGCACCGGGCAAAGAGACGGCGCAGTAGTAGTGCTCAAGCCGCCCGTCCCAGTAGACGACGGCGGGCTTGTGTGCGTGTTGCGCGTCGATCTCCCCGGGCGTGCCAACATCCAGCAGGAGGTCAGCGGACTTCGTCCAGGTCACCAAGTCACGCGATGTCGCGTAGCCCTCGCGTGCGTGACCGTCCGCGGCGAGACCAAAATAGAACATGACCCAGTGGTCCGCATCCCGCAGGACACAGGGATCGGACGCGAACCTCTCATCGAAAGCCCCGGCGCCACCGACCGGTAAGACCGGCTGCGCTGCGACGCGAGTCCATGTCGTGAGATCGGTGGATGTGGCAAGCCCCGTTTGTTCGATCCACGGTGGCGGCACTGCCATCGAACCGAAGTCATCTCCTTCTTTCGCGTTGTAAAAGAGATGAAAAACGCCGTCTACCATCATGAGCCATGACTTGTAGAGTCCGCCACGCTCCCAGGGCGCGCCATCCTCCGAGTGAAGGGTTGCACCAACGTCTTCCCAACTGAGCAAGTCACGGCTGCGCACGATACCGATCATTCCCGGTCCCGCTTCGTAGCCTTGCGCGGGGTATGCGTGGTACGTGCCGTAGTACCACCCGTCGATGCGCAGAAGCTCGCCGGATGACCAGAGATCGTTGTCACGCATGATCGAGGTGAGGGCGGCATTAAAACGACGGTGAGGATGATGAGGCTCACGGGTGAGAATGATCGCCTCATGGCGCCAGCTGCCGTCTGGTTGCTGCCAGGCAAGGGCCGTCTGGTATCCGAGGCCATCCCAACCCACATAGGTCATCCCTCGCCTGCCGTCGACCGTAAAGACGAACGGGCAGTCCACGGCGTGAGAGTCGAAGCGCCCTGCGACCCCAGACGGCGCGACAATCAGACGCCCTTCTCGGTGCGGGGTATGGATGCGATGTGCGGGGTATGTCTGGGACGAAGTGGTCATCCGGCGCCTACTTTCCTGCACCGGCGATCAGACCGGATACGTAGTACTTCTGAAGAGCGATGAACAGCACGATGCAGGGCATCATGGTTATGGTGATGCCTGCTTGCAGAGCACCCCAGTCAATGGTGTTGAGGGGCCCGCTCTGCGCATTGACCAGCGCGATCGGGAGAGTGAACATCGCGTTGTCGTTGAGCAGTACGAGCGCCGCGATGAACTCATTCCAGCCTGCAAGGAAGGCAAAGAGCGCGACGGTAACCATGCCGGGGGCCACGAGGGGCAACAACAAGCGATAGAGGGCATTGATCGGGCTGCAGCCGTCTATCTCGCTTGCTTCGATGATCTCGCCGGGAATGCTCTCGAACGAGTTCTTCATCATGTAGATGGCAAACGGCATCTGGAAGGTGGAGTAGATCAGCGCCAACCCGAACAGGGAGTTGGTGAGGCCGAACCAGATCATGACGGTGAATAGCGACACCAGCAGGGCCGGGTAGGGCACAAGAAGCATCCCGACGGTGAGGCCGAACAACGCACCCTTGCCCGGGAAGCGAAAGCGGGCGAATGCGTAGCCTCCGAGGGTCGCTACCACCGTAGTGATGGCCACGGTCATGAGCGTCACCATGAGCGAATTCGTGACATACAGCCACAGTGATCCCGAGCTTCCGCCAAGTTTTTCGTAGCTCTCGAAGCTCAGCTCGCTCGGCCACCAGGCCGGCGGCGACGCGTTGGCTTCGGCGAAGGGCTTGAAACTGCCGATCACCGTCCAGACAACGGGAAAGGCGAAGAGCGCTGCAAGCACCCCGGCCACAAGGGGGCGAACGCCACGCTTCGATTTCGGGCGCCGACGGGTTACTGCATCGCCGCGCGTGGAGAGGAGGGTCATGATCCGGCCTTTCCGCGCTGCAGGCGCACCTGTATGACTGTGAAGACGGCCATGATGACGACGATGACAACGGCGATGGCGGCGGCATATCCGCGATCAAAGCTGACGAATGCCGTGTTGTAGAGGTAATAGACGACCGTCACGGTCGAACCGTCGGGGCCACCCTTGGTCATCGTGTAGAACTGGTCGAACGCCAAGAACGTTGTCGTCACGGTGATCAGAATCACCAGCGAGAGAGGCTTTGCAATGAGCGGCAGAGTGATCCGGGTGAGGGTGTGCCACGCGTTGGCGCCATCCAAACGAGCGGCCTCGTAGATCTCCGGCGAGATCGAGTCCATACCGATTAGCAGCACGAGCATGGCAAGTCCGGCTGTCTTCCATACCGTCATGATGACGACAATGGCGAGCGTGGATAAGGGTTCGGCAAACCAATCGACGCCGCTCGACGCGAGCCCAACCTGCTGGGCGATCCAGGGCAAGACCCCGGTGCGCGCATTGCTCATCGAAAGCCATAACAACCCTGCGGGGACGAACCCGATCGTCACCGGCGCAAAGAGCGCCGCGCGGCTGGTGGTCCGGCCGAAAAAGCGCGGTCGCACCAGCAGAGCAAGGCCCAGCGACAGAGCGATTCCCACGACCGAGGTGATGACTGTGTAGGCGAGAGTGAAAACCACCGCGTCACCGAACCTGGATTGCTGCAGCAGGTCTGCGTAGTTGGCGAAGCCCACAGGCTCCGGCTGACCAAAGGTGGGCCAGTCGAAGAACGACATCCAGATCGTCAGGGCGAAAGGCACCAGAAAAAACAGCACGACCAGCACGGCGGTCGGTGCCACCAATGCCCAGCCGGTGATCGCTTCGCGTCGCGCCGCCGAAGCGTGTCGGCGTGGACGGAGCGTGACGGGGACTGGATGCGGTGGGCGGGGCGTTGTCGCGGGCCCAGCTGTGAGCGTCAAGGGGGCTCCTCAGGGGGAAGGGCCGGTCGGCGCGACGCCGACCGGCCAAATGGGGGATTACTGCGTGATCTCGTCAGCGCGAAGCTGCGCTGTGCGCGTTGCTTCTACCGGGTCAACGCCATTGAACATGGCGTCTTGCACCATTTCCAGCCACGGACCCTGCGCTGAGGCGACAACGTCGTTGTACCAGGGCGAGACGTAGGTCTGGCCGGACTTGACGAGCTCGGCGGGAATCGTGAATTGCTCTCCCAGTGATTCCGGTGCCTGGGTGTCAGTGCGCGGCGGGATCGCCGGCAGCGAAAAGTAGACGTCTTCGGAGGTGCTGAGCGAGGTGAGCCAGTTGACGAAGTCCCAGGCCTCGTTGAGGTTCTGCGACGCACCGGCGATAGAGAGGGCGTCGCCACCTGAGAAGGTGGCCCACTCTCCCTCAACCGGTCCGGGAATGGGGGCAAGACCGAAGTCGAATTCGGGGTCGCTGCCGATCGTCGAGGTGTTCACGCCGTTTCCACCGGCAAAGTTAATGCCGGTCTTTCCCGCGGCGAACACCGCGAAAAAGCCTTCTCCGGTGTCGGTCTTGGACGAGGGCGAGATGGTGCCCGCTTCAGAGAGGCCCTGCAAAAAGGCCAGCGAGTCTTGCACGTCGGTGGTGTCGTAGTGGAACTTGCCATCGGCATCGACGACCTCGGCGCCCTGCGCCCAGAAAAGCGGGCTCAGTGTGTACGAGAGGCACCCTGAGCATCCACCGCTGACATAGAAGCCTTGGTAGTCGTCGCCCAGTTCGCTCACGGCGAGCGCGGCCTCAGCGATGCCTTCCCACGTGGTCGGCGGCGCTTCGGGGTCAAGGCCTGCTTCCTCGAAGAGGTCCTTGTTGTAGAGGTACAGGCTGGTGTCGGCGACATAAGGGACGCCGTAGACGCTGCCGTCGTGGGTGGACGCCTGGATGTGTGCGGGTGTGAGGTTTCCGGCGGCGCCGCTTTGTTCGAGCAACTCGGTGAGGTCGAGTAACGCCCCGGTGTCGATGACCTGGGGCATGAAGACAAGGTCAGTTGCCAGCAGGTCGGGCAGCGAATCCGTCTGCGCGGACTGCGCGAACTTCGTCATGTACTGATCGGCGGGCACGTGAGTGATCGTGACCTGGTTGTCGTGGGTCTCGTTGTACGCGGCGACGACCTCGTCGGTGACGGCTTCGTTGCCGGGACGTACCCAGAGGTTGAGCTCGGCGCCAGTGTCGGCTGCCGTGATCTCGGTGGTGTCGGGGGTGTCTGCGCTGCCGCTAGAACACGCGGTGACTGCGGTGGCAAGCATTCCGATGCCCGCAAGCCCCGCGAGGACTCGAGTGGGATGTGCTCTCATGAGTAACTCCATTGTTCGTGAGTGATGCAGGAAGGAAATATTTCCGTGCGGTCGGCAACTGTTTCCTCCAATGGGAAGCTACAGCACAAGAACAGTACAGATCAAGGCCGAAGTGAAGAAAAGTCGGCACGGAAGCGATCAGAAACATTTCCAACCTTGCTAAACTGCAGCCATGGTTGAACCTACCCCGACCGGAGGAACCGGCCGAAAGGTCACGGCGAAAGACGTCGCCGCGGCCGCCGGCGTCACCGTCGGCACTGTATCGAAAGCATTCTCGGGCAACGGCTCTGTGAACGAGGCAACGCGGCGGCGCATCATCGAACGGGCACAAGAACTCGGCTATGAGATCCGCTCTCCCCGTCAGCAGAAAGCGTCCGCACGCACAATCGGACTCATCACAAGCGATCGGTTCGGCCGCCTGACCGTGCCCGTCGTTCTCGGAGCGATTGACACCTTGGCAGAGCACGAGATCGCACTGATCGTCTGCGATGGACGAGGGGATGCGATTCGTGAGCAGCACTTTATCGACTCGCTTCTTCGCAGGGACGTGGATGGCATTCTCGTCACAGGCACCGGAATATCTGCCCGCAATTCGATCGGACGACAGCCCGTGCCTGTCATCTACGCCCTGGCGTGGTCCCGTTCAGCCGACGATGTGTCGATCGTCCCGGATGACACCGGTGGTGTCGCGGCCGCGACCCGCCACCTGTTGGCCACCGGCCGCCGCCGTCTTGCGTTTGTGTCAGGTCCCAGCGACGTCGACGACAGCACTGCGGCACGCTTGTCGGCCATCAGCTCAGAACTCGCCGTGCACGGTCTCGAGTTCGTTCACGAACCGCTGTTTGGGGAGTGGACAGAGAGTTGGGGGCGACTGGCGGCAACCCAGCTGCTGGCCTCGGGCCATGACGTCGACGGCATCATCTGCGGGAACGACCAGCTCGCGCGCGGCGTTGTCGAAGCCCTCACCGAACGGGGCCGTGTTGTGCCGCGCGATGTGGCGGTCGTGGGTCTGGATAACTGGGACGTAATGGTCGAAGCAACGAATCCCCACCTGTCTACAGTCGACCTGAACCTCACCGATGTGGGTCACGCGGCGGCGAACGAGCTTCTCCGAGCGGTGGCCGAAGGCCGAAGTCCTGGCGGGATTCGACGCGTACCCACGCGATTCATCCCCCGCGCCTCGAGTGCGGCGCGATAGCTCGCGCTGCACACAGCCGAAAGCGTCCTAGACGTCGCGGTTGCATCGTCCCGCACGGATCATCACGCGCAGTCCGAGAGCGGCAACACCGCAGCTCTCGTGGCGACCAGCATCGCAGCTGTGTTGCTGCCGCCGGTGACGGGAAGCTGCGTGGTCGTCACGAGCTTCTGCGCCGCAACAACCGCTGTGGTCATCTTCAGACAGCGCCTCCCTGCACCGAAAGGGCCTCGACAACGGCGGTGTTCGACAGGTCGGCGCCGGTCGGATCCATCGCGACGACCTCATAGGTCGCGGTGCACGTGGCTGTGCCGGCCAGCGCAAGCGCCGGGTCAGGGGGTCACAAACGTTGTGCGCGTCCCCGTGGCTCGACAGTCCGGGGGCCTGGTCGTCGCCCGTGCATGACGGTGTGCATCCACCCGATTCTGACCCCACACAACGCAGTGCCCGCGAAATAACAAACACGCGTGAGCGCGCTATCCGCACTCAAAAGCACCCCGCTCTTTCGCGTATATGGACTCAAAGGCATCGAGGCAATAGAGCTGCTATGAATCGGCTAGACCCGCACATGGCTGACCCGCTCCGGGTGAGCGTTCTTGAAGCGACCGTGCCGCTCGTCATCGCCATCGTGCTTTGCACCCCCGTGGTGCCCCTGGCCCTCAGCACCATGCCTTCACTGCAATACTGGCGGACGGAGTAGCCAAAATGTTAGAAATTGACGAGCGTGTCCGTCAGTTGGCATCAGGAAGGGAAATCTCCGGCACTGACAAGTTCTTTCGGCCAAACCGGCCGTCCGCGTTACGTGGTTGAGGTTCGGTGCTGGGTTCGACAGGGGAGAGGCGACCTTTGTTGCCGCGGGGGAGCACGTGTGCGCGCTGCCGGTTGGGGCCGTCGAATGCGTTAGACATGGTGCCGAGCGCTTCCGGAGCGACCCCGAAACCCACAGCGACGTCCCGCCAGCCAGCGGTTGCTGCTTCGACAGCGCTGATGATGTCGGACGCAGCAGGCTCGGACAGCCTGAATGCGTCATGGTTCTTCAGCAGCAGGCGGATGTCCCGGTCACGGGGGTCGTCGTCGGCACTCACGGGAGTGGATTCCAATGTGCCGAGCTTGTAGAACGGGTTGATGTCGAAGGCGGGAGCGATCCGCCATCCGTTGCGTTCGCGGAGGAAGCCGTGGTTTCGCATGTGGTCGTCCACGTTGTTGACGAGAAGTGTGAAAGCGATCCGTCGGAACAGTTCCGCCGAGTCGGCGTCTGCGCCCGCGGAGTTCTTCTGCATGGCGCTTGCCATCCGGATGTAGTCGACATACTCACCGTGAGATTTGTTCAACATCCCGTCCGCGCTGATGTACCCGTAGCGACGGCCACCAGCCCGGTCAAAGCGCTCCACGACCAAGACGGAGTTGTACTCAAACCGGTGGTGCTCGAAGCGAGGGGTCTTCATCCCAGAGCGTCGAGCAAGCTCGAGGCAGGTGGCCTCCCATGCCATCGCATCACCGAAGTCTTCTCGCGCCGGCAGCTTTGCGATCGCGAGTTGACCATGGGAGTTGAGGACGGTGGCCTTGGGTCGAGCGCCACCCATGCTCGTTCCAGCTTGCAGAAGCGTGAGCTTGTCAGCGGGGACCTCCTCCCCGCGCTCGAAAGCTTTCGCCGCAGTGATCAGCGCCGGAAGATCGGCCAGCCGAGCGGTTTTGTAGTCGGGTGGCGATTGGTACACACCGTCCATGGAGACGCGCAGCGCGCCGAGGCGCTCTGCGTCACCGACGCGCCTGAGAACGTCTAGCTCAGGGAGGTGCTGGTAACGACCGGTAGTGCGACGTTCGATGGACTGCATGAGGCGACGTCCCCAGGTGTCCGGTTGCGCGTCGGCAAGGCCCGCGAGCATGGGACGTGTGCCAGCGGGGATGAACTCGCCGCGACCCAGTCTCAAAGAAGGAGCCAAAGGGTAGGAGTCCGGATGGGAGAGGTATTCGCGGGAGTATTCGAATGCAACGACCCCGCCGCTGTCGTCCACGGTTCCGGCGCTCGTTTCGTCTCCCGAGGGGAGGACAACGGAGATTTCCAGTCTCATCGGCGACCTCCTCCGGTGTGGCGGCGAAGTAGCGCGCGGCCGCGCTCATCGGAGGTGGGGTCGAGGGCGTGACTTAGCTTGTTGTCGAGACCGAGGGCTTCCAGTACGGCGAAGGCATTTTCGAGCTTGACCGAGCCCGCTCCCCGCTCCAGTGAGCGCAGAGTGTCGCGGGTAATGCCAGCGCGCTCAGCGACAACAGTGGCTGACAGTCGGGAGAGCGTGCGCCAGGCTCTGATATTCCGTCCGAAGTCCACGAGGTTCTGGTTGTCGCTCATCTTCACTCCTGGCTTGACGGCTGCAGTCGTCAAATATGACGATTGTGACGATCATATCCGCCATTTAGTCTATGCGCATCCATGTCTCGACATACGCTCATGACTAAGGTGGTGGGTCCGCACCCGGACACCCCACACCCGGGCTACGAACAGCAGCACGGACCCTCGAAGGGAAAACCAGGTTGCGTGGTCGATTCCCGATAATCGCGGTCTCGGGTTGGCCTTACTCATTCGCTAAGAGCTTCAACGGCGGATGCCCACACCCAGCACCGGTACTCGCGCTCACCGATCTTGAACCGGATGGCGACGGCGCGGGGTGTCCACATACACGCCTCGGCGTAAACGAGCGTAGGCTCACCGCCAAAACGCACCCAGGCGCGGACGGGCTTGGGGACAGGGTCGACCGTTCTAGCCACAGCGTCGAGCTGTAGCTCAGCCGTGGTGAGCGTCTCAAGCTGACCGGCCGCGGCGACACGGGTGAGATGCGCCTTCGCGAGGTCACGGTCGATGCTGTCGCTGTACCTGCGGTTCGTTCCCAATGCCGGGTCGGTTTCTCCATCCGAGATCGTCACACAAGGCTAGGTCCGCCCGCCGACAACAGATGGAGACCTCCGCCCAGTACGCGAAGAGACATGGTTCCTGCTCCGCAACTCTTGGGGCGCGCAGTGGGGCGATGGTGGCTATGCATGGATCAGCGCGACGCACCTCGGAAGTCGCCTCAGGCAAGCCGGGACCGTCAGACCTGATGTCATCCCGCTCATCGCTGGCGTCCGAGAGCTGAGCGAGGCGAACTAGGCGGGGCTCAGTGTCGCCCGACGCCGCCTGGCCCACTTGCCGAGTTCGAGGAAGTCCACGGCCACCGCGCCATGGGCCAAGGCCCGCCGACGGATCCCGTCCGTGACATCGAAGTGCTCACGATAGGTCCCCGGCTTCTGCACCCACTCCGGGTTCAACCCGATGGCCACAGCGAACGCGAACAGTTCCTCGGGCGTGTCGGCCATCAAGTGCGACCAGCGATCTTTGCGACCCGCAACTGTGGCCATGCGCCGCATGTCATCCACGTACACCGTCATGTCACTCCCCGCGCTCGGCGATTCGGGGCCGGAGCTCGTTGCTCCAGCCGGTTCCCCTATGCGGTGCACCGACGTTGACCCCGCGGGCGCGCCTACCGCGCCCGTAGTCTCTGAGATCCTCGTCTGCTCGTCTCACGCATGCAAACCTATCCACCGCACGCCGGGCTGGACGGGCGCCCGTCCGCGATTGGGCGGATCGGCGTCTCCGGCGTTCCGACTACTCTCTGCTGCACGTCGACGGGGACTCCAGCCAGAGGAGCTGCTCAGCGAGTTCGTGAGCGAAGACTTTACGGCCCGACGCACGCTGGAGCGGCTTCGGGACGTCTCATACCGCGCTTCCGAGACGGGTGCCGTGCGGGTGAGTCATTCCGTTCTGACTGTTCAGGGGCTGGTCGAATCCACTGGGGCGGTCGACGCGGTGCATTACGGGTCTGCTGAAGGTTTGGTTGACTCCTGTCCGCTTCCCGCGAGGGTGGCGAGATCGGAATAATTGATCATGATGAGGTATTCGGAAGAGTTCA
>NZ_JBFBMP010000004.1:297323-421890 GCF_040687125.1 Microbacterium sp. NPDC076911 | reverse complement strand
GCTCACACCGGTCGAGTTCGAGACCATAATGAGAACCGCGGTCGACCTGGTCGCGTAGACAAGAAACCCGAGTCAACCAAACCTTCAGCAGACCCTACCGACCACCGAGCACCCCGCGGACGATGTGAACCTCGCCGCCCTCGCCGAGGGCCTCGGCGTGCGCGTGCCGTCGTTGTACAAGCACGTCGACGGGATGCCGGGCATCCGACGCGGCGTGATGATCCACGCGAAATCCAGCCTCGCCCACACGCTCGGCCAAGCCGCCATCGGACGCTCCCGAGACGACGCCGTCAAGAACATGGCGTTCGCCTACCGCCACTGGGCACGTACACACCCCGGACAGTACCCACTGACCATGCGCGCACCACAACCCGAAGACGACGAAGACCTCGAAGCATCGGCCGCGATCGCCGACGTCATCTACAACGTCCTCTCCGGTTGCGACCTCCATGATGACAACGCTGTACACGCCACACGATTCCTACGATCCTCGCTGCACGGATTCATCGCGCTCGAAACGACCGGTGGATTCGAACTTCCCGTCGACATCGACCACAGCTACACCCGACTCATCGACAGCGTGACGACCGCACTGGCAACCTGGTCACCACCGTGAAGAACACCCACCCTTCGGAAAGATACGATCAGGGGAATCAGCAACACTTTGTGGGCCCGACCCACCGCCGTCCTGGCGCCTCGCGCATCGTAGGAGGTACCTTCGTGGACGTCCTAAACCGGATCCCTACACGGACAGCCTCACCGGCGTGCGCGCGCCGAATTGTGAAGCGTTGCCCACTAGCGGAGGTCTTGTACTGGCGCCTCTGGGCGCCAGTACCGTGCGCCGACTGCGAAAGTGACAGAGAGCGCCACAAGTCCTGCGACGACTAACGGGTGGACTTCGGCTCCGGACTGGAACAACGAGGGAATGAGCAAGATGAGGATGCTCGCGCTCACGGAGAATCCAATGATGCACAAAGCACTCAGTGCGGTCACGCTCGGCCACCAGCGATTTCTGGAACGGTCCATATCAACGAGAGTGCGGGCCGAGGCCGCGAGGTCTTGTGGCGGTCACGGTCACCGACCCCCTAGCGAACGGCTTGAAGTACGGCTTCTTCTTTGGTTGCGGTGAGCCCAGAACGACGCTGCCGGCCAACACCCCGTACGAGTTCGTCCTCGAGAACCCGGTCCAAGGTTTCGCGGAGAGGACGCAGCATGCCAGCCGAACGAACCCTTTAGGACGCGTTGAGCTCGGCCGCTGCTCGCACGAGCGCCTGGAACGCTTTGATGTCGAGCGTGTCTCCCTGGTAGATGTCGATGGCTCGTCGAACGCCCGCGCGGAGGCTGGCGTTGAAGAGCTCATCCGGGTCCTCGAGGGAGGCGCCTTTCGCGAAGGTGAGTTTGACCTTGTCCTTGTAGGTCTCCCCGGTGCAGATGATGCCATCGAGACTCCAGGTCGGAACTCCGAGCGGGTTCGTCGGCTTCTGCCACTTCGCTTCTTCAACCACGTTCGGTTCGGCCGTCTTGATCAGGTCGCGGATGTCGGCCAGCATGTCGCCGCGCCAGTCTCCGAGTTCGGCGATGATGCTGTCTATCGTCGTCATTGGTCGTCCAATCTGAGGTGTGGATGTTTTGTTGTGCTCATCCCACTGTCACACGGGGCGTTCCTTGCGCGTCATCTTCAGCATGAGCCCTCTGATGAAAGAGTGACACTTATGGATGAGACGGCAGTTTTCGAGCGGGAGCGTCCTCGGTTGTTGCGCATTGCCGGGCGGATACTGCACGATCACGTCGAGGCCGAAGATATCGTCCAGCAGGCCTGGCTACGGCTTCACTCCAACGAGGCGGACATCGATAACCTGCCTGCTTGGCTGACCACTGTCACGACTCGGCTCTGTTTGGACAGGCTACGCAGCGCGAAGGCGATTCTCGTGGACGACTTGGAATTGCCGTCACCGGCCCCGGATCCAGCCGACGATCTTGCGCTGGCCGACACAGTCGGGATTGCGCTGCAGGTGGTGTTGGACCTCCTCACTCCTCAGGAGCGGGTGGCTTTTGTGCTCCACGACAGCTTCAAGGTCGACTTTCCCACTATCGCCGCGATCCTCGACACCACTCCGGGCGCAGCCCGCAAGCTCGCCTCAAGGGCGCGCAGTAAGGTCGGGCCGCCCCTGGTCACGCGCGGGAGGGCCGACTGGGAAGTGGTCGATGCGTTTCTCACCGCCGCGCGGCAGGGGAACTTCGAGCAGTTGTTGGAACTGCTGGCGCCGGGAGCGGTGGTCGCCGGTGACGAAGCGGCCATTTCGACGGGCACCCCGACGCGGATTGACGGGCGCCGCGCTGTCGCCACGATGTTCAACGGTGCCGCCAAAGCCGCTTTGCCGGTGTTCATCGATGGCCGCCCCGGTGCTGCATGGTTTCACCGTGGCTCGCCGAGGGTCGCGTTCGACTTCACAATTGTCGATGGTGTGGTGGTCCGGATCCAATTCCGTGCCGACCCGGCCATCTTGGAACACCTCATCCGCCGTGACGGCCATGAAGCCCAGGACTGACCCACCCAAACATCGTTCGAGCACATCAAGCGGTCACATTCGCCAGCGCGTGGCCGTCATACACGCAGTAGACCTCAACCGGGGCTACCTGATCAAAGTGAGGATCCGAACTAATGAAAACCATGACCTGCAACCAATTGGGTGGCCCGTGCGAACAACCTCTGCGTGGTGAAACGGCCGATGACGTCATCAAGGCTCAGGATCGCCACCTCAGAGACGTGGTGAAAGCCGGAGACGCCGACCATGAGGAGGCACGGAACCAGATGAAGGGGCGCTGGAAACACCCAAAGCAATCCATGAACTGGTACTCCTCCACCAAGAGAGCATTCGCTGAAACACCCGAAGACTGACTGACTGCCAGTGCCGCAACACCGCAATGACCTCGGAACATCCCCAGAGCTAGTGCGCTCGAACGCCAAAACCCACACATGACGAACAAAGGAACGACCCTCATGAGTCGACTACCCACCAACCCATCCAGGGCAAAAGGATCATCTACTGGGTCAGCACCGGCTACATCGCCCTGGCGATGCTCGTCGGGGGACTCGCGGAACTGCTCGCCGCATCGCTGAACATCGAGTTCTCAAGTATCGCCCCCGACGACCGGGGCTGGCACTGTCCGAAAGGCGATCCTGTGCGACACCGTGTTCCACCTGGGTGCGATTCGGACCGCACGCGGTGCGAGCTCAAGGGCACAGTCGTCGCCTGGAAGGACGTTGCACACGGCATCCCCCTCACCGTCGGCGATTAAGAGACGCGCTGGCGGTCTGGGCGAAGACGGTCGGCGCTAGGCGCTGGCGGTGATGAAATGCTCCCCGATTCTGGAACGGTTGATTGGTCGCCAGTGCGGAGGAGTCGATGCCCGACGCGTCAGAGGAAGTAGCGTCAGAACATGGCCGCTCTTTCTGCACTCGTTGATTTTTGGGACGCTGAGATTGAGCGATGGGTGGGAGGCGACACATCCGTCAGCGAGCGACTACGGTCTTGGTTCGAGTCTTACAGCGGCACGGGCCGCGGCAAGGTACGGCTCGACGTGTTTCCGGAGCCGTACACCGGACGGCTGCTCGGCAATGACGCACCGGTGGTGATGCTCGGCCTCAACCCCGGTGCCGCTGTTCCCCGCTTCCAAGCTCCGGGAGGCATCTTCGTCGAACAGTTGAAGACCATGCGGTACAGCGAGTGGGCAGCGAGTGTGCCCTATGCCAGCCGCGAGTGGGAAGCCCTCGCCGGACGTAATCGTTTCTACCAGAACCGATTCGCGTTCGCGCGTCGACTGCTCAACAGTCCTCGATGGAACGCGTCGGACGGCGTGTACTTCGAGCTCTACCCCTACCACTCCTCCGGCGTGACCGCGAAGATGCAGCCTCCCGGCGCCGTATTGCGTGAGTTCGTGCTCGATCCCATAGCCGAACTGGACACTCCGCATGTCTTCGCGTTCGGCAAGCCCTGGTTCGGCGTGCCTGAGCGCCTCGGGCTTCCCGCTGGACGCACATTGGCGGCGGAGTGGACGACTCCCAGCCGCGAAGCTCGGGTGTACCCGCTGCCCAGCGGGCAGGACCTGATCGTGATGGCACAGAACGGCTACGCCGGCCCGCCCGGGGAACGCGACACCGAAGCATTGGCCCGAGCGCTCAGGCTGCGCTGACACGCGCCCCGTAGCAGTTGCCCCTCCCCGTCGGTAGAGGATGATGAGCGCAGTTTCGCGACCGATGATTGGTACCTCGACGCCCAACCCGCTCGGATCGAGAATCGCTCGCGCTGGTGGCGTCGCGCCCAAGTCGCAGCGCTCGAGCGACACCCGTCGAGCTTTCGGGCGTACGTGCGGCCCCGCCTTCGCGAAGTGCGCGCGCTGGTGAGTTCGCCATCGTGCCCGGTCACTGCTGCGGCACTGTGGAAGAAGTCATCCATAGTGCGCACCTCACCGACAGCGTTGATGACACCAGTGAGCCGTTCGCGTCGTGCTCTCTCGATCCAGATCGCAAGATCTCCGACGTCGATGACTTGAACGAAGCGATCGGTGAAAGTTGGGGCAAGCACTGGCCCCCTCGGCTGAGTCGTGCCGGCCAATACCCGAATCGATCACTCGGGTCGCAGGGTCCGACGATGAGGCCGGGACGGGCGATGAGGAGCCGGCTACCGAGATGCCTCGAACTGTTTCTCTCGGCCATGACCTTCGCGTCGGCGTACGCGGAACGATCTCGGGGCGCCATCAGCGTCGCGGACTCGTCGGCGTGAGGCTCATCGTTCCGTCCGTAGACAGAGACTGATGAAACCAACGTCCAATGCGAGGTACTTGCAGCGAGGGCTTCGAGCGCGGGCTCGACCAGCTCAGGCGCATAAGCGAGCTCTACGACTTCGTCCCAGTCGCCCTGCACTCCGTCGTAAGCATTCGGCGACAGCCGGTCCGCCTGCACGAGACGCGCACCATCAGGGACCTGCCCCGACTCGCCGCGACCCAGGCACACAACCTCAGCTCCACCCTCGATGGCTTTCTGCACGATCGCAAGCGACTCGCGGTCCGGCAGAAGATCCGCGCGATTCGTTGACCAGCAGGTGAGCGGACCATTCAAGACGTTTGTGCACGAGCATCGTTTCGAGCCCGTAGGCGACAGATGCCGGATGACCGACACCATCACCGTCGGCGCCCCCATCCTCGGGCGGCTTGCCGAACGCGTAGTCCTCGTCCCCTACCTGCGACACCTCATCATCAAGCGCAACAGATATTTGCTCGCAGAGCTCACCTGAATTCGCCCGCTGGCCGACCGGTTTTGGACCGCGTTGATAGCCTCTCAGCTGTGCGCAATTTGAATTGGGGTGGGCTGCCCAACCTTCGCGACCTCGGCGGACTGGCAACGCCACTCTCGTCGACGGGTGCGACGATCTTGGGCCGAATCGCGCGCGGCCCTAGGCGCGAACTGCTCACAGTCGCCGGCTGGAAAGCGGCAACCCGATGGGGCTTGCGCTCCGTTGTCGACCTACGCAGCACTAACGAGACGGGAGCACGAAGCTCCGACCCTGATGCGCTACCTCCGGCCAGTGTGGCGATCACACTCGCACCGACCGAAGACCAGACAGACCCCGAGTTCCGCGCGGTCTGTCTTCCGATCCTTGACTCGCCCGAATACTGGCAGCACAACGTGCGGATCTTGCCCACGCTCGTCGGCGACTCGCTCGCCGTGATTGCGAATTCCGAACCCGGGGTGCTTGTTCACTGCGCTGCTGGCCGAGATCGCACGGGAATGATCAGTGCACTTTTGCTCGCCAACGCCGGCGTCTCAATTGACGACATTGTCGCCGACTACTCCCAGTCCGTCTATGCGATGGCCTGCGCTGCACCGCACGGTGGCGCTACTCACGACAGACAAGCGTCATGGACGTGTGAAGAAGTGACGACTTGGCTCAGCGAAGTGACTCCGTATGTGCGCGCGTTCGTGTCCGATGATGCCAACGATGTGTTCGATGCACTCGACCTCGGCGCAGCCACCCGCCGGCAATTGCGTCGGCTACTGATCGCATAGCAACCGGCAACGACTCCCATGCTTCCGTCAGAAACGTGCCCGTGACCCGTAGAGGGATCCGAGCCGTGCGGGCTGATATCAGCAACGGGAAGTCCGGAGTGTAAGCCCGCTGAGTTCGGGACTCGGGTCGGTTGCGAGTCGGGCATGAATCTCGACGTCGAACCGACGATTACCGTAAAGCAGCTTCTGTCGCTCGATCCCTTCGGGAAGAAAGCCTGCCGCGAACGCGACTCGACAAGACGCAGGATTGTTGACTCGATGCCCAAGTTCCAGTCGGAATATCCCATCAGCGTGCGCCCAGTCCGACACCGCAGCAAGCCCGCCAGAGGCGTAGCCACGCCCGCGGGCAAATGATGGCAGCCAGTAGTAAGCCCAGGCGGTCTGGTGCCGTCGTTCGATCGCCGATAGCCCGACATTGCCAACCGCTCTCCCGTCGACAACGACTGCCCAGTTCTTGGCCACGTCGCCGAAGGACAAATGGGCCTCGATGAAGTCCGCGGCGCGTTCATCGGTCGACACGTCCGAGCTCCCAAACTGGGTGTCCAAGTCAGCGGTCGTTTCGTGCGCGCGCCTCAGCGCTGGCGCATCTTCGCGCTGCCACGGTCGGAGGATCACAGACATGCTTCCATCCTCACCGAACTTCTCCCCAACCACCTATGGTGATGGTGTTTTCGGAGGGTCTTCGCCGGTGATGCATTTGATCGGGTCGATGCTGTTCTCTTTCAGTTGCATGTTCACGCCAGCAACGTCATGTGCAGGGGTGATGCCGGCTTCCTCAAGACATCCTCGTAGAGCCTGCTGTGTATCTGAGTCATATTCGTTCGCGATCTGCCAGGCCGCATCTAGTTGGCCGAACTCTTCCGCGTAGCAACGCCCCTCGGCACCCGATACGGTCCCCTGGGCCGGGCTGGAATACGTGATGATGGTCCCGCCGTCGTCTACGCGAATAAGGCTGTAGCCGGCGTCGCGCATGCACTGGCGGTAGCGGGTGAAGCCGTCACGGTACTCCGCCTCCGTCACGGCCCCGTCAGCCATTGCCGCCGCTTGGGCGTCAGATGGTTCGGGAACCGCGGCGCGTGATGCCCATGATGCCCAGAGAACAAAGTGGTTCGCTTTAGCTGTGGTCACGGTCAGAGTGTGTGGGTCGCTGTCGGTGATCGGGTAGAACTCGCCGCCATTGGGGTAGTCGGTCGCCTCCTGATCACAGATCGTCGTGCTGGCTGCTTCTCCGTCGATAGTCATGTTGTAGGTGCCGGCGTCTTCGCAGTGGAACGCGACCACGAGATCGACCGCGCCGACCGGGGCAGGACCAAGCTCAACGGTCGTGTCGCCCTGGCCGCTGAGGATGAAGGGCGTCCCGAACAGCTGAGTATCGTCTTGCACGAGTGCCACGGTCATCTGCTCGATGCTCACCGTTGATGTCCCGCCCGGGGCGTTCAGCGCCGCGGCGGACACCGCGCCGCCGGTGAGTAAGCCCGCCAGAGCGAAAGCCGCGATGGAACCGGCGACCGCGCCGCGTCGATGCGGTAGAGCCGGTGCCGCCTCGGCGCTAGCAACGAGCATCCGGCGCAACTCCCGGTCACGCTCAGTCTCAGAGGGTTCAGAGGACATCGCTTACGCCTTCCTGTCGAATACCCGCGGGCTGATTGCCCACCACATCGCGGAGCCGGGATTTCGCACGGGAGAGCCGCGACTTCACCGTCCCTACCCGCACACCCAAGACGCGCGCTGCGTCCTCCTGGCTGATGCCCTCAAGAACGCACAACGTGAGCACCTGCTGGTCAGTTTGCGACAGATCTCTTAACGCAGTCAGCGCGTCGCCGTCACCGATACTGTCGGCATGGTCGGCATGATGTTCACCGACAGGAAGCCGGCGCAGCGCAGCACGATACCGTGTGCTCGCGCGGGTCAGGTTCTTCGCAGTAAAAGTCGCCGTCTTCAGTAACCACGGAAGCAGAGAGCCACCCACAAAGTGCACCCGGTCACGTTTCCTCCACGCCTCAAGAAACACGACCGCCACCACATCATCCGCGTCCGCCCACGACGGTGCCAGCCCCAACGAGTGCCGGTAGACACGCGCGCGATGCCGGTCGAAGATCAGGCCAAACGCCTCGCCCTCACCGGCCATAGCAGCCGCCCACGCTTCCTCATCTGTGCTCACACTATGAAGTGTCCGTGACGTCACTGAAGGTTCCAAGTCCTCCCCCATCGGTCAACCGCTGTGGCAGGCACACGCCTACAAGGGCTGCGCTACTCTGTGCGGGCACGCATCCGCACGCTCATTCGCGTGTCAGCTCTTGGCATCGGGCGCACAATGCGGCTTTAGCGCACCGGTGTCGCCGAGAAATGGGATAGTAGTGCGGCGAGCATCTCTTGCTGTTCGCTGTCGAAATGTCGGAGTAGATGCGCCTCAGTGGCGAGGTGAGCGGGAAGAACCCGGTTCACAATCTCTTTACCTGAGGGCGTGAGCTGCACCACTTTTCCGCGGCCGTCGGCGGGATCGGGGTGCCGGGTGATGAGACCAAGAGTGTCGAGCCGATTGAGGCGTTGCGCTACAGCGCTGGTTGTGATCATGGCGTCAGCGGCGAGGGCGGCTGGCGTCATTTGATGCGGCTCTCCCTGACGGACCAGCGTCGCCAAGACATCGAACGTCGCTGCGTCGACCCCGTGCCGTGCAAAGTTTGCGGAGAGTTCGGCGTCAACAATTGCCGAAGCTCGGCTCAGTCTGCCGATCACAGCCATCGGCGACGTGTCGAGGTCGGGACGCTGTAGTGCCCATTGCTCCAAGATGCTGTCTACATGATCCATGATGAGAGCTTATAGCTAAGCGCTGAGCTACACTGGCTAAGTGCTTAGCAAACTGTTGCCGTTGATCCTACTGACGGCGGTGGCCCCGGCACTATGGGGGACGACCTACTTCACCGCCACCGCTCTCCTACTCCCGGGCCACCCAATGCTGAACGCGACGCTGAGGGCACTGCCAGCTGGTCTCGTCCTTCTCGCATGGGCTCGCAGGCTCCCTCACGGATCCTGGTGGTGGAAGTCTCTTGTGCTCGGCACAATGAACATCACGATCTTCTTCGCTTGTCTATTCATCGCCGCTGAACGCCTCCCCGGCGGGGTCGCCGCGGTTCTTGGCGGAGTGCAACCACTTCTCGTCGCCGTCATCGCATGGCACCTCCTGTCCGATCGCATCAACGTCCTCATTGTCGGAGCGGGCTTGGTCGGTGCACTCGGCGTCGGGCTCGTCGTGCTCCGCGCAAACGCGGCTCTCGACCCTGTCGGCATCGCCGCGGCACTTCTTGGTGCTCTCTGTATGGCCTCCGGCACCGTCTTGGCGAAGAAGTGGGGAACGGACCTCCCGCCGGTTGCTACGACGAGCTGGCAACTCCTCGTGGGCGGGCTATCCCTAACCCTGCTCACAGCGTTCGTCGAGCCGCTCCCGACAACGCCGCCGACCGCAACCAACTTGGCTGGCTACGCTTACCTTGCCCTCATTGGAACCGCATTCGCCTACCTGCTGTGGTTTCGCGGCGTGCGATCACTCCCCGTGCGCATTCCTGCCTTTCTCGGACTGCTCAGCCCCATCGTCGCCATCACCCTCGGCACCGTCGCCGCGGGAGAAGAGCTTTCCTGCCTTCAGCTAGCCGGGATCGCGCTCATACTCGGGTCGGTCCTGGCGATCATCACGTCGTCAATGAATAGGCAATCGCCCGCGGCCCGAGTGCCCGGCTCGTAGACACAAGCGAGCAATCCAATCCGATCGTTTCGTGGCGCCCGGCCGTCAGGTCCCGGACGGACTCAATCGGAGATACACAAAGCTCCGCGTGCCTGAATACGGATCCGAACCGCACGGCCTCCAATCAGCAGCGCGATGCTGGGCGCATGGATGCAATACCGGCACACGCCGCAGCGCGACGAGTGCGAGCGTGTAAGGTGTCGTCAACCACCCCCCGGCAGGGGCGCCTCGGACACTACTCACTACTTCGAGAGGCCGTACTGATGGCATCGCTCGACAGCCCTGACTTCTCACTGTTTCAGCCGATCGGCGACGAGGCAACGATGGGCCGCGAAGAAACCCAAGGGATCTTCCGTGGGTTCGGCCTGGGTCTGTCGACCAATCGCGATGCGTGGGTGCACAACTTCTCGCGCGACTCGCTGCGAGTGCACCTGACACGAAGTATCGCCCACTACAACTCTGTCGTCGAAGACTGGAAAGCCCACCGCTCAGCTATGCCTGTGGTCGGAACTGATGATCATCTCAAATTCATTCCTCCCGATGACCAGGAGTTCACGTGGGAAGAGCAGAACAAGGCCGACCTGAAGCACGGCCGAACAATTGACTTCCACCCTGAGTACCTTCGCGCGTCGCTGTACCGACCGTTCGTGCGGCAGGATCTTTACTTCGATCCCACCGGTCGCTTGACTGCAAGACCCCATATAGTTCCGGCACTTTTTCCTGCGACCGGCTACGCGAACCGTTGCATTGTCGTGAGCGCTGATAAGAACACTGGTGTCAGCGTACTTGTCACCAATCTCGCGCCGAATCTGCATCTGCTCGACAACAATCAGGTGTTCGCGTTCTACACCTACGAGGCGCTCAACTCGACGGAAGCAGCGCGTTCCGCATCGGATGGCGACGTCGTCGGCGACTATGTTCGCCGCGAAAACATCACTGACGCGACGCTCGCCGGGTACCGAGCTGCATACGCTGATGATGCCATTTCTAAGTGGGACATCTTCCACTACGTGTACGCGGTGCTTCACCACCCCAGCTACCGCGAGATCTGCCGGTCCGATCTTCAAAAGCAGCTCCCACGTATTCCGCAGCTGGCTAACTTCTGGCAGTTCGCGCAGGCCGGCGAAACACTCGTCGAGCTTCATCTGAAGTATGAGAGCCAAGAGCCATATCCGCTCGAGGACGTACATGCCAGTAGCGAGCCACTGGACGAACGCGCGAAATTCAACTACTACCGTGTGGGCGGTGCTATGTCATGGACACCTGACCGCGACCACAGTGAACTGCGTTTCAACAGGAACCTCACCCTCACGGGTTTTCCGCCAGAAGCACAGGACTACCAGCTCTGCGGGAAGTCTGCAGTCGAATGGGTGTGCGAGCACTACACCTGTAGCCAGGACTCGAAATCTGGTATCTGGAACGACGCGAATGACCTCCGAATCGATGGGAATGACTATCGAGTCTCCGCCGATGACGCGCGCCGCATAGTTGACCTCATTGGGCGCGTTGCCTCGGTCTCCGTCGAAACCGTGAGAATCGCGAGCACCCTGCCTTCGTACGAGCAACTCGAGCAGCAAGTTTGGGGTCGGGAGAGCTGATCCTGACCAATCAGACGGGCCTCAGTGCGCGGCCGATCACGTGTGACACTCGTGGCACGGCAGGAAACACCGAGAACCCAAAGCGCCGCACGCGTTGCAACCGAAACCCAGCGGCGACGATCGCCCCAACGGTGTCGCGGTTGGGGTGACAGTTTCCCGCGATTCGGCGCCAGACCGGGGTCACAAGATCCTCAATCGCTCCGCTGAGAGGGCTTCTCGAGCGCACGTGCTCATAAAACGCGAGCACACCGTCGGGTCGCAACACCCGTGCCGCCTCTGCAAGTGCCGCTGCCTGATCCCCGACGCTGCAAAGCACCAGGCTGAAGACGACGGCGTCAACCGTGCCGGTAGGCACGGGGATCCGCTCCGAGGTGCCCGCTACGACACGGATGGGAACGGAGCTTGCCGTGGCAGCCAGCTGCGCCCGGCGACGCAGCCCTTCGTCTGGCTCAACGGCAGTCACCCCTCGCACCGCCGAGGAGTAGAACGGAAATGTTGCTCCGTATCCTGCCCCGACTTCGACGACCTCACCCGAGAGCCCTGCCACAAGTTCGCGGCGATGCTGATCGGCGCCACGCTGATCCATCGTGGGCCCCACCCGCGCGAACGCGGTAGCAAATCGCGACTCTGCGTTTTCCATCGTGCTCCCTTCTGCAGCTGCCTAGACCTAGCCCCTAAATACACCTAGGGGTATTCTCGTCATCATAGCGTTGTCGAATCTGCGCGGCGAAAGGACGAGCGATGGTTCAGCACTCAAGCAGCATCCCGAATCGAGACACTGAAGCTGAAGCGATCGCGATGCACGCGAGGGCCGGGAGGTTAGACCTCGGTGACCCCGATATCCGTCGCGAAGCGACTAGTGCCGTACGCCACACCTCCCGTGCTGACGTATGGGGCGACAGCAGCAGTCGACGCGTGGTTCGTTGGGCGATCACCGCGGGTCTAGCCGCACTGGTGGTGTGGGTGGTGGCCCTGGTCGTTCCGGTGCTCATGACCGCAACCTCGTGACGGCGGCGCACGGGGGCCTCTTGTAATGAGATACCCCTGGGGGTATTCTTGAGTATGAAACCGAGGTGCCGAGATGAACATGAAACTCGCAGTTGTAGCCATCACGACGGTCGTGGCTCTGGGGGTGACGGGGTGTACGGCGGCCACGCAGTCGACCGAATCTGCCACTGCCCCCTCCGCAACAAGCTCCACCCTCGATCCTCCAGGCGAAACTTCTGCCACCGAACCGGCCACCGAGGCTCTGCCCGATGCGCCTGCACCCGGCACTGTGGCCGCGATCGTCTGGGAGGCCCTGATGGGACCCGACGGCGAGTACGCAGCTTCTGCAAGCTATCTAGACGTCATTGAAGAGTTCGGCAACGTCGAGCCCTACGTGTCGATCCAGGCAGCAGAGGATCGCCACAGTGAGGCGCTGATCAAACAACTGAACAGGCTCGGCGTTGCGGTGCCCGACAACCCCTATCTGGGCAACATCCCCGCGCCTGATGACCTCGAATCTGCCGCGATGGCGTGGGCCGAAGGCGAGGTGGCGAACGTCGCCATGTATGACGACCTTCTGGCACAGACCGACGACACCGCGATAGTTCGCGTGTTGACGAACCTGCGCGACGCGTCAGCCGACTCTCACCTGCCGGCATTCGAAGCAGCTGCAGCGAACGGCGGAACCCTCACGTCTGATCAGATGACGAGCTACCTCGGCGCAAACTAGAGGCGCGTTGGCTATCGTTTCGCGTGCCCGGCGATTGGCCACCCTCGCCTGACCATCGCGAAGAGCGCTATGCCGCGTCGCCCTCCCAGGCCGCGGTGAGAGCGCCGATTGCGCCATCCACTTCGCCGAGAAGCGCGCTCTTCTCATCGTCGTCGCACCAGGCAGCTTCAAATCCCGCGCGCGCGATTCGCGCACCTTCGGCTCCGCCGAATCCCATCGCCGGCAATGCCACGCTGTATTCCTTGCCGATGTCGGTCTTGAAGAAGACTGCATCATCGGTCGCGAGCGTCACGAACAGGCCCGCGCGAATCATCTGAGCGATTCGGTGATCGGGCGTGAACTGCCAGCTCGAGAGCATGTCTGTCGAATGAGGTGTGCAGGTGTAGGCAACTCCGCTGGCAGCGACTTTTTCGAGCGCTGCGGCGTCATCCACGACGCGGTACCCGTGGTCGATGCGATCGACATTCAGAACCTCAACAGCATCGACGACGTTCTGCGCAGATGCGTTCATTGTTTCGCCCGCATGGGCGCTGCGACGCAATCCGTGCCGTTCCGCCAACGCATAAGCCTCGCGAAACCGCAGCGGGTCTTCGGTCAACTCGGGCGTGAGGTCGTCCTGCCCGATACCGACCACAGCGTCACGAGGATGGTCAATGACCGTCTGCACCATTTCGACGGCGGTCGTGGGGGGCAACGAGCGGTTAATGGCGGCGACGATCCGAAACCCGACACCGAAGTCGCGTTTGGCCTGTGTGAGGCCGTCTGTCATGGCGTCGATGAGCGACGGGTAGTCGAATCCGAGCGGTGTGAAGTTGTCAGGGTTCACGAAGTACTCGCGATAGCGCAGATTGCCGTCGCGCACGGCATCGTGAACACCTTCGTAGGCAACGCGCGCGATCTCATCACCGGTGGTGAGCACCTTGTGCGCAGCATTGAAGACATCCAGAAAGTCGGGCAGTCCCTCATAGTCAAGCAACGCCGAAAGATCGTCCGTCTTCAACGGCACGTCGTGTGCCGCGGCAAGCTCTTGCAGTGTCGTGAGTCGCATTGTCGCCACGAAATGGCAGTGCAACTCCGCTTTGGGCAGAAGCCGCAGGTAGTCAGTGAGGCTCAACATGGTGTGTCTCCCGGGTATTGATGTACTGCACGCTCGTCCTGCACGATGGTCCTGCACGCTGGCGCGGAGCCTAAAGCCTAGCCAACCCCGCGCACTGCACCGAGCCGCGGCGGCGAGCGAACGTCACATGCTCGCTTCGATGGCGGCGGCGAGCGCACGGAAAGTCTGGTCTGCGGGATGCGCTCCGTCTGCCACGTTCGACTCGTTCATGTACACGACGATGCTGGTGCCAGTCTCGGGCTCATAGAACGTTGCGGCAGTGAACCCGATGCCCTCGCCGTTGTGACCCCACCACCCATCGGTAGTGCCAATGCCCACTGCATAGAGGTCGTACGGTGGGCTGGGGATCTGGTGGCCGACCTCGCGGATCTCCTGCATCTCCGGCGTCACGAGTGCGCCGGTTCCGAGTATCTCGGCCCACACTCGACCGTCATCAAGGGTCGAGAACATCGAACCCGCCGGGCCGAAGATCGAGGCGTTCTCCTGCTGTGCAATCGGAACACCGTCTTCGACGATGTAGCCCACCGCGTGAGGCTCAGCCCAGTCGTCAACGTCGGTGATGTAGCTCGTTCCCGTCTGCGCGAGAGGTTCAAGAATGCGCTCGGTGAGCACCTCGGTGAACTGCTGCCCCGTGACCTCTTCAATCACCGACCCCAGAAAGTTGATATTCGAGTTCGTGTAGAGGTACTCACTGCCGGGCGCGAACTGCGCCGGCTGCCCGATCGCAGCTGCATTCAGTTCGTCGAGCGTGAAGACTCTCGTGGGATCGGCGACGAACTGCTCAATGAAGCCTTCATTCACATAGTCAGCATTGCCGCTCGACATGTTCGCCAGTTCGAGCAGGGTGATCTCGTCGCCGTTCGGCACACCGTCAATGTACTGATCCAGGGTGTCGTCGAGACTCAACGTGCCCTCGTCTGCCAGTTGCAGCAGCAGGGTGACCGTGTACGACTTGGTGATGCTGCGGATCGGCCACACCATGTCAGTTGTCGCCTCGACGCCGCCTTCGATGTCAGCGATCCCCGCCGCGGTGGTCCATGAGCCTTCACCCGGGATCCACACACCGGCCACAGCCCCCGGCACGTCATACTCGGCCATCTTCTCGTCGAGTGTTGCCTGCAGTTGCGACTGCAGCGACTCCGACAACTGCCCCTCCGGCGCGGCCGGGCGCAAGACGTCGTCGGGCGCAGCATTCGTTTCGGCGTCACCGCCAGCAGACGTGCATGCGCTGAGAGAGAGGCCCATCACTGCGATGGCAGAAAGAGCAAGTGCCCGGCGTCGGTGCGGGTTACTAAATCTCATCGGCATACTCGTCTCTGCTGCTGTTCCACGCGGGGCTACGTCTCCCATGATCTCAGCGCCAGACGCTCGCGCCCATAGACCTAGGTCGCGCTTGACTCTAGGGCGTCACTGTTTCGTGAATTCGACAGTGGTGCTCGGCTTTTGCACCACCGCGGTAAACCGACCGCTGATGTGCGCCGCTGCGGCCAGTAGCGCCATCGTGAACATGACCACCGCGAGCGGAAGGGTCGCCTCGCTGCCCCCCAGCCCGACAAGCGGCGAAACAATCGCGGCAAACCCGAATTGTGATGCCCCGAGCACCGCAGACCCAGTGCCAGATGCACCGGGAACCGCTGAAAGCGCGAGAGCCGTCGCCGGCCCCATGACAAATCCGAGCGATGCAACCGACACGAAGATGGGCAGCATCAGCCAGGCCGCGGGAAGCGCTGAGAGCGCGAGGGCCAACACTGCGGTCGTCGAGCCAACGAGCCCAATCACGCCCCAGCCGAGCACTGTGCGGGCGGTAAACCGACGCAACAGCCGGCTGCCGATGAAACTGCACCCCGCAAGCCCGAGGGCGTTAAGGCCGAAGAACATTCCATAAACCGTCGGCTCCAGCCCAATCACGTCTTGATAGAGAAATGGGGATGCTGAGATGTAAGCCATCATCACCGAGAACCCGAACACGAAGGTTGCTGCAGGCGTCAGGTACCGCGCAGAAAGCAAGAGGCGAAAACGGCCGGTCCCTGCTGCAGAACGCTGCTCGCGGGGCAAGGTCTCTTTCACGACAAACCATGAGCCCAAAAGCATCACGACTGACAGCGCGACGAGCACTCCGAGCACTCCTCGCCACCCCAACTGATCAAGCACGAGGCTTCCGGCAAGCGGCGCGATCACGGGGGCGATGCCGCCCACGATCATCATCAGGCTGAACGCTCTCGCCGCCGCGTCGCCCTTCTCGCGGTCCGCAACAACGGCACGGCCGAGCACCATGCCTGCCGCTCCGCTGACGCCCTGCAACAGTCGCGCGGCAATCAGCAACTCGACCGACGGCGCGAGCATCACCGCAACGCTCGCGAGCACAAACACCGTCGAGCCAATGAGAAGCGGCCCGCGCCTGCCCACCCGGTCCGAGATCGGACCGAAGACAAGCTGACCGATCGCGAGTCCTATCAAGAAGCTCGTCAGGGTCAGCTGAATCGTTGCCGCCGAGGTGTTCAATTCCTCTGCCATGACCGGAAACGCCGAGAGATACAAGTCGGTCGAGAACGGCGCCACACTTGCCAACAGGGCCAAAGTGACCAACAGCAGCGGGCCTAGGCCTGTCGATCGCGAGGTGCGATTCATGAAACTCCTTATCAAAGGTTAACTATCCACAGATAAGGATATAGCATGGCGTCATGGATCAGCCCCGCTCACCATCGCTGTTCGCTCTCGCTGATCTGATCCATGCGGTCTCACGGCAGATGAACTTCAACGACGACAGCGGGAAGCCAGTTCTCACGCCGCTCGAAACCACCGTGCTTCGCTATGTTGACCGCCACCCCGGCACCGCCGCCGGTGCGGCCGCGAAAGCAGTGTCGCTCCAGCCGAGCAACTTCAGCCGGGCCCTACGCAGCCTTGAGACCAAGGGATACCTGCGCCGAGAGCAAGACGCTCAAGACGCGCGCGCAGTTCGCTTGCATCCGACCGAACTCGCCGCCAGAAACCTCGAGATACTCGATGCCACATGGACAGCCATGCTTCAAGGCATCGTCGATGACGACACTCGCGACACCATGATCACGGGCCTGGAACGCATCGAGCATGCACTTGTCGAGCGTCATCGCCACCGCTGATCAACGAGATGTGAGCCGGCCCGACTCCAACCCCAGCAGTGGCTCAACAGCTCGCTCAAGCAGCTCGCGCCGCCCCCCTGGCTCACCCCACCGCACTAGCGTATGGGCGCTCAGCCCGTCGATCATGCCAAGGAGCAACCACGCGACTCCCTGGGTGTCTTCGACGCGAAAGTCACCCAGAGCGACGCCGGTATCGAGCAATGCCGCGATGAACTGCTGCCACTCATCCATGCGTGAACGCGCTTCGGCCGCGAGCGCCTCGTTGCGCTCTCCCATCCCCCAAGACTGCACCCACACCAGCGTGACATCAGTTCTCGACCCGTCGAGCACTGTCGCCAACAACGTCGCTACTCGAGCTGTGGGGTCGGCGATCGTGCTGAGCAGAGCCGACAGCTCAGCCAACTCGCCACCGACAATGTCGCCGAAGGTTGATGCCACCAACTCATCCATGCTGGGCGCATAGTGCGCAACCAGCCCAGACGCGACGCCAACTCGCGCGGCGACCGCGCGCAGGGTGACAGCCGCGAGCCCGTCGGCGAGCGCAAGTTCACGAGCCGCATCCGTAATTTCGGCTCGGCGCTGCTCGGCCGATCGTCGAGTGCGTGGTGCGGGCATGACAGCGATTCTGTCGCTTCCGCCGTGATTGATCAAGTGATCAACATGCCCGAGCAGACTAGAAGCTACCGATGCCCTTCCCGATGAGATTGACGCCAATCACGAGCATCAGCAGTGCCATGATGAGCGCATTCTCTCGTGCGAGCCACTCACGCATCTTGCCCAGGGGCGCCCGAAGCTTGTCTGGTGCGATCAAGTAGGCAATCACGGGAACAGCGACAGTGGAGGCGCCAATCACGACGAAGATCACGATCGCGATCACCGTCGACCCCACGTCGAGTCCCGCCGTGCCGATGCTGACACCGGCAGACGCGGCCAACAGCAGATTCTTCGGGTTGACCGCTGCGAGCAAGAACGCGAGTCCGAACGCACTGAAGAAGGTCACACTGTCGATGGCCTTCATCCATTTCGGCAACTTCGGCGTCTCGCCTGCCTTGGGTCGGCTCTTCCACTGACGAACAGCCACCACCAACAGCAGCAGGCCCAGCACCAACTGAATCGTGCCAACCACCGGGTTTGACCCGTTGGAGTTGTTCGCAGGAACCACCGACGACAGCAGCGTGAATGCAGTGACCGCCACCACAATGCCGACAATCCAGCCCAGCATGAAGCCGACACCGGTCACCTTCGCTTTGGGCGAGAGCAGCATCAGGATTGCCGCGATGATGGGCACAACGCTGATCGCTACCCCCAACGCGAGCGGTAGAACTGATCCGATGACACCGTTCATGCCGAAACCCCATTCGTTGATCACCGCCAGCCTATGGCCCTTGCTTGATGGCTGATGTCGCAGCGGTCAGAGAGCATTGACGCCGCGGTGCGATCTGAGTATTCTCAGTTCTAATTGATCAGGCGATCAATTAAGAAGAGGATGCTATGAACTGGCGCATGCCCGCAGAAACCGCACCCCACGCCCGCACCTGGATGGCATTTCCTCGTGAGGGCGTCACCCTCGGCGCATCCACCGCCGAGCGAGAAGCTGGCTATGCCGCATGGGCCGCCGTGGCACACGCCACCGCTCAGTTCGAACCCGTGACAATGGTCGTTGACCCCACCGAGTTGGTTCGCGCCCGACGCATGTTGAGCCAAGACATCACGATCCTCGAAGCGCCGCTCGACGAGTTCTGGATGCGCGACATGGGCCCCACCTTCGTGGTCGACGATGAACGACCAGAAGTGCTCGGCGCAGTCGATTGGACGTTCAATGGCTGGGGGGCTCCCGAATGGGCGGAGTGGCGGGTTTCTGCTGAAATCGGCCGCTTCGTGGCTGACGCGCGCGGCGCAGAACTGGTGAGCTCGTTGCTCGTCAACGAAGGTGGCGGCATCCACGTCGATGGTGAAGGCACCGTGCTGCTGACAGAAACCGTGCAACTCGACCCGCGCCGAAATCCCTTCGCCGATCGCGCCCGCGTCGAAGCCGAAATGCTGCGCACCCTCGGTGCGACGCGCGCGGTCTGGCTTCCTCGCGGCCTCACTCGTGACTACGACGACTTCGGCACCAACGGCCACGTCGATATCGTCGCCACGCTCACCTCGCCGGGCACGCTGTTGCTCCATGACCAGCCGAACCCCGCCCACCCCGACCACGCGGTCATGCAAGAGATCCGCGAGGCGCTCAGCGAGCAGACAGATGCCGCAGGTCGACGTCTTGAGATCGTCGACATCGCCGCACCCGAAACTCTGCGCGACGACGAAGACTTCGTCGACTGGAGCTACGTTAATCACCTTGTTGTGAACGAAGGCGTGATCGCCTGTGGGTTCGGAGAAGACCGGGCGGATGCTGCGGCGCGCGCCACGCTCGAACAGGTCTACCCTGGGCGCCAGGTCGTCACCGTTGACGCGCGTGACATCTTCGCGCGCGGTGGCGGCATTCACTGCATAACCCAGCAAGAACCCGCGCTCACGGAAGGTGCCGCATGATCGACGTCGTCGAAGCATCCATCGCTGATCTACGGGCTGCGCTTGAGTCTGGCGAGGTGACTGCCGTGCAACTCGTTGACGCCTACCTGGCACGCATCGACGCTTACGACGCGCCAGATACGGCCACCGCCCTCAACGCCATCGTGGTGCGAAACCCCGACGCACGCACCGAAGCTGCGGCCTCCGACGCACGGCGCGCGGCAGGCGAGACGCGCGGTGCGCTTGACGGCATTCCGTACACCGCGAAAGACAGCTACCTGGTCGCGGGGCTCACCGCGGCAGCTGGCAGCCCGGCATTCGCTGAGCTCGTCGCTCAACACGATGCGTTCACAATCGCGCGATTGCGGGCGGGCGGCGCGATCTGCCTCGGTCTGACGAACATGCCCCCGATGGCGAACGGCGGCATGCAGCGCGGCCTGTACGGACGCGCTGAGAGCCCTTACGACGACGGCTACCTGACCGCCCCGTTCGCCTCGGGCTCGTCGAACGGCTCGGGAACAGCGACGGCCGCGAGCTTTGCAGCATTCGGGCTCGGCGAAGAGACGTGGTCAAGCGGTCGCGGCCCCGCCTCAAACAACGCGCTGTGCGCCTACACACCGTCGCGCGGCGTGATCTCTACCCGAGGCAACTGGCCGCTCGTTCCCACCATGGATGTCGTAGTGCCCCAGACGCGGACGATGGCTGACCTCTTCGAGGTACTCGACGTGATCGTCGCTGATGACGCGGAGACACGCGGTGACTTCTGGCGCGCGCAGCCATGGGTGTCGCTACCCGCAGCATCCACTGTTCGTCCCGATTCCTATCCTGCTCTCGCCGCAGACGCCGACTTGCTGGCTGGCGTACGCATCGGCATCCCTCGCCTTTACATCAACGCCGATCCTCTCGCTGGAACGGCAACGGCGCCCGGAATCGGGGGGCCGACCGGGCAGGCAATCGACACGCGAGAATCCGTTATCGCGCTCTGGCAATCAGCCCGGCAAAGCCTCGAAGCTGCGGGCGCAACTGTTGTTGAGGTCGACTTTCCCGTCGTGTCGAACTACGAGGGCGATCGCCCAGGGGCACCGACCATCGCCACTCGCGGACTCGTGAGCGCGGAGTTCCTGCAGAGAGAGATCGTCGACCTCTCGGCGTGGGGCTGGGAAGACTTTCTCAGCGCGAATAACGATCCGGCCCTGGATTCTCTGGCCCCCATCGACGGTGCCACGATCTTTCCCCACCCCGAAGGCGCGCTTGCCGACCGCTACACCGGCTTCGATGATGACATCGCCGAGTATCCCGACTGGGTTCGCGAGAACCCAGGTGCTCGCTTTGAAGACATGCCCGAGCTGGCAGCCGGTCTGCGCGGGCTTGAAGAAACACGTCGCGTAGATCTCGAACAGTGGATGGATTCACATCACCTCGATACCGTCGCGTTTCCCGCAGTCGCTGATGTCGGCGCCGCCGACATGGACGTCAACCCCGTCTCAGCCGACGCGGGGTGGCGCAACGGAGTGTGGATCGCCAACGGCAATCTGACAATCCGTCACCTCGGAATCCCCACGGTGACCGTGCCGATGGGCATCATGGAAGATATCGGAATGCCGGTCGGTCTCACTTTCGCGGGCCGAGCCTACGACGACTCCGCCCTACTCAGCATCGCGGCAGCGTTCGAAGCCACCGGCGCCCGCCGCACGGCACCACCCCGCACCCCACCCCTGTCTGGAGATCCGTCATGACCCACGGTGCCAACCCCGCCCGCATGCACGAGATCAGCGAGGAGACGACCGCGATCGTCGACCTCGTGCTCGCCTATTCACGCGAGCGACTGCTCGCCACCGAGAATCCGCTCGACAAGCCACTGCCCCCGGCTGAGCTGGCTCGCCTGGCCGGACGCACGATCAGCGAGAACGGCATCGGCGCACGCAAAGCGCTGTCGACCTTCGAGCATGTGCTCGCACCATCGTGTATCACCACCGATGACCCGCAGTACCTGTCATTCATCCCGTCTGCACCAACGAAAGCGTCGGCTGCTTTCGACGTCGTCGTCTCGGCGAGCGCACTCTATGGTGGCTCGTGGCTTGAGGGCGCAGGCGCAGTGCACGCCGAGAACGAGGTGCTGCGCTGGCTTGCAGGCGAATTCGGCCTGCCCGCGACCGCCGGTGGTGTTTTCGTGCAGGGCGGCACGCTCGGCAACCTTTCAGCCTTGGTCGCCGCCCGCGAAGCCGCGCGCGAACGAGGCATCCGCCCCGACAGGTGGCGCGTCGTGTGCAGCGTCGAAGCGCACTCGTCGATTGCGTCGGCGGCTCGCGTCATGGATGTCGAGATCGTCAGTGTGCCCTCCGGAGACGATGGGATGCTGCGCGGCGCGGCCGTGCGCGACGCACTCTCTGCCCACGGCGACAGCGTGTTCGCCGTTGTAGCCACCGCCGGCTCAACGAATTTCGGCATAGTCGATGACATCGCTTCGATTGCTGAGGTCACCACCGAGTTTGGCGTCTGGCTGCACGTTGACGGCGCCTACGGCCTTGCCGCCATGCTCTCGCCCGTTGCTCGATACCGCTTTGCCGGTGTCGAAAGCGCTGATTCCGTGGTGGTCGATCCACACAAGTGGCTGTTCGCGCCGTTCGATGCGTGCGCGCTGATCTATCGCAACCCCGAGCTGGGCAAGCGCGCACACACCCAGCACGCGGAGTACCTCGACACCCTGACCGAGACCGACGACTGGAGCCCATCTGACTACGCGGTGCATCTCACCAGACGGCCGCGCGGGTTGCCGCTCTGGTTCTCACTCGCGACATATGGTGCAGCGGCATACCGCGACGCCATCACATCCTCGCTAGAACTCGCGCAAGATATTGCCGACGAGATCGACGCGCGCGAAGAGTTCACGCTCGTCAGGCGTCCACAGCTGTCTGCCGTCGTTTTCGAACGCAACGGCTGGCAGAAGGCCGACTACGGCGCATGGTCGAGTCGACTGCTTGACCAGCAACACGCGTTCGTGACACCAAGCAGTCACAAAGGACGCACGAATGCGCGCTTCGCAATTCTCAACCCGCGCACCACTCGCGAACATCTGACCGCGATCCTCGACACGATGTAAGGGCGGCGTTACGCGAGCGGTTCGGCCGTCTCTCGCGCGGCGCGATTCGATGAACGCACCGCGCCAATGCTCGCGACGACAACCAATGCAATGCCGAGAAGCTCGAGCCAAGACAGGTGCTGCTCAAGAAGCAGAAAGCCCGCTAGCGTCGCGGTCGCTGGCGACGAGGCCATCAGAATGGCGAATACCGCAGCGGGCAATCGACGCAAAGCGACAAGCTCGAGCGCGTACGGGATCGTTGACGACAACATTGCCACTGCGGCCCCCATCATGATGATCTCGGGGCGCATCAGCGCCGGCCCCGCATCGATAATGCCGAACGGCAGAGCCATGATTGCGCCCACAGCCATCGCGAGCGCGAGTCCGTCGAGCTTGGGGAACGCTTGACCGACCTGGGCCGAGGCGAGAATGTAGAACGCCCAACTCGCCGCTGCCCCGAGCGCAAAGAGCACCCCGAGCGGGTCGAGTCGATCCCAGCCTCCGCTGCCGAGGGCCAGCACCCCCGCGAAAGCGAGCAACGCCCACAGCCAGGCCGAAGCGCGCCGGCTGGCGACGATCGACAACACCAGCGGCCCGAGCACTTCGATGGTGACCGTCACCCCGAGTGGGAGCCGTTCCAGCGCGAGGTAGAACAGACCGTTCATTACGGCGAGCACGACACCGAACCACAACACAGCCGTCCAGTCTGAGCGGGTGTGTCCGGAGAGCTTCGGTCGAGCGATCAGCAGCAGGACTATCGCCGAAAAGACCAGTCGCAGCATCACCATGCCGAGCGGTCCCACGGCGGGGAAAAGAAGTACCGCGAGCGAGGCACCAACCTCTTGGCAGGCCAGCCCGACCACCACGAACAGAATCGCGGTGGTCTGCCTCGGGCCGGTCACCGAGGTGCTCGAAAAGCCGCGCGGTCAGTCACCGACGGTCATTCAGCAGGAGCCGAGCAGATCGCACGCTCGGCAAGGTCCGCTTCGTATTTTTCTGCAGTCCAGGGCAGGCCCGCTTCGGGTGCAGTCTCGTCCGCTGCTGCCGGCGCTTTCGAAGCGATTGCCGCAAGTTCCCAAGCCAAGTTGCGAACGAACGTGGAGCCGATGGCCGAGTTGTTGAGAACAACGGCTACCGTCATGCCAGTTTCAGGATCCGAAAACGCTGCGGTGAGATAGCCAGGAACCGAGCCGTACTGACCGATCAATGAACCTGCCTGGAAGGACCCACCGATCGTGGTGTACCAGGACGGCGATCCGGAGGAAGGCGGCTTGGGGTTATCGAAACGATCTGAATCATCGGGCATGAGTGACTGCGCCGCAAGCGCCCGCGCATAGCGGCCCAAGTCCTCTATGTCGGTCACCGCGCCTGAATCAGTGAAGCCCGCACTCGTCGAAAGCGAGGTGATGTTGAGGGGCTCGAGGCAGTCATAGGCGCCGTCCACCTTGCGTGAAATATGACCCTCAAGCACCGTGTCGCCGTAGAACGCGCTACCGAGCCCAGTTGCCGAGAGGTCGAGAGGCTGCGTGATGTAGTGCTCGAAGTAGTCGGCAGCGCTCATTTGGGTAGCTCGTTCAAGCGCCATGCCCAACAGCACGTATCCGGTGTCCGAGCTAGAAAAAACCTCACCCGGGTCGTTTGCACGTTCTTTGCCGAGACCGAAGCTCGCAAGCTCCTGCGGATCCCAGACGCGCTCCGGGTTCTGCAACCACATGTCGAACAGTGTGCTCGTGTGCGAGCCAATCCCCGAGGTGCTGTCGCAAAGTTGACGAAGCGTGACATCTTCAAGATCTGGCACACCGGCGACGTAATCCACAACGCTGTCGTCGACATCGAGCTTGCCTTCTGCCTGTGCGACAAACAGCGCGTCACAGGTCATCTCGCGTGTGACAAGTCCCGCACGAAACTGCATGTCAGTGGTTACGGCTGCTCCGTCGCCCACCTCTTGCGTGCCAAGCCCTGCCACCCAACTGCCGCTCCACGGCGCCCATACTCCGACGATGGCGCCGGGTGAGCCCGATCCGATCATGGCCGAGGTGACCGCCTCTTCGAGGCTTGCGACAGTCTCGGCCGGCAGGGATTGGTCCACCTGTTCAGGAACATCAATGGTGGCTTGCGAGCCACCTGAGCAGCCCACGAGCGCTGCCGACAGCGCGAAAATAGCGACCGTCGCGCCTGCGACTCGACGTCGAGCTCTTGTCATGCTCACTGAATACACCCCTGGTACTTGTACCATCCAGCCTAACCGCGATTGTTGCCCCTCCAATGCGTACTCTCAATACATGACCCTTCTTTTCGACGATTCCACTGTCGCGGGCGTGCTGACTCATATGAACGGCGACCACGCCGACGACAATCTGCTCATCAGTCGTGCGTTCGCCCCGGATTCAGACATCGTGTCAGCCACCATGGTGGGCTTTGATGGCGAGAGCGGCCATTGGATGGCGCAGCTAGCGAGCGGCCGCGAGCTTCCTGTCAGCGCAGCGTGGCCATCCGGCCCGATCTCTGCACGCCCCGACGTGAGACGCGAGATCGTGGCGTTGTATGACGAGGCCTGCCGCAGACTCGATGTCGTTCCGCGACCTCACTCCTGAAACTGTGCTGGGTTAGGTCACCCTAAACCCCTACTATGGGACTCATGACCGACCCGATCTCGTTCTCCACCGCGTTGCGTGACCGCTCGAGCAAGGCGCACTCCTCAAGCGAGCACGCTGGTTTCATGGCCGATCTGATGAAGGGTGAGGGCACCCGCGAAGACTATGTCGCGCTCGTAGTGCAGCACTGGTTCATCTATGAAGCGCTCGAGCGCACCGCAGATCAGATGCGCAACGACCCGGTCGCGGCGGTCTTCATCACCGACAACCTCACTCGGCTTCCCGCCCTTGAAGCCGATCTCGAATTCTTGATCGGTCCGGATTGGCGTGACGAGGTCACCGCCCTTCCCACTACGCAACGCTACGTGCACCGGATCAACGAGGTTGGCGCAACGTGGGCTGGCGGGTTCGTTGCCCATCACTACACGCGCTACCTCGGTGATCTGTCGGGCGGTCAGTTCATCGGGCGCCTGATGGCGCGTCGGTTCGGCTTCGAAACGAACGGCATCGGGTTCTACCTGTTCGATGACATCGCCGACCCCAAAGCGTTCAAAGATGTCTACCGTGAGCAATTGGATGCCGCACCCTGGGATGCTGCCGAGCAAGAGCGCGTCATCGACGAGGTGCTGCTGGCTTACCGCTTCAACACTGAACTGTTCGACGACCTGGCAGACGCAAAGGCTTCGCAGGTCGCCTAGCAACTCCCCTCGGGCCCCACGTTGATCTGCCTGAATTGTTGACGTGGTAACAACGAAGAATGCTGACACTCTCGGGCGCAAAAAGTATCTTCGTTGACTCGTCTACCGAACGAACCGGCGACCTGGTCATCGCCGACGATGGCGCCGTGGTCGCTGCACCGCCCGCCGGAACTGGGTCAGAGGTTCTGGATGTCAGCGGGTGCGTGATCACCCCCGGACTCATCAACGCACATCACCATCTGCTTCAAACCGGTTTTCGCACCATTCCCGCAACCCGTGGCGTCGCAATGCGCGACTGGCTGCCGCAAATGGCCGCCGCCTATGCGTCTGCCGGCATCGACGCGTCTCTCACGCATGCGACAGCTGCCGCAGGCCTCGCAGAGTCGCTGCTAAGCGGCGTCACGACAGTTGCCGATCATCAGCTGAATTGGCCCAACCCGGCATCGTCGGCCGATGGCGTGGGCGACACCGTGCGCATTGCGCAGGCAATCGCTGCAGCGGCCCGGAGCCTTGGTGCGCGGCTGGTTTTTGTGCGGGGTTCGGCGCGAGACGATCCGCGCCAGGCTGCCGAAAGCGCCGAGGCGATCGTGGAATCTCTCGTCGGCACCCAGGCTGTCGGGGGAATCTCGCTCGATGGAATGCTGCAACTGGCTGTCGGCCCTGCGGGCGTGCACTCCGACTCTGAAGAAACGTTCCGTCTCATGGGGGAGATCGCAGCACGCTTTGGGTTGCGTCGCCGCACGCAAGCCAACGAGCAAGTCGACACCGAAATAGCGCTTCAGAAGTACGGCCGCCGACCCCTCGACCTGCTCGACGAATGGGGGTGGGTTGCCGACGACGTGACAATTGCGCACTTGTGCGATGTGACGCAACCCGAAATCGAACTTCTCGCATCGCGTGGTGTGACCGCGACGCATGCACCGGGCTGCGATGTTCCCATGGGTTGGGGCATCTCCCCCGTGCAGGCACTGCGCGAAGCGGGAATCGTCGTCGGGTTGGGAACCTCAGGCGGTGGCTCAAACGACGCAGGACACCTTTTGGCTGACGCCCGTCTCGCGATGCAGGTGTCGGGCCTCATCAATGCACCGCTCCCAGCGCGCACGGCGCTCGAGATGGCGACATCCGGCGGCGCCATCGGGCTCGGGCGCACAGACATCGGGCATCTTCGCCCCGGCGCGCGCGGCGACATCTGCGTGTGGGACGTCTCGGGCGTTGCCGATGCAGGAGTGACGGATGCTGTCGCTGGCTTGCTCTGGGCCGCGCCAGGGCGGCGACCTCGCCACGTCTTCGTTGATGGCCGCGCGGTCGTTCGTGACTACCAGCTGGTCACCGCCGTCGAGACAGAGGTCGTCAGCACTCTGAACGATCGCCTCGCCCTACGCGATTAAGGTGCGGTCGGAGTAACCAGGATCTGCTTGCGCATCAGATATCGAGCACGATGCGCTCGCACGCAGCACGCGATACGCAGGTCATGAGAGCCACACTTTGTTCACGCTCGAGCGGCGTGAGAATCGAGTCACGATGCTCCACCTCACCCTCGAGGATGGGAACTTCGCACGTGCCACAGGTTCCGCGTCGGCAGCTCGAAAGCACCATGGTCTCAGGGGACTGCTCAGCAATCGCGTCGAGAATTGATTCGCCCGGGTTCACTGTCACGACATCGCCGCTGAGCGCGAGTTCGACCTCGAAAGACCCCGACCACACTGGTTCGCCGAACTCCTTCGCCTCGAAACGCTCAACGTGAAGCGATTCTTCAGGATGGCCATCAAGTGCGTTCTCGAGCGCTTCAATGAGCCGCGCTGGTCCGCAAGCGAACACAACGGCGTCTTCGGCGATTTCGGCCGCGAACCCGGCAATGTCAAGGCGCTCGCCCTCATCACCTGCGTGAACGCGAACCCGGTCAGGATGCGCTTCAGTGAGCTCGTCAAGGAACGCCATTGTTGTTCGCGAGCGACCGGAGTAGTCGAGAATCCAATCGACATTCGCCTCGTCGACAGCTTTGATCATCGCAAGTATCGGGGTGATCCCGATTCCACCCGCCACAAACCGGTAGGTCGCGCCAGCGCTGACAACGAACGGAAAGTGGTTGCGGGGTCCGCGCAGTCGAATTCTCTCGCCGACGGCGAGTTCATTGTGAATGCGCGCCGAACCGCCACGGCCTGCATCTTCTTTGAGCACAGCGATTCGCCAAGTGCCACGCTTCGAAACATCGCCACACAACGAATACTGTCGTTCAACCGGCAAAGCGCCTTCGCGCGCGCGAAGGATGACATCTACGTGCGAACCTGGGCTCCATGCGGGCAGATCACGGCCGTTGGGCGCAACCATATCGATTGCAACCACACCGTCTGCGACAGTCGTTCGGGCTGCGACAACGAGGTCGCGTTCGACGTCACTGAAATAACTCACGGAAACTCCTGCTCACTTTTGCTGGACAACGGTATCTCGAAGACGACGTTCCCAGATACGCCGGGCAAGGCGTAACAGAGGCGCAACAACCATTGCGCGTCGTGGAAACAAGATGAGCGTTGAATGCTCAGTAATTGTTGGTCACGCCAACAGCTTGCCATTACTTCACCACCCGCGCGAAAGCGAGCGTCATGCCCCCCATACGCCCAGAGCACCTCCTGCCAGGTCAAGATCTCATCAACCTGCACGGAGTCCTTACGCTCGACGGTGAGCTCGTCTCAATCTCGATCGCGAACCAGCACGTCGCCACGCGCGAACTCCACGTCGGTGCGCCCGCCGACGGAGTCGATGCGTCGGGTTGGATCATGCTTCCGCCCTTGGCCGACCTGCATGCCCACATTGACAAGGCGTACACCTGGAGCATGGCTGGCGGACCTGAGGGCTCGCTAGAAGACGCGGTCGCCTGTTGGCAGACCTTTGGCGCTGAACTGACCTACGCACAGATCAAGATCAACGCACGACGCCAATTGACCGCGGCGCTCAGCGCTGGGGTCACCGCCATGCGCTCCCACGTGAACTATCACGTGGGGGATGACCCCCTCCGTGGAATTCGCGCGGTGATCGAGCTACGCGAAGAATTTCAGGGAGCGGTCGATCTTCAGGTCGTCGCCATGAACAGTCACCTCACCGAGTCAGCGCTCATCCGCGAGGCGATGGCGATGGGAGTCGATCTGCTCGGCGATGCGCCTCACCTCGGGCCCGATCCGCGGGGCGAGCTGGAGCGCACTATTGCGCTCGCCGACGAAGCCAGCATCGGTGTTGACATTCACACCGATGAAACGCTCGACGTGAACTCGCTCGATCTGCGCGACCTCGCCGCGCTCACCGCGAGCTGGCCGCTCGAGCGCACGCGCTCTGCTGGCCACTGCGTGAGCCTTGCCGTGCAGCCCACGGAAGTACTTGCCGAACTTCTCGATGAGGTTGCCGCAGCCGGGGTCAGCATCATCACCAACCCCCTCACCAACCTCTATCTCCAGGGCTGGGAGCACCCAGTTTCAATGCCGCGAGCTATTCCCCCGCTGCTCGCAATCCGCGATGCGGGGGTGCACCTGGCGGCGGGCGGTGACAACGTGCAAGACCCGTTCAATCCGCTCGGCAACGCTGACATGGTCGACACGGTTGCGGCGCTTGTCCTCGCCGGCCATGTCACCCCGCGCACCGCCTGGGAAATCTCGGCCGCTGGTCGTGAGCTCATGGGCCTGCCTAAGGCAAGTGGGCACGTCGGCGATCCAGCCGACTTGATTCTGGTGCGCGCAACGTCCGTTGCTGAAGCGATCGCCGAACGCGCGCCTGATCGGGTCGTGATTCGCGGCGGCCGCGTCATGGCTACCCGCGCACTCACTATCAACGCGATTCAGATCCCCCCGCTAGAAACCCCCACCACCAAATTGCATACGCACGCCACGAAGGAGATGCAGCTATGAGCAGCCCCACACCGACGGCGACCCCGACGGCGAAGTCATCTTCCGCCACTCCTACCCTCAGCTTCCGCAATGTCACCAAAGACTTTGCAACGGGAACGCGTGCACTCACGGGAGTGTCACTCGACATCTCTCGCGGCGAGTTCGTTTCGGTGGTTGGTCCGTCTGGATGCGGCAAGTCGACCCTGTTGCGACTCGCCGCGGGCCTTGATGACGTGACCTACGGCACACTCAATGTTGACGCCGATGTGACTAGCTTCGTGTTTCAAGACCCCACGCTGCTCGAATGGCGTAGCGCGCAAAAGAACGTCGAGCTCGTTGGTGAATTGGCCGGCGTGTCTGCCGAGGAGCGCAGGCGACGCGCCAAAGAAACGCTTGATCTGGTGGGACTGACTGGGTTTGAAAACCAGCACCCTCGCGAGCTTTCGGGAGGCATGCGTATGCGAGTGTCGATCGCGCGCGCGATCGTCGCCGAACCGCAGCTCGCACTGTTCGATGAGCCTTTCGGCGCACTCGACGAGATCACGCGCCTGAAGATGCAAACAGAGCTGCAGCGCATCTTTCAAATGAAAGCGTTCGCCGCGTTGTTCATCACCCACTCAATCTCTGAAGCGGTCTACCTGTCGAGTCGCGTCATCGTCATGAGTGGTCGGCCCGGAGAAGTCGTCGACGACATCGAATTGCCCTGGTCGTATCCGCGCCCGCCCGAGCTCAGATACGAACCCGAGTTCGGCCGAATCGCGGGCCACCTTTCTCAGGCATTGGAGGCGCACTCATGAGCGACCACACTCTGATCACCGGGTCGAACAACGCTTCGTCGACCGACGGCGTGATCACGCGAACCGCCCCGATCGACATCGACGCCCCGCCGCCACCGCCCGTGGCAACCGTAAACGCCGATCGCTCGGCCCGGCGCGCCGCGCGAGCTGCGCGCGAGCGAGCATTTCCGCTGCTCACTGCACTGGTGGGCATCATCGCCGTCTGGTACTCAATCTCGTACTTGCTCCTCACTGAAAGCCGCCGCTTTCTGTTGCCACCGCCGCACGAAGTGTTTCTTGAGACACTCGGAAACCCGCAGATTCTCGGGCCAATGCTCGCGGCACTTGGTCAAACGACGATGGTGGCGCTGATCGGACTGACGCTCGCCGTTCTCATCGGAATGGGCTGGGCGATTCTGATGTCGCAATGGAAGATCGCGGAACGCGTGCTTTACCCGTACGCGGTCATTTTGCAGACCATCCCCATCCTTGCGCTCACCCCGCTAATCGGTATTTGGATGGGCTACGGCATTCCCGCCCGCGTGGCCGTCTGCGTGATCATCGCCGTCTTCCCCATGATCTCCAACACGCTATTCGGCTTGCAGTCGGCTGACCCTTCGGCTCACGACCTATTCACGTTGAAGAAGGCTTCCAAATGGCAGCGGCTCACAAAACTTCAGCTTCCCGCGGCCATCCCGTCAATCTTCACAGGACTGCGAAATGCAGCCGGCCTCTCGGTCGTCGGCGCGATCGTCGGAGACTTCTTCTTCCAACAGGGCTCGCAGGGCATCGGTGGGTTGCTTCGTACCTACACTCTGCGCCTGAATATGGAGCCGTTGTTTCTCGCAATCATCTTGACCGCGCTGTTCGGAATCATCGTCTTCTCGGTATTCGCTGCCCTTGATCGCGCCGTCGTCGGGCGCCTGTTCGGATCGCGTCAGCGCTAGCACCCCCTTTCTGTCCCACCCGCTCCACACCGCACCACCACCCACCAGGAGGAATCTGTGTCAACTATCTCGTCCGCGCGTCGCTTCCGACGCGCTCTCGCAGCCGGCGCCGTGCTATCGGTCGCCATCAGCCTCGCGGCATGCTCAAGCGATGCTGAATCTGAAGAAACTGAAGAAACTGAGTCATCCGGCTCGAGCGCACCTGCCGCCGAAGCTGGTAGCGCACTAGATCTGGCAGACTCTTGCCCCGCGACGGTCGTTATGCAGCAAGACTGGCAGCCCGAAGCAGAACACGGCGCCATGTACGCGCTCGTTGGCGACGATTACACCATCGACACCGAAGTGAAGTCTGTTACCGGAACGCTTGTCGCTCAGGGCGTCGACACCGGCGTAGACATCGAGGTTCGACCCGGCGGGCCGAACGTCAACTTCCAGCCGGTTCCGGCACTGATGTACCTCGACGAAGACATCTTGATCGGCGCGGTCAACACCGACGCGGCGATTGTTGCCGCCGACGGCCAGCCCACTGTCGCTGTCACATCGCAGCTCACGTACAGCCCTCAGATCTTGATGTGGGACCCCGAGAGCCACGATGGCGCCGAAACGATCGCCGAAGCAGCAGCCGACGGTGCACCAGTGGTAACAGCCGGAGATGTCATCCCCAACCTGTTGCTCTCGCAGGGGCTCATCGAGCAGTCACAGATCGACTTGAGCTACGAAGGCACGCCTTCACGCTTCGTATCTGACCCGAGCATCTTGCAGCAGGGGTTCGCGACCGCAGAACCTTACATCTATGAGAATGAGCTTGAAGACTGGGGCAAGCCTGTCGGCTACCAGCTGGTCTCGGACGTTGGATATTCCATCTACCCTGAGCCGCTCGCCGTGCGCGCTGACGCTATCGACGAATACAGCGAGTGCCTGTCGAAGCTCGTTCCGATCATGCAGCAGTCTCAGATCGACTTCTTGAACGACCCTGACTACGGAATTGCGCTGATCGTCGAGCTCGTCGAAGCCTATGACACCGGTTGGACCTACTCGAAAGAGGTCGCAGAGTTCTCCGTCGAGCAGCAGATGGCACTCGGCATTGTCGAGAACGACCCGGCGTCGGGCGTGTTCGGTCAGATTGATGGCGACCGCATGCAGGCCATCGCCGATGATTTCATGCCGTTCCTCGTGACAGCGGGAAGCATCAGCCAGGCCGATGCCGACGCAATCGATATCGAGTCGCTTTACTCGAACGAGTTCATCGACTCCGGCATCGCGATCAACTAGTTCTTCGCGTCAACGATATGAGTGCCTCCTTCTTCCCTCGCGATCGTCGCGTAGGCGACTGCGGGCAGAGGGGGGCACTCTTGTCGGAGCGGAAGCTAGCGCGGGCGACTTGTCATCTCAGCGACTCGCCCGAGGTTCTCGGCAAGCCGAACTGCGTCGGTAGAAGACGAGCGCATGTCAGACGTGGCATCAGCACTACCCGCCTCCTGACATGCAGCCGAGGTCGCGGCCACGTTGGCATCGAGATTAACAACGCTCGCTCTCACCGCAGCAGCCATGAGGTGCGCGGCTACCGCGACATCGGGCATCAACCGAGCCTCTCCGTGAACAACCAACCACTCGAGCACCGGCAACACCGGCTGGGCAAGCTGTGCAACAGCAATGCTCGAACGCGCAGCTGCGGCAAGCGTATCGACACGCATCGCAGCGGAGTTCTGATCTTGCGACCGATAGGCGGCGGACAAAGCAGCGGATGCTGCTGCATCAGTATCGGCAAGGATGATCGCTTCGGCCCGCGCCGCAGCCAAAACCGCAGCGAACCTGTCGCGCTCAGCGGACTCAGCCGCATAGCCAAGAGCCATCTGACCAGTCGCCACGCCCAACGCCATGACCACGGCCGCCCCCGCACCGCCGCCAGGGTCAGGAGTGGGCCCAGCCAGCTGGTCAATCCATTCGGGAACAGAAGCGTGCGCCACGGAAATGTACGTCGAGTCCACGCCGGAAGTCTAGGCCCCATACGCGCAGGAAGGCACCGCGATGTCGGCAGCCACTGAAGCCTGCGCCAAGCGGATGGTCTACGGTCCGTGTGGCGGCGTGCGGGCAAACGGCACCTGTGAAGTTGCAGACACCCGTTGTAGTTTTCTCGATGCTCCCGTGCGGGCATGGTCAGCATCCGATCTGTTCATTTCACCTGTCGACGGACTCGCCGATCTGCGCACGCAGAACCCGGGGCACCATCCGAGCGCGGCGAGGTTCGCCCAGCGCACGCAGACAGAATTTTTGGTCACAGCAGACCTCACCGCGAAGGCTACGACCTTCAGTGACCTGCAGCGCGCTAGCGAAACGCTGGGGGAGTCGCTGACCGCGGTGGTCGCCGGTGAAGCGCCCGGTGTTGATTCCGCGCTAGCTCCCTCACACCGCGCAGCGCTGCTGCGCGATCTCGGCCTGCGAGTGATCGCAGGAATCACCTGCCGCGACCGCAACCGCGTTGCGCTCGAGGGCGAACTTGCGGCGCTCGCTGATCTGGGCGTCGAGGGTGTGCTCGCGCTCACCGGCGATCATCCCCTCAGCACTCTGCGCGCTTCATCGAAAGCAGTGTTCGATCTCGACTCCACCCGGTTGGCTGCGCTTGCGCACCGCGCTGGCCACTTCGTCGCGGTGGCAGAGCAACCCGCCGCCCCACCTCAACATTCACGAGCCGATCGACTGGTTCAAAAAGTGCGGGCTGGCGCGGAGCTGTGTTTCGTAAACCTCTGCGGAGACGCGCAACTGATCGCCCACTTTCAGCGCTCCGTTGCCGCGCACCAAAGCACCATTCCTCTCGTTCCCGTAGTGCCGATCATCGCCTCGGCGAGCGCGGCGGAACGCCTAGCCTCACTGCCCGGCATTACGCTGCCACCCACGCTCATGCGGGCGGTCGCCGAGGCAAGACACCCCGAACGCGAAGGCATCGAGCAGGCGATCATCTTGGCGCGACAGTTCGCCGACATCGCGGGAGTGGCCGGGGTACATCTCAGTGCGGTGGGCGTTCCCGACGACGCCGACGGGGTTCGCTCCATGGCGCTTGTGAACAACGTCGCGACGGCGCTTCGTGAGGAACAACAATGACCACTGCCACCTGCCCCAAAGAGATGTCCTACGGCCCGTGCGGAGGAGTGAATCCCGACGGAAGTTGCGAGGTAGCAGCCCATCCCTGCACTTTTTTGCAGCGCGATCTGCCGATCCGGTGGGCGGGGCATTCAACGTTCGAACCCAGCCTGGCTACCAGCGCTGCGCGCGAACTTCGAGAGATCATGTTTCGTCGGCCAATCGTTGCGACCGGCTTCCCGGTGCGCGCTATGGTCTCGGCTGACGTTCCCGCCGTCGCCGAGGTACTGCGCGAATCAGTAGATGTGGTTCTCTCCGGCGATGCCGGCCGCTCTCGCACCCAGTTTCCGCCGTCGTATCGCGCGATGCTGATGTCACGAGCAGGCATGCGAGTGTGGATGGGATTCAACGCTCGCGACCGCAACAGTGTCGCGCTCGAGCGAGAGCTGACGTCGCTTCGGGAGATTGGGGTCGCCGGCGTGCATTGCGTCACGGGCGACCACACTTTCACGGGTGATCGCGCCGATGCCCGTCCCGTATTTGATCTTGAGTCGTCGAGCATGCTTCCGCTCGCCCGCGCACAGGGTTTGTGGACGTCGTTCGCGGAGTCGCCGGCTGCGCCGCCGCTTGGCCTTCGTGGGGCTCGCGTGAAGCAGAAGCAACGAGCCGGCGGGCATCTCTGCTGGACGCAATACTGCGGCGATGCTGAAGACGTCACCACATTCATCGACCTGTGCCGAGCTGCGGGTGCCACCGTGCCTGTTCTGCCCGGCATTCCCCTCGTCGTCGACCGCGACGGGGCTGAGCTCCTGGCCTCATTTCACGCGGCGAAGCTACCAAGCGGACTGGTCGATCGGCTTCTGAGCGCTCGAGATGTGCGCGCAGAAGGTATTCGCGCAGCGATCGAATACGGACAGTCATTGCTAGGCCTCGACGGCGTCGGAGGCGTCGTTGTTGCGGGAGGAGCGCGCTACGGAGACGAAGCTCAATATGCCAGTGACCTCGCAACGGTGGCACGAGAACTCGGCGGGGGGTCTTGATGCCGCTTCTAGCTACTCGCAGCGGCGCCGTCGTGCTGTTGCTCCTTGACGACCAGAGCGCGACAGGGCTTTCCAGGACTCGTTCGCCATTTGTGCCGCACGCCGCTCTCGAAGTACGTGGCGTCGCCAGCTTCAAGAGTCGCTACCTTGTCGTCGATGGTGACGATCAGCTCTCCCTCGAGGATGTAAACAAACTCTTCTTCGTCGTGTTGCCACCAGAGACCATCTTCGGGAAACTCGCCCGCAAAGATCATCGGCAAAAAACGCGCGCGCTGTTGCGCAAGCACGGTAACGGCACCGCTACCGGCATCGACCGGGGACGCCGCCTCACCACGGAAGACATGAAAGTCGCCGCGTGGTCGCTCGTCAGGCTCCGCAGTGAGCAACGCCTGCTGCGTGGTGCCAAGGGTGCGAGCCACCCGGTACAGCGACGACATGCTGAGCCGTTCCAGCCCGCGCTCCACCTGGCTCAAGAACGAATGCGACAGACCCGCTTCGGTCGCTGCCTGCATAAGCGTCATCCCACGACTCTTGCGCAGAGCCCGGATGCGGCTGCCCAACGCCTGAGCCAACTCTGCAGGATCAGTCGGCTCCGGCAGATTCGTCGGCTTGGCGGATTCGGGCACGTGACCAGGATATGCGGCACAAGTACACGCCCACCGACCACGGCGACCCCAAGCCTGATTCTTGACAGCCCAATGAGGGACTCATCACCCGACTCATTGCGCTCACCATCCGGGAGATGCGAAAAAGGAGAAACCCCGTGACCGCACCTGACTACCCCGCTCTTGAAAGCGAGCTCATCGCGCTACTCGGAGCGCGCGGCGCCACCAGTGACATGCGCCAACGAGAAAAAGCGTCTGTTGACGGCGCAAGAATGTCACCGATCATCGCCGAGCAGCTACCGCTAGGAATTGCAGATCTCGTCGCCTTCCCCACGACGGCGGAGCAGATCGCTCAGGTGGTGGGGCTTGCCGCAAAGCATGGCGTTGCCATTACTCCTCGCGGAAAGGGAACGGGTAACTATGGCCAGGCCATCCCGATGCCGGGCGGCTTGGTTCTCGACATGTCGCGTGCCCGCACCGTATACGAAGTGACCGAAGACACGATCACCGCAGACGCGGGCGCTCCGATGACCGTTCTCGAGCAAGCCGCAAAAGCCGCCGGAAAACAACTGTGGATGTATCCGTCGACCGTGCATTCCTCTCTCGGCGGTTTTCTAGGCGGAGGCTCAGGCGGCACCGGGTCGATTGCGCATGGCAGTAACGACAACGGCTTTGTTGTTGCGCTCGACGTTGTCACACCCGAATCCGGCGGCCAGCTTGTGCACGTTGAAGGCGACGAAGTGCTCGGCTACGTGCACAACTATGGCACTGCGGGAATCATCGCCCGAGCGACGGTGCGCGTCGAACCCGCCCAAGACTGGCGCGCTCTCTATGCGTCGTTCGACGACTTCTATGGCTCGCTGTCGGTCTTGCGCGAACTGGGAAAGCTCACACCAGCGCCACGCCTCGTTTCGGCTGACACCCCACACATCAGCGCGCAGCTGCCGCCGGATGACGCGATTCCGGCTGACCGCAGCTCGCTTCGCATGATCGCTGATCCCGCGATCGTGACCGAAGCGTCTGCCATCATCGAAGCAGCGGGTGGGCGCATCGAAGAGGTACACGAAGGCGCCGGCGTATCGGCAGCGCTTTCCGTGCTGAGCTACAACCATCCCATCGAGTGGTTGCAAAAGTCTGAGCCTGGCGTGTACTTCCACGTGGAGGTGTCAGGCGATGCTCTTATCGATCGAATTGACGAGGTACATGCGGTGTATCCCGGCGGTCTTCTTCACGCCGAAGCTGCCTACACCACCCCCATTGGCATGCTGGCCGGTATCTACGAAAGCCCCGAAGCGGTCTATGCCGGCATGGACAAGCTTCGCGCCCTCGGTGTCGGCGTTCATAATCCGCACCAGTGGAACGTCGACTTCAGACTCGCCCAGACCTTGGAGCTGGCCGCTCAGACTGACCCTCGGGGTCTTCTCAACCCTGGAAAACTCAACCCCGACTACGCGGGCTCTACTAAAGGAGCAATCGGATGACCTCCGAATTCACCCCAGCATCACGTCTGTGGGCAGACTTGTCTGGCCCGGCACTGATCTCTGCAACGAACGAACGTTCGATCGCCGTCGTTCCCATTGGTGCAATCGAGCACCACGGCCCGCATCTGCCGCTTCGTACCGACGCGCTGGTTGCTGAGACAGTCGCCTCGGCCGCCGTAGAGCGCGTCGCCGCGGCCGGGATCGATGCCTGGCTTCTGCCGACTCTTTCGTACGGCAAGTCTGACGAGCACTACTGGGCGCCTGGCACGCTGTGGATGGAAGGCACGACGCTGCTTGACCAACTGATCGAGATCGGTCGTTCTATTGCGATGACCCCGGTCAAGACGATCGCGTTCGTCAATGGCCACGGCGGCAATGTCATGTTGCTGGGATGGGCCAATCGCGAGCTTCGTCGCCAGTTTGGGCTGCGCACTTTTTCTATGTCATCAGGAATTGGGCTTCCGGGCGACGGCGTCGATGGACGGCCCGATGAGCAGGGGCAAGGCATCCATGCGGGTTTCGCAGAAACGTCGATGGTCATGCATATCGCGCCTCACCTGGTCGCCCCTGAGATGCCACCGCGAAACGTTCCCGAGAAGATTGCGAAGCTGAAACACATCGGCTTCAACCGCAAACCGGTGATGTTCGGATGGACCAGCGACGACTTTGGCCCCACCGGTGTCATTGGCGACGCAACCGGCGCCAATGCAGAGCACGGCAAGAAGCTGTTTGAGGCGAGCGTGAATTTTGTAGGCGAAGCGCTCACCGAAATCGACGGATTCGAGTTCGCATGAGTGCAGCGGCGCCCGATGAGCCTCTCGCGAACCCGCTACGCATGCAGGTAGCCGAAGCCCCGGTCATCGATCATGCAAACGATCCGGTGCAGTCAGACCACCAGGCCTCCGATCCTTCGGCGCTCGCGCTTTCGTGGTTGCCCAAGTCAGACGAAGACCGCATGCTCATGACAGTGTCGACGATCGATAGTGAAGGCTTTCCACGCGCACGCACAGTGATGCTGAGCGAATTCGACGGCGAGCATTTCTTCTTTCATACCGACGCAAGTAGTCAGAAGGCGCACGATATCTCGGCGAACCCGCGAGTCTCGCTCAGCATTGTCTGGCCCGGGTTCACCCGACAGCTCGTGGTCCAAGGCACCGCCCTGATCGCTCCGCCCGACGAAGTCGCCTCAGCCTACGCAAAGCGATCTCCCTATTTGAAGCAGCTCGCATGGCTCAACACGCCCGAGTACGCGCTATTGCCCCTGCGCGAACGCGTCTCGGGTTGGCGCGATTTTGCGGCTACCAACCCGACGCCAGCCCAGCCACGTGCTTGGGCTGGGTTCGCGGTGCGCGCTCACAGAATGCTGTTCTGGGTATCGAACCCCGATGCTGCCAGTCGACGCATCGAATACCGCCGAGGTGAAGCGGGGTGGTCCCGGCAGATTCTGCCCGGCTAGGGCATTTGCTGTTGTGCGCTCAGCATCCATCTCTGCACATCAGCATCGACACGTATATCGCTCGGCCGTAGTGGCCGGGAAAGATACAGCCCATCGAGCGAAGTAAGCCGAGACAGCGCGACATAGGTTTGCCCGGGCGCGAAGGCCCCCGAACCCAGGTCGATCACGGCACGGTCATACGTCTTACCCTGCGACTTATGGATGGTCACCGCCCATGCGAGTCGCAATGGAAATTGGGTGAACTCTGCAACAACATCGCGAGAGAGTGACTTGGATGCTGAATTGTACGAGTATCGGAATCGTTCCCATACGGCGGGCTCCACGTCGAACTCTTCACCATCGACATCTACCCGTACTGTCTCGCCGGCAATGCGCGTCACGGTGCCGATCGTTCCGTTCACCCATCTCGGCGGCTCGCCATATGACCCTGTGTCGTTGCGAAGAAACATCACCTGCGCTCCGACCTTGAGCTTCAGTTCTGCATCAGCGGGGTAGCCCGCCTCACCTCGGCCGAAGTCGCCGCTGATCTCGGCAGCCGCCGTCTGCTCTCGGCCGACCAATTCATTGAGGTGGCGGCGGTTAATGTTGTTGACGATGTCGTTGCGCGTGGCGAGGGTGATAATCGGGTGCTCGCCATCGGCCGGGTCAGGTGGCGTGCGCGCGCCGGTGTCATTGAGCACCTGGGCGATGTCGGCGGTCACGCGGCCATACCTCACCGCATTGAGCATTGCTTTGAACGCCGGGTCTGCCTGCCGGTGAATGTCGACGAGTTCACGCACGTGCAACTCTGCGCCGTGGCGTCCGACGTCCAAGATTCCATCGCCTGCGCTTTCGCCCACCCAGACCTTGGCATCGAAGAACCAGAACGAGCGATAGTGGTCGCGAATATACATCAGCTCGTCGCCGCGCGGCGGCACCGGAGCGAGTTGGTAGGGATCGCCGAACATGACAATCTGCACGCCCCCGAACGGCTCACCTCGGCGCCCACGCGCTTGGCGCAACGATCGATCGATGGCGTCCATCAGGTCGGCGTTGACCATCGAGATCTCGTCGATCACCAGGGTGTCGATGGCGTTCATGATCTTTCGTGCCGGGTCAGACTGTTCGATCTGACTCCCGGCGATGAGCCCGACTGGCAGACGGAACAGCGAGTGAATTGTCTGACCCTCGACGTTGAGCGCGGCAACGCCTGTGGGCGCGCACACCGCTACCTGTTTTTTGGTGTTCCACGCGAGGTGCTGCAGCAGAGTCGACTTGCCCGTTCCTGCTCGCCCCGTGACGAAAACGTGCTCGTTCGTGTCTTCGATAAGCCGAAACAGCGCCTCTTGTTCTGCGGAGAGGGCGGGGGTAGTCACTGATTCATGCTATCTGCGCCCACGAGGCGCGCGGACTATGCCCAGGCCATCAGGCACATCTTCAGGCGTACCTTCTTAGAATATGAGCGTGACCGAAGACGCGCTGAGCGAAAAATCGGACAGCGACTCTTCGCTGGCCGTTCCCTCAGCTGGGCTCGTGACACCGCCCGCGAGCAGCCGCACCCGCCGCCGCATCGCGATTGACCTATCGCTCCTCACCGTCGTCGGGGTTGTGCTCATTGGCGCCGTCGCGGCAGCCTATGGAGCGGTCCAGCGAGAGTTTTACAGCCCCACGGCGTTTGTGGAGCAGTATCTCTCGATGCTTGAAGAGGGCCGAACCTCTGATGCCCTTAGCGTTCCCGGGGTGGCCGTCGCATCAGCAGACCTCGAAGCGGCCGGGCTCCCGCCCACTGCGCACGATGCCCTGCTGCGAAGCACCGCCCTTTCCACGCTCACCGACGCACGTGTTGTGTCAGAAGAGCAGAACGACGAGTTCACCACCGTGAACGTCGCCTACACGGCGGGTGGCTACGCAGGCACTGCATCGTTCGACGTAGAGCCAAACGGTTCCATCGGTATCGCACCCACGTGGCGTTTTGCATCGAGCCCGCTCGCCGTGTTGAGCCTTGACGTGGGTGGGTCGATGTCATTCAACGTGAACGGCTTTGCTCTGGATAAGAGACAAGTCTCTCCCGAGGGAGTGGATGCTGACCCCACCGAAGCTGTCAGCCTGCTCGTCTTCTCCCCTGGCCTCTACTCAGTGTCGGTCGAGACCGCCATCGCCTCGACACCCGGTGTCGCGGTGCTGTCAGACAGTCCGTTCACGAGCGTGCCGGTCACCGTGCAGGCCCAGCCGACACAAGAGTTCGTTGAAGTCGTGCAGGAGCGCGTCGAGGAGTTTTTGACGACCTGCGCGAGCCAAGAAGTGCTTCAGCCGACCGCCTGCCCCTTCGGCTACGTCGTCGAGGACCGGATTGCGTCGCTGCCTGAGTGGACGATCGAAACGCAGCCCACGATCTCCATCGAGTCCGACGGCGCCGACTGGAAGATTCCTGCGACTGCAGCGGCGGCACGCTTGAACGTCGACATCCAGTCGCTCTTCGATGGTTCCATCACGAACGCGAACGAGATCGTGCCTTTCTTCGTGACGGGCACGATTCGAGTGCTTCCCGACGGAAGCGTCACTATTTCAGTCGGAGGCACCGAGGGCGAGTAGCTTCGACTCAGTGCCTCTTCGCGGCCTCACGCTCATCGCGCTCAGCGAGCGCTGCGAGTTTCGCGTTGTAGGCGTCGAGTTCGGCATCACCCGTGCGATCGGCGTGCCGGTCACGACGCTTCTGAGTGCGTTCATCGGTGCGATTCCATTGAATCGCCACGGTGATGGCCAAGATCAAGGTGGGAATCTCGCCGATCGACCAGGCAATACCGCCGCCGGTGGCTTGATCTTCGAGCGGTGTCTCACCCCAGGTGCGCCCCATTGAGCCAAACCACTCCGCGACCATCAGACCCGGTTGCATCATGATGGCAATGCCGAAGAAAGCGTGCATTGCCATGATGCCGATCAGCAACAACAGCCGCCCGGGGTAGGGCAAGCGATACGGCACGGGGTCGATGCCGGCGAGGCTGAGCACGAAAAGATAGCCGGTGATCAAGAAGTGTGCGGTCATCCACTCGTGACCGAGGTGATCATACAGAGCCCAGCGGAAGAGGTCGGTGTAGTAGAAGATCCACAGCGAGCCGATGAACAGCCCTGCTGCCACGAAGGGGTTGGTGAGCACGCGCATGACGGGCGAATGGACGGTCCACAGAATCCATTCCCTGCCGCCCCTCGTTCCATCGTCGCGTTTGTGGATCGCACGCGCAGCCAGCGTGACGGGCGCCCCGGCAACCATCAATGGCGGAATAGCCATCGTCAACAGCATGTGCCCAATCATGTGGTAGCTGAACAGATACGCCTGATAGACGTTGATGATCCCGCCGGTCACCCACAGCAGCAACACCATGCCGAACACCCATGAGAGGGTGCGATGCAGTGGCCAGGCATCACCGCGGCGGTGCAAACGCCATGCGCCCGCCAAATAGAAGAAGGTGCCGAAACCCGCGACGGTGGCCCACACCCAGTCAATGTTCCATGCGATGAGCCAATCGATCAGCACCGGCTCATCGGGCAACGGAGCGTAGGTGAGAATCTCGGCTGGAGTGCGCACGAACGCCGGCAGCTCTCCAAGCGGCGGAGCCGTACGGGCGAGGGCCGCGGCGGCACCACTGGCAATTCCCATAATCGCCAGCTCACCCGCAATCAGAATCCAAAACGCACGAGATGCGGAGTCTTCGCGCAGTCTGCCGATAAGGCGGCGGCGGTACCACGCGCCGAGCAGCCCGAGTGCTATCAAAGCGAGGACCTTCACAGTGAGGATCGCGCCATATGGCGAGAAGAATGCTTCCCACGATCTGAGCCCCACGATCGCGCGCACCACCCCCGACACGGCAACCACGACGAAGGCCGCAACCGCGATGCTGGAGTAGCGAGCCACCACATCAGCAAGCGGGCCGCGTTTGAGTGCCGGTCGCACGATGACGAGCAACAATAGGCCACCCAGCCACACGGCAGCTCCGATGATGTGCAAAATGATCGCAGTCATCGCGATGTGGTGGTCAGCTTCGTCGCCGGAGTGGCCCTGAGTGCCCATGGGCACCAAACTCGCGAGCGCAAGGATCGCCACGAACAATGTTGCCGTCCACGATCGAACAGCGAAGGTCAGGACCGTGAGCGCAGCACCGGCGACCGTTGTGATGAGCCAGGTTCGACCCACCTCGGTCTCGATCAGATAGCGGCCCAGCTGTGCGCCGAATTCGGGGCCAGCGTTGATCACGGGGTTGAATGCGTCAATAAAGGTAAGGAACCCAGTGGCTGCCGCAGTGACGGTGAAGATGGCCGCAGAGATCGAGGCAGTGTCCAGTGCCAGATCGAACTCGCGTTCACCTGCTTTGAGCGTGAAGAGTGCCGTCACCAGCACGCCTGCCATGCCAGCCGCCGAGAGGTTGACCAGAAGTTTTGCGGTGGGCAGACCCCACCGTGCGAACGGACCGGGGTCGCCGATTGTCAGGGGATCTGCTCCGCCGCCGTAGGCGAGGGCGATCGCCATGGCCACCAGCGCGACCACAACGAGGATCGCAGGCCCGACGGCCCGCAGGAGGCGGGGGTTCACCCCTCCAGCCTAAGCCGAAGGGGGACACCGCTCGCGCGGTATCCCCCTTCGGTAAAGCGTCGTCGAGTGTTACTTGACGGCAGCCTTGAGCTTCGAGCCAGCGGTCACCTTGACGCGCTTGCCTGCAGGGATCTGAATCTCTGCGCCAGTCTGGGGGTTGCGACCGGTACGAGCCGAGGTCGCAACCTGCTCGAACGCGATCCAGCCGGGGATGGAGACCTTGCTGCCCTTGGCAACAGCCTCGGAAACGGTGGCGAACAGTGAGTCAAGCACGCCCGATACGGCAGCCTGGCTCTGTCCGGTGGCGCTCGCGATGCTCGCGACGAGTTCGGTCTTGGTGATGGACTTGTCGGCCATGGGTGTTCCTCCAAAGGGGGCGGAATCGCCGCCCTCTCATTGCTGGGACCGGGCAGCTGAACGCTCCCGGCTGGTCGGATCGACCGCCTCGACTATAGCCAATTTGCCCCGTAATCACGCGGATTTCAGCGGGTATTGGCGCTTTTGGTCGGCGTGTCGTGGCTCAGATGGGGTTTTTGTGACGAATGTGACTCCATTTGAGGCGCGCAACGCGAAAGGCCCGCAGTTCCGAGGAACTGCGGGCCTTTCGACGTAAGCGGTGCTTACCAGCTGGACTTGGTCACGCCGGGCAGCTCGCCACGGTGTGCCATGTCACGGAAGCGGACACGCGAGATGCCGAACTTCGTGAGAACACCGCGGGGGCGCCCGTCGATGACGTCGCGCGAGCGCAGACGAACCGGCGACGCGTTGCGGGGAAGCTTCTGCAGACCGAGACGTGCAGCTTCGCGCTGCTCGTCGGTCGACGTGGGGTCAACAAGAGCCTTCTTCAGCTCCAGGCGCTTTGCGGCGTAGCGGTCAACGACGGCCTGACGCTGCTGGTTGCGCGCGATCTTGCTTTTCTTAGCCATGGATCAACGCTCCTCTCGGAATTCAACGTGCTTGCGGATAACCGGGTCATACTTCATCAGCGTGATGCGGTCAGGGTTGTTGCGACGGTTCTTGCGCGTGACGTAGGTGTAACCCGTGCCAGCGGTCGAACGCATCTTGATAATCGGGCGAACTTCCTGTGACTTCTTAGCCATTAGAGCTTCACTCCCTTCGCGAGGAGGTCCTTGACGACGGACTCGATGCCGCGTGCGTCAATGACTTTGATGCCCTTTGCCGAAACGTTGAGCTTGATGTTGCGACCAAGCGACGGAACGAAATAGGTCTTCTTCTGCACGTTCGGGTCGAAGCGGCGCTTCGTCCGGCGGTGCGAGTGTGAGATGGTGTGACCGAAGCCGGGAACAGCTCCAGTCACCTGGCACACTGCTGCCATAATGATTTCTCCTTAGTACCGTGGCACCGGACGGTGCCACCCAAGATCCCTTGTCTGCACCCCGCGCAACAGCGGGCCATTTCCGGCCGGAATGTGGTGTGGGGGGCGAACTGCGTGCTGGAGTGCGCGCAGACAAGGAGTCAGTCTAGCATGCCCGGGCGTGTCGCCCCGCTAGTCGCCTGCTGTCACGATGGCTGCTGCGCCGCGACCCCAACGAAACGCCGATACCGTTGCATCGCCAGCGATCCAGAAGCGCCACGGAAAGGCGTCGGTTCCCGCCACCCCAGCCACGCCCACACGTGGTCCTGATGCGTACGCGGTCACGGGTGACTCGCGAATGAGCAATCGTGCAGACGCGCCTTCTCGAGCGACTCCAGTGATCGCATCGATGCCATCGTGAACGGGATGCTGCAGCCTCACCGCTTGTCCAAGCTTGCCTGGCCCGCGAGCGAGTTCTCTGGGAGTGCGCGCCGCGGCGCGGCGACGACTGGCTGCATCCACCCCATCAACGATCTCGCCCGCACGCAGCAGCACTCCGCCAGCGACGCCCCGGGGGGCGCACACCACATTCACGCAGGAGTGGATGCCGTGGCTGAGATACACATAGATATGCCCGGGTTCGCCCCACATCGTGGCATTGCGCGGAGTCTGGCCCATCCTTGCGTGCGATCCGGGATCGGGCACTTCACCGGTGCCCTGGCCGTGATAGGCCTCGACTTCGGTCACTCGGACGGCGACTGTATCTCCACCGACCTCGGTCACAAGCAGCGCCCCGAGCAGCCGGGACGCGACCACGACCGGCAATTCTGCGAGATCCTCGCGCGTGGCTTCACGCACGCCGGGCCGTTTCATGCGGAGATTCTACGCGGGATCTCTTCGCAACCGAGGTGCGCTTCTCGCTAGTGTCCAACTATGAAGCATTGGTCTGCGCTGATCGTTCTCGGGATCTCACAGTTCGTCATGGTGCTCGACAGCACCGTGATGAACGTCTCGATATCAACGGTTGCCGCTGATCTCGGAACCGATATCTCGGGCATGCAAGCGGCCATAACGCTCTACGCGCTCACGATGGCATCGTTCATGCTCACCGGAGGAAAGCTAGGAGACCGGTGGGGCCGTAGCAAAGCCTTCCGCGTCGGTTCGATCATCTATGGGCTCGGCTCCATCACGACGGCACTGAGCCCGACTCTTCCGGTTTTGCTCGTCGGATGGTCACTCGTAGAGGGCTTGGGTGCGGTACTTGTCATACCCGCTATCGCTGCGCTCGCAGCCACCAACTACGCCGGGCGCGACCGTGTGATTGCGTTCTCGGCACTCGGTGCCATCACGGGCTTCGCCGCCGCAGCTGGCCCGCTCATCGGCGGCTTGATGACAACGTACTCATCTTGGCGATATGTGTTCGTCGCAGAAGCGATCATCATGGTGCTCGTCTTGTTTGCTTCGGGCACACTCAAAGACACTCCCCCCAACAAGTCGATGCGCATCGATGCGGCAAGCGTGTTCCTCTCAGCCGCAGGAATGGCGCTGCTCGTCTTCGCCGTGCTGCAAAGCAAGACGTGGGGCTGGTTGCTGCCGCTGAACCCGCCGACGGTGGGCTCGGTCACGCTCGCTCCGTTCGGCATCTCGCCCGTGGCCTACATGATTATCTTCGCGATCATCTTGCTCGGCGTTTTCGTGCGTCGGCAAAAGCACCTCGAAACCAGTGGAAAAGTTCCACTGGTCAAGGTCAGCATGCTGACAATCCCCGCGCTACGCAGCGGGTTGACGATGTTCATGGCACAGTACTTTGCGATCGCCGCGCTCTTTTTCGTCGTGCCTGTCTACCTGCAGACGATTCTTGGGTTCGACGCGCTAGAGACCGGTTTGCGAATCTTGCCGCTGTCGTTGGGGCTCATCATGCTGTCGATCGTCGGCTCGCGAATGTCAACTGTTCGCTCCGCTCGCAATATCGGAAGAATCGGACAGGTTCTGCTCGGCGTTGGCATCTTCATCGTGTTCGCTGCCGTTCAGCCGACGCTCGCTGGCTGGCAGTTCGCGACAGGAATGTTCATCGTCGGTGCAGGGTTCGGCTTGCTTGCGTCACAACTCGGCAACGTCAACATGTCTGCTGTGGGAGCAGACGACACATCCGAAGTCGGAGGCTTGCAAGGCACTTTTCAGAACCTGGGAACCTCGTTCGGCACCGCTGTCGTGGGATCGGTGTTCATCTTGATGATGACGTCCGGCTTCGGCAGCGCCGTCACCTCGAGCGACACTCTGTCAGAGGATGTGATCTTGCAGGTGACCGAGAACACGGCCAAGGGCGCTCCCATCATCTCGCAGAAGCAAGCAGAGCAGGCGATGCTGGATGCCGGTAGCACCGCCGAACAGGCAACAGAAGTCGCCCAGATCTACGCCGACGCTCAGGTCGAGTCGCTGCAGCAGTCTTTGTTCATCGTGTTCGCGCTAACCCTGTTCGCCCTGTTGCTCTCACGAGGGCTTCCCTCACAGATCGCCGTGCCTGAAAGAGGTGAATCACCCGAAACGGGCTAAGACGGTGGCACCTGGCACCACGAGATCGACGAGCCTGTGACCGCGATCGTTTCTTGGCCGTCGGCGATCTCGAGAACGCGCGTTTCGAGGTAGCCCGGCAACGGCAGCTGGTAGCTGTCGTATGGATTGTCGATGACATCTGGGGCGACGATCACTGCGAGGTATCGTGCGCTCGGCGATACGCATACCTGCACGAGCGCGTCGGTCTCGGCGATCTCGGTGAGTGCCCTGGTCTCACCGTTGGCGGCGACCAAATCGACGGTGGTACGGCCAGTCGGGGTGCCGTCGTCTAGAACAGCACCGGAGCGCACGGTCGAGTCATCAGGTAACGGAGTGACCGTCGTCACGAGCGGCAGTTCTCCATCTGCGGCGACGAGCGCATCTTCACTCGCATCCGTCAGGTCTAAGACCGTGCGCTGATCGATGCGCTCAATAATGGCGTGCGATGATCCTCTCGCGATGCCGTCAATCCCCTGCGCGGTACCCAGATTCGTTGCTTGTCCCGAACCGTCTGCCGATGCACCGAGGCCTTCAGCGCTGCCGAGCAGCAGCGCTCCATCAAAGGGCAGCAGCAGAATGCTGTCGGTGTCTGGCACGAAACGCCAGTCATTGATGCGCGGATCGGCACCCTCAACCTCGATGGGCACCGGGGCAGCATCCGGATCATCAAGCGAGACGGTGAACAGCATGCTCTCGCGTCCGCTCGTCTCGGTGAGTTCGGCATCAGAGTAGGTGTACCCGACCACTTCTCCCCGATCCGCGCTCTGCAGGTTCGTGACATAACCATCTCCAGGCAACGGCAGATCCTGCGCGTTCTCACCGTTCAAATCGGTCATGATCAGACGGGCTTCATCTGCCTCGGTGCGCGTCGAGATCACGAGGTGCGTGGCTGTCGCGCGAAAATCCTCGATATGAGGATCGGTGAACACGGCTATCGCTTCGTCACCGTCAAGATCGGTGCGAAAGATGGTGTCTTCGTCAGCATCCCTGCGCAGCAGATGCACTTCAATGGCAGGAGTCGTGAATGTCTCGGTGACGGTCGTAGTCGGGCCGCCTCCGAGCGACTCCACATCGTCGATCGTCACCGTGTACTCGGTGTCATCCCACAGCGGCAGGGTAAAGCGCACCCCGACGCTGCGACCCGAGGTGTCAACAGCGAACGGTGTCGCAGGGCTTACCGTCACTTGAGAGGGGTCGACCTCTGCAATGGACTGCGAGGTAGTCACAATGAGTCGCGATCCCGATGCTGCGACCGCCGCTTCGGGATCCACCTGCACGTCGGTGACGCGCGGGCCCTGGGTAACATTCGCCGCAGCCCCCACGACACCAATGAGCGCGAGCACGCCAACCACGATCGCAAAAGAACGAATGAACGCTCGCCCTCGACGCTGCCGTGAGGCACCGCGGCGCGTTGGCGTCGCGGCCCGGTGCGATGCTCGCGAATCAGAACTCATAGGGAATCTCTGGTTCGTCGATCTCTTCAATACTGGTGGGCTCGATCGCAAGTTGCCCATCTGACGTCGAGCGCACTGTTCCGGTAACCGTCACCCACTGCCCGGTTTCGGGAATATCCGCGTTTGACGCGATCGAGACGCTGGCCGGCTGCGCATCGATGACGCAGTGCGTGATCACCAGCCGTGTGATGTCGAAGTCGCCGCTTTCACTCGGAGTGACAAATCCGGTGAGTTCGACCGCGTTGCCGTCAAACGCATCAGGGTTCGTCGCGGTTGCGAACACGCTCGCCCATTCCCCGACGCCGAATGAATCCGTGTCGCCGGTGGCTGCGAGGGTGACGATGTCGCTTCCCGCGAATAGAGGTGCGGCACCGACATCTCGAGAGATGGCAATCTCTGCGGACAGCGAGGCGGGAGCGAGGCCGAGCGTGAGCAAGACGACGCCGGATGCGGCCACGCCCCCGACAACCGTTGCCGCAACCGCCCCGGGGTGCGCCGAGTGCGAGTGTGCGCCCTCATCGTCAGCATCGTGGCCGTGATCATGACCGTGGTCACTCTCAGCACCAAGCGGCAGCGCAAATGACGCAACCGTGCCGATAAGAACGATGAATGCCATCGACACCGCGAACCACGTGGAATCGGGATTGATATAGAGCGCGAGCCGATCAGTGAACGCCAGGCTGAGTGTCACGACCGAGAGGATGGCGGCAAGCCCAACGCCGAGCCAACGGGTGCTGAGCGCTTCGAGCTTAGGCAAGAAGATTCACCACCGTTCCGATAGCAAAGGCGGCGAGCAGCACGACGACGACGACTCCCGCCAGCGTGCGGGTGGTGAACGTGGTGCGCATGAGCGCGAGCATCTTGACGTCGACTAGCGGTCCCACGAGCAAGAACGCGACCAGTGAGCCGGGCGTAAATGTCGAGGCAAACGAGAGCGCGAAGAATGAGTCAACGTTCGAGCAGATCGACACCACCATTGCCAACGCCATCATGGCGACGATCGACAGCGCAGGGTTCGATCCGATTGCGAGCAAAGTACTGCGAGGCACAATCACCTGCACCAGACCGGCGAGCGCTGAGCCGATGATGAGAGCAGGCATGACAGCACGAAGCTCGACAACGAACTGAGCGAGTGTTTTGCGGCCTCGTCCTCCGGTCTCGTGCGTGACCATCTTGCAGGTCGCGCTAAAGCGATCGGTAAGGAGTGCGTCAGGTGATGGGTGGCGGCTGTAGAGCCATCCGATGAGGTTGGCGATCGCAAAACCTCCGAGCAGTCGTGCGATCAAAATGCCGTCGTCCATGCCGAACGCCTGGTGGGTGGTGATGATGACGATCGGGTTGACGATCGGAGCGGCGATGAGGAACGTCATCGTGTCGGACACCGAGAAACCGCGCATAAGCAGGCCTCGCGCGAAGGGCACGTTTCCGCACTCGCATACCGGAATGAACATGCCCAGCAGCGACAGCACCGCCCGGCGTGCCCACGCACGCCGCGGCATCCATCTCTCGATCATGCCCGGGGGAATCCACACCTGCACCACGATCGACAGCACGACACCGAGCGCGACGAAAGGCATCGACTCGATCAGCACACTGATCGATAGGGTCAGGGCGTCTTGAGCCCTGGTTGAAAGCGGATCGTTGAAAAGCGTGGGCACAAATGCGTCGATCACAAAGAGCGCGGCGACAGCCAGCACTCCAATACCCAACGCAACGACGGTGCCTCTCACGCCCGAAGGCGTGTCGACCCGTCGGGTGTCAGTGATCGACACGCTCGTCTTGCGCCTGCGTGCATGCGGCGCAGAGTCCGAAGATGTCGACGATGTGCTCGGCCTCTGTGAAGCCGTGCTCTTCGGCGGTTTTCCGCGCCCACTGCTCGACCGCTGTGGCTTCAATTTCGACGGTGCGCCCGCAGTTTCGGCAGATCAGGTGATGGTGGTGCCCACTCGAAACGCAGGCACGATAGAGCGCTTCACCGTCGGGGCTCTGCAACGAGTCAGCACCACCATCGGCAGCGAGTCCCGCAAGCGCGCGGTACACGGTCGCGAGACCAATGCCGGTGTTCTCGTCCCGAAGGGTGGCGTGGAGCGCCTGTGCGCTGACGAACCCACCCGCATCAGCAAGCGCTTCGCGCACGCGATCGCGTTGCCAGGTGTTGCGCTGAGCCATTGTCGGAGTCTACCGGCGCGTACCCGAGCCATTGCTGGACGAATACCGAGTCATTTCGCAATCTTCGCAATCGTCACACGATCGCGTCGAGCCCCGATGATGCGGCAGACCACGTAGATGAGAAACGACAGCGTGGTGATGTAAGGACTGACGGGAAGAGTGCCGGCGATGGCGAGCAGAATGCCCCCGACTGCTGAGATAAACCCGAACACTGCCGACAGCAGCGGAACACTCAGCGAGCCCGAAGCCACACGCATGGCGGCAGCCGCAGGCGTGACAAGCAGGGCCATCACCAGCAACGCACCGATGATGTGCACCGCGACAGCCACCGTCAGCCCGAGCAGCAACATGAACCAGAGCGAGACGCCCGTGGTCGGCACACCACGCGCAGCCGCAGACTGCGGGTCGAGTGAGTCAAACCGCAGCGGCCGCCACACCAGCAACAAGGCGATCAGCACGAACGCGCTGATGCCGATCAGCCAACCAAGCTGGCTAGATTGCACTGACACGATCTGGCCGGTGAGCAAGCTGAAGCTGCTCGCGCTGCGCCCGTCATAGAGGGCGAGAAACAAGATTCCGAGACCAAGACCGAACGGCATCAGCACGCCGATGATCGAGTTGCGGTCGCGTGCACGGGCTCCGAGCCATCCAATGATCGCCGCAGCGACGAGCGAACCGACGATCGAGCCACTGACAACATCAGCGCCGATCAGCAGTGCGGCGGCGGCACCCGCGAATGAAAGCTCGCTGATGCCGTGCACAGCGAATGCCATATCGCGCTGAATCACGAAGACACCGATGAGACCGCCGATCAGCCCGAGAACGGCACCCGCCCAGACTGAGTTCGACACCAGCGCGAGAATCTGCCCGTAGTAGGGCAACCCGCCGAAGAGCGCGTCGTAGATCGCGTCCCAGTTCATCCGTGCACCTCGTCACCATGGTGGTGGTGTGAGTCCTCCGCGTCGGGCGCACCCACTACGACCAAGCGGTGTCCGGCGCGAAGAACGAACACGGGTGCCCCATAGAGAGCGCTGAGCACAGTCGAGTTGAGAACTTCTTCTGGCGTGCCGAGGGTGAACCGCCCCTGCGCAAGATAGAGCACGCGATCCACCTGATGCAGCAACGGATTGATGTCGTGCGTCACGAGCAACACCGCAGCGTTGTGCTCGGTGCGGTGTTTGTCAATGAGCGAGACCACCGCTTGCTGGTTGGCCATGTCAAGGCTCGTCAGCGGTTCATCGCACAGCAACAAGCCCGGGTCGTCGGCGAGCGCCTGGCCGACGCGCAGCCGTTGCTGTTCACCACCCGACAACATTCCGACAGGGCGGTCGGCGAACTCGGCGGCACCCACAGCTTCAATCAATGTATCCACACGCGCTCGTTCGCCGCGTCGCGGAATCGGGAGTCCGAAGCGATGCCCGCTGACTCCGAGAGCAACAAGATCCCGGCCGCGCAGCGCAGTGTCCGGCGGCAACGGCCGTGACTGCGGAATATAGCCGATCTCGCGGTTCCCTTTGCCGCGCACAACCTCACCAGCGACGGTGACGGTGCCTTCGCTCAGCTCTTCGAGCCCGAGGATCGCGCGAAGCAGGGTGGTCTTACCTGAACCGCTTGGTCCGAGGACGGCGATCATCTCACCCGCGTGAACCGTCAGGTTGAGGCCGGCCCACAGCTCTCGCCCGTCGCGCCTAAGTGCAGCATCCTGGATTTCGAGCGCGACTGGCCTCTGGCTCACGAGTCGAGCGCTGCCGCGAGGTTTTCGATGTTCTCCTGCATCCACGAGATGTAAGTCTGGCCCTCTGGGAGCGTTTCCGAAAACGCGACCACCGGAACATCTTCGTTTTCAGCCTCAGCGACAACCTGCTCCGTCTCGGCGCCACCTGTCTGCGTGTTGGTGATCATGACGCTCAGGTCGCCATCGGTGATGATCGACAGCGCCTCCAGCAGGGTGGCTGGCGCAACATCTTGCCCCTCTTCGACGGCCTCACTGAACTCGGCTGGGGTGACATCTTCAAGACCCGCTGCAATCACCAGGTATCCGCCAACGGGCTCCGTCAAGAACGCTTCTTCGCCCACGTGTGCGGCGGCGACTTCTTCTAGCGACTCTTCGAGTCCCTCGATCTCTTCGTGGAAAGCTTCGGCATTCGCCGTGAAGGTCTCAGCGTCGTCTGGGCTGATCTCGCCGAGCTCTTCGGCGATAGCGTCGGCGACATACGCCATGGTGTGCGGATCGTACCAGACGTGCTCGTTGAAGCCTTCGATGTGATCGTGACCAGCGTGGTCATCCTCATCGGAGTGCTCCTCCTCATCGGAGTGCTCCTCGTCTTCCTCATCATGGTCGTGATCGGAGTGATCTTCCTCACCCTCCTCGGTCGGCCATGAATGCGAGAACTCGGCCGCCGTGATGACGTGCGCCTCAGAGCCGCTGGCCTCGACGAGAGAGTCCATGAACGAGTCGTATCCCCCACCGTTTTCGATGACCAGGTCGGCTTGCTCAACCGTCAGCTGGTCGCGTGCGCTTGCCTCGAAGGAGTGCGGGTCTTGAGCAGCGTTGGTCACGATCGATGTGACCTCCACAAGGTCCCCGCCGATCTCTTCCGCGATCTGCCCGTAGACGTTGGTCGACGCGACCACTGTGATCGCATCCGTCTCAGAATCAGAAGTTGCATCAGAGGTGGTGCTCGCGCAACCAGAAAGGACGAGAGCGGATGCTGCACCGAGACCGAGCAGCACGAGGGGGCGAGGGGGCGTCTTCATGCCCCCATCGTACGTCTATTGATAATGGTTATCAAATCCGGTAAGGAGGATCTGATGTCAGTTCAGGATCAGTCGAGCAGTAGCGCTGGTTCCTCAAGGATCGACGCGACATCGGCGATGAAACGGCTCATTCCGTCACCATCAATCACCCGATGATCGAACGATCCAGCGACCGTCGTCACCCAGCGTGGCCGCACCTCACCATCAACCACCCATGGCTTCTGGCGGATTGTGCCTAGCGCCACGATCCCCGCCTCACCGGGGTTGATGATGGGAGTACCCGCGTCCATCCCGAATACGCCGATGTTCGTAATCGTGATCGTGCCGCCCTGCTGATCGGCGACTGCGGTCTTGCCCTCGCGCGCCGTCAACACCAGCTTCTCCAGTGCCCGCGCAAGTTCACGCATCGACATGTCTTGCGCGTCTTTGATGTTCGGTACGAGCAAGCCCCTGGGCGTCGCGGCCGCAATGCCAAGGTTCACGTAGCGTCGCATCGTGATCTCGGCCGCTCCATTGTCGCCATCAACCCAGGCGGCATTGACCATCGGCGTGCGCTGCGCGGCCCACACCACGGCTCGAGCCATGATCAACATCGGTGAGACTTTGACATCAGCGAAGTCGGTCGAGCTCTTCAGACGCTTGACCAGTTCCATCGTGCGCGAGGCGTCAACGTCGGTCCACACACTCACGTGGGGCGCCGAGTATGCAGACTGCACCATTCCGGATGCCACCGCCTTGCGCACGCCCTTGACGGCGAACGTCTCTTCACGCCCCTCACCGTTGGCAACGGTGAGCTCAGGTTCTGTCGTGCGCGCGGGCGCCGAGCGCGGCGGCACGGGAATCGACTCCTCGCGCACGTCACCCCACTCGGGTGTCTCGATGTTGCGAAAGACGCTGGCCTGTGATGCGTGACGCAAGACATCGTCACGGGTCACTTCTCCAGCAGCCCCCGTCGGAGCCACCGCCGCAAGCTCCACACCGAGGTCGCGGGCGAGCTTGCGAATCGGGGGCTTTGCCACGACGCCCACCGACGCGGTGACTCGCTCTCGGGCTGACGCTACCGGCTTGCGGCGACGCGACTTCACCTGTCCGCCGGTGCCGTACCCCACGAGCACAGCCCCACCACCCTCGTCTTCTGCGGAGGCTGCAGGCTCGCCGTGCTCGCTCTGACCGATCGTGGCGGGCGAGGGAGCAGCATCCGCCACTGAGGCGATCGTAATGATCGCATGCCCCACGCTCACGGTGTCGCCCTCGGCTGCCAGAAGTGCGCCGACCGTGCCGGCAAACGGCGAGGGCAGTTCGACGAGCGACTTGGCGGTCTCAATCTCGACCAGCACGTCATTCACGGCGACGGTGTCACCAGGGGCGACGCGCCATTGGACGATCTCAGCTTCGGTAAGTCCTTCGCCGACGTCGGGAAGAACAAAGGTCGATTCTGCGGAAGTGCTCATCGGTGTCTCCTCAGAGAGTCAGTAGGCCAGAGCTCGGTCGACCGCTTCGAGAATGCGGTCAGCGTCGGGAAGGAACTTCCCCTCGAGCTTGGCGGGAGGGAAGGGAGTGTCGAACGCCGAGACACGCAACACGGGCGCCTCGAGGGCATAGAACGCCCGCTCCATCACCGTCGCGGCAATCTCGCTGCCGACCGAGGTGAACCCGGGCGCCTCTTGGGCGTAGACCATCCGCCCGGTGTTTCGGACGGATTCAAGGATCGGCCCGTAGTCGACCGGTGACAGTGAGCGAACGTCAACGACCTCGCAGCTCGTACCCTCGGATTCGGCCAACGCCGCGGCTTGCAGAAGCGTCGTCACCATCGCACCGTGACCCACAAGCGTCACGTCGGTGCCGCGCCTGACGATGCGAGAGGCATGAAGCGGCACCGAACGCGCCGAGAGGTCGACGTCGCCCTTCTGCCAGTACTTGCTCTTGGGCTCAAGAAAGATGACCGGATCAGGCGAGCGAATCGCATCCTGGATCATCCAATACGCATCGTTGGCAGTCGACGGTGAAACGACCCGCAGGCCTGGCGTGTGCGTGAAGTACGCTTCGGGGCTCTCTTGGTGGTGCTCGATCGCGCCGATGTGGCCGCCGTACGGAATGCGGATAACCACCGGCATCTGAATCGCGCCCTCGTGGCGATAAGTCAGCTTGGCCAGCTGCGAGGTGATCTGGTCAAAGGCAGGAAAGACAAAACCGTCGAACTGGATCTCGCAGACAGGCCGAAATCCGCCCATCGCGAGCCCGATCGCTGTTCCCACAATGCCAGATTCAGCAAGGGGAGTGTCGAGCACGCGACGTTCGCCGAATTCCGCCTGAAGCCCCTCAGTCACGCGAAAGACGCCACCGAGCTTTCCGATGTCTTCGCCCATCAGGATGACGTGGTCGTCTTCCGACATGGCCGCACGCAGACCCGCGTGAAGTGCACGGCTGAGCGGCATGTTGGTTAGTTCGCTCATGACGCATCTCCTTCGAGGGATGCTTCGTACTCCGCGAGCCACGCCCGTTGCTCTTCGAGCAGTGGATGCTTTTCGGAGTACACGTTGTCGAAGATCATCGACTGCTCCAGCCCGCCCAACTCATTTGTGCGAACGCGGATGTCATCGGCGACGTCTGCGCACTCGGCCTCAACGTCATCGAAGAAAGCGTCAGTGGCGCCGCGGCTTCGCAGGAACGCACGCATGCGCACCAGGGGATCGCGCAGTTGCCAGGACTCTTCCTCGGCCGCGGTGCGGTACTTTGTGGGGTCGTCGCTGGTGGTGTGAGCGCCAAGCCGGTACGTCATCGCCTCGATGGCTCGGGGCCCCGCGCCAGAGCGGGCCTCATCGAGCGCTCGGCGGGTGACGGCATAGCTCGCGATGACATCGTTTCCGTCGATCGGAATCGAGGGCATGCCGTATCCCTCACCGCGCTTGTAAAGCGGTGACCGAGACTGCGTGGCGACGGGCACTGAGATTGCCCACTGGTTGTTCTGCAAGAAGAACACCTCGGGAGTCTGGTAGCTCGCGGCAAACACCATTGCTTCGTGTACGTCGCCTTGACTTGACGCGCCGTCACCGTAGTACACGATGACCGCTTCGTCTCGATCAAGGTCGCCAGTGCCGCATCGCTCATCAAACACCAGGCCCATTGCGAGGCCGGTGGCGTGCAGAGTCTGCGATCCGAGCACCATCGTATAGATGTGCGTGTTGCCGTTCTGCGGATCGGTAGGGTCCCAGCCACCGTGGGTGAGTCCGCGCATGATCCGAATGATGTGAATCGGATCGACGCCTCGAATGCGCGCCACGACGTGCTCGCGGTAAGAGGGAAAAAGGTGGTCTTGGGTGCGCGCCGCTCGCGCTGACCCTACCTGAGCAGCTTCTTGCCCGTAGCTAGGCGGCCAGAGCGCCAACTGGCCCTGCCGTTGCAGGTTCGTGGCCTGCACGTCAAACGCGCGAATCTCGGCCATATCGCGATACAGACCTTCAAGCTCTGCTTCGCTCAAGGAGTCGACGAGTTCCAGGTATGGCTCTGCCGCCGGGGTGGGTGCAAACGACCCATCGGCGGCGAGAATGCGCACGAAACCGGGGGCGTCAGAGCGCGCTGGGGCGTCGGTGGTCAACGATTCTTCAGACGTCACGGCTCTAACGCTACCGTCGGCCCCGATGAGCGACTGGGAGGGCTCCAACAACGGATTCGGCGATTCGTAAGACCTTGCCTACAGATTCCTCCTCGCCGACACTGATCCGGATACCTTCACCGGCGAAGGGTCGAACGATCAGTCCCGCCGCTTCGAAGGCCTCAGCGGCCGCCATCGTCTCGTCGCTTGTCGCGAGCCATACGAAGTTTCCTTGCGCCTCAGGTACGCGCCACCCAATGTCGCGAAGACCCGCAGCAAGGCGATCCCGGCGCTCGGTGATCACCGCAACCCGCGCCCTCAGTTCGGTCTCTGCGTCGAGGCTGGCCAACGCAGCCGACTCGGCTTGGGCGGTGACCGAGAGTGGAATGCCGGTGCTTCGCGCGGTATCGAGGATTCTCGGGTGACCCACCGCATAGCCAATGCGCAAGCCTGCCAAACCCCACGCTTTTGAGAATGTGCGCAGCACCACGACGTTTGGGTGGGTACCGCGTGCGAGTACGACCGTTCCGTCGACCGCGTCTGGCGCTGTCACGAACTCGGCATAGGCCTCGTCAAGAATGATCAGTACGTCACTCGGGATCTGCGTGGCGAAGTCGTCGAACTCTGCTTGCGTCACAACCGGGCCGGTCGGGTTGTTCGGGGTGCACACGATGATTGCTCGAGTGCGGTCGGTGACGGCTCTCGCCATCGCGGGCAGGTCGTGACGTGCGTCGTCGGTGAGCGGCACCTGCAGGCCGGTTGCACCGGGAACGACGGTCAGCCATGGATACGCCTCGAACGAACGCCACGCGTAGACGACCTCGTCGCCAGCCCCGGCGGTGGCGAGTATCAGCTGCGACAGAATCGACACGCTCCCTGCTGCCACATGCACGTCGTTAGAGGTCACCCCGAACCGCGCCGCGAGACGCTCGCGGAGCCGCCTTGCGGTGGCATCGGGATATCGGTTGACGGCGGTTTCGGCGCGCAACGCTTCAGCTACACCCGGCAGCGGATCGAACGGGTTCTCGTTGCTCGAGAGCTTGAAGGCATCGCCACTAGCCTGCCGACCCTGTTTATAGGCAGGGAGGGCCGCAATCTCGGGGCGAACGCGAACGGGGATATCTGCGGCGTCGGTCACCTGCTGAGTCTACGAGCCGCGGGCGTGCGAGACTATCCGCACTATGAGCTTCTTCATTCGCATCATCGTGAACGCATTCGCTATCTGGGTGGTGACCCTAATTCCCGCCCTCCAGGTGAGCGTTATTCCGTTCGCCCCCGGTGACACGCTGCAACTTGTGCTCACGCTCCTGCTGGTGGCGTTCATCTTCGCGTTGGTCAACATGATCATCGGCACGGTCGTGAAAGTGCTGGCCTTTCCGCTTTACATCCTCACTCTCGGCCTCATCGGTCTTCTTATTAACGGCTTCTTGCTTTGGTTCAGCGCGTGGATCACGGAGTTCTGGGACTTTGGCCTGCGCGTCGAAGACTTCTGGTGGGGCGTCGTTGCAGCGATCATCATCACGCTCATCAACTGGTTCTTCGGCATTATTCTTCGTCCCCAAGAGAAGCAGTAGCACCCTCGGAATCGGCCCGAGTCGCCGCAAACTCGGTCACCTCAACGGTCACCGCGTGTGAGAGCTCCTCAAACACATCTCCCAGCTGGTGCACCCGAGGGTCGGCCGAAGCATCGAGCATTGTTGCCGTTTCGACGTAGCTCGTCATCTGGTGCGAGGGAAGGCCAAGATCGTCCGTGCCGGCCAGCGGGTGTGCCTCGCGCTCGACTATGAAGCTGCCGGGAGCCCCCACCGATTCCATGAAACCCCCACCGGCGAGCGCCGCGACCGGGTCATCAGTGTGGCGGATTCCGACACTCAACGTCGATGAACCCACGTCCGCCTCGACAGGCGAACCAAAATTCACCAGAGTGCGGGTGTCGTACTCGCTCTCGAGGGCGAGGTGACTGGTGATCATCGCACCCTGCGAATGACCGAACGCGTGCACGACATCGCCCGGCTGTGCCCCCGCGGCACGCAGGGCGGATTCGGTGGCGTCGTATGAGGCGGAGCGCGATCCGCTGTATAGCTCGACATTTGAGCGCGAGTCCCACGGCTCTTTTGCGCTCACCGCCATCGTGCGCGTGCCCGAGACGTAGACCGCAAACTGTCGAGATCCGTCAGCCATCGTGTACTTCTCGACCCTGACCTGGCTCGCCCCGGTGCGGGGGATCCGCTCTGCCGCGCCGGTGAGGTTGCTGGGGGCAGGAAGAGGCGGTCGCTGCGATGCAGACACCCGTATCGGCTGCGCCGCACCGTTGAGCGTCGCGTCACTTCGCAGTCGCCCCCACCCACCGACTCCGGTGAGCGCCGCGAAACCAATGGCGGTACCGCCAACGGCCACGCCGCCCACCGCTGCCGCCAGCAAGTCAGAGCCTCGAGCGGTGTCGAACAGTCCGCCGAGGTCATAGCCCGCCTCGGTCGCTTGGCGTACGAGGTCACCAGGCCAGAGAACGGCTCGCTCAAACTCGGCCAGACGAGCCCGTTCCATCGCTTCGGGATACTGCGCTATCAGCACAGCTCGCTGGCGCTCGATGAGCGCGAGGGCATCGTCGTCGCCAGCCCAGAACGCCACTGCGAGGCGCGCATTCAACTCAACGAGCTCGTAGATCGCGGCCGCTGCCTCCAGATCTGCGGCGATCCTCTCTCCGCGCACGACGGCGTCAGTCAATCGCGTCGCCAGCAGCGCGAGTGTTGACAGTGCCACCCCCGCAAACTGTTGCTGGGCAAAGAGCATGTTCTGCAAGCTGCCTACGCGTGCACAGATTCGAGTGAGTTCATCGGCGGCGAGCACAAACCTCGCGGCGGTATCTCGAAGGGTGGCGGTGTCGACTTCGACCGCTCCGCCACCTCGAATGTCGAGCTCGCCGCTCACTCGCATGCCCACGCCGCGAACGCGGCATGTTCGTGCGCGCGTCTCACTTCACCAACGCCCTCATACGCGAGCACGCCAAGCCGGCTGAGGTCGTGTGCCCAATCCTCCGCCATCAGATGAAATGCCTCGGCCGTCTTGGACTGCCACTGCGTCGCGGAATCCAGCGCATGTGCCTGCGCAAGCGCTGCGCACAACGGAGCCATGATCAACTCCAATTCCCGCACCACGATTGCTAACTGCTCGGCAGCGGCAGTGGTTGGCGAACAGTGCGCATCGACGAACATGATGTTCATCCTCGTTGCCGGGTGCGCGGCAGCATCCACTCCAACTCGAGATGTGAGCGCGGCGCACTGCGTCGTGTGTGGGGAGGAGCGAGGCCTTCGCTACACGCGAAGTCCACCGGTCGATCGCGACCGCGACTCGATGAATTGGTGCGATCAGGGCCACAATGGAAACTATGACCGTGAGTGCCGCCGAGCCATTCCGAGTCGTCTTCGTCTGTACGGGAAATATCTGCCGATCGCCTATGGCTGAGGTCGTGTTCCGCAAGGTCGCCGACGATGCTGGTCTGAGCGCGCGAGTCACTTCAAGCAGCGCGGGAACCGGGGACTGGCACGTCGGTGAGCAAGCTGACCAACGCACACTCGACTCGCTCACTCGAGCGGGCTTCGATGGCAGCCATCACCGGGCACGGCAATTCACCCATGCCGATTTCGCCCACAATGACCTGGTCGTGGTTCTCGACCGAAGCCACGAGCGAATTCTGCGCGGGTGGGCACGATCCGACGCAGACGCAGACAAGATCGCACTGCTGATGTCGTTCGACGACTCGGCCACCAGCGTCGATGTCCCGGATCCCTACTACGCGGGGCCCGGATTGTTCGATGAGGTCCTCGGTATGATTGAAAGCGCGAGCCGGTCTCTCTTCCGGCAACTCGAACCTGCGATTCGCCCGGCGCGCTGATGCCGGCTATCGCCTCAATGCGCTTCGACGGGAGCACCGTGTCCACTCTCCCCCCTCAGCCCCTCAGTCCGCTCGATGGTCGCTACCAGGCCGTCGTCACCGGCCTCGCCGACTACCTCTCCGAAGCGGGTCTCAATCGCGCTCGCGTCGAGGTGGAGGTGGAGTGGCTCGTGGCCCTCACCGACCGTTCGCTGTTCGGAACATCACCACTGACTGACGACGACAAAGCTCGCCTGCGCGCGCTCTACCTCGAATTCGGACAGGCTGAGATCGACTGGCTCGCCGACAAAGAAGCGGTCACCCGACACGATGTAAAAGCCGTCGAGTACCTGGTGCGCGACCGCTTGTCGGCACTCGGCCTCGACTCGATCGCCGAACTGACGCACTTTGCCTGCACCAGCGAAGACATCAACTCGACCGCGTACGCCCTCACTGTGCAACGTGCAGTCCAGCGGGTCTGGTTGCCCAAGTTGCAGACCGTCATCGAGGCTCTCTCTCAACTCGCCGTCGATCACCGGGATGCTGCGATGTTGTCGCGCACACACGGTCAGCCGGCGACTCCCTCAACCATGGGTAAAGAGATCGCCGTGTTCGCGTGGCGCCTCAAGCGGGTAGCCACGCAGATCGAAACCGGCGACTACCTCGCGAAATTCTCAGGCGCAACCGGCACATGGTCTGCCCATCTCGCTGCCGAACCCGATGTGGACTGGCCCGAGCTCTCACAGTCGTTCATCGAAGGCCTCGGTCTGGGATTCAACGTCCTCACCACACAGATCGAGTCGCACGACTGGCAGGTAGAACTCTACGATCGCGTGCGTCACGCCGGTGGCATTCTGCACAACCTCGCCACCGACATCTGGACGTACATCTCGGTCGGGTTCTTCACCCAGATCCCCGTTGCTGGTGCCACGGGCTCCTCGACCATGCCACACAAGATCAACCCGATTCGCTTCGAGAACGCTGAGGCGAACTTCGAGATTTCAGGTGGACTGCTCGCAACGCTGTCGCAGACCCTCGTGACCTCTCGGATGCAACGTGACCTCACTGACTCGACGACCCAGCGCAACATCGGGGTCGCTTTCGGCCACTCGTTGCTAGCCCTCGACAACCTGTCACGCGGCCTGCGCGAAATCTCCCTTGCAGAAGCAGTGCTGCTCGAGGATCTAGACGCAAACTGGGAAGTTCTCGCGGAGGCGATCCAGACTGTCGTTCGCGCGGAGATCGCTGCGGGTCGCTCACAGATCACAGATCCGTACGCGCTCTTGAAGGAGCTCACGCGCGGGCGCCGCGTTGGTGCGGTGGAGCTTGCGGAGTTTGTGCGAGGCCTCGATATCGGCGACGCGGCCAAGGAACGGCTGCTCGTCCTGACGCCGGCTACCTATGCCGGTCTCGCTTCACAGCTCGTCGACGAACTGTCGTAGCGGCGTACGCTTACGCCTTCGGGCCAGCGTCGCCTTCAGCATCGTCAGTCGATTCTTCATCAGGCAACAAGACGGGTTTTTCGAGCGGTTTAGTGAACTCGGTGGGATCGATGGCGAGGAGCAACAACGACACGACGAGCAAGACCGCAATGAATGAGATACCTGCCACCACGAGGGCGGTGATGATTGCGACCTGCGCATCGCTCCCGGGCCGGTCTTGAAAGAAGCCCATCGATACCAGAGTGACGACTCCCGCGAACAGCGCTGCGGCGAATGCGAGGCCCAGCAACTGCACCGGCTTCATGAGGTCGCGACGGGTGGTCGGCTTGTCGTCAGTCACGCTGGGTCCTTCTGCTCGAGCGGGGAAGACTCCGCCGCTTCGGTAGTTGTTGGCGCGGTCGCACGCGGCGAGAAACCAGCGATTGCGAGGTATACGGCCACGATCGCCGCGTAGGCGCCAAAGATGCCGACGCCGACGACGATGCCGGTGAGGGTGAAAGTCTCGCCCGCTTGGTCGATTGTGTAGTTGAGCGCGAACTCCGGTCGCACGAACAACAAGGCCGCGGCGAGCATCAGCGTGAGTGCACCGATTACCACGCCGTCACGAGCCTCACTCTTCGCTGCCGGATGCTGCGCAGCGAGCGCCGCCGCGGGTGCCACGCGTTGCTCGACACCACCGATCGTGGGCGCGGTGCCCGGCTTACGTGCATTGCGCAATGCGCGTGCCCCCGCCAACATCTCAATCAAACCGGTGATGACGGCCCATGTGATGACGAGCACCAGATAACCCACTGCGGTGCGCGCAGGAGCAATGCTTCCGACCATGCCTGCAACGAGGGTGGCGATGCCCAAAAGGACTGACGGCCAGCGTGCGCCGGCCGGATAGACCAGCCACACCGATAGCAAGAACACCATTGCGGTGGCGACTGCGAATCCGCTGAACACGGTGGTGCCGATGAGTGCCGAGTGGTCGGGAGAGAAGGTGATCATCACTGCCGCGATCGCCGCGAACGCGGCACGGGCAAGTTGCACGTGCCGCACTTCGAACGTCGGAATACGGGCTGGTGATGTCAAGGGAATCCTGCGGGGATCTCGGGTCTGCGATCGCAGACGAATGGTGCAAGTCTAAGTCGTGTCGCTGGGAGCGACCGCTGAGCGCAGATTGTTACTGGGAGAGAAAAGACAGCGCCTGCTCGCGGAAGTCGCGCGACCCTGGGGTGTTGAAGTGGTGACGTTCGGGGATGGGCTCGAAAGTGCCCTGAGGCGTGGCCGTGGCGAGCAGCCGCGATCGTTCGAAGATTGCGTCCTCCGTTCCGGTGGCAAACAGCACCGGCTGGGTCGGGGGGTTCGCGGGGTCAGGGTCGCTATCCGCGAGGCGCATTCCTTCAGCGAGGGCGATCAGGGCTCTGATGTCGTTGCCGGCCACGCGCTCTGCGAGAGTGACATAGTTCTTCGTCACGGGATCCTCAACCGAAATTCCCTTCTCAGCGTACGCTCGCGCCTGTTCGATCTGCAGACGGGCCAGCGGTCTGCCATCTGGAATGCCGCCGAGAACCGCGCGCGAAACGTGTTGCGGTGCGTCAACGGCGAGCTGCCAGCCGACGCGCGCGCCAAGCGAGTACCCGACAAGTGCCACGTCGTCGAGCAGATAGGTGTCAAGCACCGTGAGCAGGTCACCGACGAGTGACGGCATCGTGTAGACGCGCGCTTCGTGCGGCTTCTCACTCGCTCCGTGCCCGCGCTGATCGACAGCGAGAACGCGGTAGCCTGCGCGGGTGAGGTCACGCACCCAGCCCGTGCCTACCCAGTTGTCGCGAGAGCTTGACGCAAAGCCGTGCACGCAGAGCACGGTCTGAGCATCAGTGTCGCCCCAACTATAGGTCGCGATGCGAATACCGTCTCCTGACATCACGAATCGCGGGTCTGGCACTTCAGTGACGAGCCTCGACGAAAGCTTGGGGGTGGCCGCGTGCCTCTTCTTCGACTCGGTTGCGTTCCTGTCACCCGATTCGCTCACGGGTGGCGTGCTCGGCGGCAACGTTGCTCGAAGGCTCGGCGACCCCATCAGTTTCTTCGGTTCGATGCGAATGACGACGCGCTTTGGGTTCGGCTGGGGTTGGCGATATCGCGCTGAATACAGCTCCACCGCGCGAGCAACCGCTTCTGGATCCCGCTCAATGGTGGCCTCGCCAGCGATGCTCAGCCATTGGGGTCCGGCCACCTGCCCGACCGTGGCGCGCGGGTCACGTTCAATGTTGCGTACCTTCTGGGTGCCATCGCTTGTGATTATGCGAACAACGCCGTCGGCGAACGTGAACCCGACGGCAACCACGTGCAAACTACCGTCAGGGGCGACGGTAGAGAGCGTGGCGAGGTGATAATCGGAAACCAGCTTGCGTCCATCGTCACTGAGCGCAGCATCCAGATCCATCTCGTTCCTCCCGGCACGCCTGTGCGGCGTCTACAGCACGACGCTACACGGCGAGCACTGCGGTCTGGCAATGTCTTAGGCGAGAGTCAGGAAGAGCTTCTCGAGTTCGTTCACTTGAGCGTCAGATTCCCCATCCGTGTCAGCAAGGCACTCTTGCATCGCCGTGGAGATGACAAGGAACCCGGCACGATCGATCGCCTTCGAGACGGCCGACAGCTGTTGCACGACGTCGCGGCAGTGCGCCTCGCTTTCGACCGCTGCGATAACCGCTGCCAGCTGGCCATGTGCCCGTTTAAGCCGGTTTGCAATCTTGCGCTGCGCCTCAGGATCGTGCACGGCGGGTGAATCGCTTTCTGCAGGCATTTCAGCATCCTCTCAATGGTCAAGTCCTCTCTAAAATACCCTAAGGGGTATAGAGAGCGAGAGCCTCCGGCAGGTTCGATCCGATTCATGCCCGCTGCCCCCAGGAGAACGCGGTCCGGTTGATCAGGCTTCGTCGGAAAAATCGAGCGGTTCGGTCGCACTGAACGGGCACAGAGATCCCATGAAACACAAGTCAGGTTGATGAAGTGGCGACCTCTGGTCTAGATTGGTGTCTATACATCCGATGTTTACACATTGGCATGCGGAGAGGAAGACATGGCTGTCATCACCAACGTCGTCACGCACGACATTCGATTTCCCACATCGCTGAGCCTCGATGGCTCCGATGCGATGAACCCCGACCCCGACTATTCCGCGGCGTACGTGGTTATTGAAACGGACGCCGACGACAACCTCGAGGGGCATTCGTTCGTGTTCACGATTGGACGCGGCAACGACGTGGAAGTCGCAGCGATCGATGCGCTGCGCGATCACATTCTTGGGCTCGATATAGACGAGCTGCTGTCAGATATGGGCGCCGCTTCGGCGCTACTCAATCACGACTCTCAATTGCGCTGGCTCGGCCCTGAGAAGGGTGTCATGCACATGGCGATTGGCGCTGTCGTCAATGCGCTCTGGGATCTCCGCGCGAAGCGCGCTGGCGACCCGCTGTGGCTGCACCTGTCGAAGCTCACGCCTGAAGAGATTGTCTCGATCGTTGATTTCCGCTACTTGAGTGACGCCATTACACCAGAGGAAGCGCTGCAGATTCTGCGCGCCGCTGAGCCCGGCCGCAAAGAGCGCATCCAGAATCTTCTTGACTCCGGCTACCCCGGATATACAACCACACCCGGTTGGCTCGGCTACTCCGACGAGAAGCTGGCCCGACTCTGCAAAGAAGCAGTCGCAGACGGCTTCGGACAGATCAAGCTCAAAGTCGGCGCCGACCTCGAAGACGACATCCGTCGCATGAGAGTCGCCCGCGCCTCTGTACCGACGGGCTTCCCAATCGCCATTGATGCGAACCAACGCTGGGACGTTGCAGACGCAATCGAATGGGTCCAAGCTCTCGCCGAGTTCGAACCGGCCTGGGTCGAAGAGCCCACCAGCCCTGACGACATCCTCGGCCACGCAGCAATCGCGCGCGGCATCGCACCCATTCGCGTTGCGACCGGCGAACACGTGCAGAATCGCATCGTTTTCAAGCAGATGCTGCAGGCAGGGTCGCTTTCCGTGATGCAGATCGACGCCGCGCGGGTCGGTGGTGTGAATGAGAACATCGCGAACCTGCTTCTGGCTGCCAAGTTCGGGGTGCCCGTCTGCCCGCACGCGGGCGGAGTCGGACTCTGCGAGGCCGTGCAGCACCTGTCGATGTTCGACTACGTCGCAGTCAGTGGCGAAATCGAAGGACGAATGATCGAGTTCGTGGATCACCTGCATGAACACTTCGTCACCCCGACGGTAATCCGCGAGGGTCAGTATCTTGCTCCCACGGCGCCGGGTGCAGGAACCGAAATGCTTGCGGCCTCGATCGAGGAGTACACCTGGCGCGAGAACTAGTCACCACGCAAGAACCATTTGCGCGAAAGCTGGGGTGGCCTCCGCCGTCCCAGCTTTCGCGGTTAACTCACGCGGCTATGCGACGTCTTCAGGCGGGGTGGCTTCGCGCAACCATTCCTCGACGCCGCTGACGTGCGTCAGCATTCGCGCAGCGGCAAGTTCAGGGTCGCCTCGGCGAAGAGCGGTGAGGATCGCACGGTGCTCATCGATCGTTCGCTTCGCGGCACCCTGCTGAGTAATCCCGCGCCAGATTCGAGCGCGCACAGTGCCACCTGAAATCGACTCGACGAGGCGCGCCAAATACTCGTTGCCCGAGGCGTCGACGATTCCCTGATGAAAAGCCACGTCGTGGCTCACAAGCTCTTCGATGCTGCCCTCCGCGTCCGTCTCATCGATTTGAAGCTGCAGAGAGTCGGCAATCTCGTCGGTCATGTGCAACGCGGCCAGTGATGCCGCCGCGGGTTCCAAAATGCGACGCACACCGAAGATCTCCACGAGGGAATGGTCTGTGTGAAGGTCGACCACGAACGTGAGTGCTTCGAGAAGAAGTCGCGGTTCGAGACTGGTGACGTACGTGCCGTCGCCTCGCCTGACATCGAGCACACGCATCACTTCGAGGGCTTTCACCGCTTCTCGCAGCGAGTTGCGTGAGAGGCCGAGGCGTTCCCCGAGTTCTTTCTCGGGTGGCAGCCGCTCGCCGGGCCCGAGTTCTCCCGAGGTGATCATTTCTTTGATCCGGAGAATCGCTTCGTCAGTGACAGCCATATGCCCATGATATCGAGACGTCGGATCTATTGTCGGGTGAGCACGAATCACTCTCACCGGTTCGATGCACAGCCAACGCAACGTAGCGCTGCTGGACGCGCCTCGAGACGTGCGTGAGGGATGCTGCCGCCGCAGTCGATGCACAGCCCGTACGTACCCGTTCTAGATCGCGCGAGTGCAGCATCCAGGTCGGCGAGCTCGTTTCATGGTGCAAAGAGTCCGTTGATCGCGCCGAGCACTAGATTTTCTTGTAGGGATCGCTCAGGGATGTCCATCTGGCACCCGCAACGCACTGGGTCTGAGAGGTCAAGTTGTCCACGCGCGCCTGTGCCAGTGCAGAGCGATCTGTCCGTGAGTAGAGCTTGCTTCACCTCAAGTGGACAGTTGATTGATTTCTAAGAGACCGAGCAGCAAAGAGTAGGGGCGGGTGTGCGCCCCTACTCACACGACCACGGCTCTTGTCATGACCTACTCGGGGCTGTCGTCGTGCTCTTCGGCCCGAATCGCGCGCCGTAACTGAGCAGAATCTCCGTCGCGTTTCACCGCGCTACGGATCTCGTTCGCCAACGCGATGATCTCATCCGGCGTCTCGGCGAATCCGTCGCTTTCGGCCGCGTTCGACTCAAGCGAGACCAGATCGTCGTCGCCAATCTCGACCGAGTACACCACACTGTCGAGCGCGCGCACGCGGGTGCGCATGATCGAGAACGCCCGATAGACACGAAAGGTACGACCAATCGGCGAAGCGATTCCTTGCGCTCGCCGATAAATCGTTTGGTACAGCGCAGCCTGCAGCACCTCGGCGTGTTCGTTCATCAGAGCGAAGTAGTCGTCGTGTGTGCCTAGGCGGTACCAGAACTCATCAGGGCGGGAGTTCGCACGCTCGTCTGTGGATTCTCCGGTCGTGACGAGGGGCAAGGTGGCCCAATTCGCGGTGATCTCCGTCACGATTTCTCGGTTCGGACCCAACGAACGGAGGTCCCTTAGTAGCTTGTCCCCGATGATCCACGCGCCCTCGTCGACGCGGATCTTGACGACCTCATCGTTCGTCAGCCAGCGAACGAACCGCCGATCTCGCTGCCGTAGTGGCGTGAGCTCGGGTTCCGCGAAGCCTGACGCCGGGCGCACGACGTAATCCACGCCATCTCGCGGGCCGACCGGGCGAGCGAACTCGAGCGCACGCTGCGACCCGGCTAGGTCGAAGGCGAACCCGCGCAAGATCAGCTCGGTCTCAGACGGCGGGCTCACGGCACCCCCTGTATGAGTTGTTGCGCAGACGCCTCAGGGCCTAGTACGTCACGACCGATGCTGCGGATCCGATCGAGGTGGGCTTTCTTCTCGCCCGCCGGCCACGACAAGTCGTACGTCACCCAGTCGATGTATGCCAACATGCCTGGCTTGGCGAAGAATACAGCGACGGGTTCCAGCGGAACGTCGACAAAGTCGATGGCGGCAACCCGCCCTTCCCAGCGCCAGTCGCGCTCATCTTTTGACGCTGAGATGTCGATGGCAGGGTCGAACGCGGTGTGCGGGACCTCCTTATGCGTGTAGCCATTTGGCGAGGTAAAACCGCTGCTCAGCCAGGTCTCCAGCGACGCCTGGTACCTACCAACTGCGAACGAGTTCTTCACGACCAGGGCAATGCGGTCGTTCTTAGTCATGGGGCTAGCGAACGACGCCTTGTTGGTGGCAATTCCGCCGGTATCGAAGGGAGAGACCCGGGTGTGAGCATCACCATCGGGGCGGTGATTGCTGAACACGACGATGTCGACATTGAAGGCGGGATCTGTGTAGCCGACGTAGTAATAGCAGTTGCGCCCGATACCGAGGACCGCCTCCGAAGACCCCGTCACATACCCTGACTTCAGTTGCTCGAACTGTCCGGTTAGTCGCCGCCACAGCACCTCATGCCGCGACATCGAATGAACGCCCTTAGGGTCCTCGGGGCGTAGCCCTTGCGTCCACAGCAATGGCATGTCGCGTCGCGTCACAGCACCCCCAGGTTTCAGCTACTGGACATCCTCAAAAAACCTACTGTAGGAGATGGCGATAGCCCCCTCATGAAATGTCCGATGACACGAGCGCGTCTCGCTCCCTGTGTTCCCAGCCCAGCATCCATGCAAGAGGAGGGGCATCACTCCTGTGCGGACACTGTCAGCTCCATCATCCGCTCGGCATAAGTGGCACCGTCGATCTCGCCATCGCCGTACTGGCGCATCAGCTCGTCGATCTGCGCCTTTAGCTCTACTCGCTCCATCACTCACTCCCCTTCGTCGTTCGCTGGTTGACTTGATGCCCGGTGAAACCACGGATGACCGCCTCGCCGGTCGAGTTAGCTCTAGCCATCCATCTCATCCTCGTGTTCGCACCAGTGATCGCCGTCGTGTCCGACCGGCAGTCGACAGAACACGCCGCCAAACTTGCGTCGACCATATGGGAAATACAACGCGTTGCACCACTCACTTGAAACTGTCACAGAAGCCCCTGCCCGTGGCACTCGTGCTCAACGATCCTCGCCAGGCAGTCACTTCTTCAGAAGATTGAGCGAAATAGTTCCGCATGCGCATCTGAGCGATTCCTCCTTCCCCTTGTTCCAGCCCACGTAGATCCACGAATCACAGTTCGGGTTCAAGCATTGGAACAGGCCGAGAAAGTCGCGGGCAGCATCGATCACCGGGCGCAAGTCTTCCGTCGTACCATTTGCCCAGTCGTTGTTGTGGACGAGCTTGTTCAGCAACCAAACTTCGCCATCGTGCTCAGGGATGACCTCGGCGCGACGAGCTTTCAGCTCCGCAACCTGCTGTTGCTGCGCCGGGATCTTCCACACTTGCGCCGAATCCGCCGCCATAGCGAGAAGTTTCGTCTGCCGCCCTTTCGCCGCATCGATGAATGCGGAGAGGTCGTACGCCCCGTCACTGCGGTACACCACCGACCCCCCCAGCCCCTCTGCGATATCGGCGGCGTTTGCCTCCATCGCTCGACGCAGCTTCGCCGCGGCCCCCGCGACATCCCCGGCCACAAGGGCGGACTCCACAGCCGCCCAGAAGTCACCAGTCCCGACCGTTGGGCCCGTATCGACGCTCCATGCGGAGAACCTGGCCATCGTCGACGATGTGACAAGGCCAGCGGATCGCATCTGTCGCGCCCATACTTCGTCGTGTGTAGTGATGATGAACTGCACGTGAGGGAACTCTGACTGTAGAAGTTCGGCGAACCGACGTCGGTGGTTGGCATCGACGGACATCACCACATCGTCCAATACGGCGAAGGTGAACTTCTCGCCCAGCAGTTGTTTGACCAACGCTAGGTAGAGACAGATCCCCATTCCATCCTGATGGCCTTCACTGTGATACGCCGCCGGTGGAAATAGCCCGAGGCTGTAGAAGTCCACCTTGAGGTCGAGGCTGCCGGAAGCGGGGGTCAACTCTGCGCGGAAACTCCCCTCGTCATCCGAGTTCACGAACCTGTAATACTCGCTGAAATCACCCTCGACTGACGCATAGAGCGCCGACAGAGCGGCGTCTGCCGCATCGCAGAAAGTCGTGTAAACCGCGCTCGCGACTTCGTGCACACGAGAACCCTTTTCTGCCTTCGCTCGGGCCAGGCGCACACGCGTCCAACGGTCCTTTGCAATGGTGAGGAAGCTTCGTGCAGCATCTTCTTCAGAGTCATCAGGCATCGCCTCGAGCGCGCGGTCGAGGTCCGTGACTCGCTGTGCCACACCTTCCGGCGAAGACGTGACAGAGGCGGCGAGCGAACCTGAACCCGCCACCGCCAGATCAAATGTGCTGCAGAGTTGCTCAACGGCTCGAATCTTGTCGAGCCACTCATCAAGCTCGTAGGGCAGTTCGGCAGGACCCAGATGCGCCGCGATCGGTCTGACCGCGTCGATCACGCCCCGGAACATGCGTAGTCGCCGGCCATACTCATCGATTGCCGCCTGCACGCTGCTCCTGAGCTGCTGGGCGCGATCAGTTGTTGCGAGTCGATCTGCAATGTGCGTTCGAAGCTCAGCCGCCGACGACCACTCGGATAGGCAGAGCGGGCATCGCGAACCGTCGATCGCATCCAAGCCAGCTACGAGCAATCCCCGATGACGAATCTGGTCAAGTAGCTCAGGCTCGGCAGAAACTGCTTCGAGCGACCGTTCCGCGGCGGCCCTCGCCGCATCGATGCTCGTGGTCACCGCCAACGCACTCGATAGCGCCGTGAGATCTCGCTTTGCGCCTTCGATGTTGAACGCGATGGTTCGCTGGCGCTCACCGACACCCGCGAGAAGGTCTGTATCCGCAGTCAGCTCCTCTAGCGACGCCAAGCCGAGCGTTGTTCGCCGACGATTGATCTCTCTGAGAACTTCGGTCGACAGAAGCGTAGTCACACCGAGGTGTTGCTGAAAGGCCTGCTCTGCGGTATCACGCTCGCCCGACGCTACTTTGGCGTCGGACGTTGCCTTTGACTGTGCGGCCTTGAGCGCCTTCCTGTTACTTTCCACCCGGTCCAGCTTCAACAGCGCCTGCACCTCGGATGCCCTGTCGCCTGGCTTTGCCACGATGAACTTAATCAGCTCCCGGCGTGACAGTGTCAACTCTGGGTGGTTGAGCGCCTCGCTCACGACCGCACGCCATTCGGGGGTGTCGGGGTCAAGCACCAATGCGCCAGCGTTCTTTACTGAACGTGTCAGCGTGGCCGTCTGCCCGCTCAACGCGTCACGAACCGTAAGCGTGACAACGGCTGCACCGGCGTCATCTCGACGGTGCACGTGCGGACCGTGCTTCTGAATCGTTAGCCCCGCTGTGCCTGCTCCGGTGAGTCGAGCGATGTTCCCTGTCAGCGCGAAGTCGATCGCGTCAACCACACCGCTCTTTCCTGACCCATTCGGACCGTAGATGACGAAGGAGCGACCCTCGAGATCAAGATCCAGTTGGCGTATACCGCGGAACTCCTCGATGTGGATGTGCTCGATGCGGATCATACGATCTGATCGCCCGAAGTAGAGGTAATCATTTCGAGCACCGTCGAAGCGGTCGGCGTCCCCTCACCGACGAGCAAGCCGTGCAGCCGGTCGATCAACTCTGCTGGCACATTCTCAACCTCGGTGAGATCTTCCCGGAACTGATCGGCAATTTGTACTTCTAGCGGCGTCGGCGTCGTCACTCGAGACTCTCCAATACATCTACCCGGTCGGGTACTGATATCTGAATCCTAGGTGCGAGCGTAGACACTGCGCCTTGACCCGTTTGTTCTCGCGGGAAGTGGCAAACATGCCATACCGAATAGGCCATACTGGCGCGGCCTATTCGAAACGCTGAATCAGTGGCGAAACGCATCAGACCCGAGGACTCGGCCTGGAGTGACTACGCCGGTGAGCTCGCCACGAATCTTCGCCGCCTCCGCCATGAGGCAGGTCTGAGCCAGGAAGACGTCGCGTACCGCTCCGGCCTCACGCGCTACACGTACCAAAAGTACGAGAAGGGCGAGTCGAAGCCTGGAACACCAGCGAACCCAACAATCCGTACGCTGCTCGCTATGTCACAGGCCTTGGGCGTCTCGCTCATGGACATCCTGCCGGCGAAGATTCCCGACCTACGTCTTCGCTAAGCCCAAGCACCACCTGCAGCTCACGCCGCACAGCGGCGCCGAGCTCGGTGAGCGTGAGCGGCTGTCCCCGCTGAGCTCGTGTGATCAGCGAGCCGCCTGCGTCGGCGCCGAGTCGCTTCATCTGCGTGGCGAGAATGCTGAGCGTCACGCCGATCTCTCGAGCAGCGGCCGTCATCGTGACATGGCGCGCGACAACGAGGAAGCGCTCCGCGCGCTGCGCAGCGTCCTGACCGACGAGGATCCGGCGCAGCAGCGGTGAGTTCCCCGCGCGCGGATCAATGCGGATGGCCGTTGCTCTACTTGCGGCTCCGCGAGCACGTCGCGGGATGCCTGCGGTCTCGAGGTGACGATTGATGGTTGTCATCGTCACTCCCAACTCCACCGCGATCTCGGGGATCGTGTGGCGGTCGTCGAGATGTCGCCGACGCAGCCACTCCGGATCAATCACCGTCCGCCGCCGTCCACGACGCGTTTCGACTCCCTCGTCGGCGAGCACTCGACCGGCGGTCTGCCGCGCGACTCCGTGCTTGATCGCGATCTCGCGTACCGACACACCGGCCGAGTATGCAGCGACCGCTCGCGCAGGCATCACCGCGGCGCGGGCGGGCCGAGCCGTCGCCCAGCTCCTCTCGCCTGCGTCGGCGACATCGGCCAGACGGCCCACAACCTCAGGCGCGGGCAGCCACGAAACAGGCTCGTCCACGCCAAGCGCTCGGAGAAAGTCACCAGCAGATGACGCAAGTGCCTCCGCGACCGCCCCCGGCAGCCCCGACCGAAACTGACCCAGCTCTGCGAAGGAAGGGAACCCCCGCTCCTCGGCGAACGGCGCGCGCGACAGCCTGTTGCCACTCACGAGCGCATAGAGATGTGCGCGGGCGGACTGCCAGCGCCGATCACCACCTGGCTTCACGTTCTCAGCCCGACAGATCTCGACCCATTCGTCGCGCGGCAAGATGCCTGCATAGTCGAGAGACCGGCGACGCGCGAAGTCGATCGGCGTGGATTGCTCGTCCATAAACGCGGCGAGCCGCGCGATCGCTCGAATGGTGTCCACCTCCGGTCCGTTTCGCCCGAGGGAGCGCATCACGTGACTGACCTGGCGGCCTCGGTCTCGACCCCGCCGATGAGTACTACGAACAATGGCGATTCGTTACAGGCGATTGGCTTCGATTCGTTGTCACCGACGAGTTTCCCCGTATTGGCGACGACGCTATCCCTCCCGGAGTGCTGAAAGTGGCTTACTCACTCCGACTCGATTCGCTGACGGCGTTCGCGGCCGGGTTCGACGATCTCGAGGTGATGCCGTGACGGACGAACAAGTGCTCGAACTCCGCAATGAGATCAAAATCGAAACCGCGGGTTCAACGGATTTCGAGATCGAGGCGTTTGCTCGGGTTTTTGCGCGGCGACTCGAGGATGCCGAGCAGATATTCGACTTGAATGTCGAGGCACTGCAATGCCGCGGCCCTCGCGGACGCAAGCTCGAGCTGCTGGGCTATGCCGAGGATGCAACGGACGATTCGTTGACCGTGCTCGCAGGGCGCTACTTCGGAGATGACTCCACCCTCACTCTGACCGAAGCGAAAGACGCGCTCAGTAGGGCGACAGGGTTCCTCGAGAGCGCTTCAGATGGCTGGTTCAACGAGAACCTCGAACCGTCCTCTAGAGAGGCGGAGTACGCCGACTATTTTCGCCGCAAGCTCACGTCGGGGGGAGCTTCGAGGATCCGGGTCGCACTCATCACCGATGGGAAGATGAGCGAGCGTATCCGGACGATCGAAAGCGACACCGTCGCAGGGATCAGAGCCACTTTCGAAATCTGGGATCAACGACGCATAATCGAACTCGCTCGGCCTGAGACGCACAGCGAAGACATCGAGATCGACTTCACCCGCTGGTTGCCCGACGGGTTGCCCTGCCTGATCGCAAGCACGGACGATTCCTCTTTGCCGAGTTACCTCGCAGTGCTCCCCGCGCGAGTGCTGGCCGACGTGTTTGAGGAGCACGGCAGCCTGTTGCTTGAATCGAATGTCCGCACCTTCCTCAGCGCGCGCGGAGCGGTGAACCGTGGTATCCAGGAGACGTTGCGCGATGCCCCGGATCGATTTCTGGCGTTCAACAACGGCCTCACCACTACCGCCGTCGACGTCGAAGTCGACACCGTCCGACGCGGCACCTTCCTCAAATTGATCAGAGGGTGGCAGATAGTCAACGGTGGGCAGACCACGGCATCGATTGCGCACTACCTCAGGGCGAGCAAGGAGCGCACGGTTGACGGCGTCTCCGTCCAAATGAAGCTGGTCGTGGTCGACCCGAATGAGGCTTCCGACGTTGTCCACGCGGTTGCGAAATACGCCAACAGCCAGAATCGGATCAGCGGTGCCGACCTCTTCTCGACTCATGCCTTTCACGTTCGCATGGAGCAGATCAGCCGCCGCCTGCGGGCGCCGGCGAAGGAAGGCCAGCAATACCGATCGGGATGGTACTACGAGCGGGCGCGTGGGCAATGGGAGAACGATCGCGCAGCACGAGGTGCGCTGGCTGAGCAGAAGAAGTTTGAACTCGAGTACCCCAAGCCACAACGGATCACTAAGACGGACTGGGCAAAGTACGCGTACTGCTGGGGGAAGAAGCCGCATCTGGTAAGCAAGGGTGCCCAGAGTGTCTTCGCAGACTACGCACTCGCTGTCGACAAGCAGTGGGAGTCAGATGACGCGCAGTTCGGCGATGGATACTTCGTCAACAATGTCGGCAAGGCGATCATGTATGAGCAACTGCGGTCGGCCGTGCTGAAAGAGTCCTGGTACACCTCAGCACCGGGATACCTCGCGAACATCGTCGCTTATGCGATCGCAAGGTTTGCTCTGCAGATCGAAACTCAGTTCGACGGCGCAAAGTACGACTTCAGCCGCATTTGGCAGAGCCAGGCGATCGATGAGAGCACGCTGAATGCTCTGTTGAACGTCGCGCAGGCGGCCCAATTGAACCTGACGGACGACAGCCGGCCGCAGGCAAACGTGACGCAGTGGGCGAAACAGCAAGCATGTTGGGATCGGTTCTCCAAGGTTCACCTTCAGCTACCAGGGACCGTCCGTATGACTCTTGTCAGCGCGGACGACGCTCGCGCATCTACCCGCGAGGATCGCAAGCTGCGCGTCATGGACACGGGCATTGAGAACATCAGAAGGGTCATGACGGTTCCTCGCGCCACGTGGACATCCGTCCATCAATCCGGTCACCTTTCACCCCTCGAGAGCGACCTTTTACAATTGTTCGGCCTGAAAACCGGCGGGGTGCCGAGCGAAAAACAGGCAAGCGCGTTGCTGGGACTACTAGAGCGCATGGCGGATGGCGGAACAATCGCTCGGGGGTCCTTCTAAGGCCATCGCACCTAGTCCACCGGCTTGAGACACTCAAGCTCAGGTCCAAACGACTCGATACAAGCATCTTGCGTGCGGCAAGCAGAGGTGGCCTCGCCGGGGTCCGCAAAAGAAGTTGGCTCTGTTCTCCGCTCCAGCGCACCTGTCACAGACACAGGTTGCCACCATCCGTCAGCACTCGAACCCGACCGCTCGTGCTCTCGTCAACAGGACAATATTGGCCGATGGAAGTTCGCGGCCCGCCCCGCCGAAATGTCCATGTGGACACCGCGTGGACATTTCATCTGGGAAATGGACAACTTCAAAAAAAACCTACATTTCTACCCGAAGTCGCCCGGGGCCATGTCGGTGAATCGCGAGAAGTGGCCCTGGAACGCCACGGTAAGTGTGTCGGTAGGGCCGTTTCGGTGCTTAGCGATGATCAGGTCGGCCTCGCCAGCGCGAGGACTATCTTTCTCGTAGGCCGCTTCGCGGTGGAGCAACACCACCATGTCAGCATCCTGCTCGATCGAGCCTGACTCACGAAGGTCGCTCAGCGCCGGCTTCTTGTCCGAGCGTTGCTCGGCACCACGGTTTAGCTGCGACAGTGCGACGACCGGTACGCCAAGTTCTTTAGCGAGCAGCTTGAGCGCACGCGAGAACTCCGATACCTCTTGCTGGCGCGATTCAACTCGTTTGCCGCTGGTCATCAGCTGCAAGTAGTCGATGATGACCATCTTCAAGCCGACCCGCTGCTTGAGCCGACGGCACTTGGCACGGATTTCAACCAGAGTCATATTGGGGGAGTCGTCGATATACAGCGGCGCATCATTGATTCGGCCGCGGGTGGAGGCGATGGTCGTCCAATCGCGCGAATCGAGCGTGCCCTTGCGCATTGACTGCAGTGGGATTGATCCCTCGGCACTCATCAAACGCATCGCGATCTCGCTTCGCCCCATCTCGAGAGAGAAAACGATCGTGGGCATGTTGTTGGCGATCGCCGACGAACGAGCGAAATCCAGCGCCAGCGTCGACTTACCCATCGCCGGACGAGCGGCGATGATGATCATCTGGCCAGGGTGCAAACCGTTGGTGAGCTGGTCCAGCCCCGAGAAACCAGTCGGAATTCCCGTCATCTGGCCATCGCGACCACGAGCCGCTTCGATCTCTTCGACTGCAGCGTCGACGGCAGTGGTCAGTGGCACGTAGTCTTCGGTCGCCTCCGCGCCGTTGACCGAGTAGATCTCGGCCTGTGCGTTATTGACCAGGTCGAGGGCTTCGCCTTCGCCCGAGTAGCCCAACTGCACGATGCGGGTGCCTGCGTCGACAAGACGACGCAGCAGAGCCCGCTCCGACACAATGGACGCGTAGTAACCCGCATTCGCTGCGGTCGGCACGATCGATGTGAGGGTGTGGAGGTAGTCGGCGCCACCAGCACGCTGCAGCTCGCCCGTTTTGATCAACTCGTCGGTGACGGCGACCACGTCGGTGGGCTCTCCATGCGAGTACAGCGTCAACACGGCTTCAAAGATCAGCTCGTGTTTCGGTATGTAGAAATCCGTACCGCGCAGTGACTCGATCACGTCGGCGACGGCGTCTTTCGACAGCAGCATGCCGCCGAGCGTGCTTTGTTCTGCGAGAACGTCGTGGGGCGGAGTCCTCTCGAAGTCCCGAGGCTTGCCGAGGCGATCCTCGGAGATGTCCGCAATCGACATAGGTGCAGCGTCCTCCACATCGACCGGGTATTGGGTAGTCCTCAACGCGACATTCGAGAGGACCGCCCCCAACGCTAAGGACGGGTTCGGACACACGCAACATGGCCTGTGGATAACTATGTGGAAAGCCTGCGCGAAACGCCGCATAGCCTGTGCACAACATCTGTGGATAGATTCCGCTTGAACCATGGATTGCGACAATTAAATATGATCTGATCTGGTTTTTGTGTTTCCACACCCTGTGGAGGACTTGTCGGTTGAAGCCGGACTTGAAGGTTGTGGATGCTAGCGCTTCCTGTGCACAACTTCGAAGCCATCCACTCCCGCGGAATCACGCGAAATGCGCACTTTTTTGACTTTCCTATAGACGCGGCGTGCGCAGATCAGTAGGTTGAGTGCTCCAGGCACCCTCAAGCGTTCACCCATCCGGATGGACGTGACGTTTTTTCGTCGACGTGATCAGTCGTGGGAGGTGAAATGGACACCGTAGCTACACACCGTCTGGGCAATCTGCCCCGACTCGCGCTCATCGGCGCCGGTGTCGCATTCGCCTGGTTGGGCCTCTCCCTCACTCTCGGTCTCGGATCGGCCGCCTCACACCCCGCTGACGAATCCGACGACGAACGCAGCGTTCTGGGTGCCGTCACCGGGTTGGTCGACAAGACCGGCTCCAGCGCGACCACGACGGTGAAAAGCGCCGCCGCGACGGTGATCGACGTCGTCGATGAGGTCGTCGAGAAGGCTTCCGAGCCGGTCAAGGCTCCCGTGCAGAAGGTAGCCGAGCGCGTCAAGAAGGCGGTCGAACCGGTCAAGAAGGTGGTGCAGACGGCCACCGCGCCGGTCGCCGAAGTCGTCGACAAGGGCGTCGTCGAGAAGGCCGCCAAGCCCGTCATCAAAGTTGTCGAGACCGTCACGAAGCCCGTCGCGAAGGTCGTCGAAACGGTGACGGAGCCGGTTGTCGAAACGGTCAAGGAAGTCCCGATCATCGGTGAAATCGTCACCGAACTGGGCGTCGACGATATCGTCACCGGGCTGGACGATGCCGTGGCCGATGTCCCCGGAACCCTCACCGACGTGACGCAGACCGTCGACCGGACGCTCGTCGAGACCGTCGATACGGCTGAGACGACCGTCGACGGCGTGTTGCCCACGCGCCCGACCACGCCGCCCACCACGGGCCCCGGTGTGGTGTTCCCGTCGCTCCCCGCTCTCCCCGGCTTTCCGGGTACCCCGACAGTCCCCGCCTCGCCTGACGGCGCTCCGGGACACGCGTCGGCGCCATCTATCGCCCCGACCCTGTCCACTTCTCAGCTCGCAGCGGCCGCGTTGCTCGCGCGCTTTGCCGAAGCGACGCCCCTGTCGTGGGCATCAGATGGTGCGCTCGCGGCGCAATTCCGGTACGCGGCCGGCCAGGTCGTCGCATCCGTCATCTCCCTTGCTCGAGGCGCACTCGCGCCCGCAAACTCGCCGTCGACGCCTGGACTCTGCGTATCGACAGTTTCTTCCGCAGGACCCACTGGTGCGGGTTCTGGTGCCTGGGCGTTGCTCGCCCTGATTCCGCTCGTCGCTCACCGTGCCTGGGTGCGACGCGCTGGACCAGCAGACGAGCACGCGCCGGTGGCACCTGTCGGCAGCACCGACGTCTCTCCCGACTGATCACGCCGCTGTCGCGCTTTGTTATACGCGCGACACGCAGCGGCTTTCGCGCGCCTTCGCCGCGCGCACCAATCGATCAGTCTTCAAAGGAGACACATTATGCGTACTTTCATTTCGCGTGCCCTGCTGGGCACGCTGGTCGCCGGCGGCATCACGCTGTTCGGCGCCACGGTCGCACAGGCGGCCGAGACATCAGGAGAGGACGGCGTCGCCTCGGGCTCGCAAGCCCTCATCGACGTCACCCTCCCGGTGACCGTAGGCGGCAACGCCGCGTCGGTCGTCGGCGACTCCACCTCGCAGCACACCGCAGAGGCCACGAACGAGTCGGCTTCGGAACCGGCCAGCGCGCCGGCACCCCAGCCGAACGTCACTGTCACCGACGGACTCGACGGAGTGCTCTCGGGCACACAAGCCATCGTGAGCGTCAGCGTTCCCGTCATCGTCGAAAACAACGCCGTATCGCTCGTCGGAGACAGCTCATCCGAGTCGGCGCCCGCTGACGGCTCGGCTGACGAGGCGCCGACTGACGGCGCTTCGAGTGCCGAGGAATCTGGTGAGGCGAACGAAGCGGAGTCCGCTCCGGCGAGCGAAGCTCACACCTCGGGCGAGGATGGCGTGCTCTCGGGCACGCAGGCCATCGTCTCGGTCGACGCCCCGATCTCAGTCTCGGGCAACGCCATATCGGTCATCGGTGACAGCCAGTCCACCGGCGCCTCAAGTACGGGATCGGATGCCGCAGTCAGCGACTCAGGTTCCGAGACTGTCGCCACCACCAACGGTGAGGACTCCATCGCCGGCGGCACGCAAGTCCTCGCCCCGGTCACCGTCCCGGTGAGCGTCACGGGCAACGCCATCTCCGTCGTCGGCGACAGCTCATCCACCGGCGGCACGTCGGGTTCGGGATCGGCTGCTGCTGCCGGCGTCGCAGGTTCTGAGGTTGACGGCTGGACCAACGGTGAGGACTCCATCCTCGGCGGCACGCATGTCGTCGCCCCGATCACCGCACCGATCAGCGTGGTCGGCAACGCTATCTCGGTCATCGGAGACAGCCAGTCCTCAGGCGCCACAGGCGCCCCTGTGACGGGCGGGTCTACCGCCGGAACGACGAGCGGTGCAGGAAGCATCCTCGGCGGTCTCCAGGTGATCGCACCGATCACGCTGCCCGTCACGATCGGCGGCAACGCCGTTTCGATCATCGGCGACTCCATGGTGACGCCTGGCGGCTCAGACGGTACGGACGGAACCAACGGAACTGACGGAACCAACGGAACCAACGGAACCAACGGCGCGACCGGAACCGACACCGTGACCACGGTGACTGGTGCGGTGGCGGCATCCGCCGCCACTCCGCTCGCCGTAACCGGAGGGACGGGGGTGCTTCCCGCGCTGCTGACGAGTCTGCTGCTCTTAATGCTCGGCGTGGCAGCACTCGTGTCACGGCGCCGCTCCGCGTGAGCTCTGCGGGAGGGCCACCCAAGCCACCGCCCTCCCGCACAACTTCACAGTTTCCCGTAGGTGGGTCAGGTCGTGCCTGGACTGGTCCACCTACGGGATTTGTCGAGCGCTGAGGCGAGCACACACGTTAACGACAGATGCCGCAGACCCGTAGGGCTGCGGCATCTGGTTCGATCCGAGGATCGAGGGGTCACTGCTACTTGGCAGCGACCACCTGAAGAGTGATCACAGCGGTGAGGTCGTCGCGAAGACGGACCGTCGCCTCGTGCTCGCCGACGACCTTGATCGCCGACGAGATCTGGATCTTGCGCTTGTCGAGGTCACCGAGACCGGCAGCCTTGACTGCGTCGGCGACGTGCCCGGTCTTCACAGAACCGAACAGGCGACCTTCGTTGCCGGCCTTGACCGACAGCTTGACCTTGTTGGACTCAAGGGCATCCTTGAGTGCGACGGCTTCTTCGTGGTCGTGAATCGCACGGGCTTCACGGCCGGCGCGAATCGACGCAACCTGCTTTTCGCCACCGCGGGTCCAGGCCACTGCGAAGCCCTGGGGGATGAGGTAGTTACGGGCGAACCCGTTCTTGACCTCGACTACGTCACCGGCGCTACCAAGCCCGGTGACCTCATTCGTGAGAATCAGCTTTGCCATCGGGTGCTCCTTAGCGGCCAGCGCCGGCGTAAGGCAGGAGCGCCATTTCGCGCGCGTTCTTGATCGCCTTGGCGATCAGACGCTGCTCCTGCACCGAGACACCGGTGATACGACGAGCGCGGATCTTGCCACGCTCTGAGACGAACTTGCGGAGGGTGGCGACATCTTTGTAGTCGATGAGGCCAACGCGGGTCGGCTTTGCCGGGGCTGCGTTCTTCGCGCCCTTCCGCGGCTTGCGGCGGTCGCCGCTTGACTTTCCAGCCATGTTTTTTCCTTACTGAGAAATTGAAATCTGTGTCAAAACGGGGTGTCGTCGCCGTAGGCGCCGGGAGCACTCCATGCATCCGCACCACTGGTGCCGCTGTTGGCGTTGCCGCCAGCGTTTGCGGAACCAGGCGTCGACCACGGCTCGTCAGCAACCTGAGCCTGTCGGCCCTGACCGCCGCCGCCACCAGCTGCGCGTGTGACCTGAGCGGTCGCGTAACGCAAGGAGGGGCCGATGTCGTCGACTTCGAGTTCGATTGCCGTGCGCTTCTCGCCTTCGCGCGTCTCGTAGCTACGCTGCTTCAGGCGACCGGTCGCGATGACACGGGAACCCTTCGTCAGCGAGCCCGCGACGTGCTCCGCAAACTCGCGCCATACGCTCGCGCGGAGGAACAGCGCTTCGCCGTCCTTCCACTCGTTCGCCTGACGGTCGAAGTTGCGCGGCGTCGATGCGATCGTGAAGTTCGCAACGGGGAGTCCGTTCTGCGTATAACGCAGTTCGGGATCAGCCGTGAGGTTTCCCACGACGGTGATGATCGTCTCGCCGGCCATCAGCGTTACGCGTCCTGCTTGACGGCCTTGGCGGGGCGAGCAGCCTTGCGGGCTGCCTTCTCGTCGGCGCGCTGCTTCTCTGACGCGATCATTGCGATAGCTTCCTCGGCGCGGAGCACCTTGGTACGCATGACCTGCTCGTTGAGGCCCAACTGACGATCGAGTTCGTTCGTCACGTCGCTGGTAGCGGTGAAGTTGACGACGGCGTAAATGCCCTCGTTCTTCTTCTGGATCTCGTATGCCAACCGGCGGCGACCCCAGATGTCAACGTTCTCAATTGAGCCGCCACCATTGGTGATGACCTTGAGGAACTTGTCGAGGTTTGGAGCGACCTGTCGCTCGTCAATCTCGGGGTTCAAAATAACCATGAGCTCGTACTGGTGCGTCACTAACCCACCTCCTTCGGACTAGAACGGCTTCCGGGCATTTCCCGAAAGCAGGAGGGTGTGTTGCACGTGTCGGGGCTTCCACACGCAGGGGTGCAGCCAGACAACCCTCCAATACTACCGGATGCTCTGCCAGCGAGCGAATCGCTCTGTTCACGCGCCTGCGAGATGCTCCTCAACCCATGCACGATCGGCGTCAGGCTTGGGCGGCGCAAGCGGGTAGGCCGCTGGTGTCTTCGACAGGGTCATCGGGTTGCGAACCGTCGTTACCCCCGCGCCCGATGCAACCGCAGGCTCCAAGCCCAGATCGCGCGCCCAGTCGAATGCTTCGCCCACACTCAGAATGGGTGCGCACGGCACGCCAGCCTCGCTCAGTAGCGCGGACCACTCCGCCGCCGAACGCGACGCCAGCGCCTCAATCACCACGGGGCGGAGTTCTTCGCGATGGACGCTGCGGTCCGCGGCGCGTGCGAAGTGCGGGTGGGTGGCGGCATCCATCGCCTGAATCACACCGCACAGCGCGATGAACTGTCGATCGTTGCCAATCGCCAGCACCAGGGTGCCGTCTGCGGTGGGGAATGGGCCGTACGGAAAAATGCTCGGGTGGTCGTTGCCAAGCCGCACAGGCATCACCCCGGCGAGCGCGAAGGCTCCCGACTGATTGGCCATGGCCGAAAGCGCCGACGAAATCAGGTTCACCTCGACGCGTTGCCCCTCGCCGGTGGCATCGCGGTGGCGCAACGCGGCGAGTGCACCGAGCCCGGCATGCAATCCGGTGACGACATCAATAATCGCGACGCCCGATTTCGTGGGTTCTGCGTCTGGCGCGCCCGTCACGCTCATCAGCCCCGACAGTGCCTGCGCAAGCACGTCATAGCCCGGCAGCTCTGAACCAGCGCCGAACCCGGTGATAGATACATAGACGAGCGACGGGTTCTGATACCTCACTGCCTCGTAGTCGAGACGGAATCGATCGAGACCACCCGGCTTGAAGTTCTCAAACATCACGTCGGCACGGGCAGTGATGCGTTGCGCGGTGGCGAGGTCATCCGGGTTATCAAGGTCGAGAGTGATCGCTCGCTTGCCTCGGTTGACCGAGAGATAGTAGGTCGACTCACCCTGGTGTTGCGGCGGGGTCCAGTGGCGCGTTTCGTCGCCCGCAGGTCCCTCGATCTTGATAACGGTCGCGCCGAGATCTGCGAGCAACATCGTGCAGTACGGTCCGGCCAACACACGGGTGAAATCTGCAACCACCAGCCCAGCGAGTGGGCCATGAGCAGCATCTGTCATGAAAACGCGCCAATTCCGGTCAAGTGCTGACCCAAAATCAGAGTGTGCACCTCGTCGGTGCCCTCATAGGTGCGCACTGACTCGAGGTTGGCCGCGTGGCGGATGGGGGAGTGCTCAAGCAAGACCCCGTCGCCGCCCAGGATGGTGCGAGCCTCGCGCGCAATCTCGATGGCTTCGCGCACGTTATTGAGCTTGCCGAGTGAAATCTGCGTGGGCGTGAGGGTTCCAGCATCTTTCGCACGACCGATGTGCAGCGCAAGCAGAGCACCCTTCTGTAGTTCAACCACCATGTTCACGAGCTTCTGCTGGGTGAGTTGGAACGACGCGATTGGTACACCGAATTGCTCGCGTGCCAGTGAGCGACGAAGTGCTGCCTCATAGCTGTCGCGCGCAGCGCCCAGCGCACCCCAAACGATTCCGTAGCGCGCCTCGTTGAGTGCTGAGAACGGCCCGCGCAGTCCTTTGGCTTCTGGCAGCAGGGTGGATGCTGACAGTCGCACCTCATCGAAGTGCAACTCGGTCTGGATCGACGCACGCATCGATCCTTTTGGTTCGAGCACGGTGACGTGAAACCCGGGGGCATTGGTCGGCACGATGAAGCCGCGCACACCATCGTCGGTCTGCGCCCACACCACCGCAAGCTGCGCAATCGACGCGAGGCCGATCCAGCGCTTAGATCCGTTGAGAATCCAGTCGTCACCGTCACGCCTGGCAAAGGTCTTCATGCTCGACGGGTCTGAGCCTGCACTCGGTTCAGTGAGACCGAAACTGCCGATCACCTCGCCCGCCGCCATTCGCGGCAGCCATTCGCTCTTCTGCTCTTCGCTTCCCCACCGATGGATGGACCCCATCGCCAGCGATCCCTGCACCGACACGAAAGTGCGAAGCCCCGAGTCGCCTGCTTCGAGTTCTAGCGCGGCCAGCCCATATTCAACAGCGGAGCGCCCGGGGCAGCCGTAGCCATCGAGATGCATGCCCAGCACACCGAGCTTGCCGAACTCGAGGGCAACCTCTGCCGGAAAATACGCCCGGTCAAACCAGTCAGCGATGTTTGGGCGTATCTCGGCATCGACGAACGCTCGCACTCGGTCGCGCGTAGCACGCTCGTGGTCACTGAGTAGCGCATCAAGTCCAAGCACATCAGAGGCGTCGCGCAGCGCTTCGAGGTTGTCGGGATCTCGCGGGGTCACCGTCGGCATACGCTCCTCCTTGAGTTCGACGCGCGGTGCAACGCGCTCACCTTGATCTTGCCTCACCGCGTCGCTCGCTGCTGCGTGAGGCTGCAAATCAGCACCTTCCAGACTGAATCACGAACGACGGGGGCGCCCACCGGTAGCGTGAAGCCATGCAACGGACGGCCGATACCTCCGCAGGCGGCTGGCGCGCCACTACGCAGTGGGCCACGATCGCGTGATGAGCGCTGCCGCACCGCCGCACTATCCGTTCCACACGGCGCCGTTGACTGAGCCCGTCGACGGCAACGCCGCCCGCGCGTTTGAGAAGCACCTGAGGGCAAGCGATCGACTGCCCAAGAAATCCAGTCAAACAGTGCTGCTGGTTGTGGTGGGCGTGGTGTTTACCTTCGTGCTGTTTCCCATGTTCGGTGGAGCCCTCATTGCGGTGATCGGGTCTACCGACCCGCTCGCAGCGCTTCTCGGATTGCTCGCTCTGCTGGTGCCGATTTTGTTCATTGGCGTCGCCGCGGCGGTTGTCGTGGTGATCTTCGTGCGCCGCGGGCCCGCGGGAGCCGCGCGCATGTACCGGCTCGACCATTTCGCTCGCGCGAACGCGATGACGTATGAGCCGTACCTTGCGAATCCCGGGCTGCCAGGCATGATCTTCAACCAGGGTTCCTCGCGAGCATCGAGAGACCTCGTTCGAGGCGTTCAACCTCGCTTCGTTGAGTTCGCGAACTATCGCTATATGACTGGATCGGGCAAGAACCGCACCACCCATCAGTGGGGCTACGTCGCCGTCAAACTCGACGTGCCGTTGCCGCACATCGTGCTCGATGCGCTCGGAAACAACGCGCTGTTCGGTTCAAACCTGCCGACATCTTTCGCCAAGGATCAGCGGCTGAGCCTCGAGGGTGACTTCGACCGGTACTTCTCGCTCTACTGCCCGGGTGGCTACGAACGCGACGCGCTCTATCTCTTCACCCCCGACATCATGGCCCGCTTCATCGACAACGCCGCGGCTCTCGACGTTGAGATCGTTGACGATTGGCTGTTTCTTTACGCGAAGCGCGACTTCTCCACCCTCGATGCAGCAACCTGGGCATGGCTGTTCTCGGTGGTCGGCGCCCTGCTCGACAAACTCGCGCAGTGGGCGCGCTGGCGTGACGATCGATTGAGAACGGATGCTGCTGCCGGTGCCGCCGCACTGCCTACCGGCGCCGCGCCTGATGCCGCGAGCACGAGCACCGGCGCCGCCCATGACGCCGTGCCATTCGCCCCACCGCTTGACCCGCTTCGTCCGCCCCCGGGGGTCGCAGCGCCCGGCAAGCGGCTAGCGCGTCGCGGTCGGTGGATCGCCTTCGTTATTGCGGGCGTATTTGTGCTGCTCTGGTTCGTGCAAATGATCGCGGGCGGATTCTTTCTGCTGCAATAGGCCCGCATTCACCACGAAGCGATCAGGCTTCGGCTGGCGCCTCAACCGGCGCATCGAAGTGCACGCGGCGCAGCGGCATGGCATTGGGAGACTCGCGGCGCACCCAAGCGGCGAGCTCTTCTCGCACCATGCAACGCAGATCCCACAGCGCCCCCGAGTCGCGCGCGCTCACGACAATGCGCACTTGCAGAACCCCACCGACCGCGTCAGTGACCTGCACACCCTGCGACATGCCGTCCCACAGGTCGGTCTCGCCGAGCAGGCGCTCTAGCTCTACCCGCATGTCATCAACCGAGACCCGCCAATCAAGATCGAAGTAGACGGTGCCGAGCAGCTCCTTGCCGTTTTTCGTCCAGTTCTCGAATGGAGTCGTCGTGAAGTAGGTGCAGGGCAACACAAGGGTGCGCTGGTCCCACAGTTCGAGCACGACATAGCTGAGGGTGATCTCTTTGATTCGACCGAACTCACCCTGAACCACGACTACGTCGCCGACACGAATCGCCTCGTTGAACGCGAGTTGCACGCCAGCGAAGAGGTTGCTCAGCACGGACTGTGCGGCAAGACCTGCGACGACCGATGCGATTCCGGCCGAAGCCAGCACACTGGCGCCGATTGCACGCACCGAGTCGAACGTCATCAGGATTGCACCCAGCGCGATCGTGATGATCACAACGATGACAAGACGGCGAATGATCTGCAACTGCGTACGGATTTTTTGCGCGGTAGTGGTGTCGCTGTCTTCAAGTCGGTAGCGGCGAGAGCCCGAATCGACGAAGAACAAGAAGATCTGGGCCAGCAACCACGCGCCTGAGATGATGATCGCGATGACGATGGCATGCACAATCGCTGCATCCCATGCCTCGTCGATAGGCAGAGCTACCGTCGACACCGCCAGGGCGAGCAGGAATAGCGTTGTGCGAAACGGCCAGCGAACTCGGGCGCTGAACTCCGCGGGCCAGGCCTTGCGTCGTCCGATCAGAGCGAGGGTGATGGATGTCGCCACCGAGATCGCGATAACGAACCCCATCAGGATCGCCAGCAGGATCGCCCAATCCATCCATGTCGATGCTTCTGCAGCGTCGTCTATCAAGTCGATGTCCACCGGCTCCTCCCTCGTGCCAGATCACCACGCTAGGCAATCCCCCCGGGGGGAGCGCAAACTCTCGCGGTGATGCGGAGCAAACCCAAAGGTGCGGTGTCGGCGCCAGTTTAGGCCGGAGCGAGGCCGAAATGCCGCAGCTCGGCCTCATTCAGCATCCGTGATCTCACAATGAAGCGTTTGCCTGTCGGGCCCTCGACACTAAAACCTGCGCCTCGTCCTGGCACAACGTCAATCGTCAGATGGGTGTACTTCCAGTACTCGAACTGCGCCTCAGAAATGAAGACATCGATCGGATCGTCAACGCCGACATCGAGAGCGTCGAGGTGCACGTCGCTCGGACCGGTAATGAACATACCGACGGGATAGCACATGGGTGCGGAACCGTCGCAGCATCCCCCCGACTGGTGAAACATGAGCGGCCCGTGCTGGATGGTGAGTTCACGAAGAAGAGATGCTGCCGCATCGCTCACTTCGACTCGATGGTGCGTGGTCATCTCAAGCTCCAAGTTGGATGGCGGTGTTGAGTGAAGGGATAGGTGGCATGACTGCGTCGCTCGGACGGAGCCATGCCACCGGCGGCCGGTTTAGAAGAAGCCCATCGCACCCTCGGAGTACGACACCAGCAGGTTCTTCGTCTGCTGGTAGTGGTCGAGCATCTTCAGGTGGTTCTCGCGGCCGATTCCTGACTGCTTGTAGCCGCCGAACGCCGCGTGCGCGGGGTACTGGTGATAGGTGTTCGTCCATACGCGTCCGGCTTCGATCTGACGACCCGCGCGATAGGCGGTGTCACCCGAGCGACTCCACACCCCGGCGCCCAGTCCGTAGAGCGTGTCGTTGGCGGTCGCGATGCCATCGTCGAAGCTGTCGAAGCTCGTGACCGAGACGACGGGCCCGAAGATCTCTTCTTGGAAGATGCGCATGCTGTTCTGGCCTTCGAACACTGTCGGTGCGAAGTAGTACCCCTCGCTGAGGTCACCGCCGAGGTCGACTCGCTCACCACCGGCGAGCAGCTTGGCTCCTTCTTGTTTGCCGATGTCGATGTAGCTCATAATCTTCTCGAGCTGATCGTTCGAGGCCTGCGCACCGATCATCGTGGCAGGGTCGAGCGGGTTTCCTTGAATGATCTTCGAGACACGGTCAAGGCCGTCGCCCAAGAACTGGTCGTACATTGACTTCTGAATCAGTGCTCGCGAGGGGCACGTGCACACTTCACCTTGATTGAGCGCGAAGAGCGCGAACCCTTCGAGGGCCTTGTCGTAGTAGTCATCACCGGTATCGCGAGCGACGTCGTCGAAGAAGACGTTGGCACTCTTTCCCCCCAGCTCGAGGGTGACCGGAATCAGATTCTGCGACGCGTACTGCATGATGAGGCGACCCGTCGTGGTTTCGCCCGTGAAAGCGATCTTGCGAATGCGCTTGTGCTGCGCAAGGGGCGCACCCGCTTCGATGCCGAAACCGTTGACGATGTTGACGACGCCGGCCGGAAGCAAATCACCAATGATGTCGAACAAGAAGAGGATGGATGCTGGCGTCTGTTCGGCAGGCTTCAGCACGACGCAATTGCCTGCGGCGAGCGCCGGGGCGAGCTTCCACGTGGCCATCAGAATCGGGAAGTTCCAGGGAATGATCTGCCCCACCACACCCAAGGGCTCGTTGAAGTGGTACGCAACGGTGTCTTCATCGATCTGACTCAGTGACCCCTCCTGCGCACGCAGCACACCCGCGAAATAGCGGAAGTGGTCAACAACGAGCGGGATATCTGCGGCAAGAGTCTCTCGAACGGGCTTGCCGTTGTCCCAGGTTTCTGCGACCGCGATGGCTTCTAGGTTGGCTTCGATGCGGTCGGCGATCTTGTTGAGAATGTTGGCGCGGTCGGCTGCGGTCGTGCGCTTCCATGACTCAAAAGCCTTCCAGGCGACATCGACCGCCCGGTCGATGTCTTCCACGGTGCCGCGGCCGACTTCGGTGAACGGCTTTCCGTTGACGGGTGAAAGGTTCTCGAAGTACTCCCCCTTGATCGGCTCAACAAACTCGCCACCAATGTAGTGGCCGTAGCGGGGGCGGTAGTCGGCGACTGCTCCGCGAGTATTGGGAGCGGCGTAGATGCTCGAAACGCCTTCTTCGACGATGGTCATAGCTGGTCTCCTTCGACGGGTGCGCGACCTCAGTGTCGCGTGGCGTCGACGTTAGGTGACGCAACGTTGCATCGAGTTGCACACAGCGTTGCGGCCCGCGACTAATTCGATGCGAGTCGCTCGATGCGCGTGACGAGCCCCGCGCGGCGGGGTGAGCGAGGCGGAAGCATCGTGAGGCACAGCTGCAGCAGGTCGATGTCGCCGGATCCGCTTTCGGTGTCGGCGAACGCCAGCAGCACGTCGATGGATGCTTCGCTCATGAGTGCTTCACGCAGGGCACTCTGCACACTGTCGCGAAACTCCTCTACTCCTGGTGCCGTCGAGTGGGGCAACACTTCGCCGCGGTATGCGGCGAGCGCGACCCGATGTGCACCTCGATCAAGCAGCGACACCACCTGATGGGCGTCGGTCTCTAACTCCAGCCCCAGCCGGTAGGGGCGGGACTGCGGCACGAGGGCAGGTGCTGAGCGTTCCAGCACCTTGCGCATCCGCACCATTTCAGCGCGAAGCGTCGACCCCGCATCACCCTCGCCATAGACGAGCTCGCTCAGTCGTTCGGCCGAAAGTCCCTGACGGTGCACGGCCAGCATCAACAGCAGCTCCGCGTGACGCGCCCCAAGCTCGAACACCGTCTCGGTGCCTTCAGTCGCCGTGCCTCCGCTCGACACCTCCAACATGGCACGGTCGCGCCCCAGCACCCGCAAGGTTGCTCGGACCGCGGGAGGACGTCGTGAACTCTTTCTCGCCGGCATGTCTACAGAACGCTGTCTAAGACGAGCGACGAGCAACTCCCCCTCAATCGCGCGAGCCGTCGCATCCACCAGCAGCTGCGCCTGCGGGGCGGCAGCCTCGGTGCCTCCGGTGACATCGATTACACCCAACAGTCGCCGGGTCTCAGGGTCATGCACGGGTGCGGCGGTGCACGACCATGGCTGCACGAGGCGGTTGTAGTGCTCGGCTCCGTGAATCTGCACCGATCGATCAAGCGCCAGTGACGTACCCGGTGCTGAGGTGCCGACGGCTGCTTCTGACCAATTGGCACCGGCAACGAAGCCCATCTCACCAGTCAGCGCTCGAATATGACGATCTCCCTCTACCCACAGCAGTCGACCCGCCGCGTCGCCGACGGCGACCACCACCCCAGATTCGGCGGGGTCACCTGGCAGAAGCAGTGCTCGCACCATCTCCATCACATCAGCGAGCGGGTGCGCGCGGCGGTATGCCTCGATCTCCTCGGCGCGCACGTCAAGCGGAGGAAGAGCTTCGGCGCCGACCAGGCTCTCGAGCGAACGACGCCACGAGTCCCGCACCATCGGCCGAACATCCAGCAGCCGCTGATCCCCGGCGTTGCCAGCAACTAGTTCTTCGTGTGCGCGCTCGATGAGCAGGCGTGAGGTCTCAGGTGATACCTCACGACGGGATGACCACGGCGTTGACATCGGACTCCGGTCGACGTTGAGGAGCGTGCATCAATTGTATGGCGCACCTGCCTGAACCGGACGGAGTCACTCGATCTCAACCTAGTTGACGGACAACCGAAACCGAGACACTCGTGTTTCCTGCCTCACCTCTCACGGTGAGCGTGAACAGCTGCTCTTCCGCATAGCACTCGTACGACAGCCCGGTGTAGCCGGACGAGTTCAACGAAACCTCATCGAACGGCTGAGCTGAAGCGTTGTTGGTGCCTTCGGCGATCCATGCTTTGTCGGCGTCAGCTGTCGACCACGTGAACGTCAGCGGCACGGTGCTGGAGCGGTCATCGGAGCAAATCGCGATCTCGGGTGAAACCGTGAAGGAGTTGATCACGGCCTTTGCCGCGTCAGGCTCGGCAGGCTCGGCAGACGCACTTGGGCCTTCGTCGGGATCCTCATCAGCTGAAGTCGCGGTGGGCTGCGGCGCCACGCTTGCGGTAGCCGTCGGCGTGGCCTCGAACGTTTCCGACGGGGTGGCGCTGGGGGTTGCGTCAGCAACAGGTTCACTCGGACCGGGTAGGAACGCCCATATCCCAAGGACCAACCCTACGACGATGAGAACGCCGCCACCGATAAACAGCACCAGTCGCCGGCGCTGAGGTGAAGCAACTGCTTCTTCAGAATCATCGGGGACGACTTCGGCATCAGCATCGAGCTCACCTGAGGGATTGTCGTCGGTCATCGTCATCCTTGTCGTGCGTAAAGCTCTCTCACCGCATAGGTGAGCCTAGAGCAGAAAGGGGGCCGCCGAGGCGACCCCCTTTCTGTTGTGTGCTAGATCTGGCGCGCGGCGCGTGCTCGTGCGAGCAACGCAATTCCGGCACCGAGCAGCAGGATCGACATCGCTCCGAACAGGAGGCGAGACGTGTCACCGCCACCGGTCACTGCGAGGTCTCCGGTGTCACCGCTGGATGCGGTGGCCGGTGTCTCGGTGGCAACGGGAGTCGCCGAGGCCGTCGCAGACGCCGTAGGTGTCGGCTCGACAACTGCGGTGGCGACGGTGAGGTCGTCCCAACCGAGCAGCATGCCCTGATTATCGACAACGGCGATCTTGTGGTCACCGAGCGGAGCGTCCGCGGGGATCATGACCTCGAACTCACCGCCGACTAGCTCGAACTCACCAAGCGCGGTCGGATCTGAGAACATCAGCACCGAAACCACACCGTCGCTTGCCTCACCCATCGTGACCGGGATGGTCTCGCCCGGCTCTGCGGAGTCGGGAATGCTGACCATTCCACGCGTTTCGTCGGTGAGGTCTCCCTCGATGACCGATCCAGGAGGCGTCACGCTTTCGCCCTCGGCCGCTGCCCAGAAGATCGCCCGTGCGACGTCGCTGAACGCGCCGACCGGGTGATTGCGGAAGGTCGCCGAGGTGCCGAGCACGAAGGCACGGCTTCCGGACTCGCCGATTGCCGAGAAGGCTGCGGGCTGAGCAGCTGCATCGGCTTGCGCACGACCCTGTGTCGCTGCCGACCAGTGACCCGAGATGAACGGGTCTTCTGCTGCGTATGTCTGCTCAACAGTCGTGTTCTCACCGAGTTCGGTGTACCAAACGAACGGGTAGCCGAAGGCGGTGTCTTGCGGGTAATCGCCCAATACGCCGTCCGCGACGGTGTCCACCGTGGCGATTCCGTTCGATCCGCTCGCGCCGCTAACCGACGAGACCGATGCGATGCCGAAGGCGTTGACGAATGTCGCACCAGCCGACTCGAGACCGACGACGGGCTTGCCAGCAGCGATAAACGCCTCGACCGCAGCAATACCCTCTGCCTGCGAAGAGCTGTTGAAGTTCAGGTTCGATCCAACAAACAGCAGATCGATCTCGGTCAGGTCGACCTCGCCCGAAGTGATCGTGCCCGTGGTCACGGGAACAATGTCATCGAAGCCGAGCTTGGTCAGCGCGTCGCGGTCGTCAGTGTTGTTCGCGTAGCCGATGCGCACCGTGCTCAGGGCTGTGCTCTCGCCGTCACGCAGCTCGCGTCCGTCAGTGGCGGTGAAGTCGACACCGAAGACGTCTGCGACCGTAGCAGCAGCCGCGTAGCTAGCCTCGTCGTTGCCAAGAACCACGGTGCCATCAGGAATCTGAGACAGCGCGATTCCCTCTTCAAGCATCTCGTTGATCGCGACGTAGTCGGCAACACCGCGCGGTTCGAATGCGAGGTATGTACCGGTAGCGGGCACCGATCCGGTGAGTTCTGCGTCGGTGACAGCTTCAAGAGCCGTCGTCGGCGCAGCATCCGTCGTCGTTCCCAGTACGTCTACGTCCGCACCCCAGAGCAACGCCAAGCTCCACGCGGAGATGTCGTACATGCGACCGATGCGGTCGGTGATGTCGGTACCTTCGTCGAGCAACACGTTGGCGAGACCACGCAGCGGCTGGTGCATGTCGACGTAGTACGAACCGGCCGGATAGGTGACGCCGTCGAAGGTGAACTCTTCGGTGGTCTTCGACACGTTGATGTTGTTCACCAGCAACTGCTGAACCAGCGTTTGCGCGTCGGAGTCCGAGCGCTGTGAGTCGCCCATGGGGATTACGTATGCACGCGGGAAGTCGGCGGTGTAGACGTCAGTCTCATCCCAGATCTCGACCCACTCCGTCGGTACGCCTTCGGCGAGGTCGTCCGCGGTGATATCAGCGGGGATCTCGACGCTTGCCTCGCCGTCGGCGCCGCGACGGAAGATCTCGATCTGGTTGTCGAGAAGAACCTCGTGGTGCTCATCGACATAGTCGATGACCGTGTCGATGACGATCTCAGCAACTTCGATGTTGATCGCAGCGCGTTCGGCGTTCACAGGGTTGGATGACGGGTTCAAGCGGCCCAGCGGCAGTTCGACGGTGTTGGTGATCGCACCCTGGAACGCAACGTACTGAGGCGCGAAGATCGGCGGCCAGTCGTCCCAGCCTTCGCGGGTGTCGCGGTAGGGGATCTTGATCTTGCCGGTGTTCTCAGTCGTCACTCGGCCGTTTTCGTCGAGGTAGGTGTTGCCCTCGATGTCGGCCTCGACGACCGCCTGCTCGATAGAGAGTGCGGTCGAGTATGCGTGCGGGAGGAAGAGGTCGTACTCGTAGCTCTCGCCGTGGGGCGGTCCGCACGGTTCGATCTGAAGCACGCTCGTGTAGCCGTGAATGTCGATGAAGTACGTCGGCTGAATGATGCTCGCCAAGTCGCGCACGATGGCAGATTCCGCGGTCGCGCCGGTGACGAAGTCACGGTTGGCGTCGTAGCCGGTGGCCGTTGCGCGCTGTCCGAGAGCGCGGCCGTCGGGGTTGTTCGTCACTGTGAAGTAGAGGCGGTTCTCGGAGACGAGCTCGGCGACCTCGGGGTCGTCGCTGAGGGCAAGTTCTGCGATGTAGTTCAGCGTCGCATCGGTGCCCTCCCACTCGTTGCCGTGAATGTTTCCGTTGAACCAGATGGGGGTCTTGTAGCCCGACTGCAGGGCGTCGTCGGCGACCGCGGTCTCAGCGTCGTATTTGATCGTGTCACGCCACTCCAACTGCTGTGCAGTTTCGGCGGCTGTCTCTGGGCTCGTGACGGTGACCATGTACACGTCACGATCCTGAGCGGACTTGCCAACCACCTGCGCCGAAACGCGATCACTGGTTGCCATCAGCTGGTTGAGGAATGGAGCGATCTCGTCGTAAGGAATCGTTCCACGGTCGATGGATGCATCTGTCTCGAGGTCAGGAAAGACATCAAGCGTGGGTTGCACGGGGTAGCTGGTCGGCATGTCGATATATGGCGACAGCGGTCGAACGATCTCGAGTTCAGGGGTCTCGATGTCGGCGACCGCGACAGGCGCAACGATGAGGCCGGTGACGACCACCGCCGCGCAACTGACGCTCGCTATTAGACGTTTCACGAATTTTCTCCAGGAATGAGCAATCAAGCGGCACGACGGTGGAGCGCGATTCGTGCCGCGGTGAAAACACTCGCCAAAGATCGGACGAATGTCAGGGGTGTTGCCAAATGTAGAGAGCCTATGTTTCAGCTTTGTGTCAGCTGTGAGAAGCCCACCACTCGCGCAGTCGTCGTTCCGCCTCAACCTCGCCGAGCACACCCTCGTCGAGGCGCAACTCAAGCAGGAATCGATACGCTTCGCCCACTTCGCGACCCGGAGCTATGCCCAGAACCTCTTGGATGCGATTGCCATCGAGGTCGGGACGCATTGAGGCGAGCTCTTCTTCTTCAGCAAGCTCTGCAATGCGCCGCTCGATGTCGTCGTATGCACGCGCCAGGCGTGACGCCTTGCGCTTGTTGCGAGTAGTGACGTCAGCTCGCGTGAGAATATGCAGCCGTTCCAATTCGGGTCCGGCATCGCGCACATATCGCCGCACAGCTGAGTCGCTCCAGGCACCCTCCGCGTATCCGAAGAAGCGCAGATGCAGCTCGATCAGCTTCGACACCGCGTCAATCGTCGACGCGTCAAAGCGCAATGCCTTCATTCGCTTCTGTGCCATCCGTGCGCCGCGAATGTCGTGGTGATGAAAGGTCACACCGCCACCGGGCTCGAGTTTGCGGGTCGACGGTTTTCCGATGTCGTGCAACAAGGCGGCGATTCGCAGCGGGATGTCGGGGGGCGAATCGGGGTGTCGGGTACGGTCCAGCTCGATCGCCTGTTGCAAGACGGTCAGCGAGTGCTCGTAGACGTCTTTGTGATGATGATGCTCATCGACCTCAAGTCGCAGCGACGGCACCTCGGGCAAGAACTCATTCATCAGACCGGTGTCGACGAGAAGCCTGATGCCTCGCACCGGATCATCGGCGTGCATGAGCTTCACGAGTTCGCTCTGAATGCGTTCGGGGCTCACTATATTGAGGGTCTCGCGCAGCTCGCCCATGGCCTGGAGCGTCTCACGCGCGACCGCGAACTCCAGCTGCGAGGCAAACCGTGCTGCACGGAGCATCCGCAACGGGTCATCGCCGAAACTCACACTCGCATCTGTGGGGGTGCGAAGTCGTTCACCGAGCAGGTCTTCCACCCCGCCCGTGGGGTCGATCAATGTCTGCGCGGGAACGCGCAACGCCATCGCGTTGACTGTGAAATCGCGGCGTACGAGATCACCGTCGAGGTTGTCACCGAACTCAACAGTGGGCTTTCTCGTGACCCCGTCATAGCTGTCGGCACGGTAAGTGGTGATCTCGACCTGTTCACCTAGCACTTTGGCGCCGATCGTGCCGAATGCACGACCGATGTCCCACTGCGTCGTGCTCACCGGGGTGACGATGCGCAGAATGTCGTCGGGGCGCGCATTCGTGGTGAAGTCGAGGTCGTTCGTCGCCCGACCCAGCAACGCATCACGCACCGGACCGCCGACAATAGCGAGCTCGAAACCGGCGGCATCGAATGCACGCGCGAGTGTCGAAACGACGGGAGAATCAGCGAGCGCGCCGAGGCGCGCCACGCCCTCGGCCATATTGAGCATGTCTCAAGCCTACCTAGCCACTACGGCGAGTTCAGATCCAAGAAGCCCATAGTCGCCAACTCTCGCACTCGCGGGAGAAGGTCGGCGCGCAATGCAGCAGCATCCACGTCAAGCAACTGTGCGATGGCGTCGATGAGCACTCCGGCTGGTAGGTCGCCGTCGCAGGCACCCACGAGTGCCGCAAGACCAGAGTCGACGTTGACCGAACGCCCGAATCCCCCACCCTGGCGCAGTTCGATCACGGTCGGGTCTTCTTCACCGGGCATGTGATGACGTGCCTCCGTGACATCGGGGGCAACCACAAAGAACGATTCGGCGAGCCCCTCGGTATCAAGCGCACTCAGTCGGTCATGGGTTTCAAGCGCTTTGGCGAGATGAGCACCCAGACTGTCTCCGCTCAGTGATTGGTGCAACTTCTCGTATCGGGTGAGCGTGGGAGATCCCGACGATGGCCGACGCAACAGCAGATAGCCGAAGCCGACCGCGCTCACCTTGCGACTGGCGAAGTCATCGAGCCACGCGTCGATCAGAGCGGCGAAGCGCGCGGTGCCGGGCAGCGTGCCGCCATCACGAATCCACAACTCTGCGTACGCCAGCGGCTCAACGCTCTCACGCTCAACTATCCACGCATCAAGCGGGACCGCAGATGATTGCACCCATTCGCGAACTCGATCGAGTCCGTCAATGCCATCGCGTGTCTCCCAGTTGCCGAGAAGTTGGGCCACTCCGCCCGGCGCCAGATGCTCGCCAACTCCCGCCACGAAGGCTGCTACGAGATCATCACCGACCATGCCACCGTCACGATACTCATAGGCTGGCACTTCGGCCGAGCGTGGTGTGATGACGAACGGCGGGTTCGATACGACCCGGTCAAAAGTCTCCCCAACGACGGGCTCGAACAGGCTGCCCGATCGCGTTTCGATCGAATCGATGCCGTTGATCAGCGCATTGAGGCGAGTGAACCACAGGGCCCGCTCAGAAATGTCAGTGGCGATGATGTTGTCAACATTTCGTCGTGCACGAAGCGCTTGGATTCCACACCCCGCGCCTACGTCGAGCCCGCGCACTGCCGGTGTCGGCAACTGCAACGCCGTAAGAGTCAGTGATGCTCGCCCGACGCCCAGCACATGCTCTTCGGGCAAGGGTCCGCCCAATGCGGCCTCATTGAGGTCGCTTGCAATCCACCATTCACCCGCACCCATCGCATCCGCATACGACTGTGGGCGCAAAGCCGCGACAGGAGTCACCGCTGCCTCGTGTTGCGTTGCGAGCCCAAGGGCGACCAAACCATCCGCTCCAACGCTAGGAAGGGCTCTTGACAGGGATGCTGCGGGTTGCGCACGCCCCAGCACAAAGAGCCGTGCCAACACAGCGAGGTCATCGTCGCGATCACCGAGCGCACGCTCAGCGGGGCCGCGCAACCCGCGAGAGATTGCGTCGCCGGCGGGGGCTCCCCAGGCTTCTTTCAACGCCAAGGCCGTGAACGAAGCTGCGCTCAGGTCGGCGGCAAGAGCCTGGCAGAGCAGTGGGTCAGGATCGTGAAGCATCCGTCTATTCAATCGCGTCGCCGGTGCGGTTGGGGTGCCTCAAAGCTTCATCACCGTAGAATCGCAGTCGATCGTGCGGTTCGGATATCGCACAGGAGCAAACCTCACCGCATGACTGTCACCACGTCTGGAAAGCCCGCACGTCGCCGCACTCTCAGTGCACGCATGGCCGCGGGCTTCGTAGCGATGCTCATGGGTGCGTCGCTCGCGATCGCCACGCCCGCCGTCGCGGCAACGCCGGAGCCGACACCGACGCCCATGCCTACCCCCGAGATTCCGCCGGGAACCACGGCATTCACGCTTTCGCCGGTGGGTTCCGGAATCGTCTACCCGGGAGACAGCCTCACGGTTTCGGTGACACTACAAAATGCCACGCGAGTACCGACCGAGCCCGTTGAAGTAACTCTTGAACTCGGCAATGAGCCGATCGTCGACCGCCGAGCTCTGACATCGTGGCTCGATGGATCCGGCACAAACCTCGAAACATCGCCGGTAGCCACCACGACGCTGGAAAGCGTGGACGCGCAGAGTGAATACTCCCAGGGAATGCTCGTCCACGCGGATGATCCGTCGATGCTCGATCTCGCGAGCGGCGTCTACCCACTAGTGGCGACGTACGAAGACGAAGAAGAAGAAGAAGTTCTCTCTACTAGCGTGATGATCATCCCTGACGACTCCGACGCAGCAGAGACCGCTGTCGGCGTGATCGTGCCCATCACCGCGCCCTCCCTCACCCAGGGACTGCTCACCTCGAACGAGCTCACAGCGCTGACGTCGGCCAATGGGTCGCTGTCCAACCAGCTGAAAGCTGTTGAAGGCACGCCGGCCATCCTGGCCATCGACCCGGCAATTGTCGCCGCGATCCGCGTGCTTGGCACCGCGGCGCCAGACTCTGCTGTCGAGTGGCTGAACAATCTGATGACGCTACCAAACTCACGCTTTGCGTTGCAGTTCGGCGACGCAGACGTTGCCGTGCAGCTCGAGGCTGGCCTCTCTGAACCTCTGCAGCCGAAGGCGCTGACGGCATACATGTCGGAGCAGGATTTTTCAGGCCAAAGTGAAGAATCACCCGTTGAAACACCGGGCCCAACGCCCTCTCCCGACACCGACACCGATGCCGATACCGACACCGAAGCTGACGGATCGTGGCCTGATCTCTCCAGCCTGCTCGACATCGGCGGGGCAAGTGCTGGTATTTATTGGCCCGCGGCAAAATCCCTCGACAACGGCATCCTTGAGACCCTCGGTGGGGTCATGATCGATGATCTGGCGTCGGTGACGCTGTTGGGCTCACAAGAAACCGCGGCCGGCGCCGCAGGAGCGACGGTCGGCGCGCGCGTCGGCATCGACGATGCCGACGCGCTTGCCTACGACACCGAAATCTCGGCGGCGCTGCACGCGGCATCGTTGCAAGACAACTCAGCACTGCGCAGTGCTGACCTGACGGCGGCCACCGCGCAGTTGATGCTCGCCGGTGCCAACTCTGGCGGGGCGGCATTGCTTGTCACTGTCGACCGCGATTTCGATCGCTCCAGCGTCGCATTGCGCACCGCCATCCTCGCTGCTGCCGAGGCACCGGGCTTCGCTGCGACCGACCTCAGCACACTGCTCGCCGCGAGCGAACGTCGGATGCAGTTGGTCGAAGCTGAAGAGGTGCCGGAGCGCGTAGCGGAGGCCAAGAGGCTGCTCGACGACGAGACCGCGCTGGACAGATTCGCAACGATTCTTGATGATTCCACGTTGCTCACCGGGCCCGAGCGCGCCGAAGTGCTGCAACTGTTGGCTGTCTCGTGGATGACGAATCAAGGCTGGAGCAGGGAGATTGACGCTCACCGCGAGCAGACCGATGCGACCTTAGACTCCGTCGCCCTGTTACCAAGTAGCACCATCAACTTGCTCGGCTCTGGCGCCGGCCTCGGATTCTGGGTGCGCAATGACCTGCCGTATCCAGTGAATGTTGTGCTCTACACCTCGCCCGACGATCTGCGCCTTGACGTGCAAAGAGCCACTCCAGTCGTTGCGACCGCATTGAGCAATACCCGTGTCGAGGTTCCCGTGCAGGCGCGCGTGGCAAACGGTGAAGTGACGCTCACACTTCAGCTGCGCAGCCGCGCCAGCGTCGCCATCGGCGATGCCGAGTACGTGCAAGTCAATGTGCGTGCCGAATGGGAAGCATTCGGCATCGGCGCCCTCGCCGTTGTGGTCGGCGGGTTGCTGATCGTTGGTGTCATTCGCACAGTGCGACGCACCAGGGCGCGGGGTCACGAAGTCACCCCTCCTGAGGCACCACCGAGCGCGTTGGCATCGGATGAGCGTTCCGATCGCAAGGTCGAGGAGTGACCGGGATTGGGCGCGCAAGCGTCCTAATAGGTGCGGGAACTGTCGTCTCACGACTAACGGGTTTCGTTCGCTCTGCGGTGCTGGTTGCTGCCGTCGGTTCGGTCTCAGAGGCAGCAGATGCGTTCGGGGTAGCGAACCAGCTACCCAACAACATCTATGCCATCGTGGCGACGGGCCTGGTCGCCGCGGTGATCGTGCCGCAGATCGTTCGCGCCTCACGCGATGCCGATGGCGGTCAGAGTTTCATTTCGAAGCTCATGACGCTCGGAGCCGTTGCGCTACTGGCCGTCACCGTCATCGCGACCGCGGCTGCTCCGCTCCTCGTGCAGATCTACGCTCCGGGGTTTGCGCCCGACCAGCTCGCCCTGGCGACTGCCTTCGCGTACTGGTGCCTGCCTCAGATCTTGTTCTATGGCATGTATGCACTGCTCGGTGAGACGCTCAACGCTCGCAGGGTGTTCGGGCCCTATACCTGGGCTCCAATCATCAACAACGTTGTGTCTATTGCGGGTTTCGTAGCGTTCATCGTGATGTTCGGCGGCGATCAGACCACCGTCGCTGCGTGGACGCCGCAGATGATCGCTCTGCTCGCTGGTACCGCAACCTTCGGTGTCGTTGCGCAGTCGGTAGTTCTCGTGATGTTCTGGCGTCGCGCCGGGCTTCGCGTGCGCCCCGACTTCCACTGGCGCGGCATCGGACTGCGCCATTTGGGACGCCTGGCGGGGTGGACCTTTCTGATGGTCATCGTGGGTCAACTGGCTGGTCTCATGCAGTCGCGTGTGTTGTCGTTGGCGTCGGGAGTCGGTCCATCCAACTTCGCCTCGGGTAACGCCTGGTTGCTGTTTATGCTCCCGTATTCGATCATCGTGCTCTCGATCGGTACCCCGTACTTCACCCAGCTCAGCGAGCATGCCAAGGCCGGTCGCGACGACGCGGTTCGCGCTGACATTCCACGCAGCATCCGAACCCTAGGGCTTTTCATCGTGATTGCGACCGCCGCGCTGGCTGTCGCCTCGGTTCCCGCCTCGCGCATTCTGACCAATAGTCGCGATGACGCCGTAGATGCGGGTTCACTGCTCAACGCGTTTCTCATCAGTCTCATTCCACTCGCCGTGCTGTTCGTTATCCAGCGCACTTTCTATGCCTACGACGACACCCGCACCCCTTTCGTTTTCACGGTGATCCAAGCGTCTCTCGTTGTCGTCGCCGCACTCGTTGCGCGGCAACTCGCGATCGATGAGGTAATTCCCCTCTCCTTGCTTGCGGCAGCGGTTGCTTTGGGCCAGTCATGTGCCACGGTGATTCAGGTGATCATCGCCACGTGGTTGTTGCGCCGACGCCTCGGTGACATAGGAATTCGATCATGGATGCTGGCACTTGTTCGTTTCGCGCTCGCAGCTGTGCCTGCGGCGATTGTTGCCTGGCTCGTGTACCAGTGGAGCGGCGGGGTCGATGGATGGATGGTTTCTAGCCAGCTGATGGGCGCCGTGGGTTCAGCGGTGTTGTGCATGGTCGCGTTTGTCGTCTACGTCCCCGCGCTCGCGATACTGCGCGCTCCTGAACTCGGCCCGGCCTTGACGATGCTCAAGCGATTCTTGCCCAACCGTTGATCTGCCGTTCGTGAAGTTGAGGCTTCATATAGGGGTCACCACTCTGTGCGAGTGGCTAGCTCTCAGCGCGTGGGAATGAGCCGCGGCTACCATGTGTTGTGGCAAGTGGCGCGAGTGTAGCGTCGTGCCAAAGACTTCTGAAAGGGTCTCCCGTGCGTAATGTCATCATCATTGGATCCGGTCCTGCCGGGTACACCGCCGCGATCTATGCCGCCCGAGCAAACCTCGAGCCGCTGGTGGTTGCAAGCTCTGTAGAGGCAGGTGGAGATCTCATGACTACCACCGACGTAGAGAACTTCCCTGGTTTCCCCGAGGGCATTCAGGGGCCTGAGCTCATGGGAAAAATGCAGGAGCAGGCCGAGCGATTCGGTGCCGAGGTGCTCTTCGATGACGTCGTAACGCTCGACGTCGATGGACCAGTCAAAAAGGTCATACTGGGTAGCGGCAAGGAGTACGAGGCAGACGCCATCGTTTACGCGACCGGCTCAGCGCACCGCAAGCTCGGCGTTGAAGGCGAAGAGCGCCTTTCTGGGCGCGGTGTTTCCTACTGTGCCACCTGCGATGGGTTCTTCTTCCGCGACCGTGAGATCGCCGTCATTGGTGGCGGTGACTCAGCCATTGAAGAGGCAACGTTCCTCACGAAGTTCGCGTCGAAGGTCTATCTGGTGCACCGTCGCGACGAGTTGCGAGCCTCAAAGATCATGCAACAGCGTGCGTTCGACAACGAGAAGATTGAGTTCGTGTGGAACAGCCAGGTCGCCGACGTCGTGGGTGAAGACGCTGTCACTGCTCTCGTGCTCGAATCAACCGTCGATGGCTCACGCCGAGAGTTGCCGGTTGAGGGCGTTTTCGTCGCCATCGGAAATGACCCTCGCACCCACCTAGTGCACGGAAAGCTAGACCTCACCGATGCAGGCACCGTGTGGGTGGACGGCCGCTCGTCGCGCACCTCCGTCGCAGGTGTGTTTGCAGCTGGCGACGTCATCGACCCGACGTACCGACAGGCCGTCACCGCCGCCGGAAGCGGCACGGTGGCTGCTCTCGACGTTGAGCACTTCCTCGCAGGAAAGAACGAGGCAGGTTCGCCCGAAGCGGATGCATCACAGATCGACAACCTCGCTGGCGCAAAAGCCTAAATCTGACAGCAGGAACAATCCGCGACGCGCGAGCGTTCCTTTCAAACAAGCGTCTTACAAAAGGAGACAGAATTCATGACCGCACAGGCAACCACCTCAGCTACGTGGGAACAAGACGTCCTTCAGGCCGAAGGGCCCGTACTCGTTGATTTCTGGGCCGTCTGGTGCGGTCCTTGCCGCATGGTCGCTCCCGTACTCGACGAGATTCAGAGCGAGCACCCCGACAAGATCACGGTGCTCAAACTGAACGTCGATGAGAACCCAGACCTTGCCATGAAGTACCAGATCACGTCGATCCCGGCGATGAAGGTCTTCAACAAGGGTGAGGTAGAAAAGACCATCATCGGAGCAAAGCCCAAGTTCGCTCTCGAGCAGGATCTCGCCGCCTACATCGGCTGATCTCTTGCGCCTGAAAGACCCCAGCATTCGTTTGTGAGCAAGCGCGTGCCGGGGTCTTTCAGTTTTCCCCGTTCATCTCGCTTACGAGATGTCTGCACGCACCGTCGCGTCCCACGGCCGATGAGTGTTGGCATCGCCCAGCAGACGCCACACCGCCTCTGTCAACGGGGGGTAGTCAATCGCGATCTGGCGCAGTACGCGGTAGTGACGAGCAGCATTGGGTTTGGCTCCCCCGTTCTCTGCGATGTTGTCGGCTCGCAGAATGAAGACGACGAGTTCGTCGACACTGGGGAGATCCTCCATGAAGTCCCACGGGTCTTGCCCACCGCGCAGGCGCTCCGAGACCAGCACCGAAAGCTCGTCGGCTGCTTCCGCACGGAGCAGTTCCAAACTGGCTCGACGTCTAGGCGTATCTTGGTCGTTTCCCACTCATCAAGCGTACGCTCAGACCGTTGCGGTCAGGCCGAACCGTAGCCGGTCTCGCCCAACTCCTCAAGAATCCGATTCAGATCTTGGATGCTGGCAAAATCAATACTGACCTGGCCTTTACGTGCGGTAAGTGAGATCTTCACGCGCGTGTTGAGCCGATCCCCCAGTCTTTCTGCGACTTCGTCAAGATGCGATCGTCGAGAACCGGCTTGAGGCCGCGGTGCGCGAGAAGCCCCAGCCTCTGGGCCTTTTGCGGCAGCCTCCGCCGCACGGACAGAGAGATCTTCGTTGACAATCTTGTCGGCCAGACGTTGCATCGATTCCGCCGTGTCGAGTGACAGAATCGCGCGTGCATGTCCCGGGGTAAGGACCCCCGCGGCAACCCGCTGTTGCACGGGCACCGGCAGCTTAAGGAGTCGGATCGTATTGCTGATCTGGGGCCGCGAACGACCAATGCGCGTAGCGAGCTCCTCTTGCGTGATCCCGAAATCTTCAAGCAGCTGCTGATATGCAGAGGCCTCTTCAAGAGCGTTGAGTTCAGAACGATGCAGGTTCTCGAGAAGCGCGTCGCGCAAGAGGTGCTCATCGGCAGTTTCGCGGATGATGGCTGGGATCGATGTGAGGCCCGCTTCACGCGAAGCTCGCGTGCGGCGCTCGCCCATGATCAGCTCATACGTGCCGTCCTCTTTCGCACGCACCACAACTGGCTGTAGCAACCCGAACTCACGCACACTGTGGACGAGTTCCGCGAGGTCGTCGGGCTTGAAGTTGGTGCGCGGCTGACGCGGATTGGGAACGATCTGATTCGGATCGATGTGAACAAGTCGCGCACCAGGCACAACCACCAGCTCATCGGCAGGCTCACTGGAGGGTGCTTCGATCGAATCGGACGACTCTGAAGATTGTTCCGCGTTCGTGCGCGGAAAGAAGACGTCGGACGGTCTGTCGTCTGTCGCTTCACTTGTGGGGATGAGGGCACCGATACCGCGCCCTAGTCCTGTGCGCTTTGCCATCAGGCGCGTCCTTCCTTCGTGGACGCATTATCGCGTCGAATAATTTCTACCGCTGCTTCGCGATATGCAATCGCACCAGCAGACTGCCCATCATAGGCAATCACCGTCTGCCCGAAACTCGGAGCCTCAGAGACACGCACAGACCGGGGAATGACGGTATCAAGTACCTGCTTGGCGAAGTGCTCACGCACCTCTTCCGCAACTTGCTGAGCTAGGCGAGTTCGGCCGTCATACATCGTCAAAAGAATGGTCGAGAGCACAAGCTCAGGGTTGAGATGCTTCTGAATCATGCGAACAGTGCTCAGCAGTTGGCTCAATCCCTCAAGTGCGTAGTACTCGCACTGAATGGGAATCAGCAACTCGCTGGCTGCAGTGAAAGCATTGATTGTGAGCAAGCCCAACGATGGTGGGCAGTCGATGAGAACAAAGTCCATCGTGTTCTCCGGCGACGACAGGTAGTCATCGAGTGCGGTGCGCAGTCGATGCTCTCGGGCCACCTGTGACACGAGCTCAATCTCAGCGCCCGCCAGGTGTATCGTGCTCGGCGCACAAAACAGGTTCTCTGCTTCGGGGCTTGTTTGAATGATGTCAGCAAGCGGAAACTCATCAATGAGCACGTCGTAGATGCTTGGAATGTCTGCGGTGTGCGGCACACCGAGAGCCGTGGATGCGTTCCCTTGAGGATCCAGATCGATAACCAACACACGCGCACCTACTGATGCGAGTGCCGCAGCAGTATTCACCGCTGTCGTGGTCTTCCCCACGCCGCCCTTTTGGTTCGAGACAGTCAGCACCCGAGTTTTCCCCGAAAGCACCACGTCCGCCGCGGCCAAAGCTCGCCGGCGCGCACTGAGATCGGCGATTTCACGGGCGAGAGGGGTGTCGTCTAACGAAAAAACTTCCGTAGTCTCCGACTCGTCGGGCTGTTTCACGTGAAACACTTCTCTCTTTTGCGAGCCTGCAACAACTCTTTCTACTCTAGTCGTCCTCACCCCCACGCACCGCGTGTTGCCGAGACACTCGCCCAAGGATCGAAACAGGTGAACCACCCTATGTTTCACGTGAAACCGGGAGGGCCCGAGAAGACACTGCGAGGTGTCGGGTGCTCAAAGAACGTCTACGGTGTAGCGGTTGACGTGTAGGCCTCTCCCACGGGCCACCAAGCAACGCTTGCTACGCGCGCCAAAATCGGTCGAAAGGCGCATATGCGGCGATCCACGTGAAACGCCAGTGTCTGCGCAAATACGTGGATGGGCGACATCCGCACGCCGACACGGTCATTGGTCGACACGGTGATTGGCACACAGTCATTGGCACACACGCCATTGGCACCTCGAAGGATGGGATGTTCATTGGTGGCGCCGATTGCATCGCCTAGTGACCCGCAGCGTCGTTTCACGTGAAACATGTCGTCTGTTGCGCGGTACGGTGAATCTGGTGGGAAGCTCACGCGCATCGGTGCTCAGTCAATCCAGTCAGTCCCACGTCGCCCTTCCCCATTCAACGTCCTGGGGCTGGTTCACGTGAACACACTCGCGCGTTGGTGTTGAGTCACACGTTCCTTCGGGGGCTGTTCTACCGCCATACCTCGCTCACGTGACAGGGGCTACGGCGATCAGAGCCCAGGGACACTCGACTTCGGCTGACCGGCATCCAAGCCCTTACGACGTGGCGGCGAAAGTCCTCGGTGAGAAAACAGGTTCGTTGCGCCTGGATGAACGAGCGGAGTTCATCACCCCACAGCCATCCGAATCCAAAGCGCTGCCTGCATGGTTTCACGTGAAACAACCTGATCGTCGCAGCGCCCCTTCATGGCCATTTCTTTGGCACATCCGATTCACATTGCACATAGATTGAGACAAAAGACGGCTTCTGCCACATTCGGACAACGCCGTCACGAAACCGGCATTCTTCAACCACGACAATGCAGTTGACGCCGCTGATATGACCCGAGTGCATCGCCGCCATCCGGCGAACGGGGCGGGCGGGGGCATACTGTTTCACGTGAAACGCTGGAGTGCCTCAGGCGCCAAGAGTCATGGTGGGTTGCAACCCCCACGATTGGGCCAGCCTCGTGCTCCATGCTCGCCGGAGGAGGCTAGCGCGCCGGGCATGCCTAGCGCCTAACGTGGAGCGCGAACAGTCGCACGAACGACGCGCGAAGGCTCGTCGAGCAGGCCCTCACCTACGATATCTACGCGGGTGTCCGAAAGTCTGAACTTACGAAGAACCTTCTCGGCAGCCGTGATCTCATTGGACGCGTTAGCGCCTTTCAGCAGAATAAGCTCTCCACCATCGCGCAAAAGCGGCGCTGTGAGCGGCACGAGAGTGCGCAACGCGCTGACGGCCCGCGCGGTCACCGCATCAAGAACTCCACCGCGGTTCCAGTCCTCAGCCCGCGCGCGGAGCACTTCCACGTTATCCAACCCGAGCTCCTGCGCTTGCTCCGAAAGCCACGCGACGCGACGTTCCATGGGTTCGATCAGTACCCACTCGATGTCTGGACGCGCGATTGCGAGCACGATACCGGGAAGGCCGGCCCCCGAGCCCACATCGCCCACGCGGCCGGCAGGAAACAGGGGGGCGATGATGGCGCTATTGAGGACGTGACGGGTCCACAGACGTGGTGGCTCCAACGGGCCGATGAGCCCACGTTCCTCACCATGGGCTGCAAGTGCCGCCGTGAATTGTCGTGCCAGCTCAAGCCGGTCACCAAAAATCCGGCTCGCGGCTGCCGGTTCTTCTTCTACGTCGATCATGAAAGTTTCACGTGAAACATCAAAAGCTCGTCAACCGCGTCGGATAACGGTGTGACGGTCGGCGCCCTCACCGTACGACTCAGAGACAAATCCGCGATCCGCCACGATGTCATGGACGAGTTTGCGCTCATAACTGGACATTCCTGGCAACGACGCTTGGGAGGCGCCCTCATCGAGACGAGCGATAGCACGGTCAACGAGAGTTGCCAGCTGCCGCTCGCGCGTCTGACGAGATCCGCCGACATCCAAGATCAAGCGGGAAAAGCGACCGGTGCGAGTCTGCACCGCAATACGTGTGAGTTCTTGGAGCGCTTGCACGGTGTCGGGTTGCGCAATCAGTTCGACCGACCCCTCTTCAGGAGCTTCTACCGAGACGTATGCACGTCCCGAACGCACGTCGAGATCGAGATCACCATCGATGTCAGCAATATCGAGCAGGCCCTCGAGAAAGTCGGCGGCGATATCCCCCTCTTGTTCGAGCTGCTCAACCGTTGCCGGAACGCGCTCGGCAGTCGCGGGCGCCGTGGATTCAGTAGTCATCATGCCTCTCAAAAGTTAGTCAGGACGCCGAGTTCGCGCCACCGTCACCGGCGGGCTTGTCAGTCGACGGATTCGCTTTGCGCTGAGCCTGCGACTTGTTCGGTTGATTCTTCCCGGACTGTTGCTTCTTGGCGCGCTGCTTGCTTACTGGCTGCTGGCGCTTGGGTGCAGCCAACCGTGCGGCTTCAGCCTCGTCGAAAAGTCGCTGCTGCTCAGCCTCATACTTCTCCATAGGAATGACTTTGCCGGAAGCATCGAGCGCCTTTCCCTTCCGAGCAAGACGTTCCTCGCGAGCCTTCGCCGCATCGGAACCAGGGGTCGGCATCTCACGAATGACCAGGAACTGCTGCCCCATAGTCCAGAGGTTTGAGACGAACCAGTAGATGACAACACCGAGCGGGAAGAACACCCCGGAGAACACAAATGCGAAGGGCAACACATACAGCATGATCTTCTGCATCTGGTAGGCCTGGCCAGTTTTAGCCTCGGGGGAAAGGTTCTTCGAGATGATCTGGAGCTGCGTGAAGAACTGCGAAGCAATCATGAGAACAACCAGCGTCACGAGGATGGCGATCGCTGGTACGTTGCCCGTGTTTACCGCGTCGATCAACGTCTCGTGCAGCGACGCGACGCCGAAGAGCTTCGCGTTGTAGAACTCCTGTGTCAGCTCGGCACTGAGCAACCCGACTCCACCTATGCCCGCAGCAGCGTGCTTGGTCACATCGTTGAGCACACTGAACAATGCAAAGAAGATCGGCATCTGTACGAGCAGTGGCAGACAGCTCGCCACAGGCGTGGTGCCGTGCTTCTTATACAGCGCCATGGTCTCTCGGCTCATGGCCTCGCGAGAGAGCTGATCCTTCTTCCCCTTGTACTTTTCCTGAACTTTCCGCAGTTCAGGGGCTATTTCCATCATCTTTCGCTGACTCTTGATCTGCTTCACAAAGAGCGGAACGAGAGCAGTACGAACGACTAGCACCAGGCCAACGATCGACAGCACCCAAGTGATGCCGTCAGCTGCTGGTAGCCCAATAAGAGTGAAGAACCAGTGCCAGAAGACAAGCACTGCCTCCACTGCCCACTTCAATGGCCAAAGAATGGTTCCGAGAAGGTCAAACCCACCGCCTGACGAATCAGTGGATGTGGAAGTAGCGGCCAACAAGAGATCCATGCGGAGGATCAGTCCTTTCCGGTGGGGGATGGCACAACGAATCCGTGAGGAGTCAATGCATGCCGAAAGTTCTTGTGGGCCGGAACGTCGTCGACGCCCCCCTGAGCCCAGGGGTGACAACGCGCCAAACGCGTTGCAGTGAGAGTAAAGCCTTTGAAGATGCCATGTTGCTGATAGGCCCCAACGGCATAGGCCGAGCAAGATGGGTAGTACTTGCACACATCGCCGTAGGTATGCGAAACCGTCGCTCGATACCCGTGGAGCAGTGCTAACGCGGCATTGCGTGGAATCAGAGGAGCGAAGCGCGCCAAATTCGCGGGTGTCAGCACCGCATCGCCGAGGGTGTATGCCGGCAGAACGCTCATGCTGCTCGCCTACTCAAACAACGCGAAACCTCTTCGCGAAGCTCAGCGAACGTCGCGTTAGCTGCTGAGGGAAGGGCACGGATCACGATGTCGTTTCCTGGCTGCAATGAAGGAAGGGCTTCGTTGCACACGGCTTTGAGCCGACGTCGAACGGAATTGCGTACAACAGCACCGCCCACCTGGCGGCTTACGATGAAGCCGAACCGAGTGGGCGTTGCAAGAACTGTTGGTGTGACATAGGTCACGGTGTGTGCACCGGCACAACGACGACCCCGGCGGACGACGGCCTTGTATTCCGTCCCGCGGGTGAGTCGGTTAGGCCGCGCCAGCACCGTGTGGGTCAGGCCGAAAGTTCGGTGCGACCCTTGGCGCGACGCGCCGCAAGGATGCCGCGACCTGCGCGAGTGCGCATGCGAGCGCGGAAGCCGTGCTTCTTGGCACGACGGCGGTTGTTGGGCTGGAAGGTGCGCTTGCTCATGGAGATCCTCCGGATCAGATGTCACCGGGATGCTCTGCCGGGACGTTCGTGTATGGGGACGGCCCACAAAGGGCGTAAGTCAACCGATTAAGGCTACGTCTTGTCCGCCAATAACTCAAACTGAGAACAACGAAACCGCATTATGCCCAATCCCCTAAAGAGACTGGCAAGACACGCGGGCCGCACCTACAGTGGAGTTTGCTCCCGGACTTCCATCGAACTAGCGTTGCTCCGGCAGTTATCCACAGGCGCTCCGTGATTTTTCCGCGGGTTCGAGTGGACTCATCAACAACCCGGGGGGGCCATGTCATCGCACGATATTCCAGATGTTCCGGTCTGGTCAGCAGTGCTCGACGTTCTCGCCACTGACGACCGCATTACGCCACAGCTGCAAGGGTTTCTCAGTCTCGCCGTTCCACAAGGCGTCATGGGCGGAACTTTGTACCTCGATGTGCCCAATGATCTGACATCGGCCCAGTTCACAAAACGCATGCGTGCTCCGATCATGGAGGCTCTTGCGGCAGTAGGCCAAGGCGATCAGCCGCCCACTGCGACGTTCCGAGTCGTCGTGAATCCCGAGATCGCCGATCCCCGTTTCACCGCGCCGACGGAGATTCGAGAAGAGCCAACACCGCAGCAGTTGAACACCGCTACGACCCGCTCGCCCATGGAACAGCCCATGGACACCCAGCACACCGGTTCCCGCAATGACACGCGCTTGAACCCGAAGTACACCTTCGACAACTTCGTGATTGGACAATCCAACCGCTTCGCACACGCCGCCGCTGTTGCCGTCGCCGAAGCGCCGGCGAAGGCGTACAACCCGCTGTTCATCTATGGCGACTCCGGACTAGGAAAGACGCACTTACTGCATGCAATTGGTGACTATGCCATGAGCTTGTACAGCGGAATCCGCGTTCGCTATGTCTCGAGTGAAGAGTTCACCAACGACTTCATCAATTCCATCGCTAACAACCGCGGATCAGCATTTCAGGCGCGATATCGCGATGTCGACATTCTGCTCATCGACGACATCCAATTCCTTCAGGGGCGAGCTGAAACCCAGGAAGCCTTCTTCCATACGTTCAACACCCTGCACGATCACGACAAACAGGTCGTCATCACCAGTGATGTTCCGCCAAAACACCTCACCGGTTTTGAAGATCGTATGCGCAGCCGCTTCGAGTGGGGTCTGATCACTGATGTTCAGGCGCCCGACCTTGAAACCCGCATCGCGATTCTCCGCAAGAAAGCACAAAGCGAAAGACTTCATATTCCCGATGAAGTACTCGAATACATCGCCACTGTGGTTTCATCCAACATCCGTGAACTCGAAGGGGCGCTCATTCGTGTGTCCGCGTTCGCGAGTTTGAATCGATCCTCACTCGACATCGCACTCGCACAGACAGTGCTGCGCGACATCATCGATCAGGACGATGCGAATGTCATCTCACCGACAGACATCATCACCGCAACCGCCCAGTACTTCAAGCTCACCGTCGATGATCTCTACGGATCAAGTCGCTCTCAATCGGTGGCCACTGCGCGCCAGATCGCAATGTATCTGTGCCGTGAGCGCACCAGCCTGTCACTCCCCAAAATCGGACAACTGTTCGGCAATCGCGATCACACAACGGTGATGTACGCCTATAAGAAGATCAGTGAATTGATGAAGGAGCGCCGGTCGATCTATAACCAGGTCTCCGAGATCACCACTCAACTCGGCCGAAACGGGCGTTGAATGCGTCGCGCAGCATCCGATCACTATTCCACTTGACAGCCCCTCTAATGCGGCCTTATATTTCGGTTCTTCACAGTGTGGAAAACCTGTGGATAACTTTGAAACTCTGCGGAATCAGTGTGCACGACAGCACCGCTCCTGTGGATAGATGAAAAACTCCACAATCGGAGAGGTCGAGTTTCTCGACAGAGTCCGCAGCTATTCCACAACTCACAACCGTGTAGTTCCAATACCGTCACAGGGATCCACAGAGTTATCCACAGTTTCCACAGCGGTTAACACCATGACAAATAGTTCTAGTGATGAAAAGGATTCGATCACCTGAACACAAACGCACTGTCAAAACCACCGATCTGGCCTTCGTCACTTGTGAGAGCCTCGAGTGGCACTAACATGAGAACCCCAACCCGGACTCGAGGGAGCATTCGTGAAGTTCCACGTCAATCGCGATGTGTTCAGCGAAGCAGTGTCGTTCGTCGTCAAGCTCCTGCCACAGCGAAACCCGCAGCCGATCTTGGCTGGTGTGCTGATTGAAGCAACGGATGAGGGTCTTTCCCTCTCGGCGTTCGACTACGAAGCGTCCGCCAGGACCACCATCGAAGCGACGGTTGACAGCCCCGGCACAATTCTCGTTCACGGCCGGCTGCTCTCTGAGATCGCGAGCCGCCTTCCCAACGCTCCGATTCAGATCGAAGTCGAAGAAGACGGCGGAATCCTTCTCACTTGTGGTTCTGCACGCTTCACGCTCTCTTCAATGCCTGTCCAGGAATACCCAGCCATCCCCGAAGTCTCGGGTGATTCAGGTCTGGTTCCAGCAGATGAATTTGCGATGGCAATCGCCCAGGTTGCGTTTGCTGCATCTCGAGACGATGTGACACCTGTGCTCACCGGTGTGCAGCTCGAAGTCACCGGAAACCGCCTGAGCTTGGTAGCCACCGACCGCTACCGCGTCGCGCTTCGCGACATTCCGTGGGACGGTGGGGCGGTTGACGCTGATGAGGCGACGACTGCACTCGTTCCCGCTCGCACGCTTGCCGAGGTGGGTAAGACCTTTTCGCACAGTGGCAATATCTCTATTGCCTTCTCTGGCTCGGGAGATCGCGAGATCATTGCGTTCACTTCGGGCAACAAGACGGTTACCTCTCTGCTCATCAAGGGCAATTTTCCTCCCGTTCGTCGCTTGTTCCCCGAGCAGACTGAGCACCACGCTGTGGTCAATACTGCTGAGCTCGTTGAAGCCGTTCGTCGCGTCTCTCTCGTACTCGACCGTTCTGCTCCGCTGAGATTCACTTTCACGGCCGACACAGTGTCGATGGATGCATCGGGAACAGAGCAGGCACGTGCGACGGAGTCCGTTGACTCCAATCTCGTCGGCGAGGACGTCACCCTTGGCCTCAACCCGCAATACCTGCTGGAATCCCTCAGCGCCGTGAAGAGCGAATTCGTTCGTATGACCTTCACCTCGAGCGACAACGCGAACAAGCTGAGCCCGGTACTCATCACTCCGCAGACGTCTGTCGACAAGTCGGGTGAAGAGTCCTTCCGCTACCTGCTCCAGCCCAACCTGTTGTTGCGCTGATCTGCAATCGATCGAACGCCGTTGTCGAAGGCGCCGGGTAGTCTGACCCGGTGATCGTCGAGCACCTGAACATTGTCGACTTCCGCAATTACGCGGCAGCCGATGTCACGCTGGCGCCCGGGCCCAACGTTTTTGTGGGAAGGAACGGTCAAGGCAAGACCAATCTCGCCGAGGCGATCGGATACTTCGCGACACTGGGTTCGCACCGGGTGTCTAGTGACGCACCGATGGTGAGAGATGGCTCCGAGGCCGCGATCGTTCGCGCAAGATTGTCACACGGCGAGCGAAGTGTGCTTCTTGAAGTACAAATCAACCGGCAGGGCTCGAACAAAGCCCGAGTCAACGGTGCAGCTGTGAAACCGAATGAGCTGCCACGGTACGCCCAGGTTGTGCTGTTCGCGCCCGAAGATCTGCAAATCGTTCGTGGAGATCCATCCTCTCGGCGCAGATTTGCTGATCAACTACTTGTACAACGCTCACCGAGACTCGCAGCCGTTCTCGGTGACTACGAACGCGTTCTGAAACAGCGCAACGCGTTACTCAAATCTGCACGCGCTCGAGGGGTGCGGGGCGACGCTCTCGCGACGCTCGACGTGTGGGACGAGAAACTTGTGACTCTTGGCACAGAAGTGATCGAAGCCAGAGTCGCGCTCAGCGTGGAGCTTTCAGGACCACTCGCTGCCGCCTACTCCTCCATCGCTGGCGCGGATCATCAACCCCAAATCGAATGGGCGCTCTCTGTAGCGGGTGGTGATCCAGAAGAGGGAGGCGGTCTTTCGAATGTGGATGCTGCGGCTGGCCGCACCGCGGAACTTTTTCGCTCGGCTCTCGCCGACAAACGTGCGTCGGAGTTGGATCGCGGCGTGACGCTGGTTGGACCCCACCGCGACGATCTGATGCTGCGGGTGCGAGGGCTTCCGGTGAAGGGCTACGCCTCTCACGGAGAATCATGGTCCGTTGCCTTGGCATTGCGACTTGCTTCAGCAGAACTCTTGCGCGCAGAATCCCAACTCGGCGATCCGGTGCTCATCCTTGATGATGTATTCGCCGAACTGGATGCCGATCGACGCGCCAGACTCGCAGCGTTGGCCGGCGCTTATGAACAGGTTATCGTCACCGCCGCCGTCGAAGAAGACGTACCGACGGCCTTGCGGGCCCGAGTAGTGCGCGTTCATGCTGGGCAGATCGTGGAAGCACAGCATGAGTGATTCCGCTGACGAGATTCCAGAAACCGTTGCCACCTACCTGCGGCTGCGAGGACTCGCTCCTTCAGCGCGGTCATTCAAGCGACGAAAACGACGAGCCGTCGATGAAGAAAACACACCGTTTTCTGCAGGAAGAGATCCCAAAGGTATCTCTGACGTTCTTGGTGATCTCACCAGACAAGCTGGCTGGGAGCCACAACTCGCGCGCGAAGACGTCGTGCGTGCGTGGGCAGAGGTCGCCGGAGCAGAGACTGCTGAACGAACCCGGCCGGTCGCGTTTTCCGACTCGACCCTGACGATCCAGGCTGATTCGACAGCGTGGGCCAAGCAACTGCAACTCATGCGAGCGCACATCCTTTCGGAAATCGTTCGCCGCTTTCCTGAAGCGGGAGTCGAAACCATCCGTTTCATCGGACCGGACGTTCCCTCTTGGAAATGGGGCCACAGAACGATTCCAGGGCGTGGCCCGCGCGATACCTATGGATAAACCACCATCTGGGTTGTCCTAGGGAATTTGATCGCGTCAGAGGGGCGTAGAACCCGCGAAGATCGGCCTCTGGTTGGTAGACTGTCAGCATCCTCGCCTATCGATGTGGAGCGCTCGAACCCTTATGACGTCTGAAACCCCTGAAAGCGTTCCCACGGAACCCGAAACGCCAGCAGAAGCGACAGTTCCGAACGAGTACGGGGCCGATGAAATCCAGGTGCTAGAAGGGCTCGAAGCAGTCCGAAAGCGCCCCGGCATGTACATCGGTTCGACCGGTGCACGCGGATTGCATCACCTCGTGCAGGAAATCGTCGACAACTCGGTCGATGAAGCGCTCGCTGGATACTGCGACACGATCGATGTGACGATTCTCGAAGATGGCGCCGTGCGTGTCATCGACAATGGTCGAGGCATCCCCGTCGACATGCACAAGACCGAGGGAAAATCGACTGTTGAGGTCGTTTTGACGGTGTTGCACGCCGGAGGAAAATTCGGTGGCGGCGGCTATGCCGTATCGGGTGGCTTGCACGGTGTTGGTTCATCGGTTGTCAACGCACTCTCGACACGACTCGAGGTCGCCGTGAAGCGTCAGGGCTTCGTCTGGCGACAGTCGTATCGCGATGGCGGTTTTCCACAAGCGCCGCTGGCACAAGCTGAAGAGAGTTCTGAGACCGGAACCACGATCACGTTCTGGCCCGACGCGACAATCTTCGACACCGTCGACTTCGACTACGACACCTTGCGCACACGCTTTCAGCAGATGGCGTTCTTGAACAAGGGCCTGCGTATCAACTTGCGCGATGAACGCGCGGAGCTTTTCGCTGACACCGGGGAACCTGGCGAAGAACAGCTTGGGCCGCGCGAAGACAGCTTTCTCTATGAGCGGGGACTCGTCGACTACGTTGAGCACCTCAACAAGGTGCGTCACGCTGAAGTTGTCAACGACGAGATCATTGACTTCGAGACGGAAGATACCGAGCGAAAGATCGCGCTCGAGGTCGCTATGCAGTGGACGACGAGCTACACCGAGAACGTCTTCACATACGCAAACACCATCAACACCCACGAGGGTGGTACGCACGAAGAAGGTTTCCGCGCTGCGCTGACCACGCTTGTCAACAAATACGCACGTGCACAGAATCTGCTCAAAGAGAAGGACGACAATCTGTCGGGCGATGACGTTCGTGAAGGTCTTACCGCGGTCATCTCGGTGAAGCTATCGGAACCACAATTCGAAGGACAGACCAAGACCAAGCTCGGCAACACCGAAGCGAAGGCTTTTGTGCAGAAGGTGGTCGGTGACCAGCTTGGTGACTGGTTCCAGCGCAATCCCGCTCAAGCCAAGAATGTTGTTCGCAAAGCCATCGACGCAGCGACCGCGAGACTTGCCGCGCGTAAAGCCCGTGAAACAGCACGGCGAAAGAGCGTGTTCGAATCGGCTGCAATGCCCGACAAACTGAAGGATTGCACGAGCAAAGATCCCGCGATCAGCGAAATCTTTCTTGTCGAGGGCGACTCGGCCGGCGGCTCAGCGGTGCAGGGTCGTGACCCGCACACTCAGGCGATTTTGGCTTTGCGCGGAAAGATCCTCAACGTTGAGCGTGCACGCCTCGATAAGGCGCTCGCGAATAAAGAAGTCCAGGCCATGATTCAGGCTTTCGGCACGGGTATCGGTGAAGATTTCGATATCGCTAAGGCTCGATATCACAAGATTGTGTTGATGGCGGATGCTGATGTGGACGGTCAGCACATTACGACCCTGCTGTTGACTTTGCTATTCCGGTACATGCGCGGATTGATTGAGGCGGGTTTCGTATACCTCGCTATGCCGCCGCTGTACCGACTCAAATGGACGAATGCGCCGCACGAGTACGTCTATTCGGATCGGGAGCGCGATGCGCTTCTCACTGACGGGCTCGCCAACGGACGCCGAATCCCGAAGGATGCGGGCATTCAGCGCTACAAGGGTCTTGGCGAGATGAACCCCAAAGAGCTGTGGGAAACCACGATGGATCACACCACTCGCACCCTTCAACAGGTGACGATCGATGACGCCGCTGCCGCAGATGAGATCTTCACCGTGCTGATGGGCGAAGACGTCGAGTCGCGGCGCGGGTTCATCCAGCGAAACGCCAAAGACGTCCGCTTCCTCGACATCTGATTCTCGATTATGCCCTGCGGCAATCGAACACCGAAAGTGACAAATGACTGACGAAGAGCGTCCCGAAAGCTTCCACGAGCACGGCAAGATCGACCAAGTTGATCTGCAGCTCGAAATGCAGCGCAGCTACCTCGACTACGCAATGGCTGTCATCATCGGTCGCGCGTTGCCCGACGTGCGCGATGGCCTAAAGCCTGTTCACCGTCGTGTGATCTATGGCATGTACGACGGAGGATTCCGTCCCGACAAGTCGTTCTCAAAGTGTGCGCGCATCGTCGGCGAAGTAATGGGTCAGTATCACCCGCACGGTGACACCGCCATCTATGACGCACTCGTGCGTCTCGTGCAGCCGTGGTCAATGCGTTACCCGCTCGCACAAGGGCAGGGAAACTTCGGTTCACCAGGAAACATGGGTGCAGCTGCGCCTCGATATACCGAAACAAAGATGGCTCAGCTCGCGCTCGAAATGGTGCGCGACATTGAAGAAGAGACTGTCGACTTTCAAGACAACTATGACGGCCAGACCCAAGAGCCGTCGGTGTTGCCCGCGCGCTTTCCGAACCTGCTCGTCAACGGTTCGGTGGGCATCGCGGTGGGTATGGCGACGAACATCCCGCCTCACAATCTGCGCGAAGTAGCGTCGGGAGCCCTTTGGGCACTGGAAAACCCTGAGGCAACTCGCGAAGAACTGCTCGAAGCGCTGATGCAGCGCATTCCCGGGCCTGACTTTCCCACTGGCGCGCAGATTCTCGGCACGAGCGGTATTCGCGAGGCGTATCGCACAGGGCGCGGATCGATCAAAATGCGCGCAGTCGTCTCGATTGAAGAACTGCAGGGTCGTACCTGCTTGGTGATTACCGAGCTGCCCTACCAGGTCAACCCCGACAACCTCGCGGTGAAGATCGGTGACCTCGCGCGCGACGGCAAGATCACGGGAATCGCCGATATCCGTGATGAGACCAGCGATCGAACCGGACAGCGCCTCGTCGTCGTGCTCAAGCGCGATGCCGTAGCGAAGGTTGTGCTCAACAATCTCTACAAGCACACGCAACTGCAAGAGAATTTCGGCGCGAACATGCTCGCGATCGTTGATGGAATTCCGCGCACCCTACCAATCGACGGCTTCATCTCGCTGTGGGTCGACCACCAGATTGAAGTCATCGTTCGCCGCACGACCTACCGTCTGCGTAAAGCCGAAGAGCGCATGCATATTCTGCGGGCGTACCTGAAGGCACTCGATGCACTTGACGAAGTGATCGCCCTGATTCGTCGCTCGCCGACTGTCGACGAGGCACGCACGGGCCTAAAGGTGCTTCTTGAGATCGACGACATTCAAGCTGACGCGATTCTCGCGATGCAGCTTCGTCGCCTCGCCGCGTTGGAACGTCAGAAGATCATCGATGAGGCGACCGAGCTTGAGGGTCAGATCGCTGATTTCAAGGCCATTCTCGCTGATCCGATTCGCCAGCGCACCATTATCCGCGACGAACTGACGGCAATCGTCGACAAGTTTGGCGATGACCGTCGCACGCAGATCATGCACGGCTTCGATGGTGACATGACCGACGAAGACCTCATTCCCGAAGAAGAGATGGTCATCACGGTCACCCGCGACGGCTACATCAAGCGCACGCGCAGCGACAACTATCGTCAGCAGCACCGCGGGGGTCGCGGCGTGAAGGGTGCACAGTTGCGCGCCGACGATGTCGTTGAGCACTTCTTTGTCACTACGACGCATCACTGGCTGCTGTTCTTCACCACGAAGGGGCGCGTCTACCGAACGAAGGCGTACGACGTCGCGGAGGCAGGCCGTGACGCAAAGGGCCAACACGTCGCAAACCTGTTGGCTCTCCAACCAGACGAAGAGATCGCTCAAGTGCTGGACATCCGGGACTATTCAGTCGCGACTTACCTTGTACTGGCAACTCGCGGTGGACTAGTGAAGAAGACCCGTCTCACCGAATACGACACCAACCGTCAGGGCGGAGTGATCGCTATCCGCTTGCGTGAAGGCGACGAGGTCGTAAGCGCTCTGTTCGTCGATGAGGGTGATGATGTTCTGCTCATCAGCCGTCACGGCATGTCATTGCGGTTCACCGCCACCGATGAAGCACTTCGTCCCATGGGCCGTAGCACCGAGGGTGTAAAGGGGATGTCCTTCCGGGAGGGCGATAGTTTGCTCTCCGCATCGTTCGCACGCGACGCAGGCTATGTTTTCGTCGTCACCGAGGGTGGCTACGCCAAGCGCACGGCGGTCGATCAGTATCGAACCCAGAGTCGTGGTGGACTTGGCATCAAGGTGGCCAAGCTGAACGACGATCGTGGGGAGCTGGCGGGCGGTCTGATCGTCTCAGAACAGGACGAAGTTCTTGTGGTTCTTGCCAGCGGCAAGGTGGTACGCTCTGCCGTGGCCGAGGTGCCTGCTAAGGGTCGCGACACCATGGGTGTTGTGTTTGCTCGTGCGGGCGACGATGACAAGATCATCGCCATTGCGCGCAATGGCGAGCGGAGCTTGGCCGAGACCGCGGAAGAAGCGGTTGACACTGAGCCCACAACCCCTGAAGCGTCTCCCGAGAACCCCGAAGAAAGTACTGACGAATGAGCACAGTAGCGGACAAGCTCGCAAAAAAGTCGAGCTCCAAGTCGAGCAACAAGCAAGTGCGTCTTCGCCTGGTCTACATTGATTTCTGGTCGGCAGTGAAGATGTCGTTCTTGGCAGCAATCGCGATCGCCATCGTTACCGTGGTATCGATGGTCATGGTGTATTTCGTCGTCGAGACGACAGGCCTCATCACTCAAGTTGACGAACTGGTCGGCACGCTCTCTGATGGAAGCTTCACACTGCAGCAGTACCTCAGCTTGCCGCAGGTGCTTGCGTTCTCGGCTGTCATCGCCATTCTCAATCTGGTCGTCGTCACCGTGCTCGGCGCGGTCGTTGCCGGCATCTACAATCTTGCGGTCAAGGTGACCGGCGGCCTGTTGGTTGGATTCACATCCAACTAACGGTTTGCATTGACGGCTCGATTTCAGAAATCATCCCAAATCGGGTAAAGTCTTGGAGGTTGCCGACGCAAGGACAGCAACGAAAACGGGGCTATAGCTCAGGCGGTTAGAGCGCTTCACTGATAATGAAGAGGTCCCTGGTTCAAGTCCAGGTAGCCCCACGCAGTACCCCCTCACGGGGCCTTAGCTCAGTTGGTAGAGCGCCTGCTTTGCAAGCAGGATGTCAGGAGTTCGAATCTCCTAGGCTCCACAGAAAGAAGAAGACGCCGGCCCGATGGGTCGGCGTCTTCTTCTTTTAGTCAATTGAGCAACCTGCTCCGCGATCCCTTGCTGCTCGAGGCACCTGCTCAGCTCCTGTCGCGGGCCGCTCGGCCCCTTAGGTGAGTACCTGAATGTGATGCGTACGGCGTCAGCGGGTGATCTGGGGGTGAGATTTCGCTCATGGCCCGCGACGCCTGTTTCTTCCGTGCCACCATGCATAGAAAGTGTGGGGCAAGGGAGCGGGTATAACGACCAGCGCCGACTGAGATGCCTCTCAAGGAAAGGTAACGAGTATGTGCACGCGAGTTGTTTGGGCCGATGCAAACGGGTCAGTCATCGTGGGTCGGAACATGGACTTCCACATGGATCTGCTCTCCAACATCTGGAAGTACCCGCTGGGCATGGAGCGCACCGACGGTGTGGACGGAAACCTCTCTTGGACGTCGAAATACGGGAGCATTGTTGCAACCGCATTCGATCTGATCGCCACAGACGGCATGAATGAGCAAGGCTTCGCGGGCCATATCCTGTGGCTCGCAGAGTCTGACTATGGCAAGCCCGAAGCGACTGCAACTCAGCTGAGTCAGGCAGTGTGGCTTCAGTACTATCTCGACAACTTCGCGACCGTAGAAGAGGCTGTCGCGTGGACGAACGATACGCAGGTCGAAATCTCGCAGCTGTTTGATCCGACCGGTCACCTGGTGCCCACATTGCACCTTGCTATCAACGACGCATCCGGCGATTCCGCCATCATTGAGTACACCGACGGCAAGCCCCGGGTGTATCACAGCCGTGACTACAAGGTGATGACTAACTCGCCCACTTTCGACAAGCAGCTCGAGCTCGTGAAAACTGTTGCCGGACTCGGCGGAGATACACCTCTCCCCGGCTCGACACTCGCGAGCGATCGCTTCGCGCGTGCGTCGTTCTACGTTGAGCACCAGGTGCAGCCCAAGACACAAGTCGACGCGATTGCGGCGATGTTCAGCATCATCCGTAATGCGGCCCAGCCGTTCCGCACGCCCGAGCCTGGTAAGCCAGACGCATCGCAGACGATCTGGCAGGTCGTGCTCGACCTTACAAACAAGCGCTATGTCTTCGAGTCCACCACTCGGCCCGGCATGGTGTGGATCGACCTTGACAAGCTCAGCTTCAACAAGGAAAGCAAGGTACTCAGGCTCGATCTGGTGAGTCGACTGATGCTCGAAGGCGGGCTTGCCGGAGACGTTAGCCACAAGTTCTCAGACGTCGGAGAGGCAGCCACCGAGGTGCAGGGGATTCTTGTCTCTTTGGTGTTCGCGACTTCGTAAACTTCATGTGACAAGGCGAAAAATATCAGTTCCCGTAGGAAAAATTGGTTCGTCCCCACTAGCATTGCTCAGAACAGGGCAACCGAACGGGGCTTGGCATGACGCAACCAGGAGTCGAGCGTGGATGCTCTTGGCTGGTCGTGGAACGATGAAGGCGCTCGCGGGCTTCCTGGTCGCCGCTGCCATGCTCGTAGTTTTGGGGGGCGCTAGCCCCGCCCAGGCATCTTCGAGCCTTTCGCCGACCCAAACCCTCGCCGCGTCATTCTCAGCGCCGAACGCCGACATCGCCACCATCCTGGCCGACACCAATGTGCAGCGCGCAAACGCGGGGCTCGTACCCCTTGTGCTGAGCGAACAATTGACGCGGGTTGCGCAGGAATGGTCGGCCGCTCAGGCGGCGGCGAATGCGATGAGTCACAACCCGAACTATTCGTCCCAGATCTCGAGCGGCTGGACACGCGCGGGAGAAAACGTTGCCCGCGGATATCAGCCGTCAACCGTTGTGTCCGCGTGGATGGCATCGAGCGGTCACCGTGCGAATATTCTCGGCAACTTCAACACGATCGGTATCGGGTATGTCAACGGATATTTCACGCAGGTCTTCGCCCTCTACCCGAGCTTTTCGGACAATGCTGATGGTGTGACGCGGATTGCGGGTCGGGATCGGTATGCGACGAGCGCGGCCATTTCGGTGGATCAGTTCGCGCCTGGTGTGGCGACGGTGTATTTAGCTTCGGGGGAGAGTTTTCCGGATGCGTTGTCGGCTGCTGCTGCCGCGGGTGCTGCGGGTGTGCCTGTTCTTTTGAGCCGTTCGACTGCGCTTCCGGCGGAGATCATTTCGGAGTTGGCTCGTCTGCGGCCGGAGAAGATCGTTGTGCTGGGTGGTGAGAATACGATCTCTGACTCGGTTTTACACGCCGCGGAGGCGTACGCCACTGATGGTGTGACGCGGATTGCGGGTCGGGATCGGTATGCGACGAGCGCGGCCATTTCGGTGGATCAGTTCGCGCCTGGTGTGGCGACGGTGTATTT